>NZ_JBFUDU010000005.1:0-402571 GCF_056404555.1 Asticcacaulis sp. P2_C5
CAATGGCGGAGCAGGCGCCGACAGCCTGATCGGCGGCACCGGCGACGACACCTACTATGTCGATAATGCCGGTGACAAGGTTTACGAGACCGCAGGCGAAGGCACCGACCGCGTCTACAGTTCGGTCACTTTCGCCGTCAACAGCCAGTCGATCGAATCCGTCACCCTGACCGGTTCGGCTAATATCAATGCGGCGGGTGGGGATGCAGCTGACCAGGTAACGGGCAATGCCGGCGCCAATATCCTGACCGGCGGTGCGGGATCGGACACCCTGATCGGCGGTGCTGGAAGCGACACCTTCGTCTTCGGTCTCGCCAGCGGGACAGACACGATCAGCGATTTCCTCAGTTCGGACAATGACCGTATCGAGCTGCACGCCTATAGCCTGGGCGTGGTCAATGGCGGCGGCATCACCATCACCCAATCGGGTCTCGATACGATCATCGACCTGGGCGGCGGCAATTTCATCACTGTGGTTCACGCTGTCGCAGCCGATGTGAACAGCCATATTATCTGGTAGCCGGGCCGTGACGCGCTCGGACTGTTCCGCTCAGGCCCGTCCTGGTCTGCGCTGGATCGACTAGGAAGGAAAAAAGGCAATGACCACCATACTGACGCACGACGCTGACGTTCCCCAGGGCGATACCCTGCCACCGCCGGGCGCTGTCGTCCTGAGCGACGGCACCTATATCGTCCAGATCACGGTCGTGACGGATGACCCCATTGACAGTTATTATGTACTGCAACGCTATGCCGCCGATGGCACGGCATTGGGCGATCCCCGTCCCATTGCCAACGTCCAAAACGACTCTCTCAGGATTATCGCCCTGGCGGAAGGCTATGCCGTCCTCGACAGATATCGCTTCGAAGGCATGGAGCGTGATGTCTATTTTGCCGACGATTTCCACGTCTTCAGCGCCGACGGCGACACCGTGGCAGCTCGTACCCTTGTCACCCACGCCCTCGCCTCGCTGCCGACCTTTGCACAGCTCGATTCCGGCGATCTTCTGTTTACGTGGCAGTTCGGTACGATCGGCAACACGGCGATCTTCCACGTGGATGGTACCAGCGTCAGCAGCCAGACGGTCCGCTCGCTATATAATACGCCCATTACCGCGGTTGTGGACGGAGGCTTCGTCGAGGTCTGGTTCGGTCTTGATGCCAAGACGCATGGTCAGTTCTACGATGCGACAGGCAATCCCACTGGGCCCGGCTTCCTGATCGCCCCCACCGGCCCCTCCGGCAACCTGATCGACACGGTCGGCGATACCCTGACCCGCTGGCAGGGTGACGGCTTCATCATGACCTGGAACGACTACGACAGGACCACCAACCAGCCCGTGGTGGTCGTGAGAACCTACGACTCGGCCGGCCACCCCGTGTCCGAAGCCACCCAGGCCGGTGCGTTTGTCGATCAGCCCGCCACCGCTGTCACCGTGTTGAACGACGGCGGTTTCGTCGTTACCTGGTTGGCAGGTAATGGATCGGCAGGGCCGAACCCAATCTATGCCAGACGCTTCGACAGTACCGGCCACGCCCTAGGTTTGCCGGTGCTGGTCAATGATCCGATGGCCACCAATGTCCACCTTCTCGGCGTAGTTGCGACGGCCGGCGGCGGCTTCACCGTCAACTGGAGCGGCACGCTCGACTCAAACTTTGATCTCTATCACTCGGCCTTCTCCGCGACGACGGACATGTCGGGCGCCAATCTGCTGTTCGGCACCTCGGGCAATGACTCGCTCGATGGCCGTCAAGGCGCGGATACAATGGCCGGCGGCGTTGGCAATGACACCTACTATGTCGACAATGCCGGCGACCAGGTCCAGGAACTGGCCGGCGCCGGCACCGACTGGGTCTTTTCGCTGATCACCTATACACTGCCGACCGATGTCGAAATCCTGGCCTTGCGCGGCACGGCCGATATCGACGGCCTGGGCAATGCGCTCAACAACCGCATCTCTGGCAATGTTGGAGCTAATCATCTGTTTGGAGGTGCGGGCAATGACGATCTGCGCGCCCTGGCCGGTAATGACACGCTTAGCGGCAACAGCGGCGCCGACACCATGTACGGCGGGGCCGGTAATGACCTCTACTATGCTGACGATGCCGGCGATCGCGTCATTGAAACCGCCGCCGGCGACGGTGTCGACGCGGTCCGCGCCTCGGTCGATTTTGCGCTGGGCGCCAATTTCGAAAACCTGACTCTGGTCGGTACAGCGAACCTGCGCGGTTTCGGCAATACGCTCAACAACACGATCACCGGCAACAGTGGCGGCAACATCCTGCGTGGACTGGACGGCAACGACGTCATCAATGGCGGAGCAGGCGCCGACAGCCTGATCGGCGGCACCGGCGACGACACCTACTATGTCGATAATGCCGGTGACAAGGTTTACGAGACCGCAGGCGAAGGCACCGACCGCGTCTACAGTTCGGTCACTTTCGCCGTCAACAGCCAGTCGATCGAATCCGTCACCCTGACCGGTTCGGCTAATATCAATGCGGCGGGTGGGGATGCAGCTGACCAGGTAACGGGCAATGCCGGGGCCAATATCCTGACCGGCGGTGCGGGCTCGGATACATTGATTGGCGGTGCTGGAAGCGACACCTTCGTCTTCGGTCTCGCCAGCGGGACAGACACGCTCAACGATTTCCTCAGCTCGGACAACGACCATATCGAGCTGCACGCCTACAGTGCGGGCGTGGTCAATGGTGGTGGCATCACCGTCACCCAATCGGGTCTCGATACGATCATCGACCTGGGTGGCGGCAATATCGTCACTGTGGTTCACGCTGTCGCAGCCGATGTGAGCAGCCATATCATCTGGTAGTCTCCGACATTATCAACCAGATTTTTGGCGCGCCGGGTGCAGATCCGGCGCGTTAATTTTTGACAAATTATGATCGTATGTGCAAATTTATGATTGATTTCGGTCTCTGGCCGGTTCACCATGGGCGTAAGGATAAAACCATCAGGGAGACAAGCGATGCGGGCTGTTCTGCTGACGGCGCTGTGGACGTTCGCCGCTCTGACCGCGCCCGCCGCAGCGCAGGTGGCCGCTGATGCCCCGGTCCAATCCCTTTTGCATCCCCTCTTTCAGGATCATGCGGTCCTGCAGCGCGACTGGCCCATACCGGTCTGGGGCTGGGCCGCGCCGAAAAGTCCGGTCACCGTGCGTTTCGTCGGTCACGACTACAGCGCCAGATCTGACAAGGACGGCCTGTGGCGGCTGGATCTGCCGGCCACGCCCGCCGGCGGTCCCTACGACCTGACGGTGACAGCCGGTGCACAGGCCACGACCGTTCACGACATCCTGCTGGGCGACGTCTATCTGTGCTCCGGCCAGTCGAACATGCAGTTCATGGTCCGCCAGTCGCGCAACATGATCGATGAAATCGCCCGCTCGGCCGACGACTCGGTCCGCCTGCTGCAGTTCGATCGCCGCAACTCGCCCGTGCCGCTCAGCCTGCCGCCGTCGCAGATCCACTGGGCGGCGGCTTCGCCGCAGACCGTGCCGGACTTCTCCGCCGTCTGTTATTTCTTCGGCCGCGAGATCGCCAGGACCCACCATATCCCGGTTGGCCTGATCCACAGCAGTTGGGGCGGTTCGATCATCCAGGACTGGCTGCCCGCCAATGGTCTGAAGGCGCTCGGCAATTACGACGCCGGCCTGGACACCCTGGCGCAATACGCCAAGGATCCGGCCGCCGCCGACGCCGCGGTCAAGGCCGGCACAAGCCCCTGGTCGGCCGCCAACGATCCAGGTACCGCCGGCCGCTGGGACGATCCTTCGCTCGATGACCAGGCCTGGGGAGAGGTGATCCTGCCGCGCGTCTGGGAAGAGCTGGGCCGGCCCGAACTGGTCGATTTCGACGGTGTGGTCTGGTTCCGCAAGCACGTCACCCTGACAGCGGAACAGGCCGCCAAACCGTCGACGTTACACCTCGGTACTGTCGACGAACGCGACACCACCTTCGTCAACGGCGCCAAGGTCGGTGAAACCATCGACTACCGCGTCGAGCGCGCCTATCCCGTGCCGGCCGGCTTGCTGCACGCCGGCGACAATATCATCGCCGTGCGCGCCATCGACGAAGGCGGCGGCGGGGGGCTGCGTTCGACGGCCGACAAGCTGTTTCTCGATCTCGGTCCCGACAAACTCAGCCTGGCCGGACCATGGCGCTACAGGATCGCCGGCGACTTCAAGACCCTGCCGCATCCGCCCTTCATTCCGTGGGTCGGCGCCAAGGGCTATACGACCCTGTATAATGGCATGATCGCCCCCATCGGCCCTTACGGCCTGACCGGCGTCCTGTGGTTCCAGGGCGAGCAGAATGTCGGAGACCCCACAGCCTATGCCCGCCTCCTGCCCGAAATGATCGGCGACTGGCGTCGTCAGTTCCGTGGCGACCTGCCGTTCCTCGTCGTGCAACTGACCAATTACGGCAATCCCAACCTGCAACCGGAAGAGTCGGGCTTTGCCGGTATTCGCGATGTTCAGCGCCGCACGGTCGCCGCGACACCCAATACGGGCCTGGCCGTTGCCATCGACCTTGGAAATCCGCGCGATATCCATTCGCCCGAAAAGCAGGAGGTGGCGCGCCGCCTGACCCTGGAAGCCGAAAGGGTGATTTACGGCCATCCCGACACGCCGGGTTCGCCCGTTCCGCTGGCGGCCGTTCGTGACGGCGCCACCATTCGCGTCAGCTTTTCCCGTACAGGCCAGGGACTGGTCACCCAGTCCGGTCTGCGGCCGTTAGGCTTCGAGTTGTGCGGCACAATCTGTACCTGGGCTGACGCCCGGCTCGATGGCGACACCGTCGTGTTGGACGCCGTGCCGGGCGCGACAAAGGTGCGCTACGCCTGGGCCGGGGCACCGGTGGTCAATCTGTATAACCGTGACGGCCTGCCGGTCAGCCCGTTCGAAATTACCATTTCCGGGGCTCAATAAGGAAACATCACCATGAACAAGCGCGATTTTCTACTGGGCACGGCGGCCTTTGGGGTGGCCGCGGCAGCGACCCCGGTCCTTGCCGATGTGTCAAAGGACCTGCCAAAAGACTGGATAGATAAGGATACCGGCCACCGCATTGTCCGCCTGTCGAGCCAGGACCATTCGCAGTCGCTCTACTTCAACTTCCCGGCCTTCTCGCCGGACGGCCGCTGGATGGTATTCAACACGCCCGCCGGCATTAGCCTTACCGACATGACCACCCTGGCGGAAAAGGTGCTGTACACCGGCGCCATGGAGGCCTTCTGCGTCTCGGCCGCCCAGCCCCTGGTCTACGCCCGCAAACGCGGCTTCGTGAAGGACGACATGAAGCCCGATCCGATCGAATATTTCAGCATCCATATGCTGACGGGAGAGGTCAAGTCGATCGCTACAGTCGACCATGGCTATATCGCCTCGGTCAATGCCGACGATACCCTGATGGTCGGCACCTGGGCGACGCGCCAGGTACCTTTGCAGCCGGGCCCCAAGGTGGCCAATACCGACGGCGGCTATAATGCGGTCGGACCTGACGGCAAGCCGCTCAGCTTCGCCGCCGCCAAGGAGGTCCGCATGGCTGACCGCCTCGCCGCCCAGGTGCCGATGGAGGTCTTCACCATCAACATCAAGACTGGCGAACGCAAGGTCCTGGTCGCCTCGACCGACTGGCTCAACCACGTCCAGTTCTCGCCGACCGATCCGAACCAGATCATGTACTGCCACGAAGGGCCGTGGCATATGGTCGATCGGATCTGGACCGTGCGCAGTGATGGCACCGGCAACCGCCTGATACATCCGCGGACCATGAACATGGAAATCGCTGGCCATGAGTTCTTTAACTGGGACGGCGGCAAGATCCTCTATGACCTGCAATTGCCGCGCGGCGAAGACTTCTGGCTGGCCGAGTACGATCTGAAAAGCGGCGCGCGACGCTGGTTCCACATGGAGCGCAATGAATGGTCGGTCCATTTCAACGTCTCGAAGGACGGCACCCTGTTCGCCGGTGATGGCGGCGACTCCGAGATGGTTGCCCACGCCGCGGATGGCAAATGGATCTACCTCTTCCATCCCGAAATCATCGAAGACCTGGGCGTCAGCGCGCCCAATGCCGCCGACCTGATCCGCCCCGGTGTTCTGCGCTCGGAGAAGCTGGTCAATATGGCAACCCACGACTATCGCACAGAACCGAACCTGCACTTCTCGCCGGACGGCAAGTGGATCGTCTTCCGCTCCAACATGCATGGCCCCATCCATGTCTATGCCGTCGAAATCGCCAAGTCAGCGTGAACTTGGCGACCGTTATGATAAATATCGATCAAAATCGATAATCATTTTATCGCATTGCAGCATATGAGCGGCGAATGGCCGGGTCACCAACCCGCATATTCGCCGCTCTTTTTGTCGGTCGGTTGCAGGTGCGTAGACGGGTTTGCTCGAGAATGATCGAAATCTGCGCATTAAGCGCGGATAGACGGCTTTGGGGGTGCGACCGGTGTCAAATTTCGCCTTGCATGCGGTAAATGCTATGCCGCACAGGGTTAAAATTCTGAGTATTCTATAATAAAAACAATATTTTGGGTAAAGTTATCGCCAATTCAACCTCGCTCGCCAGTTCCCGAAAAATGAGAAAAAATGCTAGTATGTGGCATTTTGGCGATGATGAAGGTTACTGAAAATGTGTTATTTGTGCTACTTTTGTGTCGAGAAATGATCGCTGGGTGCCCAATTATGGCATAATTAAGCGGCTCTTGGCTTGACTTGTCAAATTCAATCATGGAGGATGGCCATCAAGATCGAGACCGGTACAGGAGCTCGACAAACGGGAAGCGTAAAACTGGGGAGGTGCCTATGCGTATCCTCTGCGTCTCAGATTACAGCGTCGCCGCATCCGGCAACGCCAGGAGGGAACACATGGTAAAGCATTACGGGTTCAACAATATTCTCCGTCGTGGAACGGCATTGGCCATGATCGCGGCCTTTGCTGGTTTTGGCGCCTCGCAGGCCCAGGCCCAGGATCAGGCCACCGGCGACGCGGCCGCTGCGAAGGCGGACGAACCGACCGAGGTTGTCGTTATCGGCACGCGCGCTTCACAGCGCTCGTCGATCGATCGCAAGAAGCGCGCCAAGACGGCGACGGACTCGATCATTGCTGAAGACGTCGGCAAGTTCCCGGACAAGAATATCGGCGAAGCCATTTCGCGTATTGCCGGTGTGGCGCTGGATCGCGGCGACTTCAATGAAGGCGGCGAAGTGGCCCTGCGCGGCGCGACATCAGGCCAGACCAATGTCGAACTCGACGGCCTGGGCGTCCAAAACACCTCGACCACCAACAACCTGGCTTTCGGCGGTGGTTCGGATGGTCGCGGCAAGACCTTCCAGGAGTTTCCCGCCGACCTGATCAAGAGCGTCGACGTCGTCAAGGGCTCAACCGCGGCCATGACCGAGGGCGGCCTCGGCGGCAGCATCATCATTACCTCGCGCACGCCGCTCGACTTCAAAAAGCCCTTCGTCTCGTTCCGGGCCGATCGTACCTACAATTCGCTCGGCAAGGATTCGACGGGTGAATATAACTTCATTGCGACGCGCAAGTTCCTCAATGACCGCCTCGGCGTGATGATCAACTATTCGGACTCGTCAGTCGTTAACGACAACAACGCGGTCCAGAATTCCACCAGCGGCAACCAGGGCCTGGCGCGCGGCAATAACCCCGCAGGTTCGGGCTTCACGACCGGCACGGCGGCCTTCGACTTCGACAATTCGCCGAACAAGACCTTCACCTTCAATCCGTCGACCCTGTCGTCGACCGATCCGCTGGCAACGACCGTGTTTGCCAACAGCGCGGAAACGCCGCTCAGCCTGCTGACCAAGTCGGCCAGCGCCGCGACCAAGGCCGACTGCTACACCATGTTCCCGATCATCGCGGGGGCTACAGCGACTACGGCGCAGCGCACAGCCGAACTTCAAACCTGCCTGAACCAGTGGAACGACTATTCGCCCTCATTGGTCCGTTACTTCGTCCGCCGCCAGGCCGAACACCGCCAGACCTTGGATTTGCGCGCCGATTACCGGGTCAATGCGGATCTGACGGTCTATGCCAAGTTCAATATGAACAAGCGCCACGTCGACGACAATCAGCTGACCTTTTCCGAAGGCGGCATCAACGTCAATCCTGTAACCGTCAGCACCCCGACCTATAACGGTGTCGCCTTTATCGATACGGCCGGTGTGCGTGCTGCCGCGCCAGGCTCCGGCTATTATCTCTATGATGGTGTCAGTACTTTGGGCACTACCACGGCCAGCGCCGTTCGCGGCGCTGTTGTCAACGTCAACCCAGCGACTCTGGTGGTCGACGCCAATCACCATGTCATCCAGGCCGAAATATCCGACGGCAATATCAATACCGACCAGATCCACAACACAAACGACATTTCGTCGACATATCTGTCGTTCGGAGCGAACTTCCGTCACGATCGTCTCAGTATCGACTTCCTGGCCGGTGACGCCAAGTCGAAATACACCCGTTATGACAAGCGCACCAATCTGAGCTACACCTACGGCAAGGCGCTGATGAGCTTCGACGATACGTCGGGTCTCTGGGGCTATACCCTGCCGGCGGGACTGGATCAGACTAATCCGGCCTTGTACTCGATCATCCGTCCGGCCACAGCCAACCGCAATGCGATCACACCGACGGGTACGGATCCGGGCGTGCCGGGCCAGTTGGGCGCCTACACCATCGCCCAACAGCCCCTGACCGGCGCCGCTGTCGGCCTGCAATGGTCGCCGCGTGAGAACGACACCGAAACCAAGACAATGAAGCTCGACGTCAAGTACGACTTCACCGACAAGCTGCCCTTCATTCAGAACCTTCAAGTCGGCATGCAAATGCGCGACGATCAGCAAAAGGGCTGGAGCGGCGGCGGTATCACCATCGCACCGGAAAACACGCACCTCGGCACCACGCCTTACGGTACGGCCGGCTATGTCGCGCCGGTGATCCTGCCACGGCAAACCCTGCGCGGTTCGCTGCGGGCCTGCGAACCGTCCACGGCTCCCGGCGCCCTGCCATGTAACTACGGTTATCTCGCCAGCACCAATCTGGGCACTGCCGATGAAGGCGTCATGACCCTGCACCAGGCCGACTTCCAGGCCCTGGTCGGTCAGGTTTTTGCGCCAGCGTGGAACCAGTTCTTTGCCGGCTATCCCGACCGCGGCAACCTGTTCGATGGCTGGTCGCAGATTGATGTCGAAAAGCTGTATGGTCTGGTTTCGCAGGCGTCGACCAATCCGGCCTATTCGGCAGGGGGCGATCCTCTGGCCCATTATAACTTCGAATGCCTGAAGGTCTGTACGGCCAGTGACGGCAAGACGTACAATATGCCATTCAGCAGCTCGTCCGAAAAGACGACCGCCGCCTACTGGATGATCGAGTTCGAACAGAACCTTCCGTTCAACATGGTCTTCAACGGCAATGTTGGCACGCGCATGGTCAAGACCGATGTCGATGGTGCGGGTTACATTACCCTGACGAACAAGTCGTGCCGCAACTCGGCGAATTGTAATTCATCGACGACCGACAATGCCGCCAACATCACAACGGTCGCCGCTTCGGCCTTTGTCACCGTGTCCAACCACACTACGGACTGGATGCCCAGCTACAACTACAATCTGTGGGTCATCCCGGACAAGCTGGTGGCGCGCTACTACGCCGCGCGCGTTGTCGCCCGTCCGCCAATCGGGCAGCTGCTGCCCGCCGGCAACTGTACCTTCGACCAGCGTTTCGATGGTGCAACCGCCACCGACGGCAGCCCGGTCGACGCCGGCTGCGGTAACTTCGGCAACCCCGCCCTGAAGCCCTTCCAGTCGAACAACCACAATTGGAGCCTGGAATGGTATCCGAACCGTGACATGCAGTTCTCGGTCGGCCTGTTCAAGAACGACATCAAGACGGGCGCGGGCGTGCTGCGCGGCGTCAGCAACGGCCATCTGCTGGCCGGCACGGGCGCTGTCGATCCGGTCACCGGCCAGTCCGTCGAAAACCGGGAATTCGCCTACTCGACCTATTTCAACGCGCCCGGCTTTGTTCGTCACGGTCAGGAATACGCCTTCAAGGCGGCTTTGACCTTCCTGCCCTGGTACTTCAAGTATCTCGGCGTCGACGGCAACTATTCGACCCTCCACTCGTCGTCATCGGTGCCGATCCGTGACCCGAACACGGGTGACGCCCTGCCGCCCGCCGGTGAGTCGAGCTACTACGGCAACTTGTCGCTGTGGTATGACGACGGCACGACCAATGCCCGCCTGGCCCTGCAATCGCGCGACCTGTTCTTCGACTGTATCGCGTCCTGCGGTGCCAACAGTGCCAACAACTACTACGGCGAAGGCTATACCAATGTTCGCCTGCCCTATAACCCGGGTGCGCCGAACTTCCGCGCCAAGACCGACTATGTCGACTTCAAGGTCAGCCACAAACTGCGTCCGGAACTGGAAGTCTTCTTCCAGGCCAACAACATCACCAAGCAGGCGGTCCAGAAGGACCAGGGTATCTACAACACCTATGCCAGCGGCGCGCCGTCGATCCTCGAAACGGGCTATGCCGGCTACCGCGTGACCTGGGGCTTCACCTACCGTCATTAAGCCACCGCGCAATCCGAAAAGTGCCACGCCAGTTATTGTGCACTTTTCGGTTAAATTGCGCGGCAAACAAAGACTTCAAGCGTAACTTCCTCCCTGAGTTCGCTCTATCGACGCCAGCCCACCCGACCCGGGGCTGGCGTCTTTTTTTTGGGGAGGCAATTTGCGAGGACGCCATGGCCCATTCCGATGTTTCCCGCCGCCAGCTTCTGGTCTCCGCCGCCGCCCTGGCCGTTGCGACCGCCTTGCCAGGCAACGCCAAACCGGCAAAAGTCCCCACGCCCGACACGTCCGTGATCTGGCTCGACGGAGAAGCGCCAGGTTTCAGCGAAGGATCGACCTTCGGCGTGCCGTGGCCGCAAGGCGTGCTGTCCGCCAAGTCCAGCCTTGCCATGACGTCGGAGACTGGTGATCTGGCTGTGCAGTCGTGGCCGATCGCCTTCTGGCCCGACGGATCTTTGAAATGGTCGGGCCACGCTACGGCGGCGACGGCCACGCCCGCCAAATCCTGGCGCCTGGCGCCCGGTACCGCGACAGCCCCGGCCAATGCCGTCACGGCCAGGGCCGCCGGCGATGCTATACTCGTGACATGCGGCGATCACCAATGGACGATACCGACCTCTGGCCCGGCGCTGATCTCGGGTGCCACGGTTGCCGGCAGGTCGGTCATGGGGCCCGTCGCCCTGACCGTCCTGGCCCAGGACAATGCCGGGCTCGATGACGCCGATGCCGTCCACCAGACGCGCTATACCGGCCAGACGATCAAGGCGACCATCGAGCAGTCCGGTCCCGTCCGCGCCGTCATTCGGCTCGATGGACACCATTCGGACGGTACACGGAAATGGCTGCCCTTTACCGTGCGGCTCTACGCCCATGCCGATGCGGAATCCCTGCGAATCGTTCACAGCTTTGTCTGGGACGGCGACGCTGACCACGACTTTATCCGCGGCCTCGGCCTGACCGCTCATGTACCGATGTCGGACGAGCTCTATAACCGCCATGTCCGCTTTACCGGCCAGGTCTTTCCAGGTGAAGAGGGGGGCGTGTGGGGCGAGGCGGTCCGGCCGCTGACCGGCCTGCGCCGCGATCCGGGCAAGCCCTTCAAGGACGCCCAGGTCGCCGGCCGCGCCGTACCGGACATGTCCGGCATGGCCCCGGCCGTCGTCAAGGGCCTGCCCTATATCCCGCCGTGGGGTGACTTCACCCTGTCGCAGTCGAGCGCCGACGGCTACCATATCCGCAAGCGCACCGTACCGGGACAGGCGTGGATCGACGTCATCGGCGACCGCCGCGCTTCGGGTGTTGTCTATGCCGGCGGCGCGACGGGTGGAGGTGTAGCCCTGGGCCTGAAGGACTTCTGGCAACGTGCCGCCACCCGCCTCGATGTCCGCGGCGCTGCGTCCGACGACGCCACGGTGACGGCCTGGTTCTGGTCGCCCGACGCGCCGGCCATGGACCTGCGCTCGTACCGCCCGGTCTGGGGCATGGATACCTACGAGGCCCAGAACAAGGGTCTCGACATCACCTATGAGGATTACGAGCCTGGTTACGACAAGGCCTACGGCATCGCCCGCACGACCGAGTTGATGTTGTGGGCGCTGCCGGCCACGCCCGAGCGTCCGCGCCTGGCCCAAATGGCGATCGCGACCGCCACGGCGCCGCGCCTGACCGTGTCGCCGGAACGCCTGCACCTGGCCGGTGTCTTCGGTGCCTGGAGCCTGCCCGACACCACGACCCCGGTGAAGGCCGCGCTGGAAAATCGCCTGAGCTACCAGCTCGACTACTATCTCAGCCAGATCGAACAGCAGCGCTGGTACGGTTTCTGGAACTATGGCGACGTCATGCACACCTATGACGGCGACCGTCACGCCTGGCGCTACGACATCGGCGGCTTCGCCTGGGACAATTCCGAACTCTCGTCCGACATGATGATGTGGTACGGCTATCTGCGCACCGGTCGCGCCGACGTATTCCGCATGGCCGAGGCCATGACGCGCCAGACGGGGGAGGCCGATGTCTATCATCTGGGACCATGGAAGGGCTTCGGCAGCCGCCACGCCGTCCAGTCGTTCAGCGATTCCTCAAAACAACCGCGTGTCTCCCAGGCCGCCTACCGCCGGTTCTACTATTACCTGACGGCGGACGACCGGGTCGGTGATTTGATGCGCGACCTGACAGACTCCGAAAATACCCTGACGACGGTGTTTATCGAACGCAAGGTCGGCGCCGCCGGCGGCAGCGGTTATGGCATCCGCGAACGCATCCCGGGGACGGTCGATTGCGCCTTCGGCACCAGTTGGGGAGCGTTTCTCGCCGCCTGGTTTACCGAATGGGAGCGGACGGGCGATCCCAAATGGCGCGACCGCATCCTGGCCGGCATGAACTCGATCGCCACCATGAAATACGGCTGGTTCGCCGGGGGTGCACCGATGGACCTGAAAACCGGCAAGTTCTTGGGCAAGGGCGACAAGGCCGAGGTCTCGCACCTCAACGGCGTCTTCGGCGTGTTCGAAATGCACGTCGAACTGTTGGCCCTGCTCGATGTGCCGGCCTACAAAAAGGTCTGGCTCGACTACTGCAAATACTACAACGCCTCCGACGCCGAGTTAGCGGCCTTCCTGGGCGTTCCGGCGCCCAAGGGGCGGTCACTGGTCGAGGCCCATTCGCGCTTTACCGCCTATGCGGCGCATGAGTTGAAAGACGAAGCCCTTGCCCGCCGAGCCTGGCGCGAACTGTTCAAGGGCGAAGGGCGTTCGACCAGTCTGAAGCCGTCAACGACGCATATTGCCGGTTCCGACGTGTTGCATCCGGTCGACGAGGACCCGACGATATCGACCAACGGCGCCTCGCAATGGGCGCTTTCAGCAACCGCCAACCTGGCCCTGATCCCCGAAACCGCCGAGGCGGAGGGGGCGGCCTATCTGACGTGAAAGAATTTTGGAACCGCGAATGAACGCGAATAAGCGCGAATAATTAAGGGTTGGCCTGCATCGGCATCCCGGCCAAATGAACCATGACCTATTCGCGCTTATTCGCGTTCATTCGCGGTTCCAAAACTCTCCGCTGAGCGTTCAAGATCAACCGGCGTATCCAGATCGACCAACCCGCCCGAGCCCGCCAGCTCGACCTGCCATACGCGAAAACTGGCCATGATCGCGCGCGCGCCGGCGGGTCCGTCAAGCTGGCGCAGACTGGCGAAACAGGCACGGCCGAACATTACAGGGTGACCTTGTTGGCCCTCATAAACCGGTACCACGATGTCCGTCTCGTTAGCTTCGAACGCTGTTAACATCGCATGATACGCAGACGGTTCGACAAACGGCATATCGCCCAGTGCGATAAACACAGCCTCGATATCATCTTCGATCGCCTGAACGCCCAGCGCCAGTGAACGACCCATGCCGGCTTCGGGCTGCGGATTGATCACCACGTCGAAGTCGCTCGCCAGGCTGATGACAGGGCTGTTCTCCCGCGTCACAACAATCCGCTGCCCCAAACCGAGCGTCCGTACCGTGTCGAGCACACGCGCCACGACCGGCTTGCCGTGCAACTCGGCCAGCAGCTTGTCGGCGGGGCCGAAACGCGTCGACAATCCTGCTGCCAGGACGATTACAGCTGTTTTCGGTAACATGCCACGATCTCCGCCAGGGCCGACAGGGCGATTTCCGGTGGTGTCGCCGCGCCGATATCGAGCCCGACCGGACCGTGAATGCGTGCCAGATCATCGTCCGAAAAGCCCTGCTGCTTTAAAGTTCTCAAGCGGCTGGTCTGCGCCGTCCGGCTACCCAGTGCGCCTATATAAAGAGCTTCGGACCTGAGTGCCCGCGCAAGAATCTCGGGTTCGCGATCGTGATCGTGGAACAGTGTCAGAACAGCAGAAAATCGGTCGAAAATGGCATCAGTAGGGAAATCCCAACGAAAAAAGTCGACCAACGGCAAGGCAAGGAAGCCATCAGTTTTTAGCCTGTCCAGGGTTTCGTCGTCTGGCGTATGTATAGCGATTTTCATCTCGAGTTCATGCGCCATCCGCGCCGTGCATTGGACAATTGCACCTTGCCCAAATAACTTCAAGTAAAGGGGGGGACGGTAGTTCTGTGTAAAGACCTTATCGCCAAGATCAAGGTCCAGAGATGTCTCCCAGCGCTGGCCAAGATCCATAAGCACAGATTCCACACGCTTAACATCCATAGTCACGTCGAAATGGATATCGATCCCCGATCCGCATGGCAGGCGCAGATCCTTGAACCGCGACCCTTCGCCGTAGCGCTCGACATGGTTTCGCCCGGTCTGCATCGCCGCCATGGCGTCGAGCACCAGCGTCCGCTCGATGCAGCCGCCGCTGATCAGGCCGACACTGCGGCCGTCCTCGCAGACCGCCATCTGGCTGCCGACGGGGCGCGGCGAGGCGCCGTCGGCCTTGACCAAGGTCAGCAGGGCGCACGCTTTGCCTTCGCGCCGCCACGCCAACCAGTCCGACAACACGAAATCGCGATACTCGGTCGGCGGTACAATCAAGCCAACGTCCCGGCCAAAGTCTCTGAACGTATTGGCAGGTCGCGGATACGTTGGCCCGTCGCGGCGAAGATGGCGTTGGTCACCGCCGGAATGACCGGTGGCAGGGCCGGTTCGCCCAGGCCCGTCGGGCTGAATTCGGTCGTGTGGAAAAACACATCGACCTTCGGCGCTTCGGGCATGCGCAGCAGCGGGAAGGTGTCGAAATTGCTCTGTTCGGCCGCCCCGTCGGCAAAGGTGACCTCGCCGAACATCTCGCCGATGCCGTCGATCACTGCGCCCTGGACCGTGTTTTCGGCGTGCAGCGGATTGATGATGGTCGAGCCGATATCGCCGACGACCCAGACCTTCAGTACACGGACATTGCCGTCGCGGACCGCGATCTTGGCCACCTCGGCAAAGTAGCCCTGATGGCTGAAATAGCAGGCGACCCCCATGCCGTATCCCTTGGCCAGCTTGGTCTTGCCCCAGCCGGATCGCTCGGCCACGATCTGCAGCACGCTGCGCATCCGCTGCGGATTATAGCCCCAGCTGTTTTTAGCGCCGGTATAGGGCTGAATCTTTTCATGTCGGTCGATATGGGCCAGACGTGCGGCAATTGGGTCCTGGCCGGCGGCATGGGCGATTTCGTCGATAAAGCTCTCGGTCGCAAAGGCTACGGCATTGCTGATCGGGGCGCGCAGATAGCCCGTCGTCACCGGCGTTTCGATATAGGATTCGCCCGTGCGCACATTGTCAGTCAGCTGTGTCGCGAAGGCGCCATGATCGACCTCGCTGCCCTGGGCGATCTGGCCCCCGCGGGTGAAAGAAATCACATGGTTGCGATAGGCGCTGAGCTTTCCGTCCGCGTCGATGCCTGCCTCCATGCGATAGATCGCACCCGGACGGTAATAGTCGTGGGTGACGTCGTCTTCGCGCGACCAGACCAGCTTGACCGGCATGCCGGCCCGTTGGGCGATCACGGCCGCCTCGACCATATAGTCGTTTTCCAGCCGCCGCCCGAAGCCGCCGCCGCAACGGATCATATGGACGGTAACGTTTTCGGGTGGGATGCCCAACGCCTTGCCTACCAGCTTGGCGCCTTCGTCGGGTAACTGGGTCGGCGCCCAGATCTCGGCCTTGTCACCCGTGACCGATACGGTGCAGTTCTGCGGCTCCAGCGTGGCATGAGCCAGGAAGGGAACGGTGTAATCGGCCTTAAGCTTGGTTTTCGCCGTTGCCATGGCGGTGTCGAAATCGCCGTGCTCATTGGCCGACTTGATGGGCGGCTTGTCGAGCAGCCCGCGTGCCGTGTCGAGATATGCCGCTGTGCTGTGACCCTTGCCCGACGTGTCATCCCACACGATGTTCAACGCCTCGCGCGCCCGGTTGGCGTACCACCAGTTGCTGGCCAGGATGGCGACGCCGTCCTTTAGCCCGTGCATGGCGTCATTGCCCCAGTCTGCGCCCTTCAGGATGAAGGCGTCCTTGACCCCCTTCATCGCCTTGACGGCGTCGAGATCGGCCGAAACGATCTTGGCGCCGAAGACTGGCGCGCGCACATAGGCGGCACAGACCATGCCCGGTACGGTCACGTCGATACCGAAGATCGGCTTGCCCTCAACGATCTTCGGACTGTCAAACCCCTTGCGCGGCTTGCCGATCAATTGAAATTGCGCCGGGTCCTTCAATTTCAGCGTCGCCGGGTCGGGTGGTGTCAGTTTCGCTGCGTCACCGGCCAGGTCGCCATAGCTCAGCTTGCGTCCGCCGTTCAGAACGAAACCGGCCCTGGTCGTACAGCTTGCTGCCGCAACACCCCATTTTTGCGCCGCAGCCGTCACCAGCATGTGACGCGCCGCTGCGCCGACCTGGCGCATGGGCAGCCAGTTCTCGGACGTCGCCATGCTGCCGCCGGCATATTGCTCGCCGTATTTCGCCTTGTTGCCATCGGCCTGTTCGATCTGCACCTGAGCCCAGTCGACGTCGAGCTCCTCGGCGATCAGCATCGGCAGCATGGTCTTGATGCCCTGGCCGATTTCCGGATTCTTGGCGATGAGGGTCACTGTGCCGTCATGGCCGATACGCACGAAGTTGCCCAAGGTGGCGGCAGCCGGCTGTGCCGCCCCCGTACCCACCGAAAAGCCAAGCAAAAGTCCACCGCCCACAGCGGCGCCGGCGGTCAGGAAAAGACGTCGGGAAGGCTGGGGTGAAGCTTTAAAACTGTCGTCCATGATCAGCCCTCCCGCGTATCGGTGACCGGCAGTCCGGCGGCCGTCTTGATGGCGGTGCGGATGCGGGTATAGGTGGCGCAGCGGCAGATATTGCCTTCCATGGCGTCGTCGATCTCGGTGTCGCTCGGCTTGGGATTGGCGTTGAGCAGGGCGGTGGCGCTCATGATCTGGCCGGCCTGGCAATAGCCGCACTGGATGACGTCGACATCCAGCCAGGCCTGCTGGACCTTGGCGCCCAGAGGCGTTGCGCCGATTCCCTCGATCGTGGTGATGGCCGCGCCGTCCAGCGACGACACCGGTGTGATACAGGCCCGTGTCGCCTCGCCATCGACATGCACGGTGCAGGCGCCGCATTGCGCCATGCCGCAGCCGAACTTGGTGCCCATCAGGTGCAGTTCGTCGCGCAGGACCCACAGCAACGGCATGTCGGGATCGACATCAACCTCGCGAATCTGCCCGTTAATCTTCAGACTGTAGGCCATGATCACGTCTCCCGTCGCATTTTCGAAAAGGCGTAGCGCATTGCCTTAAAAACGTCCATCCTTTGTGGTGAAGATTGGCCGTGTGGTCATGAACCGCAAAAACGTGATCCGGAGCGCTTTCCTTGACCCTGACGAAAATCTGTTTTTCCGCGATGACTGGCCTGCTGGCACTTGCAGCCGCACCGGTCCTGGCCGACGATATTGCCGATGGCCAACTCGTCTACAAGCAGATGTGCAGCGCCTGCCACAAGGTCACGCCGGACCAGAAGAACGGCATGGGCCCCAACCTGTTCGGCCTTGTCGGCCGCAAGGTCGGTTCGGCGCCCGGCTTCACCTATTCGGCGACGCTGAAGGCGGACAACGCCGCCGGTGAGGTCTGGAGCAAGGACAAGCTGTCGACCTTCCTGGCCGCGCCGCAACAGGTCAAGCCCGGCACGAAAATGACGGTTGCGGTCAAGGACGACATCAAACGCGCCAGGCTGATCGCCTATCTGGCCAGCCTGAAGCCCTGATCGAGGCACGCTGATCTCAAATATTGAGAAGCTGGGCGCGGCATTTAGGCAACGCTTGCCATCTATTACGCCCGTGTTGCCAGCCGGCCTTTATATGGCCCGATAATTCTCGCAACCCCACAGACGGTTTTGCGGCGCACAAACGTTATTTAATCCGACAATTCCCAGCGCACGCTGCCGTGAGAAACATACGCATGACAAACACCCCGACGCGACCCTCGATCCGCCGCATGGCGACTGGCCTGTATGGCTTGATGCTGCTGGGCCTGGTGGGCACCATGGCGGCCCCCATGTCGGCATCCGCGCAGGACGCCCCGCCGCCGCCGGCCACGACGCAGGCGCCGCCGGCTGACGCCAAGCCCGATGCTAAGCCCGGCGACGCGCCCGCCGATGCCACGACCGTGACCATTCAGGGCAAGAAGGCGCAGAACCGGATCGATCGTCAGGTCTATGATACCAAGAGCGATATCGACGCCCAGACCGGCACGGCCGCCGACGCGCTCAACAAGGTGCCGTCGGTCAATGTCGACCCGGAAGGCAATGTCACTCTGCGCGGACAGTCGAGCGTCCAGGTCTATGTCGACGGTAAGCCCTCGGCCATGATGAAGGGCGATAATCGCGCCGCCACCCTGCAGTCCATGGGCAGCGGCGACATCGACTCGATCGAGGTGATGAACAACCCCGGCGCCCAGTTCAGCGCCGAAGGCACGGGCGGCATCATCAATATCGTCATGAAGAAAAACCGTCGCCCCGGCGCCTCGGGCACGATCATCGTCAATGCCGGCAGCCAGGGCCGCTATAACGCGACCTTTTCCGGATCGCGCAATACCGGCAAGCTGACCTTGAGCGGCGGCGCCAGCTTCCGCCACGATGGCCGCGACAGCCGCAGCACCTCGACCCAGCAGCGTTTCGATAGCAATGGCGTTGTCATTGCCGATAACAATCAATCCGGCCTGTCCGAAAACCATTTCGACAATCTGTCGCTCAATGGCGGGGTCGATTACGTCATCAGCGACATCGACACAGTCAGCACCCAGCTGGGCTACGGCAAGCGGACCTTCGACAACGAAAGCCTGAATACCTACCAGGGTTTCGATATCAACGGCCCGGTCGATTACGTCCGCAATTCGACGGGTGAGGGCGACCGCGAGGATACTTCTGCCACCTTCCACTGGGATCATACCGGCGACCAGCCGGCAGAAACCCTGAAATTCGACCTGCGTGTCAGCACGTCGAACGGCGGCAATACGAGCGCCAGCGTCAATGACTATGCGCTGGCCGGCAAGGATGACTTCAACGACCTGAAGACCTCGACTTCGCGCACTGGCACAGGGGTGTTCAGCATCGACTATGCCCGCAATGTCGGCGACGGCCAGCTGTCGCTCGGCACCCAGACGACGATCGACGACAACCACTTCATCAACACCTCCGTCCTGCCGGACTGCGTCAATCTGGCGGCCAACGATCCGCGCTGCCAGGGCAATGCGTCGCTGAACAATGATTTTGCCTACAAGCAGATCCTCAACGCCGCCTACATCACCTTCCAGCAGCCGATCGGCGAAAAATGGATCGTCCAGGGCGGCCTGCGCTCGGAAACCATCGACCTGACGACGCGTCAGTTGACGACCCACACGACCGGCAACACCAACTACACCAAGCTGGTGCCCAGCGCCTTTGCGACCTATACCCTGTCGGATAACGCCAAGCTGCGCTTCTCCTATTCGCACCGGCTGCGCCGTCCCAATCCGCAGGACCTCAATCCCTATGTCGTCTTTGTCGACGCCCAGAACCTGTCGGCGGGCAATCCCGACCTGAAGCCGTCGGAAAGCGACAGCTTCGAGCTGGGCTACGAATATCAAAAGCAACAGCTGTCGTGGCAACTGCGCGGCTACTACCGCAAATCGACCAACCAGATCACCGATGTCAGCTTCTTCAGCAGCCCGGGCGTCATCACGACGACCAAGCAAAACCTGGGCGAAGGTCAATCCGGCGGCGTCGAATTCAACTTCAACAACAAGATCGGCACGAAACTGAGCCTCAGTTTCAACGGCAATCTGGGCGTCGAAGAACTGAACACGCCCAATGGCGGCAAGCAGTCGGGTACGACCCTGCGCGGACGCGGCAGCATCGACTACCAGATCACGCCGAAGGACAAGGTCCAGCTCGGCATGTTCTCGTCTGGCCGCCAGCTGACAGGCCAGGGCTACCGCTCGCCCTTCTCGATGGGCAACCTGTCCTATCGTCACCAGATCAATCCGAAGACGGCCCTGACGGTGACGGTCAACGATCCGTTCCGCACCGGCAAGAACACGAGCGTCACGGACACGGCTAATATCTACAGCATCTCGACGCGCAGCGTCAGTTCGCCGACCTTCTATGTCGGCCTGTCCTACATCCTGGGCGGTGCCTCGCAGGGCCAGCAGGACCAGAATGGCCCCAATCGAGGTCAAGGCCAATGGCAGGGCGGCCGCGGCAACTGGGGCGGCCCCGGTGGCGGCGGTCCGGGCGGTGGTGGCGGCATGGGGCCGGGCGGCGGTTTCTAGCATTTTTTAGCTCAAGCGCCGCATGGCTCCTCGCATAAGCTCGGGCGGGCGGTCGCCCTTGCCAAGCTGCAATGATTAAGCGTCATTGCAGCTTGGAAAATTCCGTCCCGGCCCTATCGCCACAGTCGTTTAGTATTTGTACTGCACGGCGATCCAGGTCTTTTTCCGTGAGGCCGGGGCGGTGGGGTCGTCGCGCTGATAGTCGGCATATTTCAACATCAGGCTGATCTTCGGGGTCAGGGCGACGGTAGCGACGGCATCCCATTCGTCGCCGAGATCGCGCCGGTTATGGGTCGTGCCGAAGTCATGGTGAACCAGGGTCAGGGCCGGCTTGAGCTTGCCCGGCAGGTTGACGGTCAGGCTGCCCGACAGGTCCGTGAGGCCGTCGACAAACGTCTTGTTGCCGCCGGTGCCCGAAAAAGCGTCGGCAAAGCCCTCGAAGGGATGCGGGCTCGCCAACGGAGCGACAAAGCCGACCGTTCCATTACCACCCAAAGATTCGTAGTTGATCCGGCCGGTCAGGAGCTTGTAACTGCCATTGACCTCGAACATGGTCTCGCTGAGGCGGAAATCCTTGGGATTGCCATGGCCGTCGGTTTCGCTGGCAAACTGCGCCACATAGCCGATATTGCCATTGGCGTGCTTGCGGCTGCCGGCGGCGCGCACGCCGGCAATATCGACGGAGGAGGCGCGGGCATTGGCGGCGTCGGCGGCCGTCGGGGACTTCGCCGCCGTGGTAAAGCGCAGGCTGTAGTCGAAGGCTGTCAGCTTCAGCGCCGGTGCGAAATCGTAGCTGGCATTGAACAACCAGCTATTGGAGTGCCAGTCCTTCTCGTCGCCGATGACGCGGTTGACGCGCGAAAGATAGGCTGCCGTCACCTTGAACTTGCCTTTGCCGGTATCCAGGCGCACGGCGTCGAAGGTCTGCTCGTCCTGGCGCCAGCCGGCTGTGCCGACAAAGCGCGCGTCATCGAGGACTATGCGCTGGCGGCCCAGGGTCACGGCTGTCACCTTATCCGGCGCCCAGGTGATCTGGGCGCGGTTCAGTTCCATCACCGACGGGTCGTTGACATTGGGATACTGGGTCTTGCCGTTGACGCTCGAATTGTAGTTGTCAATCAGTGGTGAGGTGTTTTCCAGCTCGATCAGGGCAGAGACGTGTTTGAAACTGCCCGTCTGGAAGCCGAGGCGCGTGCGCAAGGTCAGGGCCTCGGCCTTGTTCGCGGCGCCCTGGAGATTTACCGTTTCCAGCCGAAGATTGGACTCCACGATAGGCTTTGACGCCGCGATGGCCGCACTCAGGCTGTCTTCGGCATGCGCGGCGCAGGCCCACGCGGTGGCCATCACGAGGCCGGCGGCAGAGATAAGCAGACGGGATTTTACGAACATGTTTCCTCTTGGGGTTTTGCCATAATGCCCGGTCGCGCCAGGCTTGGTCCAAGGAATGGCAGAATATCCCTGTTGTACAAGTGACCAATCTTCTTGATGAGCTTGAATTCAGGCTTTTGTTTTAATTGATTTTTTCGGTGTTGCTGTACCGCCACATTGTAGCAATGTAGGAACATTCATTTAGCCCGGAGGGCACGACGGCGCATGGCGGTTGCGCGTTTTGGCCTGCCTCACCGCTCTCCTTATGGCTTCTTTATAAACCGCACCAAAGACGTTATGGCGCGCTTATCCGCTGCGCCATAATTCTGAGTGTTGGGGGCCGTACGGCCGAATTGCGCCTTATTTTCTCCCATAAAAATTACATAAACGCCGTTCCTTACAGACAGGAAATCCCCATGGCGCCCTTAGATGCCGTCCTTGAACTGGCCGAAGAACCGGCGAAAGAGGGAGGCGAGATGGCTGCCCTCCTCCATGTCCTCACAGCCCTGCGCAAGGGCCAGGCCGATGTCCGCCTGCCCGTCGAATGGACGGGGGTCGCCGGCAAGGTCGCCGACGCCTTCAACGAAGTTGTCGAATTGAACGAACGCCTCGCCGCCGAACTGGGCCGCCTCAGCAAATCGGTCGGCAAGGAAGGCAAGCTGTCGCAACGCCTCGACCTCGGGACCGTTTCGGGTTTTTGGCGCGGCTCTGTCGAGTCCGTCAACGACCTGATCGACGACCTGGTCCATCCGACGACCGAAACCGCCCGGGTGATCGGCGCCGTGGCCGAGGGCGACCTCAGCAAGACCATGGCGCTGAAAATCGATGACCGCCCGTTGCAGGGTGAATTCCTGCGCACGGCCAAGACCATCAATACCATGGTCGATCAGCTGGGCTCGTTCGCTGCCGAAGTGACGCGGGTGGCGCGCGAAGTCGGTACCGAAGGCAAGCTGGGCGGCCAGGCCAAGGTCGAAGGCGTGTCCGGGACCTGGAAGGACCTGACCGACTCGGTGAACTCCATGGCCGGCAACCTGACCTCCCAGGTGCGTAACATCGCCGAAGTGACGACCGCCGTGGCCAATGGCGACCTGTCGAAAAAGATTACCGTCGACGTGAAGGGCGAAATCCTCGAACTGAAAAACACCATCAACACCATGGTGGACCAGCTGCGTTCGTTCGCTTCCGAAGTTACGCGGGTGGCGCGCGAAGTCGGCACTGAAGGCAAGCTGGGCGGCCAGGCCAAGGTCGAAGGCGTGTCCGGTACGTGGAAGGACCTGACCGACTCGGTGAACTCGATGGCCGGCAACCTGACCTCACAGGTGCGTAACATCGCCCAGGTGACGACGGCCGTGGCCAATGGCGACCTGTCGCGCAAGATCACCGTCGACGTTAAGGGCGAAATTCTCGAGCTGAAAGACACGGTCAACGCCATGGTGGACCAGCTCAACTCGTTCGCCGCCGAAGTGACGCGGGTGGCGCGCGAAGTCGGCACCGAAGGCAAGCTGGGTGGCCAGGCCGAGGTGCGCGGCGTGGCCGGCACCTGGAAGGACCTGACCGACTCGGTGAACATGATGGCCGGGAACCTCACCGGCCAGGTGCGTAACATCGCCGACGTGACGACCGCCGTGGCCAACGGCGACCTTTCCAAGAAAATCACCGTCGATGTTAAGGGCGAAATCCTCGAGCTGAAAGACACGGTCAACGCCATGGTGGACCAGCTCAACTCGTTCGCCGCCGAAGTGACGCGGGTGGCGCGCGAAGTCGGCACCGAAGGCAAGCTGGGCGGCCAGGCCGACGTGAAGGGCGTGGCCGGTACGTGGAAGGATCTCACCGACTCGGTGAACTCGATGGCCGGCAACTTGACCGGCCAAGTGCGTAACATCGCCGACGTCACCAAGGCCGTGGCCGCCGGCGACCTGTCGAAAAAGATCACCGTCGACGTGAAGGGCGAAATCCTAGAACTGAAGAACACCGTCAACACCATGGTGGACCAGCTGTCGTCCTTCGCCTCGGAAGTGACGCGGGTGGCGCGCGAAGTCGGCACCGAAGGCAAGCTGGGCGGCCAGGCTGAAGTGCGCGGCGTCGCCGGTACATGGAAGGACCTGACCGACTCGGTGAACATGATGGCCGGTAACCTGACCGGCCAGGTGCGTAACATTGCCGACGTCACCAAGGCCGTGGCCGCCGGCGACCTGTCGAAAAAGATCACCGTCGACGTGAAGGGCGAAATCCTTGAACTGAAGGACACCATCAATGCCATGGTGGACCAGCTCAACTCGTTCGCCGCCGAAGTTACCCGCGTGGCGCGCGAAGTCGGTACCGAAGGCAAACTGGGTGGCCAGGCCGAGGTGCGCGGTGTGGCCGGTACGTGGAAGGACTTGACCGACTCGGTGAACTTCATGGCGTCGAACCTGACCGCCCAGGTGCGTAACATCGCCGACGTGACGACCGCCATCGCCAATGGCGAGCTGAAGCGCAAGATCACCGTCGACGTTAAGGGCGAAATCCTTGAGCTGAAAGACACCATCAACACCATGGTCGATCAGCTGTCCTCCTTCGCTTCCGAAGTGACGCGGGTGGCGCGCGAAGTCGGCACCGAAGGCAAGCTGGGCGGCCAGGCCGACGTGCAGGGCGTGGCCGGTACCTGGAAGGACCTGACCGACTCGGTGAACTCCATGGCCGGCAACCTGACCGGTCAGGTGCGTAACATCGCCGACGTCACCAAGGCTGTGGCCGCCGGCGACCTGTCGAAAAAGATCACCGTCGACGTGAAGGGCGAAATCCTCGAACTGAAAAACACCGTCAACACCATGGTGGACCAGCTGCGTTCGTTTGCCTCCGAAGTGACTCGGGTCGCCAAGGAAGTCGGCACCGAAGGCAAGCTGGGCGGCCAGGCGCGGGTCGAGGGCGTGTCCGGCACCTGGAAGGACCTGACCGACTCGGTGAACATGATGGCCGACAACCTGACCAGCCAGGTGCGCGGCATCGCCAAGGTCGTGACCTCGGTCGCCAACGGCGAGCTGAAACGCAAACTGACCGTGGAAGCGAAGGGTGAAATCGCCGAACTGGCCGACACCATCAACAGCATGATCGACACACTCGCCACCTTCGCCGACCAGGTGACGACCGTGGCCCGCGAAGTGGGCGTCGAAGGCCAGTTGGGCGGCCAGGCCAAGGTGCCGGGCGCCTCCGGCACGTGGAAGGGCCTGACCGAGAACGTCAACCAGCTGGCCGCCAACCTGACCACGCAGGTCCGCGCCATAGCCGAAGTGGCCACCGCAGTGACCAAGGGCGACCTGACGCGGTCCATCACCGTCGACGCGCAAGGCGAGGTCGCGGTGCTGAAGGACAATATCAACGAAATGATCCGCAACCTGCGTGACACGACGCAGAAAAACACCGAACAGGACTGGCTGAAAACCAACCTGGCCAAATTCTCCCGCATGTTGCAGGGCCAGCGCGACCTGACCGCCGTCGGCCGCATGGTCCTGTCGGAACTGTGTCCCGTCGTCAGCGCCCAGCAGGCCGAATTCTACGTCCTCGATAACCGCAACGATAACCAGAAACTGACCTTGCTGGCCAATTTCGCCTCCAAGGGCATGACCGACATCGGCAAGCAGATCGATATAGGCGCCGGCGTCCTGGGCCAATGCGCCGTCGAAAAGCGCAAGATCGTGCTCAACAACCTGCCTGACGACTATATGCTGTCGATCTCGTCGGGCCTCGGTTCGGCGCCGCCGCGTTCGGTGATGGTCCTGCCGCTGATCTTCGAAGGCGAGGCCAAGGGCGTACTGGAACTGGCCTCCTTCGAAGGCTTCAACCCGTCCCACCAGGCCCTGCTCGACCAGCTGACGGAATCGATCGGCATCGTGCTCAACACCATCGAAGCCAATATGCGGACCGAAGACCTGCTGACCCAGTCGCAGTCCCTGGCGCAACAGCTCCAGACCCGCCAGGAAGAACTGCAACAGACCAACGAAGCCCTGCAGGAAAAAGCCCGCCTGCTGGCCCAGCAGAACCACGAGGTCGAACGCAAGAATTCCGAAGTCGAACAGGCCCGTCAGGAACTGGAAGACAAGGCCAAACAGCTGGCCCTGACGTCGAAATATAAGTCGGAATTCCTCGCCAATATGTCGCACGAACTGCGCACGCCGCTGAATTCGCTGCTCATCCTGTCCGACCAGCTGACCAAGAATCCGGAAGGCAACCTGACGCCGAAACAGACGGATTCGGCAAAGACCATCCATTCGTCGGGCACCGACCTGCTGATGCTGATCAACGACATTCTCGACCTGTCGAAGATCGAATCCGGCACTGTGGTGGTCGAAAGCGGCGAATTGCGCCTCGACGACCTCAACGGCTACGTCAAGCGAACCTTCAATCACATGGCGGAATCGAAGAATATCGATTTCCAGGTCGGTTTCGATTCCCGCCTGCCACGTTCGATGTTCACCGACGCCAAGCGCCTGCAGCAGATCATCAAGAACCTGCTGTCCAACGCCTTCAAATTTACCCATCAGGGGCGTGTTACCCTGTCGGTCGAGCCGGCGATCAGTGGCTGGTCTTCGGACAACGAAGACCTCAACCGCGCCCCCGAAGTCCTGGCGTTCTCGGTCACCGACACCGGCATCGGCATCGCCGCCGACAAGCAGATGATCATTTTCGAAGCCTTCCAGCAGGCCGATGGTTCGACCAGCCGCAAGTACGGCGGCACCGGCCTGGGCCTGGCCATCTCGCGCGAACTGGCCCGTCTGCTGGGCGGCGAAATCCGCCTGATGTCGGTGCCCGGCCGCGGTTCGACCTTCACCCTGTACCTGCCGGCGACCTATGCCCAGCGCCGCAACAAGGCCCTGACGGAGGCCATGGCCCGCACCGAACTGCCGGCCGTGACCCGGCTGGCCCTGGCATCCCATACCCTTGAGCTGGCGCCCGAGCCCCAGTCGGATACTTCGCTCCCCGAAACCCTGGCCAACGAAGTCGGCGACGATCGCGCCTTCATCCAGCCCGGCGACGCCGTGGTGCTGATTGTCGAGAACGACCTGGGCTTTGCCCGCTTCCTGCTCGATGTGGCGCGTGAAAAAGGCTTCAAGGGCCTGGTCACCTCGCTGGGCGCCGCCGCCCTGGCCCTGACCCACGACTATAAGCCCGGTTGCATCCTGCTCGATATTCACCTGCCCGACATGCAGGGCTGGCGCGTCATGGAGCGGCTGAAGAACGATATGGCGACGCGCCATATCCCGATCTGCATCATTTCGACCGATGAATCGCGCGATCGCGCCCTGACGTCGGGTGCGCTCAGCTTCGTCACCAAGCCGATCCAGAAGCACGAGGTACTGGACGACCTGCTGGGCTCTCTGGCCGACTACCTTAATCGCCAGACACGTCGCGTGCTGGTCGTTGAAGGCGCCGCCGATCGCCGTGACGCCATCACGGGTCCGCTGGCTATCGACGGTATAGACATCGTAACCGCCAAGACCTCGGCGGAAGCGGTCAAAAAGCTGCGCAAACAGTCCATGGACGCCATCATTATCGGCTCTCCGGCGCCGGAGGTGATCGAAGACCTGATCCAGCAGGGTGATGCGGCGGGGGTCATTGCCGGCCGTATCCCGGTCATCCTGTTTGGCGACGCCGAACTCGACGAGAATGCCGTTCGCCGCCTGGCCCAGGCCTTCCCGGTCAGTGTTGTGCATTCGGCCGACCGGCTGCTCGACGTCCTGACCCTTCATCTGCACCGCCGCGTCGACAGCCTGCCCGAAGGCGCGCAGTCGATCCTCTTCGACCTGCACCAGTCGAACAAGTTGCTGGTCGACAAGAAGGTGCTGATTGTCGACGATGACGCGCGCAACATCTTCGCCCTGACCAGTGTCCTGGAAGAGCACAATATGAATATCGTCTCTGCCGACAACGGGCGCGACGCCATCAATATCCTGATGGACGATCCCGAGATCGATATCGTGCTGATGGATATCATGATGCCTGAAATGGACGGCATGGAAACCATCCAGGAAATCCGCAAGGTGTCACGGCTGAAGAACCTGCCCATCGTCGCCGTTACCGCCAAGGCGATGAAGGGCGACCGCGAAAAATGCATCGAGGCCGGGGCTTGGGATTACCTGTCGAAGCCCGTCGATTCCGAGCAGATGATTACCGTTCTGCGCGCCTGGCTGCACCGCTGATGGTCGTGGAACCCGTTCAACCGAAGACGGAAACAATCCTTCTGGTCGACGATCGTCGCGCCAATCTGATGGTCTATATCTCGATCCTCGAGGAGTTGGGCCAGACCCTGGTCACGGCGTCGTCGGGCGAGGAGGCGCTGAAACTGGTGCTCAAGCACGACTTCGCGGTCATCCTGCTCGACGTCAACATGCCGACCATGAACGGCTTCGAGACCGCCGAACTGATCCGCAAACGGCGCAAATCGGCGTCGACCCCGATCATTTTCCTGACCGCCTTTACGGACGAGATGAGCATCAGCCAGGGCTATGCCTCGGGCGCCGTCGACTATCTGCCGACGCCGATCGTGCCCGAGGTGTTGAAGGCCAAGGTCAAGGTATTTATCGAGCTGTCGCAGATGCGCAGGCAGGCCGCGCTGCAGGCCGAGGAACGGGCGCGCCGCGAAGCGGCAGAGGAGGCCGCGCGCAGCTTCGCCTTCCTGGCCCAGGTCAGCGATGCCTTGGCGCGGTCGCAAAACCGCTGGGACTTCATGCGTACCCTGGTTCAATTGCCGGTGCCCGATATCGCCGATGCTGCTCTGGTCTGGGTGCGCAGCGACGTGTCCGGCCACGAGAGGGCTGGCAACGACGTCGATCGAATCGAATGGGCCGACAGCGAAGGCCGCATGACGCCCAGTCCCGACGTCCTCGACCGGTTGGAACCCGCCGTCACCCGCGTCATGACCGACGGCCGCCCCGCCCTGTTTCAGGACCTGGTGGGCGGCGCCATGGCCTATGCCCAGATATTGCCGCTGATGGTGCAGGGCCACGGCCGCGGGGTCCTGGTCCTGGGCTCGCGTGAGCTCCGTCCGGTGATCAGCCCGCTTGCCGTCGACCTGGCCTACCGCGCCGGCGTTGCGCTGGAAAACGTCATGCTGATGGAGCAGATCCGCGAAGCTGACCGACGCAAGGACGAATTCCTCGGTATGCTGGCCCACGAACTGCGCAATCCGCTGGGACCGATCTACAACTGCCTGCAACTGCAAAAGCTGCTGCCGCCGGGTGATGCGCGTATCACCACAGTGCGCGACACCATGGACCGCCAGGTCAAGCATATGGGCCGGCTGATCGACGATCTGCTCGATGCGACGCGCCTTGCGCACGGCAAGATTCTGCTGCGCACCGAACGCTGCGACCTGAACGAAATCGTCCGCCAGACGGCCGAGGACTATCGCAGCCTGATCGACGCCAACAATGTCAGCCTGAAACTGGTCACGCCCGAGACCCCGGTCTGGGTCGATGGCGATCCGACACGCCTGCTCCAGGTGGTCGGCAACCTGCTGCACAATGCCAACAAGTTCAGCCAGGCCCACGGCCTGATCACCCTGCGCGTCGACGTCTCGCCGCAAAATCTGGCGCGGGTCAGTGTGTCCGATACCGGCATCGGCATCGAGCCCGCCATGCTGTGCCACGTTTTCGATGTCTTCCGCCAGGCGGATCAGGGGCTGGACCGGTCGCGCGGCGGCCTTGGCCTGGGGCTGGCCCTGGTCAAGGGCCTGGTGCAATTGCACAGTGGCATGGTCGAGGCGTCGAGCGAGGGACTCAATCGTGGCGCCGAATTCCGTATCAGCCTGCCTTTGGCCATGTCGGCGGCTGCGGCGCAGAACACGGACCGTCCGGCCGTCAATACCGCGGACAGCTTGCGTATCCTGGTTATCGAAGACAATGTCGATGCCGCCGAAAGCGCGCGCATGCTGCTGATGCACGAAGGCCACGAGGTCGAGATGGCCCACGATGCCATGACAGGGCTCGACATGGCCTACAGCTTCGGACCGTCGGTTATCCTGTGCGATATCGGCCTGCCGGTCATGGATGGATACCAGATCATCCGCAAGATCCGCGACGATCCGAAACTGGCCGGAACCTATGTCATTGCGCTGACCGGTTATGGTCGCGAAGCTGACCAGCGCCGTGCGCTCGACGCCGGCTTCGACCTGCACCTGACCAAGCCGATCGACTTCGCCACCCTTCGCGCCGCCCTGGCTCAGGCGCACGCGCCTTTGGTTGCGGCGAGCTAATATCGCGCTCGATTGCCGGAAAGCGCTGCGTTTGTGGCGCCTTCCGTTTTTTGGAACGCAGATTACGCAGATTAAGAGGGCGATTTTTCAGAGCTCCATGCTGAGGCAAATTGCCGGTAATCGACAATTCAGGGCGCAAAGCGCCTTTCAGGTTTCAGATGTTCTCTCGATGTTTCGGATAAGTCACTGAAAAATATCCTGCTTTCTTAATCTGTGTAATCTGTGTAATCTGTGGATGAATCCTACTGTCGTCTCGGTGCATCAGCGGCCAGACGTAATGTTTAGCGATAGGTTCCAGCGCGGACCGTCACAGTTGACATCCGCCGTATTCGCCCATAATAGCCTTCGCCATGTCCGCTTTGATGACCCCAATGACAAGCCTGAAAACAACCCGCTGCGGCGGGGCGTGTTCGGGTGTGCGCAGGGTTTAGAGCGCGACAATCCGAGATCAGCCCCGCCGAAGCGCGGGGCCGGCTCACCTGATCGGCAGATACCCGCGCCTCCGCACATACAGGAGACGCAACCTATGAATTCCGATTTTCCCTCAGAACCCAATGTCGGTATCGTCGGCGCGACCGGACTGGTCGGCGAGATGATGCGCGCCCTTTTGCTTGAGCGCAATTTTCCGCTCAAGTCTCTGCGCCTGTTCGCCTCGTCGCGCTCGGCCGGCACCTCTATTACCTGGGGCGATAAGGACATCGTCGTCGAAGACGCCGCCATGGCCGACTATGCCGGCCTCGATCTTGTCTTCTTTTCCGCCGGCGGTTCGACCTCACGCGCATTGGCGCCGAAGGTTGCGGCCGCCGGCGCCATCGTCATCGACAACTCGTCCGCCTGGCGCGACGATCCTGAGGTGCCCCTGGTCGTTGCCGAGGTTAATCCCCACGCGCTCGCCTCCATCCCCAAGGGCATTATCGCCAATCCCAATTGCACGACCATGGCCGCCATGCCGGCCCTGAAGCCGCTGCATGACGCCGCCGGCCTGAAGCGCCTGACGGTGAGCACCTATCAGGCGGTATCGGGTGGCGGCCTTGCAGGCATCCGCGAACTGGAAGCCCAGGTCCGCGCCGCCAGCGGAGACATTGCCGGCCTGGCGCGCAGCGGCGACGCCATTGCTTTTCCTGCGCCGGAAAAGTGGGTGGCGCCCATTGCCTTCAACGTCGTGCCGCTGAACTATATACTCGGCGAGGACGGCTATACCGAAGAGGAAAACAAGCTGCGCGACGAAAGCCGCCGGATTTTGGACATCCCCGGGCTGCCGGTGTCGGGCACCTGTGTCCGTGTGCCCGTCTTTACCGGCCATTCCTTGTCGATCAATGCCGAGTTCGAACGCGAAATCTCCGTCGCCACGGCGCTGGACCTGCTGGCGAAGGCGCCCGGTGTCGTCGTCACCCAGGCCCCCAATCCCCTGACGGCCACGGGCCAGGACCCGGTTTTTGTCGGCCGCGTCCGCAGCGATCCGACGGTCGAACACGGCCTGGCCCTGTTCGTGACGGGCGACAACCTGCGCAAGGGCGCGGCACTCAACGCCATCCAGATCGCCGAGGTCCTTATGGGCAATCGCGTCTGATCGGAATGCCGGAGCCGGTGGATTGGCACCGGTTCCGGCGTCGCTTCCGATAAATCCGGTACCCAATCCGGATCGAAACATTACGCGCAAAGGCCTAGCTACGGCTTTCCGAGCAAAGGAGAGCCCATGCCCAAAGATGCCCCGGACACGTCGCCAGCCGTCGACGGCAAGGTACTGATCGTGATCGATGCGCAAAAGGGTTTCGTAACCGAGGCCTCCGAGCACATACTGGAGCCGATCGAAAGCCTGCAATATACCTTCGACAAGGTCGTCTTCACGCGCTTTCACAATCCCGACCCGTCACCGTTTCGCCGTATCCTGAAATATTGCAAACTGGCGCCGGAGAGCGAGGAGACGAAGCTGGCCATTTCAGCGCGCAACGACGCGGTGATGATCGAGCGTCCGCTGTACAGTTGCGTCACACCGGAGCTGCGCCGCCTGCTGGCCCATTGGAAGGCCGACGAGGTCTATGTCACCGGCATCGCCACTGAAGCCTGTGTGTTGAAAACCGTCCTTGATCTGGTCGAGTCCGATGTCCGGCCGTGGGTCATTGCCGACCTGTGCGCCAGCGACAAGGCCTACCGCTACCACGACATGGCGCTGGAACTGATCGCCAGCCTGATTGGTTCGGAACACATTATCAACAGCGACGCCCTGGCGGATCCTGAGACTGTATAACGCGTACAGGGGCTTACGAGGTGTTTATAACCGGCGCGCCTCCACCCATATCGATCTTATCCGGTCCCTGAGATAGTCCCGCATCCGGCGGGACACCTCACCCAATTCCAAAAGGACCAGGCCATGGATATCTACAGCTATATCAGGAAAGACCACGAAAAAGTCGCCGGCCTCATGCAGCAGGTGGTCGACAGCCGCGATCCCGCCGAGCGCCAGACCCTGTTCGAGACCATCCGTACAGAGCTGATCCTCCACCTCGGCAGCGAGGAACAGACCTTCTACAAGGCGATCGAGGACGCGACCCGCGCCCAGGCGGTCGAGGAACAGATGGAACACGCCGAGCACGAACACGATGAGGTCCGCCAGTATCTCGACAAGCTGAGCACCTTATCCGTCGACGACGAACTGTGGATCGAGACCTTCGGCGAGTTCAAGCACGCGGTTTCCCACCATGTCGAGGAAGAGGAGGGCGACGTGTGGAAGAAGGCGAAAAAATACCTGAGCAGTCACGAAGCCACCAAGCTCGCCAAGGAAATGGATGCCGCCAAGCAGGAGATGAAGGACGATGTCGACCTGCCGGCCGGCGCCTTCCATAAGTCCGGCAAGCAGACAAACGTGCCGCACGCCCGCTAATCAGGGCGCTTCACCGCAAAACTTAACTCGGTGCCCTCGGGTGCGCTTGTGACGGTCAGGTCTGACCCCAGCAGGCGCGCCCGTTTCTGCATGTTGTTGAGCCCGCGGCCGCCGTTCCGCGTCGTAGCCGTATCGAACCCGCGACCGTTGTCACGCAAGGCGATGCGGATCATCCCGCCTTCCGGCGCCAGGGTCAGGCTCACGCGCGTCGCTTCGGCATATTTCAGGATATTGGTCATGCCTTCCTGCAGGATGCGGTAGATGTGCAGAATCTCCTGCGGCCGGAAACCCTGGAGATTGCCATCCAGCCGGTTCTGCCAGTCCAGGGTGATGCCGGCCGCCTTCAGTCGAGGCTGCATCCGCTCACGGAAGATAGCGAGCGCCACGTCGAGGGAATCTCCGACGCTGTCCATCGAGTCGATGATCAGGCGCAGGTCGTCGATCGCCGCCTGGACCTGCTGGCGGATGCGATCCTGCGGCACATCGGGCCCTTTCAGCTGCAGCATCAGGCTGACCAACTGGCCGCCGATGCCGTCATGCATGTCGCGGATCAACCGCTGGCGTTCGGTATGGATGGCGTTCAACTGTTCCTGTTCGCGCAGCCTGGCGTAGGAGTCGCGGATCTCGCCTTCCTTCTGAGCCACCTGCAGCGCCAGATTGGTCCGCGCCGCGTCGGCCTCGCGATAGAGCTTGTAGCCGCGCACCACCAGATGCCCGGCCACGGCAGCGATCAGTACCATCGGCAGGTAATAGGCGGCATCGATAAACCGCCGGGCATGGAAGACGACGACGAAGGCATCGTAGAGTTCCGACGCCATGAACAGGGAGGCGACAATGATGGCGCCGCCGGCTTCACGCGGACGCACCCGGGCGAATTGCCACAGGCTCCACACGGTATAGGCGGTCAGGCCGATGACGGAGATGGGGTTGAGCAGGTTCATGACCAGGTCGTAAAGCTCGCCGTGGCTGAACAGGACCGCGGCCAGGGCTGCACAGAAGACGGCAAGGAGCCCCCAAAACCACGCCCGGTGCCAAGCGGGCTGGCCCGTCCAGGCCTGGACGAAAAAGGCTGCCGTCGCCAGGCTGAGATAGTGGATGGCATAAACGAGGGAAAAGAAGCTGGTATATTCGATGCCATTGCCGGCCCACACGAAGGCATAGGCGCGCAGGCTGAGGCAGATCATGAAGGCGGCCAGGCTGGTGAACAACGAGCTGTAGCCCGATATCGGCAGCAGGCACAGGGCGACCAGGGCGACCAGGGCGCCCGCCACCGCCGTCACGATCGGCACATAGTGCCCAAGCAGCAGCATGTGGTGCTCGTAGGCCTTGAACGGTTCCAGCGGGCCGAAATAGGCCGTCTCGACATAGGGTGTGCAGCCGGTGCGCGTCACCACTATGTCGACGCGGTTGACGCCCGGCTGCATCAGGTCGCCGGGAATGCCGATCAGGTAAGGTCTCCGCTCCTCGCGGCTGGGTGCCAGCGAGAACTGGCCGCGTGGCGTGGCGATCAGGCGACCATTGATATAGGCTTCGAAATTGTCCGAAATCCAGGGCACATAGAGGCCCCAGTTGACGTAGGTATTGGCCGTGACGTCGAAACTGATCTGATAGGCCGGACTTTTGTAGCCCTGGTAACAGGGACCAGGCAGGAACGGGAAGGTCTGGCGCGTTTTCGGGTCACGGGCCGCGAAGTCGGGTGTCAGTCCCGGAAGTTGCCGGACATAGATATCCTGCACCTCGTAGGATTTCATGAAGGCGTGTTCGTGCGGCGTTTCGCCGATGACGATCAGGGTTGCCCAGAACAGGCCCTGGATCACGACCATGGTCAGGATCAGCTGCGCTATGCCACTCTTCCACCATGGGCGGTCGCCCGTCATTGGCGGATCAGGCCGCGATGGACCGCCTCGAAAACCGCTTCGCCGCGCGATCGCACGGCCAGCTTGCGGTAGATGGCCTTGATATGATCGCCCACCGTATAGTGCGAAATCTCCAGCGCCAGCGCGACTTCCTTGTTGCTCAGTCCCTTGGCCAGAAGCTGCAGCAGTTCCAGTTCGCGCGTCGTCAGATTGGCGTCTTCCAGGCTTTCGTGGGGCGCTTCCGGTTCGGGGACGGTCTGGTTGCGCAGGTGGCGCAGCAGATAGGCGGCGACTGAGGCGCTGATGGGAGAACCGCCGTTCAAAGTCTGGCGCACATGGTCGATCAGGTCATCGTCGGCACTGTCCTTGAGGAGGTAGCCGTCGGCGCCGCGCGCCAGGGCGCTCATCACGCTGGTCTCGTCGCCGAAGACGGTCAGGACCAGGATGCGCGGTGGCGGCGCGCAGGCCAGGGCCTCGCCGATCAGATCCAGGCCGCTGCCGTCTTCGAGGCCCAGGTCGAGCACCAGCAGATCGAGCGGACGACGGATGAGCTCCCGGCCTTCGGCCAGAGATCCCGCCTCGCCTTCAAGCACGAAATCGGGCGCGGTGGCGAAGATTCGCCCCAGATGCTGGCGGATGACCGGATCGTCCTCGACGATTCCAATACGGCTGGGACGGGCGTCAGGCATGATCGCATTTATCCGGCAAGTCACCGTGCCTGTACACCCCTTAATCGCGGGATGGCGGCACAGGCCGCGGACGCGTTAGGAACGCCGGCATATTGCAATGGAGAGCGCTATGGCCGGCAAGCTGGCAAGTCTGCTTCTGACAACAGGCCTCGTCTGCCTGAGCGCCTGCACGGCGCAAACGCCGGCGCCCGGCCTGACGGCGGCCGGAGGTGATATGTCGGTCATGGCCCGCGCGGCCCAGGCGCTGAAAGCCGGCGATATGGCCGATGCGATCGCCGGGTTCGGCGATGCTGCGGCGCGTAACCCGTCCGATCCCAACCGCCAGACCCTGCTGGCCCTGGCCTATGAGCAGGCGGCCGCCGGCGATCCGGAAAAGCTCGACATGGCGTCTGCCGGCTACGACCTGGCCCTGCGCAGTGGTCAGGACGCCTATTGGGCCAGCGTCCTCGCGGGTCGGGCCGCGTTCAGTCGTGGTCGTTATGCCGAGGCTGAATCCTATTTCGCTCGCGCGGTGTTGGCCCGGCCCCAGGACGGCCGCGCGCTCCTGGCCCTGTCAATGGCGGCCTATCGGGCCGGCGACCCGGCGCTGGCGGCGGTTGCGGCCGACCGTGCCGCGAAACTGCCCCAGGACGCCGAGGGCGCGACGGCGTCGGTGCGCATGGCGGCCCTGTCCTATGCGGCGATCGGCGACGGTGATACGGCGCGCGCCCAGGTCCGCACCCTTGCGCTGATGTCGCCCGATACGGCGGCGGAGACCGCGCCGCGTGTCGAGGATCTGGTTCGTACCAGCTTCAGCGACACGCCGTCACAGGCCACGTTTGCCGCGCCCGAACCGATCAACCAGGTCTCGGTCGATGTCGCCATCGTCCTGTCGCAGACGATGCAGCAGGACACGGTCGGCATGAACCTGCTCGACGGGTTGAAGCTGCAATACGGTTATGAATCGCAGTCGTCCGTCACGCGGTCACAGGGCGCCGATATCTCGCCCTATACCCGGACCATCACCGACGCCATCAGCCTGCCGCAACTGACCTACAGCCTCAACCTGTTCAACCGTTTCGGCCAGTATTACAGCGTCGTGGCGCGGCCCATGCTGACCGCCTATGCCGGCGAAACCTCGGACTTCTTCGTCGGACGCACCGCCCGCGTCGCGGTCGGCGGCGTCAATACCAGTTCGCTGGAAAGCATCGATGTCGGCACGACGGTTCACGTCACGCCGATCGAGATCAATGGCGACAAGACCAAGCTGCGCATCGAGGTGTCGCGCTCCTACCTGTCGGGTGACCAGGTCGGCACATTTGCCGAATCGTTGATTACCTTCCGCCAGTCGGTGACCGCGACTGTCGAGGTCGGATTCGGCAAGACCCTGATCCTCTCGGGCCTGTCGGAAGCCGTGCGCGATTCCTCAAGCTCGCGGACGCCGGGCATCGGTCATGCGCCTGTGGTCGGCTCGCTGTTCAACCGCCGCTCGACCACCAACCGGCGCGACGCCGTGCTGATCCTGGTGACGCCCGCCCCGGCCCAGGCCATGGATGCCCAGCCGTGGTCGCGTCCGGACGCCGTGCAGCGCTTGGTCGGGCTGTGGGACACGGTCGTGGCGCCGGGCAGCGACCTTACCACCATCACCGCCCAGCTGTCGCATTCGCGTCTGTTCAAGCGCGGCCGGGCAGGGGACGCCACGCTCGACTGGCCCAACCTGCCGCGCGACGAAAGCGAAATCCTCGGCGACCTTTTGCTGCCCTGAGTTTTTAGAGCGGGCCCGAACCCGCCGAACCTTACCGACTTTCAACCCGCGGGGATCAACGGAGATTGATCATGAAACCTGTAGTCTGCGCGTTCATCACCCTGGTGCTTGCCGCGTTCGCAGCGCCCGCCCTTGCCGCTGAAACCATGGCGCCACCGCGTGACAGCGATCGCAACTGCGCCCAGCCCCACGAACGAAATCCGTTCGCCTTCTGGCACGCCGGCGACGGTGTGATGCGCTTTTCCGGCAGCGGCAGCCAGTCGTTCGAATTCTATGGCCAGGGCATCGACTTGTCGCCCAAGGCCAGTGTCAGCGGCATAACCGGTGTCGGCGGCGAGGTGGCGCATGCCGCCATCACCGATCGCCGCATCGGCGTGGTCAATTCCGCGCGTGGCTGCGGCAATATCGCTTCGGTCGTCGTCGAAATCACCCTGCCGAAGGTCACCTCGGCCAATTCCGGCGTGCTGCATATCGGCAGCGAAGAGTTCGACATCCGCGCCGTTCCGATCGTCGTCGCTCAGGCCGAATGGGAAGAAGACAATTTCAGCAATGGCGCTTCCCTGACCGCGGCGGAACGTCAGGCCAATGATGCGCAGTTGCTGCAAACCGCCAGCAATACCTGCAGCCAGCGCCTGCTGGCTGGAATATCGACCTGTTTTATCCAGGGCTATTTCCTGGGTGCCACCGCCAATCAGGCCTGCGTGAACTTCCGCGCTATGGGGGCGACCTGCGATACCCAGATGAACCGCCCGGCCTTTGAACATGGTGCTGATTTTCAGGCGACCGTCGGCAATTGCGGCGACGAAAACGGCGTACGGACGCAATTGACCGCCGCCACGCCGCCGACCTTGACCATTACCCTGCCCAATCAGCGCGACGGCGCGGTGTTCAACTGCTGGACCAAGCCTGTCCTGGCCGCCTATGACCGGCTGGGCACCGGCAAGGTCACCGCCAAGTTCCCGGTCACCACGGTGACGACCACGCTGAGCCAGACCAGCAATGGCGGGCCTGTCCTGGGCTTTACCGACACGGCCGATACGTTCAGCGGCCGCCTGGGGACCCTGACCTTGCCGCGTGACACCTGGCGCGACCTTGTGGGAGTCTATAGCTACGATCTGAGCCTTAACCCGACCTCCGACTCGGCCAAACTACGGCTCGTCATCCAGTCGCAACCGGGGTTCGGCGTCCGATCGGTCGCAGCCCCGTTTTTCTTGCCCAATATCGGGCGCACCGTTTCGGATTATAAATTGACGGTGACGCCGATCCAGGCAACGCGCGCCGCCCAGACCTTTGCCTATAGCATTGCCGGCCAGCCCGCGGGTACCAATTGCCTGACCGGTGGAACGGGCGCGGTCACGCCTGCCGCAAATCTTGCGAGCTTTCCAATTGCGCTGACGGTGAATGAGGTCGCCGATTGCTACAACCGGCCTTTGACGATCACGGTTACGGCGCAAGGCGCGACAGCCGGCGATGCGCGGTTCGGCAAGAGCATTACGGTGACCATAGCACCGAAAACGACCTTGCTCGTGCCGGATACCCCCTCAAGGACGCCCGCCGTCTCTCCCACAGCGATCCACCCCTGACTCTGCGGACGGGGTGAACCTTACGGCGGCGCGGGTCCCCTGCGTCGCCGTTTTTTTAGAGCGCAATCCGATAAAGTGGATGCCACCGCACGGGCGGCCCCGTTTTCGGTTAAATTGCGCGGCAAAACAAACAATTGGAGTGAAATGACGATTCTACCTAAAGTCATTTCGCTCTAGAGGTGCTGCTCAGGCCATATCAGTCTGTCTTGGCCGGTTTGTCGCGTTTGAGCAGCAATTCGGTCGCCTTGGTAATCGCCAGGCCCATGATAGCGCCAGCCAGGAAGACGCGCCATATGCGCGGCCACGACGGCGATGAGGACGACAGCGACACAATCGGCGTCGAAGGCTCGTGATCGTGCGGCGGCGGCGCCTTGGGCGTCTTGGCAATCAAAGGTCCCTTCGGCTTCCAGACATAGACATCGACCTTTTCCGCGTCGATGTTCCGTGGCGCCGACGGTGGCGGCATCGTAGTGGTTTGGGGGGCGGAGCGAGGCGTGACGATATCCATAGCGATCTCCCGGGGCATTGCTGACCCGGACTGTGCCGCCGATTGCGGTAAAAAAGCAGTAGTTATTGCAAGGCGAGGATATCGGTCGCCAGTCTACGCGGTGCTTCGCGGTGACTGATCAGGATCAGGCCCTGGCCGGTCCGTGTCAGCCGATGTTCCAGCCGCTGGACCACAAGGGCTTCGGTGGCAGCATCCAGGCCTTCCGTCGGTTCGTCGAGGATCAGAACCGGCGCCTGGCGCAGATAGGCACGTGCCAGGGCCAGGCGCTTGCGCTCACCGCCTGACAAGGTGATGCCGCCGTCCCCGATCCAGGTGTCGAGGCGGCGTGGAAGGGCTCGCATCCGCGCGCCAAGTCCTGCATCGTCGAGCGCCGCCCACAGTGTCTCATCGTTGAGGCCAGTGCCGGCCATGGTCAGGTTGTGACGCACCGAACCGGTCAGTATGCCGGCGTCCTGCGGCGCCAGCGCAAACAGGCCGGCATCAAATACGCCGGACAGTTCGGCAAGATCACGCAGACCGATCAGCCCTTCGATCAGCCGCGTCTTGCCCGCTCCCGAAGTCCCGTCGATACGCAGTCGCAGAGTTCCGTCGAGTTGAAAACGCCGCGAACCATGGCTGAAGAAGGCGTTGCGCAGATCCAGGCCTTTGCGCGGGCTGGCGCCACCCATATCGTAAAGCGCGGCGACACGCGTCTGCGCCTGGGCCTGAATGTGCTTCTGGCCGAGCGCCTTGATGTAAACGCCCAGGCTTTCGAAACCCTGGCTGGCTGCCAGCATGGCCAGGGCCAGGCCGGGCAGGGCAGTATGGCGGCTCACCAAAGCCATGCCGGCCAGGCAGATGCCGGTCATGAACAATAGCCAGGCCTGCGCCACCGTATCGCGGGACACGGTGCGCGATCGCGCCGCCATAAGCTGGTCCTCAAGCTGTACCAACCCCAGGTCGAAGCGGTTTTGCGGATCGGCCGTGCGGATATCCGGCATGATCGTCAGCAATTCCTGGAAACGTCCCTTGAGGGCTGCGACGGTTTCGCTCTCACTGTCGTTAGACCGGACGGGAAGCCGGCGGTGAATCCACAACGCCCCGCCCAGGCTCAAACCTATGCCCATGGTCAGGACAGCCGCAGCGCTCATCGATCCCAATCCCGCCAGAACCAGAGCCATGACAGTTCCGGCTATGGCCGAAGAGGCTGCGCTGCGCATGACCAGGCCGTTTTCGATCGTGCCGACATCCTGGACAAATCGACTCGAAGCGTCGCCGCGGCCCAGCCGCAACACGGTTTCGGGTGAGATGCTTAACATGCGTTCGAACAGGGCCGGTCTCAGTTGCGCCATGACGCGCAGGGCGACGCCATGGCCGACCAGCCTTTCACCATAGCGCAGTCCCGTGCGTGCGATCGCCAGGAAGCGGATGGTCGCAGCCGGCAGGAGATAGTTGAAGGCGTGGGCGACAAGCGGACCGGCTGCGCCTGCGATGGCTGCGCCGGTCAGGAACCAGCCTGACATACCCAATAGCCCAACCGCAGCGACCGACACACCGGCTGCCATCGCCGAAGTCAGTATGAGGCGGCCGGAAAAACCGCGCCGCAGAGAATTGAACATGGCCTTGAAATCACCGGTCACAGGGCAATCACCTGATCTGCCATGCCCTTCAGCCGCGCTGAATGGCTGCAAAGCAGAACCGTGCGCCCTTCGAACAGCGCCGGCAGCAGGGCCATCAATTCGTCTTCGGCCGCGGCGTCGAGATCGGCCGACGGCTCATCCAGAAGCACCACAAGGGCTGGCTTCAGCCAGGCGCGCGCCAGGCCGATGCGCCGTCGCTCGCCACCGGACAGCCCGGTGCCGCGATCGTCCAAAACTGTGTCCAGGCCGCCTTCGCGACGACTTATCAGGTCTCCCAGGCCGAAACGTGTAACGGCTTCCGCCACGCTGGCGTCATCGGCATGGCGATTGGCCAGCCGCAAATTGTCACGCAGGCTTCCGGCGAGGATTGGCGGTGTCTGGGCAACGTAGGCAATTTGCCCAGACACGTCATGATCTGGGCCGATGTGCCGGCCATCGACCCTCACACCCGCCGCCCGACCGGGCTCGAGCAAAAGGCGCAGCAGGGTCGTCTTCCCGGAGCCCGTCGCACCCGACAGGCAGGTGACGGAACCCGGCGCACACGCGAAGCTGACCGGCCCGATACAAAAATCGGCATCGTCGGCAAAGGAGACAACGACCTTGTCGTAAACGATCTCCGGTGGCGTCGTCATTATTGTCGCCGCGATAGGCGCGTCCATTATGGCAATGGCCATCAGCCTTTCGGTGGCCGCCATAGCCGCCTGGCGGTCATGATAGGCGGCGGCCAGACGGCGCATCGGGGCATAGATTTCCGGACTCAGTGCCAGTACGAAGAAGGCCGTCGCGAAGGTCAGGGGCTCCGGCGACGTGAACGGCAATTCACCCAGCAGGTAGAAGCCGCAATAGACGGCGATCAGGGCGACGCTGAGCGCGCTGAAAAACTCAAGAACGGCCGAGGTAACGAAGGCAATCTTGAGCACGCGCAGGGTCCGTTCGGCGACGTCGTGGGCTGCGCGGCCGACCGTCTGGGTCTGACGCCGTCCATCATCAAAGGCGAGAATGAGCGGCAAGGCGCGTATACGGTCGAGCAGCAGGTTGGAGAGCCGCGACAGCGCATCCATCTGCCGTTTCGCCTCTGCAGCATTGCTCATGCCCAGAAGCGCCATCAATGCGACAAACGGCAGCAGGGTTGCCGCCAGAATAACGGCGGCAACCCAACTGTGGCTAGCAATGATACCCAGGATCAGCAATGGCAAGACCCGCGCCTGCAGTTCTGCCGGGCGGAAGCGGGCATAATAGGCTTCGAGCTGCTCACTGTCTTCGAACAGCGTATTGAGCCCGGCCGCGTTGGCGCGCGCATCGATACGTCCGGCGAGGGCGAGAGACATGAAATCGCCCCGGATGCGTCGTACGATTCGTTGTGCTGACCTCACATTAAGCCTATGAGCATAAAGGCCCAACACTGCCCTGGCCGTCATGACGACCACAAGGATGGCTGCCGGAGCAAGGACGGACGAAAGATCTGGATTGCGGCCGGCCAGATTGGTCACGGCGTGACTGAGCCCCCAGGCGAAGCCGACCACCAGCAGATTGTCGGCCAGCGACAACCATGTACCAGCTCGACCGGACCCATCGCTATCGCGTCCCCAGGAGTCCAGGCGGGCGCGAATCTGGGCAGGAGAGGGATCGGGTTTCGGGTGCGACAATTGGGCGGTTGAGAGCGTCAGAATAAGGCCCTAATATTTGTATGGATTTGTTGCGCGACCATAGTTTGGCAAAGACTGGGTTTGGCAAAGATTGGGTCTGGCAAAGACGGGCATGAGAGATTTTGTCACGACAGGCTTTGATTTACATCAAGGCTGCCGCAACAGCGAAGCGTATTTTAGATGTTGTCCCATCCAATGGGACACAAGGATGAAAGAGCCAAGCATGGACTTCACTACCGTCGACCTGTCACGGCTGCAATTCGCCCTGACGGCCATGTACCACTTCCTGTTCGTGCCACTGACCCTGGGGTTGAGCTTCATGCTAGTCATCATGGAAAGCGTCTATGTCCTGACGCGTCAGGAGATATGGCGGACCATCACGCGCTTCTGGGGGATGCTGTTCGGCATCAACTTCGTGCTCGGCGTCGCCACCGGCCTGACCATGGAATTCGAGTTCGGCATGAACTGGTCGTATTATTCGCACTATGTCGGCGATATCTTTGGTGCCCCCCTCGCCATCGAAGGCCTGATGGCCTTTTTCCTCGAAGCGACCTTTGTCGGCCTGATGTTCTTTGGCTGGGAAAAGCTCTCCAAGCCCGCCCACCTGATGGTCACCTTTCTGGTCGCGCTCGGCACCAATCTGTCGGCCCTGTGGATTCTGATCGCCAATGGCTGGATGCAGCACCCGATCGGCGCCGAGTTCAATCCGGCGACCATGCGCATGGAGGTGAGCAACTTCATGGAGGTCTTGTTCAACCCCGTCGCCCAGGCCAAGTTTGTCCATACCGTCAGCGCCGGCTACGTTCTGGCGGCCGTCTTTGTGATGGGCGTTTCGGCCATCTATCTGTTGCAGGGTAAGTGGGTAAGCGTCGCGAAACGCTCGATGGCGGTGGCGGCAGCTTTTGGCCTGGCATCAGCCCTGTCGGTTGTCGTCCTGGGTGACGAGTCGGGCTACACCCTGACCGATAACCAGAGGATGAAACTGGCAGCCCTGGAATCGATGTGGCACACGGAAAAGGCGCCGGCCGGCATCGCCCTGTTCGGTATCCCCAATGTCGCGCAACAGCGCACCGACTACGAGGTCAAGATTCCCTATGTCCTGGGCCTGATCGCCACGCGTAGCCTGGATAAGCCGGTTATCGGCATTCTGGACCTGGTCGAAAAGGCGGAAGGACGCATCCGCTCAGGCATGGTGGCCTATGACGGCGTCGAGCGCCTGAAGGTCAATCCAAATGACATCGCGGCGCGTGCTGAATTCGAAAGCCACAAGGCAGACCTTGGCTACGGCCTCCTGCTGAAGCGTTATGTCGCCGATCCGCGCACCGCTGATGACGCCACCATCCTCAAAGCCGCCAACGATACCATTCCCAATGTGCCGGTCATGTTCTGGACCTTCCGCGCCATGGCCGGCCTGGGATTCTTCTTCATCGGCCTGTTCGCCCTGGCCTTCTATATGGTCACTTTCGACAAGGTGCGGGCAAAGTGGTTTCTTGGTCTTTGCATCCTGGCCATACCCTTGCCGTGGATCGCCATCGAAGCCGGCTGGGTGCTGGCTGAGATCGGACGCCAGCCATGGGCCGTGGACGGTGTCCTGCCGACCTTCATGGGCGCCTCCAGCCTGACCCGGACGCAGATCTGGCTGACCATAGTGGGCTTCACGGTGATGTATGGCGTCATGGCGGTGATCGAGATCGGCCTGATGATCAGGACCATCAAGAAGGGACCCTATGAAGCCAAGCTCGGCCGCATGCATCACGACCCGGAAACCAGCCCGACCGACGATCCGGCCATGCCGGTCATTGGCCCTGCAGAGTAAATTCTAAGCAACTCCAAACCGCGTCTTCGCGGCTTGGCAAGCGCGACCGCGCGCCCGAGCTGATGCGAGGAGCCTCGCGGCAATTGAGCGGAGAAGAAAATGGAACCGATTATCGACTATCCGACCTTGCGGGTCATCTGGTGGGGCCTTCTGGGCGTGCTGTTGATCGGCTTTGCCATCATGGACGGCTTCGACATGGGCGCCATGGTGCTGATGCCGTTTATCGGCCGAAACGATGCTGAGCGCCGCGCCGTCATCAATACGGTCGGCGCGACATGGGAGGGCAATCAGGTGTGGTTTATCGTCGGTGGCGCCGCCATTTTCGCCGCCTGGCCTTTCGTCTATGCCGTCAGCTTTTCCGGCTTCTATCTCGCCATGTTCCTGGTCCTGATGGCGCTGATCCTGCGACCCGTCGGGTTCAAATACCGCTCGAAACGGCTGGGCAGGGTATGGCGGCGCAACTGGGACTGGGCGCTGTTCACCGGCGGCCTGGTTCCTGCCCTGGTATTCGGCGTCGCCGTCGGCAATGTCCTGTCCGGCGCGCCGTTCCGTTTCGACTCGGACCTGCGCGTCACCTATGACGGCGGCACCTTTATGAGCCTGCTGAAGCTGTTCACGCCGTTCACCCTGCTGTGCGGCCTGACCTCGGTCGCCATGCTGGTCACCCAAGGGGCCGCCTGGCTGGGTATGAAGGTCGAAAAAGGGCCCCTGCACGATCGCGCCATGAGCTATGGATCGCTTGCGGCCCTTGCCACCATCGTCCTGTTCGCTGTCGGTTACGTCTTCATCCGTTTTACGGACCTGGGCTTCCACGTCGTCGCGGACGTCCTGCCGGCGGGGCCCTCCAACCCGACCCGCGCCGAAGTCATCCCTTCCGCCGGCGCCTGGCTGGACAATTACGCTAAATATCCGTGGATGTGGGCTGGGCCGCTGCTTGGCTTTGCCGGACCGCTGGCCGCCTTCCTGGCCATGCGCATAAAGTCGGGTCTTTTGGCCTTCCTGAGTTCATCGCTGGGCGTCGTCGGCATCATATCAACCGTTGGCCTGTCGATGTTCCCGATCATCCTGCCCAGTTCAGCCGACGCCCATTCGAGCCTGCTGGTGTGGACGGCGTCGAGTTCGCACATGACCCTGGGCATCATGTTATTCGTCACGGCGATCTTCCTGCCACTGGTCCTCTACTACACCGCCTGGGTCTACAAGGTCCTGTTCGGCCGGGTCGGCGTGGGCCATCTCAAAACCAACCCCGATCTGTATTGAGGAGCAAACACATGTGGTATTTTACCTGGATACTGGGCGTCGGACTGGCCGTCGCGGTGGGCGTACTGAACGGCATCTGGTACGAATATCATACGACCGACGACCCCGACGCTGAAGATCCGTATCGAGAGTAAATTTACGTTCGATAGTTTTAGAAGATTTGGAACCGCGAATGAACGCGAATAAACGCGAATAAGAATTCAAACTCAACTCATGCCCGGCAGCCGGCCAGTGTAAGTTATTTTCATTCGCGTTCATTCGCGTTCATTCGCGGTTCCGATTCCTTCTCTAGTGACGCGTACTGCCCTTTTTCGGGATATGCGCTTCGTGCATGGCAATGGCGACGGCCTGTTTGCGCGACTTGACCTTGGCGCCGCTGCCGCTTTTCAACTCGCCTTCCTTGAATTCATGCATGACCTTGCCGACTTTTTTCTGCTGTCCTGCCGATTCCTTCATCGTCATTCTCCTTCGTGACCCAGCCGCTGCGACGTGATTAAGCCGCCGATCAGGGCAAAAAAGCCATGCGAAAACCGCCGCCGACGGTTCGAATAAAATAATTCGAACACGAAACTTCGAATTGCCCGAAACTTCGAATTGCCAAGCATCCGGACGCCTGCGAACATGGCGGCCATACTGGGTAAGGGCCTTTATCAAGGACATGTCAGCCGATCGCGGCCATTCTCCCGATGACGACCGGGCAGCAGCGTCAGGACTTGCCTTCCTGGCGGCCGGCGGCGAGATGGGCGCGCATATGCGGGCGCACGACTGGTCGAACTCACCGCTCGGGCCGCCGCAGACCTGGCCGCAGTCCCTGCGCATCGCCGTGCGGCTGATGCTCAATACCGGCCATCCCATGTACATCTTCTGGGGACCCGATCTAATCTGCCTCTATAATGATGCCTACAGCCAGTCGATCGGTCCGGAACGCCATCCCGGATCGCTGGGCCAGCCGGGACGTCAGGTGTGGGGCGAGATCTGGGACATTATCGGCCCACAGATCGACCAGGTCATGACGGGTCGCGGCGCCACCTGGCACGAAAATGCCCTGGTGCCCATTACGCGCAATGGCCAGCGCGAAGACGTCTACTGGACCTACAGCTACAGCCCGATCGACGATGACCGGGCCGAAGCCGGTATCGGCGGTGTCCTGGTCGTCTGCACCGAAACCACCCAGGCGATCCAGGCGCACCGCCACAAGGACGACGAGGTGCGGCGCCAGCGCCGCATGTTCGAGCAGGCGCCCAGCTTCGTCTGCATCCTGCATGGGCCCGACCATGTGTTCGAATTCGTCAACAATGCTCACAGGCAACTGTTCAACAGCGCGGGCTGGGTCGGCAAGCCCTTGCGCGAGGCTTTTCCCGATATCGCCGGCCAGGGTTTCTACGAACTTATGGATCAGGTCTATGAGACGGGGGAGCGCTTCGTCGCCCGCGCGGCGCCGGTACGCTTCCGGGCGGGGCCCGACGCCGTCGATGAGGTGCGCTATCTCGACTTCATCTACGAACCGCTGAGCGGCGACGACGGCCAGGTCTTCGGCATCTTCTGCGAAGGTTTCGACATTACCGACACCCACCGCGCCGAAGCGATCGTCGGCCGCAACCAGGCGCGGCAGACCCTGTTGTTCGACCTGCTGAAAGGTCATCGCGAAACCGACGATCCCGACGCCATCATCCTGGCGGCGGTCGAAGGCCTGGGCCGCCATCTCGGTGTCAATCGCGTCGGTTTTTTCGAAGTCCCGGATGTCGACACGCTCGACTACGGCCTGTGCTGGACGGATGGGGTCCTGGCCCCGATCACCGGCCCGTGGCCCGCCGCCAATATCGGCAGCAACTATCGTCAGGCCAAGCGCGAAGGCCTGAACCCGGGCGTCGCCGACGTGACCACGGACCCGCTGACCTCGAATTCCAAATTTATGGAACTGGGCGCCAGGGCCGTGGCCAGCGCCGGCATCCGGCGCGCCGGACGGTCGCTGGGCGGTATCTACGCCCACCATGCAACGCCGCGCGACTGGGACCAGGATGAACTGGATCTGATCCGCGATGTCGCCGAACAGACCTGGGACGCCGTCGAACGCGCCCGGTCGGTGCGTGCTTTGCGCGACAGCGAAGAGGCTCTGCGCGAACTGGCCCGCGCCATGAGCGAGGCGCGCAATGCCGCCGAACAGGCCAATATCGCCAAGACCGATTTCCTGGCCAATATGAGCCATGAAATTCGCACGCCGATGAACGCCGTCATCGGCGCGACCCAGATACTGAGCCGCAGCGCGCCCCTGACCGAGCGCCAGGAAAAGGTGATTGCCGTCCTTAGCGAAAGCGCCACGGCATTGATGGATCTGATCAACCAGATTCTCGACCTCAGCAAGATCGAGGCGCGCAACCTGCAGCTCGAACACGCCGCCTTCGACGCCCGCCATATGGTCGACGACATCGTCCAGATGATGGCCCTGCAGGCGCGGGCCAAGAACCTCGGCCTGTCGGTGCGCAATAGCTGTGACTGCGTAACCGAGCGCCTGTTTATCGGCGACGTTGCCCGCATCAAGCAGATTCTGGTCAATCTGTGCAGCAATGCCATCAAGTTCACCGAAACGGGCAAGATCGTTATCGCCCTTTCCTGCACGCCACCAGACCAGCCAAATGACGATACGGAGACCGAGAACCTGATCTTCACCGTCAGCGATACCGGCATCGGCATCGCGCCGGACAAGCTCGACCTCATCTTCCACAAGTTCAGCCAGGCCGACTCCTCGATCAACCGCAAATACGGTGGTAGCGGCCTTGGCCTGTCGATCGCCAAGTCGCTGACCGAAGCCATGGGGGGAAGCATCACGGCGCACAGCACAGCAGGCAGGGGCTCCAGCTTTACGGTCAGCCTGCCGCTGCAACGCGCAAAGGCCGGGACTCAGGGCAGCGCCGCGGTCAGGGACGGGATGTCGGCCGCGGCGACCGACATCCCCATCCTGCTGGTCGAAGATTCGCCGGCCAATGTCATGGTGGCGGTCTATTTTCTCGAAGACTTCGGCTATGTCTGCGAGGTGGCCGACGACGGACGCGTCGCCGTGGACCTCATACAGCAGGGACGCACCTATGGCGCCATCCTGATGGATGTTCAGATGCCGGGCATGGACGGTATCGAGGCCACGCGTCAGATACGCCAGTACGAGGATAGCGTAGGTGCGAAGCGCACGCCGATCATCGCCATGACCGCCCATGCCATGGTGGCTGACCGCCAGCGTTGCCTGGCCGCGGGTATGGACGACTATATCGCCAAGCCGTTCGATCCCCAGGCACTCAGGGCCAAGTTGCTCGATCTCGTAAAGTCCTGAGGATTACAAGTCGCGAAAGGAAACCTTCCACACTTCCAGATCGCTTGAAACACTCCGGCCTTTGTGGCACCGGTAGTTAATAAGATAAACGTGCAGGGGTGTGAAGTGGCCAGGAAACTGTACGGCATGGTGATAGCCGCTTTGGCGCTGGCGCCCGCTCTTGCGGCCGCAGACGATTTCGCGACCGGCTATATCCCCCTCAGCAAGGAAGAATACGCCAAACAACCCCACGCGGCACGCGCTCGTAGCGTCGTCTTCCTGTCGAAGGTCGACCTTTCGCCCTATTTCCCGGTTCCGCGGCATCAGGGCTATCAGGGGTCGTGCACCGGCTGGGCGGTCTCCTTTGCTGCGCGATCCTACTATCTGGCGACCCTGACCGGTCATAAGCCGATGAACGACTCGGAAATCTCCAGTCCCGCCTTCGTTTTTAATTCGTCGACGACCCAGCCCAATGTAAAAGGTGTTTTTTGCGGTCCCGCCACCCTGGTCGATGCCATGGGCGTGGTGGTCAATCACGGTTCGACCAGCCTGGCGAAATTTCCCTATGATCAGGCGACCTGTCTTCCTGCCCCGGGTCCCGACGAACTGGCGGTGGCCAGTCAGTGGAAGGTGCCGGGCTACGAGACAATTCCGGACGCCAACATACATCGTGTCGATAGCTATCGGGAAATGTTGTCGCGCGGTCGGCCGGTCATTATCGGCGTCAAGTTCAACCATCCGGAATGGCAGTACAATATCCGCGGTGCGGAGGTCTACACCCTGGGACCGCAGTCGACCGGTGAGTACGCCAAGGGCGGTCACGCCATGGTCATTGTCGGCTATGACGACAACATGGTCGCCGCCAGGACCGGAGAGAAGGGCGCTTTTCGCCTCATGAATTCGTGGGGCGCCGGCTGGGGGGACGGCGGCTATGCCTGGGTCAGCTATAGCGCCATGATGGCCCTGGTCCAGGAAGCCTATGTCTTCAAGGACGTTCTGCCACCGATGATCCCGAGCGAAGGCGTGTGGGCCCCCGCCGTCGCCATGACACCCGTACCGATGGTCTCCGCGGCCCAGAACCAGGCCGCCGAAACCCAGGCCGTGCAGCCGCAGCCGTCGCCGTCGATGCCGCTTCAGACCGCGCCGACCGCGGCGGCTCCGTCCGCCGCCAAGCCGGCCCAACCTGCCAAACCCTTCAAGCCTGCTACCACAGCCAAGCCGGTGGCGGCGCCACCTCCACCTCCACCTCCACCTCCACCTCCACCTCCACCGGCGCCTGTAGCCCTGCCTGACCTGACCGCCGACCTGACGGGCATGGCGCGCGAGTTCAAGACAGGCGAGGTCCAGGTGCGCCAGGTCGATGGCGGCTATCGTCTGACCGGCTATGGCTGCGTCGACGAAGTCCAGTATCTGCGCGCCCGCACCGGCAAATATGCAGGTCGCGTTTCCGTGGTGATGGACGAGATACCGTGGCCCGCCTGTGAGATTCGCGGCCTGTTGAAAGACGCCGTGGCGCGTGGCGGCGTGGCTGCCCGTGTCGTCAATCTCGAACCCGATGCGCCACCGGTAGCGCGTGGCGTTCAGATCACCGAGGACAATGCGCCGGTCACCACCACGGCCATACTGCGCAACGGCGATCATTTCGAGATCGATGTCGAGGTCCAGGACCAGGCGCCCTTCGTCCAGATCTTCTACCTTCAGGCCGACCAGTCGGCCAAGGAGATCTGGCGCCGCGAAGTCAAGCCCGACGGCAATGGCCGCCGGCGCCTGACGCTCGGCGCGCCCGGCACCGGCATACATCTGACCGCCAGCCGGCCCTACGGCACCGAGGCCGTTCTTGTGGTCGCCGGCAAGGGGCCGGTTACGGTCAATCCCCTCGACAAGAATGTCTCCGAAGTCGGCTTCATGGATATCCTGCGTGGCGACCTGGCCCGGGCGATCAAGGCCGATCCGTCGATTACCGCCCAGATCGTCCAGGTCGAGGTCCGTGATACGCCGAAGGTGGCCGATGCCTGGCTGGTGACACCTGATGAACTGGCCAGTTTCGGCCCGGGCGAACCGCTGTTTGGCGCCGGACCGGTGACGATGCTTGGCGATCCGTGGGGACCGAAGATCAATCTGCTCAGCCCGCAGGCGTCGTCGCTGAACACGCTGAGCGATGGCCGGCTTAGCCTGCAGATGATGTTCAAGCCGTCGGCTGGCGCCCGCGTCCTGCCCGATACCCTGCGTATCGAATATCGCTCGGCGGTCGGCTGGCGCGACCTGACCACGCGTGTCCTGACCCAGGCCAATGTCAATGCCGCCGGCCTGAGCAGCGCGCCGATGGCACTTCCGCCCGGCCAGCATCGCCTGCGCATATCGATCACGGACGACCGGGGCCGTATCGGCATTACCGAACTGAACCTCAAGACGGGACACTAACCTATGAAACGGTGGCTGCTCCTTATTGCCTTGATATTGACGGCCGCCATGCAGGCACACGCCTATGCTGCTGACGGGCCAGCGCGCCTGGCCCTGGTCATCAATCAGGTCGATTACCGCACCCTGACGCCGCTGCCCGATACCGACGGCGAGGCCAGGCTGATTGCCGACGCCCTGCAAAAGGACGGTTTCGACGTCACGCGCATTCGCGATGCCACCCTGACCGGGATCGGCGGTACACCCAGCCTGGACCAGGGATTGAAGGATTTTCGCCGCAAACTGGCCGCCTCGCCGGGCGCGCTCGGCTTCATCTACTATACCGGCCACGGCATGGCCGATCCGACGGATGAGCAGGGCGACAACTACCTGTTGGCCATCGATGCCGACGTCAAGGTCGCGGCCGACCTGCCGGCTTCGGGGATCAAGCTGGGCGATCTGTTGACCCAGATGTCGCGCACCGAGGCTTCGGCCGTGATCATAGTCATCGACGCCTGCCGCAATACGCCCAGCCTGGGCAAGGCCGCCAGCAAGGGCCTGATCGCCGTCAACGCCCAGCCTAATACGCTGGTCGCCTATTCGACCGATGCCGGCGAGATCGCCGGCGTGGGAATCTATGCACCCATACTGGCCAAACAGCTGGTCAAGCCGGGAATGAGTGTCGGCCAGATGTTCGAAGCCGTACAGATCGAGGTTTCGCAGTCGACCGGCCGCAAACAGAGACCCTATTCGAGCAGCCATATCTACGACACCCTGTGCCTGGCGGGCTGCCAGATCACGGTCAACAACTATGCCCCGGCACCGGACCTGGACTGGCAGAAGGAACAGGCCGTATGGTTGTCGTCGCGCGACTGCGGCGATTTCCGCGCCTATCTGGCTCAGTATCCAAAGGGCGCCTTTGCCGGTCAGGCGCAGGCGCGGCTCGAGGGCGATGCCTGCGCGGCCAAGCCTGTGCAAACCGTTCCGGTCGCACCTGTCGCCGCCATGCCAGCATCGCCTCCTGCCAGCAATGTCGATTGGGTGGCGCGTTGCGACCTGAAGGCCGGCAGCCAGTTCGATACCGACCGTCCGACCGCCAATGCCTATGCCTTCGAAATCGAACTTCCGGACGAGGCGCTCGAAGCCTGCCAGAAGGCTCATCAGGTCAAGCCGGACGATCGCCATGTCGCCTACGATCTCGGCCGCGCCTATCTCGCCAACAAGGATTACGACAATGCGCGCCTGTGGTTCCAGACCTCGGCCGACGCCGGCAATGCCGCCGCCATGCTGGGCCTGGGTCGCCTCTATTCGCAAGGCAGCGGCGTGCCGCAGGATCTCGATCAAATGCGGGCGTGGTATCAGAAATCGGCCGATGCCGGCGATCCCGAAGCCATGACGGCGCTTGGCATTCTCTATGATTCCGGCTGGGGCGTCGACGAAGACAAGAAGCTGGCGCGCAAATGGTACAAGGCCGCAGCGGCGGCCGGCGATCCTGGTGGCAAGGGCCTTCTGGACTTGATGGACTAATGCAATGATCCGACGCGCGCTTATCCTGCTGTCCGCCTTGCTTCTGCTGCCTGATGCGGCCCAGGCCGGGCGCGTCTCGACCCCGCCGCCGGCGTCTAAGGTAGTTGGCGGCCAAGTCGCCGATCCGGCGCGCTGGCCGGGCTACGCCGCCCTGGGTGTCAAACGTCCGGATGGATCGGTCATGCTGATCTGCGGCGCCACCATGATCGGCAAGCGCCATGCCTTGACCGCCGCACACTGCGTTGAAGCCTGGTCGGCCGAGCTGGCCCGTCACTGCGCCGAAGCCGTCCAGCCGGTGGCGCAGTTGGTGCTGTATCCGGGCCTGGTCGACCTGACGCAAAAGCCCGACGCCAAGGGCTACCGGGCGATCAAGGTGACCACCCACCCCGACGCTACCTGCGAAGACGAACTGAGCCAGACGGCGCACAAGCCGACCTACGATAATGACCTCGCCATTCTTCAGGTCGATCGCGACTGGACCGGGCCGATTGCGCCGTTGTCGCTGTCGCCCGACACCGACCCGGCCAGCGGCCTTACGGGTGTGGCGGGTCTTGGCACGACCGAAACCGAAACGACTGAAAACTTCCGGGCGCGCGACGGCCTCATCCTGGCGGCGCGCGCAGGCAAGCTGCTGGAAGCCTTTGTGCCCCTGGTCGACTCCACCACCTGTCAGGCTGGGCGCGAAGGCACGGGCGGCGTCGTCGGCCCGCGCCAGATCTGCGCCGGCTGGATCAAGGCGGCGGCTAGCCAGGCGATCGGCGATGCCTGCAACGGCGATTCCGGCGGGCCACTGTTTGCCTATGACGGTGCCCACCGGCCGTACCAGATCGGCCTTGTCAGCTGGGGGCCAAGTCCGTGCGGGCAGGTCGGCGAACCCGGCATCTATACCCGCGTCTCGGCCTTCGCGTCGTGGATTCGCACTCAGGTGCCCGATGTCGCGGCCGCCCACCCCGCGACGGGCAGCGAGGAAGCGCCGAAGGAAGCCGCGGGCTTCACCGCCCTGCAGACCGAACTGGCGCCGGCCAAGGATCGCATCAAGGTCGAGATCTGTGATGCCCGCCCCGACGGCCCGTGCGGCCTGACCAGCCTGGCCGCCGGTCAGCGCATTCGCCTCAAGGTATCGTCACCCCTGGCCGGGCGGTTGATCCTGATCGACCGCAATGCCGACTTCCAGATCGTTCAGGTTTTCCCGAACCACTTCGCCGGAGAGGTGTCGCGCGGCTTTATCGCGGCCGGTGCGCCGGCTCTGTTCCCGGACGAAAGCCTGCCGTTCCAGATCGAGGCGCAGCCGCCCTACGGCAAGTCGCAGTTGATGGCCATACTGGCGCCGCCGGGCGCTACGCTTGAGGACTTTATCGCCTCGGACGCCGTCAAGTCGAAAGGCGTCGAAGTGACCTACGATCCGGGTTGGGATTCGGAAAAAGGCGCCGATTTCTTCGCCGCCAGCCTGGCCAACCAGGTCGATGCCGAGATCAGGGACATGCCGGCGGTGGCGGCAGATGCGCCCCTGCCGGGCTGGGGCCTGGCGGTATTGGATTACGAAATAAAATAGGCTGCGGCGTTTTTATCATACGAATACTGTTTCCCTATATGGACGGCCATATCTGTATATGTTACGACCTGATCAGCAAAGATCACATCCAGGGTCGTTTTGCGCCAATTAAGGCATAAACCGACACCCGGAACGTGACGCCAGACAGATGTCGGGACCGTAAGGTCAAGACCGTGAGGTCGAGACCGTGACATAAGGGTGGAACAATGACTCGATATGCCTGGAGTTTGCCGGCTGCGGCGGCTCTTACCCTATTTGCTTTCGTAGACGTCGCGCATGCGGGTGAGCCTCTGTCGCTCGACACCTCGCTGAACCTGGCGCGTGCCGCCATCGACATCTGCCAGGCCAAGGGATACGCCGCTTCCGCCAGTGTCGTTGATGCGCAAGGTCTGGTCAAGGTTACGTTGCGTGCCGACGGTCAGGTCAAGCCGCCCGTGGCCGCCCCGAAAAAGGCCGCCACCGCCGTCGCTTTCGATCAGGCGGGTTCCGAGATGGAACCGCGCGAAAAGACCGACCCGGCGTTTGCTGCCACCCTGGCCGCGCATCCCGATATCTACAATGACCATCCCGGTTCCTTGCCCCTGCACAGGGATGGCGTCCTGGTCGGCGGTCTGGCCATTGCCGACGTACCGCACGATGTCGCCGACGCCTGCGTACGCGAAGCGGCCGCCAAAATCGCCTTTTAATCCGTAAGCGTCATGTATACCAAGACCTACTACGCCACCCACCCCGACATGATGGCCGGCGCCAGCACGCAGGAGCTGCGTGACCGCTATCTGGTCGCGGGCCTGTTTGTCCCGGGCGCCGTGGTTCTCAACTATATGCACCAGGAACGTATGGTGATTGGCGGCGCCGCCCCTGTCGATGGGCCGCTGGCCTTGCCGCGCCACACCGAGCCGGTCTCGGCCGAAGGCTTGCCGTTCCTCCATCGCCGTGAAATGGGCGTGGTCAATGTCGGCCAGGGCGCCGGCCGCGTCCAGGTCGACGGCGAAACCTTCACGCTGGAACCCCTCGACGGCCTCTATATTACGCAAGGCGCCGCCGATGTGACGTTTGAAAGCCTTGATCCGATCGCACCCGCGCGCTTTTACCTCGCCAGTACACCGGCGCACCAGGCGTTTGAGACTCGCGTTTTTTCACGCAAGACGGCCCTGCCGCTGCAGCGCGGTACGCTGGAGACCTCCAATGAACGCACCATCTACCAGATGGTCGTGCCCGATACCTGTCCATCGGCCCAGCTTCTGTTCGGCCTGACGATATTGAAACCCGGCAGTGTGTGGAATACCATGCCGCCGCACCTGCACGACCGCCGGTCGGAAGCCTATTTTTATTTCGACCTCGGTGCCCAGGACAGGGTCTTTCATTTCATGGGGGCGCCCGAAGCCGCACGCTCCATCGTCGTGGCTAATGAAGAGGCGGTGATCTGTCCGCCGTGGTCGATCCATATGGGCGCAGGGACGTCGCGCTATGCCTTTATCTGGGCCATGGGCGGGGAAAATCTCGACTATGGCGACTTCAAGGAACTCGATATCTGTCAACTGGCCTAGGAGGTCACACCATGAACCGTCGCGAACTGTTCAAAGGGGCCAGCGGCCTGGCGCTTTTGTCGCTTCTGCCGTCGTACGACGCGCAGGCCCAGGCCACGGTCTCTTCCGGCCGTGAAACCCTGTCGCTCGACAAGGGCTGGCGCTTCTTCGAGGGCGACGTCCCGTTTCCGGAACCGATCGGTAATTCGGCGACCTATGACTCGACCAAGACCGGCGCGGCCGGTGGCGCTGCGGCGTTGAATTTCGACGATACCGAATGGGACGCCGTCACCCTGCCGCACGATTTCGTCAGTTTCCAGCCGATCGAAAACGGGCGCAATGTCGCCCAGGGCTTCCGGCGGCGCGGCACTGCCTGGTACCGCAATATCCTGCGCTTCGAAGAGAGCGACATCGGCAAGCATATCGAGCTGCAACTGGACGGCATCGCCACCTATGCCACCATCTGGTTCAACGGGACGGTGGTACGTCATTCGTTCAGCGGCTACGCCTCGTCCTATATCGACGTCACGGCCTTTGCCACCTATGGCAACGCGTTGAATTCACTTGATATCCGTGTCGATGCCCAGTCCATGGAGGGCTGGTGGTACGAAGGCGGCGGCATGTATCGCCACGCCTGGGTGGTCAAGCGCAACCCGGTCCATATCGTCACCGACGGGGTCTACGGTTTCCCGGTGAAATCCGACAATGGTTGGCATATTCCGCTCGAAGTCACCCTGTACAATATCGCCGACACCACGGCGAAGGTCGAGGTGGTCACCGAACTGTGCGAACTGGACGGCACGGTGCTGAAGACGGCGACGACGTCGATCGGTGTGCCGTCCCTGCAAAAGGCCGTGGCGCTGTCCGGCCTCGACTACGACGCGCCGAAACTGTGGTCGGTCGCAACACCCAACCTCTATCTGGTCCGCACCCGGGTGATGCAGGACGGGAGGGCTGTCGACGAACAAAGCCATGAGACGGGTTTCCGCACCACGCGCTGGGACGCGGACCACGGCCTGTTCCTCAATGACCAGCCGATCAAGGTCCAGGGCGTTTGTATTCACCAGGACCATGCCGGGGTTGGCGTCGCCATTCCCGACGCCCTGATCGAATTCCGCCTGAAACGGCTGAAGGCGTTGGGCGCCAATGCCATTCGTTCGTCGCACAATGCGCCCAACAAGCACCTGCTGCGCATGGCCGACCGTCTCGGTTTCCTCATCATGGATGAGAACCGCATGTTCAATCCGTCTCCGGAATATCTCGACCAACTGACCTGGATGGTGCGGCGCGACCGCAACCACCCGTCGGTCTACCTCTGGTCGGTGTTCAACGAAGAACCGATGCAGGGTACGCTCCAGGGCTATGAAATGGTCCGCCGTATGAGCGAGGCTGTCAAGGAACTGGACCGCAACCGCCCGGTCACGGCGGCGATGAACGACGGCTATTTCAAGGAGCATAATGTCTCCCAGGCCGTCGATGTTGTCGGTTTCAACTACCAGCAGGGCAGCTATGACCGCTTCCACGCCGAAAATCCGACCAAGCCGATGTATTCGTCGGAGGACACTTCCGCCTTCATGACGCGCGGCGAATATGTCTCGGACCGCGACGGCCGCCACGTCATCGCCAGCTATGACGATGAGGCGGCGCCGTGGGGCGAAACCCATCTGGCCGGCTGGAAAGCCATCGACGAGCGGCCGTTTATCGCCGGCGGCTTTGTCTGGACCGGCTTCGATTATCACGGCGAGCCGACGCCGCTGACCTGGCCGGCCAATTCGTCGGTGTTCGGCATCATGGACCTGTGCGGTTTCGAAAAGGCCGCCTTCTATATGCACCAGTCGCAGTGGGTGAAGGACAGGCCCGTCCTGTGGCTCATCCCGCACTGGAACTGGAAAGCCGGTGAAAACGTGCGCGTCATGGCCTGCACCAATTGCGACGAGGTCGAGGTCTTGCTGAACGGCAAGTCCCAGGGCCGGCAAAAGCGCGATAAATACGCCATGAACACCTGGCATATTCCGTTCGCAGCGGGCAAGCTGGCGGCGCGCGGCTATACCGCAGGCAAGTTGGTCAAAACCACGCTGGTCGAAACCACCTCCGACCCGGTAACGCTGGCGGTCATCCCCGAACGCGACACAGCGAAGGGCGATGGCATCGATGTCGTCACCTTCCGCATCGAGTCGCGCGACGCCAAAGGCCGGTTCAGCCAGTTCTGCCAGGCCGACTGCACATTTAGCGTCGATGGCGGCGAGATTATCGGCGTCGGCAATGGCAATTCCAATTCGTCGGAATCCGAAAAAGGCAACAAACGCGCCCTGTTCAACGGCCTGGCCCAGGTCATCGTCAAGACGCACGAAGGCGGCACCGGCAATCTGACCCTGACCGCCAGCGCGCCCGGCCTGAAGCCGGCCACAGCCAAGGTAAAACTGATCGCGACCGCACCCTGGCCGTATCAGGCGGTCAGCGAGCCGGTCCAGCCCCTGCCGGTCATGCTGACGGCGCCGGTGACCCAGACTCCGCCCGACGTCATCCCGCAGAATCTCAGCCCGTTGCAGACAGAACTGTGGGGCCGTCTGCGCCCCGGCGTCGTCAATGATGCCCTGGCCCAGGACGGTTATCTGCTGGCCGTGACGCGATTCACGCCCTACGCCCGGGTACAGAAACAGGGCGGCGTGCTGAAACTGCCGCGCGCCAAGGGGGCCTTCCAGGTCTTCCTGGATGGCCGGCAGATCGGCGCCAAGACGGATGCGTCCGAGGCGCCGTTCCAGGTGCCTTTGCCGGCCGGGACGGGCGAGCGCAATCTCGCCTTCCTGTTCAGGCTGAAGGCCGGTGAGACTTTCGGCTTGCCGGAACGGGCCTGGATCGCCACACTCTGATCAAAAATCTCATAACGTCAGGAAACACCCAGATGCGCCATATCCTCCTTGCCCTTACGCTCGGCGCCAGCCTTCTGGCGCCGGTCGCGGCGTCAGCGGAAGCAGTCGCTGCCGCGACACCGGTGTCGTTCAAACCGGCCGCCGTCATAGCCCTGACCGAGAAGGTGGCCGACTATCAGATCGCCACCCTGGCCGGGGGTTGGGTGCCGCCCAAGGCGTCGTGGGACACCCCTGATCCGAAGGGCTGGGTGCAGGGCGCCCTGTTCGTCGGCCTGACCGACCTGGCCGACCACAGCGACAAGCCGATCTACAAGGACCTGATCCTGGCGCGTGGCGAGGCCAATAAATGGGAACTGGGCAAGCGCCTGTACCACGCCGATGACCATGTCATCGGCCAGTCCTACCTGTGGGCGGCGGCTCATGGCGCGGGCGCCGAGGTCTTGAAGCCGATGCAGGCCAGTTTCGACGCCATCCTGGCCAAGCCATCGACGGTCGACCTGCTGTACCCGGAAAGCGGCGACGCCACCTGCACCGAGCGCTGGTGCTGGTGCGACGCCCTGTTCATGGCGCCGGCCAGTTGGATGGGCCTCAGCAAGGCGACCGGCGACCCGCGCTATGCCGAGTTTGCCAAGAAGGAATTGTGGGCGACGGTCGACTATCTCTACGATCCGGCCGAGCACCTGTTCTTCCGCGATGCCCGCTTCTTCCAGCGCCGCGGACCCAATGGCGAAAAGATGTTCTGGAGCCGCGGCAATGGCTGGGTCTTTGCCGGCCTGACGCGGATGCTCGATGTCCTGCCGGCCAATGATCCCGACCGGCCGCGCATTGTCGCCCTCTACAAGGAAATGGCGGTGAAGCTGAAGTCTATCCAGACGAATGACGGCTACTGGTCGCCGTCACTGCTCGCCGAGCCGTCGCACGCCCTGCCGGAATCGAGCGGGACCGGCTTCTACGTCTATGGCCTGGCTTGGGGCGTGCGTAACGGCACGCTCGACCGCAGCGAATATGCTCCCGCCATTCGCAAGGGCTGGGTCGCGCTGACCCGCGCCGTGCACGCCGACGGCAAGCTGGGCTACGTCCAGCCGGTCAGCGACCGGCCGGACTCGGTCGGTTATGACGATACCCAGTTCTACGGTGTCGGCGCCTTCCTGCTGGCCGGGACCGCCGTGGCCGACCTCAAGCTGGACAGGAAATAAAGCATGCAGCGTTTACTGGCGACGACCGCGCTCACCCTGATCCTGGCTTTCGAAGTAGGGGCTTCCGGAGCGGCAGCAAAAGACTTCAAGGTGAGCAATCCGCTCGATGCGACGCGGACCGACACCCTCGTCGAGGTCCCGGCACCCGCTGAGGGCTATACCTGGTCGGTCAGGATCGGTCAGGCCAACGTGCCGGCGCAATATATGCCGGATACGAAGACGGTGCGCTTCGTCACCACCTTGAAACCGCACGAAACGGCGAAGTTCGCTCTGGTGCCGAAATCGGCGATAGACGCGCCACGCCGCGTCCTGGTGACGCTCAACATCCAGGAAGGCGGAACCCTGCAGGGCGACGCCATCAAGGGCGGCACCTTTCATCTGCGCGACAGTTTCGTCGTGCCGAAGGATCATTTCCTGCACGACGGCTTGATCGCCTTCGAGGGCATAGGCTGGGAAAGCGACCGCGTCGCCTACCGGCTGTATCTCGATCAGCGCAATGTAACGGACATATTCGGTAAGTTCGGCACCGACATGATCTTTCCCAATGTCGGCCACGGCTTCGACGACTATCAGTATCCGCGCATCTGGGGCGGCGACATCTTCAAGGTCGGCCCGTCCTTGGGTGTCGGCGGGGTCGGCTTGCTGCGCGACGGCAAGGCGACACAGATCGGACCCGCGACCGTCACCGGCAAGGTCCTGGCCAATGGGCCAGTGACGGCTGTGGCGGGAGTCGATGCCGACGCCATTGCCGGCGGTGACGGTTCTATCCATGCCACCTATGCCATATCTGCAGGCACCACCCTGACCGATGTCGACGTGATGGCGCAGGGCGTCGCCCAGCCGCTGCTGACCGGTCTGACCACCCATGCCGGCGACCAGATCATCACTTCGGCGCCCGCGGCCGGTGCTGTGTGGGACTATATTGCTGTCTGGGGCGCACAGGAACACGACAAGGACGAAGTTGGTACGGTCGTCTTCTATCGCCACGATACCGTTGTCGGCACCCCGGCCCGTGACGGCCAGACGCTGTTCGTGCAGTTCCTGTCGAAAACCGAGGCGCATTATCACTTCGCCGCCCGCTGGGTGCAGGAAGGAAAGGACGCGCCGGGCTACCAGGCGGCCGTCAAGGACATCGACGGCTTCAAGGGCTGGCTGGAAGCGGCGCGCGCCGAGCTGAACAAGCCTGTGGTGATTGGGAAATAGCGACTGGGGGACAGCTTGAATTGTAGAACTTAGTTCTATATTTATTTGAGATGGGCCAACGATAAAAGACGTCTGTGCGATGACGAAGACCTATAGTAGCGACGTATCCGCTGCCATTCATGAACTGGCCACGGACCTGCATGATGTCGGCATGATCGACAAGCGGACCATGCGCCATTTTGACGACTCATGTCTCACGAAGGTTCATAACTTTACGGCGGAGGATATTCGCAAACTCCGCGAACGCGAGCAGGTCAGCCAGGCTATTTTTGCACTTCACTTGAACATCTCAAAGGATTCAGTCAGCCAATGGGAGCGCGGAGAGAAGCAACCGGCAGGACCCTCTCTGAAGCTTCTCTCGCTCGTGGAACGTAAGGGGCTTTCTGCCATAGCCTGACGTCTCAATAATCGACGTAATAGTCCTTCTTGAAGGTGTCGTTGACGAAGGCCTTCTTCGACGTCCACGGCAGGGCCGGCGATGTCCAGTACGAATCCGCCGCCGGCAGGCCGAGCGCAATGAAGCTTTCGGACACGATATACATGCTGCCGTTGTTGGAATACCAGTCGCCGAGCGTCGGCTGGTGGCCGGCAAAGCCAATGGTCAGATAGCCGTCGGCGTCGAAATTGCTCGGGTTGTCGAATATGCGTTTCTGAACGGCGGTCAGGGCTGCCCGGACCTGGCCCTCGGCCAGGGCTTCCGGCAGGGCCTTGCGCCAGGCCAGAAGGCCCAGGGGCTGGAAGGCAGCAGTACGATAGGTCATCGATCGGCCGATCGGCGGGTAGGTGCCTTCGGGCGAGATCAACCGTTCTAGATGTTCGCTGTAACGCTGGGTGCGCTTGATCGCGGATGCCAGTTGTTCGTCCGGTTTCAGGTTGTTGAACTTGGCGCCCTTAGCCTTCAGGACCTCGAGGATCTCGACCAGCATCGGGAAAATGACATAGCTGTTGTAATAGTCGAAATGGAAATGGACTCCGTCGGCAACCCAGCCGTCGCCGATGTACCATTCGTTGATCTTCTTGACCGCTATGTCGATGCGCAGCGGATCCCAGTCTTCGCCGGCCCACAGCAGGAAGGCTTCGTTCATGGCGGCAAACAGCAGCCAGTTGGTATAGGGCGGCGAGACGCGGCGCAAACCCTTGATCTCGGTGATGATGCGCTGTTGTGTCGTTGTATCCAGCGCCGTCCACAGGCCGGGCGCACGCATGAAGGCATTGGTATAATAGGCGGAATCGACCAGGGCCTGGCCTTCCTTGCGCCATTGCAGATAGTCGGGACTGGCCGGATCGACGGAATGGACATAGGCTGCAAGCGCCTGGTCGCGGAAAGTCTTGCGTTGACGGCCTTCGGCGGTGTCGTCGTCCGGCAGGGCCAGCCACGGCGCCATACCCGAAATCAACCGGCCGAAACATTCGAGATAGGCGACGCCACTGTCGCGGCCGTCCCAGGTCGGCGACAGTTCCAGCTTGAAATTCTTGTGCAAATTACCGTTCGCCATATTGCCGAGCACTGGCGCGGCAATCTTGGTCAGAAGTCCGGTCATGTAGGTACGGTCGTCGACAGGCGGTGCTGTCTTGGGTTTGGCATCCGCGCTTGGCGCTGCTGCCGCGCTGGCCAAACCGGCTGTCGCTATCGCCGTCAGGAAATTACGTCGCTGCATGGTGGTTTCCTCTCTCTTAGTGCTCAAGCGCCGCCGGATGGCCGGCCCCGATGGCCCGCGCAAACGTGCGCGGCGGCCAGAGAGCGTTTTTTGGCGCCCTTGCCAAGTTTCGACAAGTCATCGCAACTTGGAATACGATAAAACGGCCCCAACGAAAAAAGGGAATGCGCCCATGATAGGCGCATTCCCAGGTCTCCGGGGTCAGAAAAATCAGAACTTGCCGCGGATACCGAGCTTGATGGTCCGGCCGTCGTACTTGGCATAGTCCATACGCGTCTTGCGGCCTTCGCCGTAACGGCCGGAAACATCGTCGAAATAGTCGTAGTTCAGCGCATTGCCCAGGTTCAGCGCATCGATACGGATTTCGATATTCGGATTGATCTTGTAGCTGACATTGCCGTCAAGATAGCCGACGCCCGAATGCCAGCGCTGCAGGTCCGAGCCGTTGTTCGACGTCTCGATGATATTCTTGTCCTTGTAATTGTAGGACAGGCGGATACCCAGGGGGCCTTTTTCGTAATAACCGGTCAGGCTGTACGAATATTTCGGCACCGTATTGACCTTCAGCACCGTGCCGTCGGTCTTGGTGTAGTTGAAACCGGTCGAGTCGACGTGCGTGTAGCTGGCCAGGGCACCCAGACCGTCCCAAGGGGCGGGCAGGAAATTAAACGCCTGCTGATAGGCCAGTTCGTAGCCATCGTAATCGACCTTGCCGGCATTGTAGAAGGTCGAGACCTGGATCTGCAGGTTCGGGTCGACATGGCCGTTGGCGTCCTGGAAGATCGGGCCCAATGCCGTGTCGGGCAGGCCCAGGGTGCTGAATGCCGCGGCCGTCGTCGTCGACAAGGTGGTATCGACCAGATTCTTCTTGAAGAAGCCGATGCTGACCAGAGAGCCCTTGGCAAAATACCATTCCAGACCGGTATCCACGTTGGTCGAGATCTGCGGCTTCAGGTCGGGATTACCCGAGGTTGCGGACAGGACGAAGATGTTGGGGATGACCGTATTGGCGGCGATGATCGACAGCGAAGCGCGGGTGACCGTCTTGCCCCAGGAGGCGCGCCAGATCAGCTTGTCGCTGAGGTCGTAAGCGGCGCTGATCGACGGCAGGAGATTGTCATAGCCGCCGTCTTCCGTATTGGGCTGGAAGGTATTGCCGGCGCCGGTCTTCTTGTAGTTGTCGATCGTCGTCTTGGTGTCGGAATAGCGCACGCCGGCATTGATACGCAGATCGCGATCGAAGACCTGACCCTCGAAATCCGATTGGATAAAGACCGTGCTGACATCTTCCTCGGCCGCGAAGCTGGTCGACAGGTCGACCGGAGACGCCAGGGCGGAACCGACCGGATCGAGCGTATTCTGCATGAAATCGCGCGAGAAGGTCGCCCATATGCCGGGATAGTTGTCGCCGATATTGAGGTTGTCGAGCGGCACGGACCGGTCCATGTGACTGCGCATGCCATCGAGGCCCAGGGTGGCGATTTTTGCGGTCCCGAGCGCGGTCCCGTTGCGTTTGACCTTTTCCTTGGTCGTGGCGACATAGGACAGCCCGGCCTTCAGGTGGCCCGTCCAGTTGGCCGGCAGATTGTAGTCCCAGTCGGCGACGACCTTGGCGACCTTTTCCTTGTCGGTTTCCCGGTTCCAGTCGAAACCGGCCTGGAAATCGCGATAGTTGAGCGGATCGGTGAAATCGACGCCGGGCGCGCTCAGGCCCGGATAGACGTGGTCATTGCCGTAACTGATCGTCGTGGTGATACCGTAGATGTTGGAGACGATACGGTTGGCCGTGTACCAGGCCACGCTTTCGCTGGTGCTGAGCTGGCCGCTGATGCTCAAAGTGTCCGAAATGTCGTACTTGCCGGCAAGGTTGGCATATTTGAACTCGGTATCGTCGTTGTAATAATAGCTTTCACCGAGATAATCCGTATTGCCGAGCGTGCCTTCCAGCAGGTTGCCATCCGGATTGATCGTGACGGCGATCGGCACCAGGCCGTTGTGCGTCGGATAGCCGTTCGGCGCCGTCGTGCCGGCAGTGGTCTTCGAATTGCGGATCGGCAGGCCGAAGGTGAATTCGTCACGGTTATCGGTCAGGTGGGAATACAAAAGGTTCAGGCTGAGGTCGATATTGTCGTGCTTGTATTGAATCGACGATACCAGGCCGTTGCGGTCACGGGTATTTTCAGCGCCGTAGTAGCGATAGAAGCGCGGCAGGTAGGCCTGGTCGATCTGGGCCTTGGCCGGATTGTTAGCGGCGACATAACGCGGATCGTTATAGTCGAGCGTCACGGCGAACGGACCCTTGCTGGGGCTCTGGCTACCCAGGGCATTGTTGTTGTAGCCACCGGTTGCTTCGAAGCCCGACTTCATATTGACGCTGGTCGAATGGGCGGCGCCGATCAGGAAGCCCCAGTCGCCCCAGGTGTTGGAATAGAGCAGGAAGGCATTGGGATCGACGTGTTTCGAGGAACTGTTGTAGGACGCCGACGCCGAATAGCGGATCACCTGGCTCGGATTGTCGAAGGGACGTGGGGTTTGCAGGTCGACCACGCCGCCGATGCCGCCTTCGTCCAGTTCGGCCAGCGGGGTCTTGTAGAAGTCGACACGCCCGAACAGTTCCGAAGCAAAGACATCGTAGTTGAAATCACGCGATGATTGGCCGACATTGCTCGACGAGGTCACGTGGGTCGGTGCGCCGTTCAGGGTCGTCACCGAAAAATCGGAACCGAGGCCACGGATCGAGATGCGCTGGCCTTCGTTGGAGGCGCCGTCGCGGCTGAGATAGACGCCGGGTATGCGTTGCAGGGCTTCGGCGACATTGGCTTCCGGGAACTTGCCGATGTCTTCCGCCACGATCGAGTCGCGCACCGCGATGGCTTGCTTCTTGAGATTCAGCGATTTTTGCAGCGACGACCGGAAGCCGGTGACGACGACCGTGGTCGTATCGTCCGCCGGCGCGGCGGCCGGGGCCGCGTCCTGGGCAGACGCCGCCAGGGGCATCACCAGCCCGATGGTCAGCATGCTGGTGGCCAAAAGATAGGTCTTCATGTGTTTACCTCCCCAGGTAACGTCGTGGGCCGCGCTTTCGCGGCGTTTTTGTGAGGGAGCCGGATGGGTTCCGGATCGGTTCGACAAGGCAGGAGTAACATTTATAGAAGTATCTGTACACATATCGGTACGATTTTGTAGGATCATAGCGCTTCCAGCCGCGCTCTGTGCCAGATTGGCAACGTTTCGGGTGGCAAATGTTCCGATAATCGGTACGGGATGCGCGTTAACATCAAAGCTGTACCGATAATAGGAACGCTGGCGAATCGGCGCGACGGCCGGATATGGAGTGAGGCGCGGAAACCTGGTGGATCGCCGCTCCCTCGCTGCGATAAATTTGCCATAAATCGTACTACATATTAGATGGCTATCTCATATATGTGGACGAAGCTGCGTCTTTATCATAGTTTTGTGACGTCGGCCGGGGATGGGTGGACGGTGCCAGCCGTCGACCCACCGGCACTACCCTGACCCAGGACTCGGGACGGGCAAAGAAGCCGGGGCCTCCGCCAGGAGGCAACCGGTGCCGGGGAACCCAGGAGGATACGCAATGCATGGGAAAAGTCTTTTTTTCGGAGGAAAACGTCTGATCGTTCGTCTTCTTCGCAGGACTGCGCACTGATGCCGGGCGCGGATCCCGACATCGTCGCCTGGGTCAGCGCCCAGGTGGTGCCGTTCGAGGCGGAGCTGCGCCATTGGCTGCGCGGTGTCGTCAGGGAGGCGACCGAGGTGGATGACGTGATTCAGGACATCTATTACCGTCTGCTGAAACTGTCGTCCGTCGACCATATTGGAGAGCCGCGCGCCTATCTTTACCAGATGGCGCGCAATATCATTATTGACCGGATGCGAAGACAAAGCGTGGTGAAAATGGATGCCCTGCACAGCCTGGACGAACCGGCCTGCCGCGACCACAGTCCGTCGCCCGAACGGGTGGCCCTGGCGCGGGCCGAACTGAAATGGGTGCTGGGTCTGATCGCCAACCTGCCGGAACGCTGTCGCGATGTGTTCAGGCTGCGCAAGATCTACGGTTTGTCGCAGGCCGAAACGGCGCGCAACCTGGCGATCAGTGAGAACATCGTCGAAAAGGAAACCGTGCGCGGCCTGGCGCTGATTTCCGACATGGTCGCGCGCGTCGGCGTATCGGGCTATGATGGCGTTCGGCGATCAAAGCCGCGGGTACAGGTAGCCAATGTCAAAAATTGACGACGAAGCGCTGAGCTGGGTTGCGAAACAGTCGGCAGCCCCCCTGTGCGATGTCGATCGTCGGGCGTTCGACGCCTGGTATGCCGCCAGCCCGCGTCATCAGGGCGCCTATCTGCGCGCGCAGGCCATCTGGCACAGTCTGGACAAGGCGGCCATTCAACCGAACCTGCGACCGGCCGGGATGTCGTCCCCGCGCAGTCGTCCCGCCAGCCGGCGCGCCTTTCTGGCCGGCGGCGTGGTGGCGGCGGGGATAGCCGCGGCGGCCGTCGCGGTATCCGGATTGATCACCTCACGCAAGACCATCCTCAAGACCGTTACCGGCGAATTCCGCAAGGTGCCGCTGGCCGACCATTCGATCGCCAATCTGAACAGCGGCAGTCATGTCGAGGTCGACGTCACGCCCCACACCCGGCGTGTCGTCCTCGTGGCGGGCGAAGCCTGGTTCGAAGTGGCCAAGGACCCCGACAAGCCGTTCGTCGTCGAAGCCGGAGACGTGCGCGTGCAGGCCATCGGCACGGCCTTCAGCGTCCGCCGCCGCGACAACGGCGCCGATGTCATGGTCACCGAGGGCGTCGTCGAGGCGTGGAGCGACGGTGGCACGGCCGGGCGCCAAAGGATCGCGGCCGGCGGCGAGGCCTTCATAGCCCGCGCCGCTCAAGCGATAGAGGTCAGCCATACGCCCGATGAGATCGAGCGCAAGCTGGCCTGGCGCGATGGCAATATCGTCCTGAACAACGAGACCCTGGCCGAGGCGACGGAAGACTTCAACCGCTATAACGCCCGGAAAATCATTATCGCCGACCCGGCTCTGCGCCACATGCGCTTCGTCGGCCAGTACCGCATCGACCAGCCGGAAAGCTTTGCCGACGCGGTGCACAGCCTGCTGGACGTACCGGTTGTCACCACCAGCGACGGCATCTTTATCGGCGCATCCGGTCAGGGTTCGCCAGCCTCGACCAGCTAATAATACTATAATTTTAAAAATTGCTGGCGGAAAATTTTCGCACATCCGTTTTCCTTAACGGAGACGCCACGGCCCTCCGCACACAACAAAAAATAATGCGAAAGAGGAAACGTCCATGAGTGCCAGTATCTTCAACGCGATGAGTCTGTCCCTGCTGGCGACTGCCAGCGTCGCCGCCATTTGCGCCGGCCCGGCCCATGCCGGAACCGCCCGAACTTTCAATATCCCCACCCAGGCCGCGGCCACCGCCATTCCGCTGTTCGCCAAGCAATCGGGCCTTCAGGTCCTGGCCAACAGCGCCGATCTCGACGGCGTTACGACCAATGCCGTCAATGGCAGCTTCACCTCCGACGAGGCGTTGCACCGCCTGTTGAGCGGCAGCAAGCTGTCACCCCGCATCAGCCCCAATGGCGCGGTGCTGATCGTCGACACGACGACGGCAACCGCTGCGGGCGCCTCTGCGTCGGCGGCCGATACGGCGGAGTCGACCGTGGTGGTGGTGACCGGCTTCAAGAAAAGCTATGCCGACGCGGTCAGGCTCAAACGTCTGAGCTCAGGCATCACCGACTCGATCTCGTCGGACGGTCTGGGCCGCTTTCCCGACCTGAATGTCGGCGAAGCCGTGCAGCGCATTCCCGGCGTCCAGATCAATCGCGAGGCCGGGTCGCGCGACGCCACCATCAATCTGCGCGGCTTGCCCGGAACCTATGCCCGCACGACCCTGAACGGCCTGGCCTTCGCCGAGCCGATCCTCGACGGTTCGACGCCGCTGGGCGCCTTCAACTCCGACATCTTTTCCGCCATTACCATCGTCAAGTCGCCGTCGGCGGCCGACCAGCCGGGCGGGCTGAGCGGCAATATCGATCTGCAGATCCAGCCGGCCCTGGGCCGCAAGGACGGTGGATTTTTCAAGGCTGCTTACGAGCATAACGATCTCGGCAGCCTGGACAGCCCGGCCCTGACCCTGGGCTACAACAAGCACATCAGCCCCGATCTGGCCGTGTATGGCATCGTCGCCTACAAGAAGGAAAAGTTCCGCCGCGACTCGGTGAACTTCCCGCAATATACGACGCTCAACCCGGCGACCACGCCCAACTTCGCCGCCCGATTTCAGGACTACTATGCCGCCAGCTGTGTCGGCGTACCGGCGCCCTGCACCACGGCGCCGACCGGTACAGGCCTGCTGTCCAAGGCCGGCCTGTTCTTTCCGTCCGATATCCGCCAGGTCGTGAAATATAATGAAGGCGATCTGCTGACGGCCGCCGGCGGTGTCGAATACCGGGTCAGCGATCGCTTCAAGGTCGGGCTCAACGGCTTCTCGACGCGGCGCAATCTCGAGAAAAACTACACCGACATCATCGATATCGACATGCGCAACGGCCTGACCGTCATCGATCCGACCTCGGCACCGTTCAAGCTGAATGACGGCAACTACTATATCAACACCTACAAGTTCTCGAACACCAACGTCTATGACTCGTTCCGTTCCGAACCCCTGGTCGAGCAGACCTGGGGGCTTAATGCCAACAGCGAGTGGCGCAATGACGGCTGGCGTCTGAGCGCGGTCGCCACGGCGTCGAGCGCCCAGAACCAGGGCCACCAGACCCAGATCGACGCCCGCGTCCTGGCCAAGTCCGGCGCCGGCAATGGCAACAGCGGCAACTTCTACTCCGGCGCCGGCAATATCGAGAACTTTGTCCTCAACCTGCCGACGCCCAGCCCGGCGGTCAGTATTCCGGCCGGCATCTACACCACGCCGGCTGCCTCGGGCCCGGCCCTGGTCGCGACCAATGGCGATCAGTTCATCGTCGCCGGCAGCCAGGGAACCGCGAAGAACGACCTGACCGCCGTCCAGGGCGATGCCGAACGATTCTTCGCCGAGGGTCCGTTCAGCAGCGTCCAGTTCGGCGCGCGGCTGGAAAAGGACAAGTTCGTCTCGACCGGCTATCGCACCAGCGCCGTCGGCGTGCAGTATCAGAATATCAACAACAGCTTCGTCCGCCAGAGCGACTATGCCGACGACTTCTTCGGCGGCGACGCCGGCAGCTACCTGCGCAACTGGCAGACCGTCGACTACGACTATGCGGTGGCGCATCTGCAGCCGGTTACAGTCGCTCCGGGCCAGACCCTGACCGATACCGGTTGGGTCAATGATCCGACCAATGGCTCGTATTTCTCCAACAATTTCACCAACCAGAACGACATCGCCTCGGCCTATGTCATGGGCAAGATCAGGACAGGCCTGTTCGGTGTCCCCATTCGCGGCAATGTCGGCCTGCGCTACGAACAGACCGACAATACCATCACCTCGCTCGACAAGAATGCCGCCGGCCAGTTCGTCAAAACTGAACATAAACGCAGCTACGACAATCTGCTGCCGTCCTTCATGATGGCCGCCGACCTGTCGGACAGCGTCGTCCTGCGCGCCGCCGCCTATAAGACCTTTGTGCGGCCGCAACCACGCCAGACCTCACCCGCCACCGTGGTGTCGGGATCGACCGCCACGGGTTATACGGTGACCCTGGGCAATCTCAGCCTCGATCCCTATACAGCCGAATCCTACGACGTCTCGCTGGAATGGTACAACCGGCCCAACGGCCTGTTTGCCATCGACATCTTCCAGAAGGACGTCACCGGCATCATTACGGCGGTGACCGACAAGAGCACCATCTGCCCGTCGGACGCCACCGCCTGGGGCCTGGGCCACCTGACCTGGAACGGTACGGCCTGCTACAGCGATCTGACCAATAGCAGCGGCAATCCGGTCAGCGTCGCGGTCTCCGGCAATTTCAACAACCCCAATCCGCTGCGCGTCACCGGTGTCGAGGTCAATATCCAGCAGAATCTCGACTTCCTGCCGGGGTTCTGGAAGAATTTCGGCGGCGCCTTCAACTATTCCTACACCCGTATCTCCGGAAAGAACCCGAACGGTACGCGGGCGACCCTGCCGGGTGTATCGAAGAACAACTTCAACTACATTGCCTATTACGAGACAGCGAAATACGGTATCCGGGTCGTCTATAACTACCGCGATGCCTATGACCTGGCGGCGGGCACCACCTTTGTCGGCGCAGCGCGGTCGGTCAAGGCACGGGGACAGCTTGATGCCTCCATGTCCTATACCGTGAACGACCGGATCTCGGTCGGCTTCGACGCCTACAACCTGACCAATTCGCGCCGGACCGAGTATCAGAACCAGGAATTGATGCCGCGGGCCAATGACTATGACGGCAGTACCTATACCTTCAGCGTTCGCGCCAGCTTCTAAGCTAAATTGCGCGCGAGACAAAGCGCTTATCCCCACGAATCCCGTGCCTGGGCGGAGCCGGTTTATTCCGGTTCCGCCCCTTTTTGCGAGAGTTTACCCATGAGACGTCCGTCTGCCCTGTTCGCGCCGCTCGCCCTGATCATGGCCCTGGCCACGGCTCCACTTGCCGCCTTCGCCGATCCCGCCGCCACGGTCGTTTCCGTCGACGCCATCGATCGCGTCTGGTCGGGTCATAGCGTCAAGTCCGCCCTTCTGGTGACGAAGCGCCAGATCGTCATTGGCTATTACGACGCCAACCGGCAGCTGACCCTGGCGGCGCGACCGCTGGCGGGTGGCGCGTGGAACTATCAAAAGCTCGACACCTGGAACGACTGGGACAGCCACAACTATATTGCGCTGGGCGAGGACAGCGCCGGCCGTATCCACATTGCGGCCAATATGCACGCCGATCCGCTGACCAGTTTCCGTACGGACGCTACGGGCGACGTCCGCACGGCCAGGCGCGTCGAGGTCCTGGTCGATATGGCCAGCGAAAGCCGTATGACCTATCCTATCTTCCTCCACGACCAGACGGGACATCTGATTCTCAAATACCGCGACGGTTCCAGCGGCAATGGCAACGAGATCTACGACATCTTCGATGACAAGGCTGTCGCCTGGTCGCACCTGACGACCTCCCCCCTGGTCGATGGCGAAGGCCTGCGCAACGCCTATTTCGTCGGACCGGTTCTGGGGCCCGACAAGCGGTTCCATATCGCCTGGGTGTGGCGCGAAACGCCGATGGCCGAGACCAATCACGATCTGAGCTATGCCAGCAGCCCCGATCTGATCCACTGGTTCGCCTCGGACGGCCGCCCCCTGCCTTTGCCGATCCGCCTGTCAGGCGCAGAAATTGTCGATCCTGTCCCGGTCAAGGGCGGCATGATCAATAACAATACCGTCGTTGGTTTCGACGACAAGGGCCGGGTGATGATCACCTACCACAAGTACGACAAGGCCGGTAACACCCAGATCTGGGTCGCACGTCACGAGGGCATGGGCTGGAAACTGGCCCAGGTCAGCCAATGGAAGGCCTATCGCTGGGACTTTAACGGCGGCGGTTCGCTCAATTCCGAGATCTTTGTCTCGGGCGTTCAATCGATCGGCAATGGCCTGCTGAAGGTGCCCGTGGTGCGCCTGGGCAAGTCGATCGACTTCATCATCCGCGCCGGCGACCTGTCGCTGGTCGAGGAACGCCCGGTTTCCTCCCTGACCGACCAGCTGGCCAGCGTGGCCAAGGTGCCGGACGGCATGCAGTTGAATGTGGTCGAGGCGGCGGGGCCCGACGGCGCCACCTATGCCCTGGCCTGGCCGGCCCGGCCGCCCCACCGCGATCTGCCTTCGCCGGACATTCCCGATCCAACGACGCTTGTGTTCGTTACGCTCAAAAAGTAGCGGTACATGCTGGCGCTTACGGGTTGGTATTACACCCCGCGATAGCCCAGTTCGCGGCTGATGGCGGCGGTGGTTTCGCGGACATATTTGCGCACAGCCTGGATGCGCTGATCGTCCATATATTGTGCCGCGCTGGACACGCTGACGGCGGCGACGATGCGGCCGTTCATGTCGCGGATTGGCGCTGCCACGCAGCGGATATGGTCCTCGTTTTCGTCGAGATCCAGCGCATAGCCGCCCTCGCGATAGGCTTTCATGATGTCGAGCCACGATTTGACGTCGTACTTGTAGCGCGGATAGACGGCAGCCTCACGCTGATAGACCTCGCGCAGAGTCTCTTCACTCTCGTCGAGCAGCAAGGCCTTGCCCAGGCCGGTATGGCGCAGGGGCTGGCGCTCACCGACGACGCAGCGCACCTCAATGCGGCGGGTGCCGGGAATCTTGTCGATATAATGGACCTGGTGACGATCCAGCACTCCGAGATTGACGGTATCGCCGGTGTCGGCGGACAATTGCATCAGGTGGCCGTGGCTTACCCTGGTCAGGGTGATCTGTTGCGAGGCGGCGTAACCCAGTTCCAGCAGCTTGGTGCCCAGGCTGTAACCGTCGCGCGGCGAGAAGCTGAGGAAGTTGGCCTCGACCAGCGTGGTGGCCAGGCGGTGGACTGTGGTCTTGTTGATGCCCAGAGACTTGGCCATCTGTCCCAGGGTGGTGTCGCCCTTGGCGACGCGCGACAGGACATCCAGGCCCTTCATCAGGGTCAGGGCGCCGGCCATGCCTCTGGCGCCCTTCTCCTCAATGTCGGCGGAGGAATCTTCGATATCAGCGATGGTCTCGGTCATGATGCTACGCAGTCCTGTTGGCGCAAATTCAATACGCCCGTTCCGATTATCGATATAGGGTATTTCGCGGTATTCTGACAAGAGGGCGATAGAGGCACAAAAAACGTAACTCCCGAGCCGGTTAGAAGCTCATCAAATAATCTGTAGATCGTCATTAAAACCCCTCTACCCGCTTGAGGGGAGAGGCGTGGCGCCCCGTGGCGTGGCGCGAAGCGCCGGGTGAGGGGTCAGTTCCACCATCGGTGCAGCATCTTCGTCAGAAGAACCCCTCATCCGGGCCTCCGGCCCACCTTCTCCCCTCAGGTGGGGAGAAGGGAATAATCCGCAATTTCAGTGCTTTCCGGGCAGGAAGGTTACCACCCAGCGGAAAATTCAATACCTGGCTCGGCCTAGGAAGTTACCAAAAAAGCGCCGCGACCTTGATGTCGCGGCGCCTGTTGTTGTCGGTCCGGTCATGAGACCGCGTATGTTAATTCCCGTTGACGTCCAGGGTTTGGGCATCGAGGTGGACTGTGACTTCCGACACCGGCGTCGTGGCCGAAGTGGCCAGGATGACCTTGTAATCGCCGGCGGCGATGGTCCAGGTCTTGGAGGCCGAGTTGTAGGTGGCCAGCAGGCGCGGATCCACGGTGACCGTCGACTTGCCAGACTTGCCGGGTTTCAGCGCAACCTTGGCGAAGGCGCCCAGACGCTTGGGTGCTTCCCAGCCGGCGGCAGCAACCGGCGAGACATAGACCTGCGCGACGTCGGCGCCGGCGATCTTGCCAGTATTCTTGACCGTAAAGCTGGCCGAGATTCCCTTGCCTGAAGCCTTGGCCGTCAGGCCCGACAGGCTGAAGGTGGTGTAGCTGAGGCCGTGACCGAACGGGAAGAGCGGCGTCAGGCCCTTTTGGTCGAACCACTTGTAGCCGACGGTGGCGCCTTCGATATCATAGTCGGTATGCGGATGGGCGTTGTCGTCGAGCTTGGGATCGCCGTCCAGCACCGGGCGCGGCGTCTGGGCCAGCGAGGCCGGGAAGGTGGCCGGCAGGTGACCCGACGGATTGACCTCGCCGGTCAGGACGCGGGCGATGGCTTCGCCGCCTGAGGTTCCGGGGTACCAGGCTTCGAGCACGGCGCCGACATCGTTCAGCCACGGCATGACCACGGGACCGCCGGTTTCGAGGACGACGACGGTTTTCGGATTGGCCTTGGCGACCGCCGAGATGACCGCATCCTGGCCCAGCGGCAGGTTGAGGTCGGGCGCGTCGATGCTTTCGCCGGTCCATTGTTCACCGAAGACGATGACCAGGTCGGCCTTGGCAGCGGCCGCTGCGGTAGCGGCGACGTCCTTGCCGTCGAGATAGGTGACTGTGGCCTTTGTGCGGGCCTGCAGCGCCTTCATCGGCGAGGACGGATAGAAGACCTTGGGGCCGGGGAAGCCGCCCGGGAATTCGTCCGGCGCGGCCAGTCCGCCGACGGGATAGACCTGGGACGAGCCACCGCCCGACAGGACGCCGACATCAGCATGGGCGCCGACGATCAGGATCGATTTGGCCGCCTTGGCGACAGGCAGGATGCCGTTGTTCTTGAGCAGGACGATTGATTCTTCGGCGTCGGTCTGGGTGACCTTGCCGTTGGCGACGCGATCGATCTTGGCCGACTGGTCGCCGTTTAGCGGATGCTCGAACAGGCCGTTGTCGAACATGGACCACAGAATCCGGCGCGCCATGTCGTCGAGGCGGGCCTCGGAGACATAGCCGTTGTTGATGGCTTCTTGCAGGGCGCCGGCGAAATAGGCCGATTTGTCGAAGGCCCAGCCCGATTCCTGGTCGAGGCCATTATTGGCGGCAGCGACGGTAGAGTGGGTGGCGCCCCAGTCGGACATGACATAGCCCTTGAAGCCCCAGTCGGTCTTCAGGACGTCATTGAGCAGCCAGGCGTTTTCACAGGAATAATAGCCGTTGACGCGGTTATAGGCGCACATGACCGAGCCGGGCTTGCCGATTTCGTTGGCGAACTGGAAGGCCAGCAGGTCGGACTGGCGCGCTGCCTGGTCGGCGATCTTGACGTCGATGGTGAAGCGGTTGGTTTCCTGGGCGTTCAGGGCGTAGTGCTTCATGGTCGAAATGATGTGGTTCGACTGGATGCCCTTGATTTCGTTGCCGGTGATGACGCCGGCCAGCCAGGGATCTTCGCCGCTGTATTCGAAGTTGCGGCCGTTGCGGGCTTCGCGCAGCAGATCCATGCCGCCGGCGAGCTGGACGTTAAAGCCCGACAGGCGGGCTTCGGAGCCGATCATGGCGCCGCCGGCATAGGCGACGGACGGGTTCCAGGTAGCGGCGGTGGCGATGCCGGACGGCAGGGCGGTGCGTTCACGCGGGGTCGGCGAACGCTGGGTGGCGACGCCAACGCCTGCGTCGGTCTGCGATTGTGCCGGGATACCGAGGCGCGGAATGCCGGGGACGTAGCCGGCGGAATCGGGCATGCCGTCCTTGTTGAAGGTGAACAGCTTGGTGCCACCCGTCATCCAGTTGGCGTTGGTCGAAAAGTAGCCGAAGACGAGCTGCAGCTTTTCGGCTTGCGTCATCTGCTTGAGCACCAGGTCGGTGCGGGCTGAGGCATCAAGCGAAGCATCCATCCACGGCTGGCTGGCAGCGGCGGGGGCGTCCTGTGCAAGAGCTGCGGGGGCCGCAGTTGCAAAAGCCAGGGTACCGATCAGGGCTGTGCTAAGCACGAGTTGGTGCGCCAGTCGGAGCGCTAGGCGTGCGACGGCAGGGGGCGAGGTCATAGGGTATCTCCCAGGGGTTCAACATCAATGGGCACCTTTTGCGGCACCGTCTATTATTGTCAGGTAAACTGGCACGTCCGTTATAACGAAAATACAGCGCTTCAAAAGCGAAAATTAAGCAAATAAGGGATTACCGGTAACCGGACAGCATCGCGGCCTGGGAGGCCGGGGTAAAGTGGGGGGCCGAAATTCTCGGTAACGGCACCCCCTGAGCCAATTCAGGTTAACTAGGGAGTATGGCTGATCAACGCCTTTACAAAAGCGCACATTGACAGCGCTGTCAAAATAATACTGCAAAAGCTGCAATTGATATCGATTACATGATTACTTTGGGCGCCAAGTAAAATTTAATGAAAAACGGTTTATTTATTCAGTCGTAATATGCCGCAGGCCGAGACAACTCGGGAGATGGGCTACTGGTAGCGTTCTCGGGCGGCGAGGCCCAGTCCGCTGGCGACCGAGGCGAAGCGATCACCATAATGAACGCGGGCCTGCGGGAAGGCGGCGCGCATGGCGACTTCGAAGCCCGGTAGCGCCGTTGAGCCGCCCGTCATGAACAGGGTTTCGACCGCCGTGGCCGCCAGGCCGGCCTTGGCGGTGACGGTCTCCAGCGCCGTGTCGACCACGCGCTGAACATCGGCGGCGATCGCAGCAGTTAGGGTGTCGCGGGTAATGGCGGGCGTCCAGCCCGGGTCGATGTGCGACAGGTCGAGTGTTGCCGTTGCCTGATCGGAGAGGGCGATCTTGGCTGCCTCGATCTTACTGGCGATTTCATGGCCGGCACGGGTTTCCACCGTGGTGAGCAGGCGCTGGGTCAGGTTGCGGTCAGCCGCCAGGTAGTGGAGTTCGCGTACGCCCAGCATCGTCTTTTGCGTATAGAGGAAGTTGATCAGGTGCCAGGTCGAAAGCTGATGGTAATAGAGACCGGGCATTTCCAGGCCGCTTTTCAATTGGCTGCGGTAACCCATGTCGCGCATGACGGTCGCCAGGCTGAGGCGGGTGTCGAAGTCGGTGCCGCCGATATGGCAGCCGCCATTGCCCAGGATACGGTCGCTGCCCCCCGGCGGCGCCAGTTCGATGATCGAGAAGTCCGATGTGCCGCCGCCGATATCGGCCACCAGGACGGTCTGGGCATGGGTGATACCGGACTGGTAATCGCGGGCGGCGGCCAGGGGTTCATATTCGAAGGAGATTTCGCGAAAGCCCTGGGCGTGGGCGATACCGCGCAATTCGGTCTCGGCACGCGCGTCCGCCACATCGTCGCCGTCGACGAAACGGACAGGGCGGCCCAGCACGACCTGGTCGATGGCGTGGCCGGCGACGCGTTCGGCCCGCGCCTTCAGTTCGCCGATATAGAGGCCGATAATGGCGCGGAAATCCTTGCGACGGTTGCCAACCTGGGTGGTTTCACCGATCAGGCTGGAACCCAGGATCGATTTCAGCGCCCGCATCAGGCGGCCGTCATAGTGGTCGAGATATTCGGCTATAGCCTGGCGGCCGAAAGTGACCTTCTCGGTTTCGAAATTGAAGAATATGGCCGACGGCAAGGTGGTAGCGTCGCCCTCGATCGCGGTCAGGCGGACGGCATCGCCCATACCTACACAAACCGCCGAGTTGGAGGTGCCGAAGTCGATTCCGCAATAGGCTCTGGACATGAAAACGCGCCGTGTAAAAGGAGGGCGCGTGTGTAGCCGCGAATGGGCGGGTTGGCGAGCGCGAAGTTTAGATCAGGGACAGGAAGTAAGGTTTGGCCACGGATAGGCACGGATGCTGCTTCGCAGCGACACGGATGTTTGCGTATGGTGGTTACACCGCCGCGGGCAGGAAGAGGTGGATTCCGGTGCCCGACGGGCCGGTCGCGATGTCGAGACGGGCGCCGATCGACTGGGCGCGGGTCTGCATATTGCCCAAGCCATGCCCTCCGCCGCCATCACCGGTGCCGGGCGTCATGCCGCGGCCATCATCGACAATGTCGATGCGCACCGGATGGGCGGAATCGCTCTGCGAGCGGATGCGGATATTGAGCGTACCGCCGCCGGCGTGCTTGAAGACATTGGTCACCGCCTCCTGCATGATGCGGAAGATCTGCAGCAGAATTTGCGGACCGTAAGCCGGACCCGACGCCTCGCTCTCGTCCAGCCAGTTGAGGTGGATGCCAGCTTGGTCCAGCCGGCCTTCGATGCGTTCGCGAAAAATGCTCAGCGCCACCGGCAGGGTTTCGCCGACGCTGTCCATCGAATCGATCATCAGGCGCAGTTCGTCGACCATTCCGGACAGGGCCACCGTCAGTTCGGCCTGAGGCACGGTAGCCTGGCGGGCAACCATCAGCAGCGAGACCAACTGGCCGCCAATGCCGTCATGCATGTCGCGCATGATGCGCTGGCGCTCTTCATGCAGGGCCGCGGTGCGCAGCAGATCGGCCTGGCGTTGATAGGCGGCGGCGATCTCCGCCTCCTTGCGTTGGAGCTGGGCGGTCAGCAGGGCGTTGAATTCCTCGGCCGAGCGGAAGAGTTGGAGATTTTGCGACAGGAAGGTCAGGGCGAGGCCAGCGATCAGGAAAGGCACGATGCGCTCGAAATCACCGCCGACCCGATCCCACAGCCACTCGCTCAGGCGGTCGGTCACCAGGGTGGTCATGCACAGGAGCAACAGGGCCAACTGCATGACGCGAGCCTCGCGATGGCGCACCAGGTGCCAGGCGAAGCGCGTGACCGTAGCCGCACCTGTCGCAAAGCCCATCCAATCGGTCAGGTCGCCGGCAAAGTCGTAGGCTGTGACGGGATTGTGCAGGTAGGCGGCGGCGATGACCACGAGGGTGCCAAAGGTAATGCCCATGACGGCGCGGCGCAGCCAGCGCAGGCCATGACCGGTCCAGACGTCGATAAAACAGAACATGGCAGCCGGGGCCAGGTTGGCGACCGCGAAATAGTAGTTGATGCGCCAGACCGGGCTGAGCAGCGGATCGGCCATGGCATAGTACAGGATCTTCAGCGAGTAGAGGCCGGCCATGGCGGCCAGCCACAGGATCAGGGTGCGGTCGCGCGCCCGAAGCGCCAGGACGACGGCGGCAAAGGCGACCAGCGCCGTCATGGTGCCGCCGATATCGAGATATTCGTTGAGGACGAAGCTGCGTTTGGCCGTGGCACGCATCATCTCGCCATAGGGCCGTTTGTCGATATAGGGTTGGCCGAAGTCGAACCACGGTATGATATTGCGCACCATGATGACGTCGATGCGGTTGACGCCCGCGTGCAGGGCAGCTTCAGGCAGGCGGTACACACGACGGATATTGCCGTGATATGTGGCGTCAGGCGCCATCATGCGGCCTTCGCCCTGGACGAGGTGACCGTTGACCAGGGTGATGAAGTTGTCGGCCATTGGGCCGCTGACCATGCCCAGGCCGTCGGCCGGTACCTGGTCGAGCGTGATATCGAAGCGGATGGCGCGGTAATGAGCGTCGCAGCAGGCTTCCCACGGCAGGGTCGCGGGTTCATAGGTGGCGGCCGCCAGCGCCTGCGGCGTCGGCGCGGTGAGTTCGGCCGACTGGACATTTGTGACGGCCAGGCTGTCGGGCTTGGTGAAGTCGAACAGGGTGGGTTTGAGAACCGCCCAATAGGTCAGTTGCACCAGCAGGATAGCGAGCAGGGCAGGCAGGAAGCGCGCGGTCAGGCCCGGCACGCGATGCCACCAAACGGCGACCTTTTCCGGAAATGGGCTCATGTCGCGGTCCCTCGGTCAGGAAAGGGCATGTCGATCAGGTTGTGCTGCAGGGCTTCGAACACGGCTTCGCCGCGTGAGCGCACCGAAAGCTTGCGGTAGATGTTCTGGATATATTCAGCGACCGTATGCGGCGAGATGGCCATGTGGCGCGCCGCCTCCTTCTGGCTGAGCCCCTTGGCTATATGTTCGAGCAGTTCCTTTTCGCGTGGGCGCAGGGGCGAATGCTGGCTTTCCGGCGGGGTTTCGCCCGGCCTGTCCTGAGGGGCCGGATCGTCGTCCTCAACCAGCTTGAGGAGGTGACGGGCGGCGCGGGCGCTGATCGGAGTAACGCCGGCCAGGGTTGAACGGACATAGTTGATCAGGTGGTCGGGCGCCATGTCCTTCAGGACATATCCGTCGGCCCCGGCCTTAAGTGTCTTCAGCACGGTGGTGCGGTCTTCGAAGACGGTGATGACCAGGATCTTGCAGGTTGCCGAGGCGGCGCGCAGGGCAGCGATGACTTCGAGACCGCTGCCGTCCGGCAGGCCCAGATCAAGCAGGACGAGGTCGGGGCATTGTGCGGCAAAGGTAACAGCCTGGGCAACGCGGCCAACGGCGCCGATGACCTCGATATCGGCCACGGCCTGAAGACTTTCGGCGAGGTGATGGCGAAAGACAAGGTTGTCCTCGACGATCAGCACGCGATAGGTACGGGCGGCGGACGGTTCTTCGTCGCCGGCGGGCTCTACTGGGGTCACTCTTGCGGCATCCTGCGCATGGTCCTGTAAGGTCCGCCTCTTGGCGCGGGCGGACTCTTGCTCAAGGTAACAGAGATATGCGAACGGACAACCCCCCGGTTTCGGGGGATAGGCGTGGCAAAAAAGACAGGCGGCGCGCAGGGTGTCGCGCCGCCTGCAAGGCAGATCAGGATCACAAGATGTAGTCGGAGGCGTCGATATTGTAGTAGGGCAGGCCGGGCAGGGTTACGGTAAAGACCTCGCCCTGGCTGCCATGGAAAACCAGTTGCGCGTCGGTGCTGCCTGGCACATTGGCCAGGCCGCCGTACCAGTAGCCGGTCGAGGCGAAATGGATGTCCATCTTGTCGAGGCCGTTTTCGAAGTGGCTGATCACCTGATTGCCGAGTTGCGGATCGATCAAAAAGATATCGGCCACGCCGTTGCCGCCATTGGTGAAGGCCGGATTCGGTGGCGGTGCGATCAACGAAGCCGAGCCGTTGATCATGTCGCCTGACGTCAGGTGATGGCCATCGGTCACGCCCTGAAGTGTAATGGTGACCGTCTGGCTGTTGCGCGTCAGGGTCAGGATGGTGTGGGGGCCGCTTTGCACGGCGTTGCCGGTCCAGCCGCCGCCGGAATTGAAGCCGAAGTCGGTCAGGTCGAGCTTGTCGATGCCCAGTTTGAAATCGCTGATGGTGATGGCGCCGGCAGTCGCGCGGATGTCGAAAATGTCCGAGGCGTTGTCGCCATAGCCGCTGAAGCTGTAATTGCCGCAGAGCGTGTCATTGCCGCCGTCGGCGATCAGCCGGTCGGCCCCCGCGCCGCCCCACAGGCCGTCATGGCCTGTGCCACCCGTCAGGAGGTCGTCGCCGGCGCCGCCATCCAGCACATTGTTGCCGTTGTTGCCCGTCAGGCTGTCGCTGCCGGCGCTGCCGACCAGGTCTTCGATGGCGATGAGCGTACCGTAGTGGGCCGTGTTCAGGCTGTATGTGCCGGTCACCAGGCTGGCCGAGACCGCACCGGTCTGGGAAAAATTGGCCGAGTCCTGGCCGGTGCCGCCGTCGAGGCGATCGATACCCATGGAGGCGAACAGGCTGTCATTGCCGCCTTCACCGCGCAGGCTGTTATCGGCGGCATTGCCCTTGATGATGTCGCTGAAGGCGCTGCCGATGACGTTTTCGAGGTTCATCAGGCTGTCCGTACCCATCAGTCCCGACAGGTTGCCGTCACGCGAAAAGCCGGCGGTCGTGCCTTGGTTCAGCTCGATCCACATGCCATTGACGGCGGCGGCGTAGGTGACGGTGTCGACGCCCGTGCCGCCGTCAACCACGTCGTTCCCGGCTCCGCCATCGAGGATATCGCTGCCGGCGCCGCCCAGCAGCGTATCGTTGCCGAGCCCGCCCAGGAGGCTGTCATTGTCGTTGCCGCCGTCGATATAGTCATTGCCGTCACCCCCGTTCAGCGTGTCGTTGCCGTTGTTGCCGTGCATCGTGTCCTGGCCGGCGCTGCCGTTGTAGCTGTTGGACTGACCGTTGCCGTTATAATATGCCATTGTACCCACCCGTGTAAAAAACCACGCCCGATCATGAGGTTACGGGTCTGAGGCGGCAATCCCCCCGAACGAAGGGGGTGTTATGAAGCACAAGATCGGTCAGGTTTCGGGATGGGAAAGGTGCTAGGTGGGGAACAGGTGCGATCACGCCTGTTTTTTTACGCCCATCGCGGTATGTATCGCGGCCCGCTGAAAGGAAGCGCTACCGTGACAGACAGCCAGACTTCGCGAGTGTGTCATTTAAGGCGGCTACGGTGTCTGCGCGATGACTTAAAATTACAGTAAATTTCAACGCGGAAAGCGCGGAAAAGACGGAGAGACGCGGAAATTCAGGGTGCTACTTCTGCCGCGCGTAGCGCCTTCCTGTTGTGAGCGCCGCAATCGGTGGGCGTTAAAGCTCTGCGGGCAAAACGCTTCTGCCTGTTCTTTATTCTGCGTCGTTCCGTCTTTTCTGCGCTTTCCGCGTTGAAAATAGCTGTAAAATCAGAATCTTATCTGCGATGTAGCCGCCTGAGAACCTGCGCTACGCGCCAGGCTGGCGTCGCTCGAGTTTGATCGCTTTTTCGGGGCAGGCAGAGACGCAAAGACCGCAGGCGCGGCAGGCGTCGGCATTGACCGCAAAGCTCTGTTTCCAGCCGTGCAGCGTGCCCTTGACCTTGGCCAGAAAAGGCAGGCCGGTGCGGTCTTCCGGCGGCAGGATGTCGAGTTCGAAAACGTTATACGGGCACATGACCACGCAGTCGGCCTTGCCATCGCAGCGGGCGCGGTCGATGACGGGCGTAAATACGCCGGGATCTTGTTTGCAATTGGGTTCGCTCATGTCGTTACCTTTGAGCGCAATCCGATAAAGTGGATGCCGCCGCACGGGCGCCCCGTTTTCGGTTAAATTGCGCGGCCAACAAAAAATTAGAGCAAAATGACGATTCTATCTAAAGTCATTTTGCTCTATCGCGCCTTGTTCACGAAAACGATAGGGGGCTTGAGTTTCCGCTGTCTACGGACTATCTGTCACGATGGCGGGTTATGCTGCGGCTCACGTTTCGATCAACCATCCTTCTGACCTTAATCACTTAGAACGGGGACTGTCCCTGACTGAGATCGTGGTCTCTATCACATGGTTCCCACCTGACTAGTCAGGTCTGAGAGGATTTAAACGCATCGGCACGGTTCGTGTGGCGCCCGCCACCCATCTTAATATCTGTCGTTACACCGGGAATCGGTGCAGGTTCAGCCAAACGGACGAGGTTCGCAATTCCGTCTTCCCTGCTCATGGCTGATCCAAAACCCTTGCTGCGTAACGAAATGAAGCGACGACGGGCAGCCATGGCGACCGCCCAGCCGCTGGCCGGCGACCAGTTGGCTCAAGCGGTCGAGGCGGCGATCGAGGCCCTGGGCAAGTGGCCTCGGGCGGGGGCCGTGATTGCCGGCTATTGGCCGATCCAGAGCGAGATCAATCCCTTTCCACTGATGCAGATGTTCGAGGACCGCGGCTATCGCCTGGCCCTGCCTTGTCTGGTCGCAGAAGCCCCTCCCACCGCTCCGCGGTCCCCCCTCCCCATAAATGGGGCGGGCAATTTCCGCATGATCTTCCGCCGCTTTCGTATCGGCGACGCCCTCGTCACCGGACCGTTCGATATCCGCCAGCCGGGCGACGAGACGTCGGCCATCGATCCTGATGTGGTGCTGATGCCGCTGCTGGCCTTCGATGAGCGTGGTGTGCGACTGGGTTACGGCGGTGGTTATTACGATCGCGTCCTGGCCGAACTTAAGGGACGGCGTCCCGTCACCGCATGGGGCGTCGCTTTTTCCGGGCAACAGCTTGCCGAAGCACCGTTTGAAGTGCATGATCAAAGGCTGGATGATATTCTGACGGAACAGGGCGTGGTCGAGGCACGTCCGTAAGGCGGTTCCCCGCCGGACATGGATTTTTAATGCGTTTTGCTTTTTTTGGGGACGTTGTCGGTCGCGCGGGACGCGAGGCCTTGAGCGAATACCTGCCCGGTTTGCGCCAGAAGCTTGAGCTGGAATTTGTCATTATCAATGCCGAGAACGCTTCGGGCGGGTTCGGCGTGTCGGAAAACTCGGCCAAACAGCTGTTCGAGGCCGGTGGCGACTGCCTGACCCTGGGTAACCATTCGTGGGACCAGAAGGAGGCCCTGACCTATATCGTCCGCGAACCGCGCCTGATCCGGCCGATCAACTATCCGCCGCTGGCCGACGCGCCAGGGCGTGGCGCCAATCTGTTCGAGACGGATTCCGGCAAGCGTATCCTGGTCATGAACGTACTGGGCCTGGTCCATATGGCATCGATGGACGATCCGTTCGGCGCGGTTGACCGCCAATTGGAAGCCTGCCCGCTGGGGTTGGCTGCTGATGCCATAGTGGTCGACATGCATGCCGAAGCAACGTCGGAAAAGATGGCCATGGGGCATTTCTGCGACGGCCGCGCCACCCTGGTCGTCGGTACTCATACGCATGTGCCGACCGCCGATTTCCAGATTTTGCCGAACGGCACGGCCTATCAGACCGATGCCGGGGCGTGTGCCGATTACGACAGCGTCATCGGCATGGACAAGGAAGAGCCGCTGCGCCGCTTCACGACGCGGATTTCGCGCGACCGCTACAAGCCGGCATCCGGACCCGCTACCGTATGCGGCGTCTATGTCGAAAGCGACGACAAGACGGGCCTGGCGACGCGGATCGAACCCATTCGCATCGGCGGCCGGTTAAGCGAAATTATCCCGTCAATTGCCACGCCTGCGGGACGTGACAAAGCGCATTCGGTGAGTTAGAAACCGTTCTCTTCGTGAGCCACTGGCTCGCTTTTTTGCAAACATGTGAAGAATTTTCGAAGGGCAGCCCCGAGAAAATTTTTCTCCTTACTGAGAGACACGAGAAAGTATTTCGGCCGCAGGCCGGAAACTTTGCTCGTGAAATAGGTATTATGGCTGGACATTCCAAATTCAAGAACATCATGCACAAGAAGGGCCGCGCCGATGCCGTGCGGTCCAAGCTGTTCTCCAAACTGTCGCGCGACATCACCGTCGCCGCCAAGATGGGCATGCCCGATCCGAACATGAATTCGCGCCTGCGCCTGGCCGTGTCGATGGCCAAGGCCGAATCCATGCCCAAGGACAATATCGAACGCGCCATCAAGAAGGGCGCGTCGGGTGAAGCCGACAATATGGAGGAAATCCGCTACGAAGGCCGTGGCCCGGGCGGTGTCGGCATCATCGTCGAGGTCCTGACCGACAACCGCAACCGGTCGGCCGGCAATGTGCGTTCGTATTTCACCAAGTTCGGCGGCCAGCTGGCCGATACGGGCTCGGTCAGCTTCATGTTCGACCGGCTGGGCGAGATCAAATATCCGCTGAAGGCCGGTGATGCCGACAAGATCTTCGAAGCCGCGATCGAGGCGGGTGCTGCCGATGTCGAGACCGACAACGATCCGGAAGACGGTGGCCACACCATCTATACCTCGTTCGAGGATTTCAACGAGGTCACAGAAAACCTGTCCAAGGCGTTGGGTGACCCGAAGTCGACCGGTATTATCTGGAAGCCCCAGGCCTTGACGGAAGTCACCGGCGATCCGGTGCGCACCCTGATGAAGCTGATGGACGCGTTGAATGACGATGACGATGTGCAAAACGTCTATGCCAATTACGACATCTCGGACGAGGAACTGGAAGCGCTGGGCGTGTAGGGCGTTCCATCTATACGCTTGATAGGCGAATGACCGTGGCAGATGGGTTACGGCGGTTGGGGCAAATGGGTTTGACGCCGGATTCTGCGCTTTGTTTGGCCGTGAAAGTGTGCGAAGATATTCGTTAACCATTTAAGCTCCACGTCCTTTTGGGGGAATGCATGAAAGCGTCGATTCTGATCCTGGCCGGCCTGAGTGTCGCCTTGGTGAGTCTGACTGGCTGCGAGACTTACCGCCGTCCCCGCACCGAAACGGTGGATGTCCGCAGCGCCAAAGAGCGTGCCGCGGAATGCGTTGCCGCCTTCGAACCAGATGGCAAGGCGCCGCAGGTCATGACCTATGACAGCGAAACCGGTACTGAGGTTCATATGAACCAGGACGGCAAGCGCGTCGATGTAACGGCACAGAACCAGGCCGACAATACGTCGCTGGGCATGGGTGGCAAGGTCGGGGGCAGGATCCCCGAAGCCTGTACCGATGCCGATCCACTGCCCGGTTCGGCGGCATCGAAAGACCGCAAGTACAAGACAAGCTGGAATTCGCAGCATTGAGTTTAGGCGTGGTGAGAGATTGAAAAACCCCGGATGGCAACATCCGGGGTTTTTTTAGTTCTCAGTGTGCGGGCGTATAGTTGGGGCAGTTGGCGGCATCGCCCGCACAGTCATGTTTTGACCTACAGCTATTTTCAACGCGGAAAGCGCAGAAACGTCGGAAGGACGCGGAAAAAGGGGAGCGGCAGACAGTTTTCTTGCCCGAAGGGCATTATTCCGAGTTCGCGGCATTAACTTCGAAATGCTGCGCTTCGCGCGAACGGGTATATCAATCTGAATTTCCGCGCCTTGTCCGTCTTTTCCGCGCTTTCCGCGTTGAAAATTACTGTAAAATCAGCCAGTTTCATGCAGATGTAGCCGAACGCAAGTCAGAGCTACCAACTGGCGACCATCATTGAAAAGCCCCGGAAGTTCCGGGGCTTTCAAAACTACGGCTTGGACGGATCGGCCGGGATGTTGGGCGCAACCGCTGCGGCCGGGGCCGGATCGGTCATGGCGATCGTCGTCATGCGCGGCCAGAACTCGTCGAACATATACTGGTCATTGGCATCACCCGGAACGTCGAACTCCGAACCGCGATACCACGGCGTGCAGGTCCGGGCGGAGGGTTCGATATTGCCCCACTTCAGGTTCGGGCAGCCCTCGCCATTCGGATCGATCTGGTTGTCGACGGCGCGAATCTCACCCGTGCTGCTGGCCAGCAGGCCAGCCGTGTGGACATTGGCAATCTGGTTGCGGCCGACATAGGCTGTGCCGTCCTGGATATCGATGCCGATCTCGTTGGCAATGACAGTATTCTCGATAATCCGCGCACGGTTCAGGCCCAGCACAATACCATGATCAGAGCGGGCCACCAGGCTATGCGACAGCAGGGCCTCGCCGGCGCCTTCCAGGCTGATGCCTTCGGCGAAGTACAGGACCTTGATGTCGTTCATGCTGAGGATGGAACCGCCGCTGTCGAGCTTGATCTCGACGCCGGTGGCGCCTTCGCCACGTTCGAAACCGTGCCAGTCGGCCAGTTGCTGGATGCTGACGCCCTGGATCTGCGAGTCACCGTCGAGCACGGCATAGATGCCGCCCGAGGTGGTGGCGATCTCGGAGTTTTCCGCGAACAGCGAAGCATGGTTGACCGCCAGCGCCACGGATCGCGTCTTGGCGATCAGGTGCGAGTTTTCGGTCAGGTTCAGGCGGCCACCCGACAGGTGAACCGCGGCGTTATCGCCCTGATAGCGAATTTCCGAATTCTGTATGGTCAGTTCGGTATTGGAAGCCTCGATGCCGGCGGAGCCTTCGCTGCGCGGCGCGGAAATATACATGTCCTTCAGCGTCACGCGATCAGCCGAGGACGAGATGCGGATGGCCGATTCGCCGGCCGGCGCAACCAGGACCGGGATCTGTTGCGGACCGTAACCCTGGCCGACGATGGTGATCGAGCGCCTGATATCAAGCGTGGCAACGCAAGAACGATTCTTGGCCTTCAGGTACAGCACACCACCCGAGCGGATGCGGCCGGCAACTTCTTCGACATAGCCTGGATTGGCGCGATCGCAGTCGATTGTGGCGTCGCCCTGGCCGCGGCCGTGGTAGCCGTAACGATAGCCGCCGCGATGATAGGGGCGGGCGCCGCAGGTGCGCAACTGCGCGTCGAGCAGCATGCCGAAGCACGGCTTCATGTAGCCGCTGAGACGAGCCGCATTGTTGCCGTCGTAATAGCTGTCGGCCATGGCCGAGGGGACGGCAGAGGCCAGCGACACAACCGCAGTCATGGCCGCGACCATGCCGAGGCCTTTAAGCCCGAGGCCGGTCGTGCGGCCCGAAGGCGATTTCTCACTGTTATTGCGCATCCACATGCTTCTTTCCTAGACCCCGCTCCCGATATTCCGGGAGCGGTTACGCTTGAATAATACGCCCGACTATCGTCCCTGATTAACAGGCGATGGATCGCTATAGACCTGGTTCAGCACTTCCTGCAGGCGGCCGGCCGAGGGTTTGAAACCCGCCAGTGCCGCATCGAGCTGCATGACCACCGATTCGGCCTTGTTCTGGTCGGCAACGCCCTGCAGTCCGAGGTCGAAATAGGTCGACATGGCGTAGCGCGCTTCCGGCGAACCCTGCTTGTCGGCCTGCTGGTACCAGTAGAAGGCACGGGCATAGTCGACATCGACCCCAACACCCTCGGAATACATGACGGCCAGGACGAGCTGTGAACGCGAGTCGCCATTGACAGCCGCCAACTGGATGGCGCGGACCCTGTCGAGATTGGTCAGGACCTGGCCGCTTGGGCGGCCGGTCATGCCGCGCAAGCCGTCTATGGTTTGTTTGGGGACGTCCTTGGCTTCAAAACAGGCGACGTGCAGCAGGTCGAGATAGTCGAGCGCGCGCACCACGTGAATGAAGGGCAGTTCGTCCATCCGCGACAGCGCGTAATTGGCGCCATCATCCGGACGGCTTTCGTCCGAATGCGGAACCCCGCCGGCCGGAGCATCCGGCGGATAGAATTCATACGGCGCCGTCCAGCGTTTGGCCTTGGCTTCGACGAAGGAGGCGTAGCGGGCGCGGTCGGGGGCCGATTTCTCGAAGTCCTTCAACAGGACATAGGCGCCGACATCACCCGTTTCCGAGGCCTTGTAATTATACAGATAGGCGTCGACGTCCGAGCGCTCGAACAGTTCGCGGGCGTTGGACAGGCCATAGTTGGCGCCACGCATCATGGCGCGGATGGCCTGCGGATTGTCGGCCGGTTCGCCCATCGGGCCGTACTGGTCGTCATAGAGACGGCCAAGCGTACGGAAGCCTTCGGCGCCCTGGGTCGACAATATATATGTGACGCGGCTGCGCACCTTTTCGCGTTCGCCCGAGTCCATCATCGACAACTGGTCGTTCAGCATGCGGTAGGCGCGGGCGCGTTCGAAGGCACGGCATTTGTCGTAGCGCGAGGCCGCTGTGCCGCCGCGCGGATCGATAGCGCGGTTCATCGGCGCATAGCCTTCACTGTTGGTGAGGGCCATGACCAGCCAGACCGACGATTCGATATGGTCTTCGAGATTTTTGTCCGAGGCGTTGATGCCAGCGTAACGATTGGCCAGTTCGAGCTGGGCGAAGAAATCGTTGCCGAAGGCTTCGTGCCGGTAATAACGGATTTCGCGTTCCTGGCCGCCGAAGCCGCCCTGCTGGATCATGTCGGGCGGACGCGGGCAGGCATATTGACCCTGGATAGGTTCCTTCTTGCGGAACAGGTCATCCGTCCAGTCGCAGCCGGTAAGTGAGGTCGCGGCCACGCACAGGCCCGTCACGACGGCAATCCACTTGGATGCACGTCCGCTCTGGCTCGTGAAGGCCGGCTTCACACCCATTTCTAGGTGTGCCTTCGACCCTGTCTGGTCACATTCTGACATCAGCAATAGCTCCGACGGCGTCGGCTAATATGGTTAATACGAACTTGTGTTGAGGAATGTGCCACTGTCAAGCGAAGCCCCCCCTTGAGGCCGTGCAATCTTGTCGAGCGTTGCCGGATTGTCGCGATTAAATAAGTTCGCGATAAATGCCCCAGTCGTGCCCATGTCCCAAACCCCGCAGGCGAAGCCCACACAGTCCATCATGGTCCAAAAGAGGACGCTTGGCCAGAAAAAAGTGTTAACATCCCCCCGCCGGGCTGCTGTTTCCCGCACAGCGTGCTAAGGCTGCAAGGTAGAAGAGTGGATTACCCCAGACGGGAGAAATTAACCATGCACGTCGTTGTTGCACCTGCGAGTGGCCAGACCAAAGGTGAAGTTTATCAGGATGTTATAAGGGACATTAAGGCCGTTCTGGACGGTGAGCCCGACCGCGTTGCGCGCATGGCGACCGTGGTCTGTCTGCTGGTTCTGGCTTTTCCTGACTGGTTCTGGACCGGCTTTTATTGCGTAGATGCGCTTAAGAAGTCACAGGGTATCGATGAACTGGTGGTCGGACCCTATAACGGTACTCTGGGGTGTCTGAGGATCGCCTTCGGGCGTGGGGTGTGCGGGGCCGCGGCGGCGACCGGAACCACGCACATTGTACCGGATGTCCATGCTTTTGCAGATCATATTGCCTGCGATTCGCGCTCGAATTCGGAGATTGTCGTGCCGGTTTTTGATGAATCCGGGAGCCTGATCGCGGTGTTCGATGTCGATTCGGAAAGCTTTGGGGCGTTTGACGAGGTTGATCAAGTGGGCCTGGAAGCCATCATGAAGGTCGCCTTTGCGTAAAACGAGGCCCCGGAAATATCCGGAGCTCCGTCTCATCAGGTTTGGGCGTCGCGCCCGGGGTCGAGGGGCTGTCGGCGCCCGAACTGCGAACAGCCTTGTTCGAATTGCGTTCGGGTGTGACCCGGCTTGCGGGACAAAACTATTGCCAAAACTATTGAATCAAGAGGCGGGCTCGGCTAAACGGGCGCCCACTCCTGACATTTCGCATTGAGAAAGCGCGGACTCCCCCATGGCGCAGCAATATATCTTCCAGATGCAAGGCCTGACCAAGCATTACCCCGGCGGTAAGAAGGTCTTCGAGAACATCTGGCTCAGCTTCTATTCCGACGCCAAGATCGGCGTGGTCGGCGTCAACGGTTCGGGTAAGTCAACCCTGCTCAAGATCATGGCGGGCATCGACAAGGAATTCTCCGGCGAGGCCAAGGCGGCCGACGGCACCAAGATGGGCTATCTGGAGCAGGAGCCCCATCTCGACGACAGCAAGACCGTCTGGGAAAACGTCATTTCGTGGTGCGACGAAAAGCAAACCTTCGACCGGTTCAACAAGGTCGCCGAGCTGATGGGCGAGGAATATACCGACGAACTGATGGAGGAGATGAACAAGCTCCAGGAAAAGATCGACGCCGGCGACCTGTGGGATATCGACAGCCGCATCGAAATGGCCATGGACGCGCTGCGTTGCCCGCCGAACGATTCGGGCGTGACCCAGCTGTCGGGTGGTGAAAAGCGCCGCGTGGCCCTGGCCCGCCTGCTGCTGAGCAAGCCCGACATGTTGCTGCTCGACGAACCGACCAACCACCTCGACGCCGAATCGGTGGCCTGGCTGCAGCATCACCTGGAAAATTTCCCGGGCTGCGTCATTCTGGTGACCCACGACCGTTATTTCCTCGACCAGGTGACCAAGTGGACCCTGGAACTGGACCGCGGCAAGGGCGTACCGTACGAAGGCAACTATTCCGGCTGGCTGGAGCAGAAGACCAAGCGTGTCGTCCAGGAGCAATCCGAATCCGACGCCCGCCAGCGCGCGCTCACCAAGGAACTGGAATGGGTGCGTTCCGGCGCCAAGGCCCGTCAGGCCAAGTCGAAGGCCCGTCTGGCCGCCTATGAGGACATGGTACGCGAACAGGAAAATTCGCGTCAGGCCCAGAGCTTCGCCACCATCCAGATCCCGCCCGGACCGCGTCTCGGCAATCTGGTGCTCGAAGTCACCGACATGGAAAAGGAATATGGCGACAAGGTCCTGTTCAAGGGCCTGACCTTCAAGCTGCCGCCCAACGGCATCGTTGGCGTCATCGGTCCGAACGGCGCCGGCAAGTCGACCCTGTTCAAGCTGATCACCGGTCAGGAAAAGCCGGACGCCGGCACGGTCCGCCTGGGCGAAACGGTGAAGCTGGCCTATGTCGACCAGAGCCGCGACGACCTGAAGCCGGAAGAAACCGTGTGGCAGGCCATTTCCGGTGGTACCGATGTCATGGTGGTCGGCAAGAAGGAAATCAATTCGCGCGCCTATGTCGGCGGTTTCAACTTCAAGGGCGGCGACCAGCAGAAGAAGGTCGGGCTGCTGTCCGGCGGGGAACGCAACCGCGTCCACCTGGCCAAGACCCTGGCGGCCGGCGGCAATGTCATCCTGCTCGACGAACCGACCAATGACCTGGATATCGAGACCCTGCAGGCCCTGGAAGAAGCCCTGGAAGAGTTCGCCGGCTGTGCCGTGGTCATCAGCCACGACCGCTGGTTCCTCGACCGTCTGGCGACGCACATCCTGGCCTTCGAAGGCGACAGCCATGTCGAATGGTTCGAAGGGAACTTCGAAATGTACGAGGAAGACAAGAAGCGCCGCCTGGGCGTCGACTCACTCATCCCGCACCGCATCAAGTTCCAGAAATTCTCCCGCTGACCTCTGGCGGGCGGCAAACCGTCATCTCCCGTCAATGCGTCTTCGCATTGTTTTCACAATGCTAGGAATCCGATGCTCACGTACTTGAGTACGCTCCGCTTCGGGTCTCGCGAGCTAACAGTTTTGGCTCCGCCGAACTTCGTTTCGCCGCACCTTAGGTCAGCGAGGTTCCGGGAGTTCGCAACTAAAAAAGGCGCCGTCCGTAGACGGCGCCTTTTTTATAGGTCGATGTGTATGCGGTTATTGGGCCGGCGTAGCGGGTTCGACTGGGGCCGGTTGCGGCGTCGTCGAAGGCGCGGTCTGGGCCGGGGGATTGGCGGCGTTATCGGTCACGGTCGTCTTCGCATTGTCGACCGCCTGGCCGACAGCCGCGGGAACCTGTTCAATGCGGGTGGTCGTCCGGTCTGTGGTGGTGTTGGTCGTGGTATTGGTGACGGGATTGTTCATGAACCAGGCCGCGCCTATTACGATGGCGGCCAGGACCACCAGGGCCAGGATGATGATGGATGTGTCGTTGCCCCGATCACTCGGGGTATTGTAGTTTGGGGTTGCCATTGTACGCTCTCCATATGGATCGGAAGGCGCAAGCATAGTGTCTTCGCTGCAAAGGTGCGCTGTGACAGTGCGCTGAGCTTATAAGGTATGCATCAGGCCGAACGTGCCGGTTTGGCCGCGGGCGTCAGGAACAGCGTGAAGATTACGCTGACTATGGCGACCCAGACGTAGAGAAGGACGCCGGTCGGGAAACCCCAACCGGGCGGCGCCTGCCGGTCCTGCATGACATCCATATAGACCGACACGCCGACGGTTGCCGCGATGATGGCGCCGCGCACGGCGAAAAAGGCCGGACTGCGGTAACGCATAGTATCGACCAGCCAGATGAGCCCGCTGAGCGCAAGTACGCCCAGGCTGAGGTTCAGAGCATGGCCGCGTGCAAAATCCTGGATTGATTGCGGCAACATGCCGAAGCCGACAAACAAGAGGATCAACGGAACGACGCAGGCGAGGGCGAGGGTCATGCCAGTCAGGCGTGCTGGACCGTAGTTTCCGACAGATCCGTCGCTCATCACCTTCGGGTCAAGCCAGGATATATAAACGGCCCAAAGGCCTCCCAGTATGACCAAGCCGATCAGGGCCGGCTTGTAGATGGCGGGATCGATGTGCAGCATCTCACCGAACAGATGGTCGGACGTATGGGTGCGCAGCACGAATAGAGCCAGGATAGCCGGAGCCAGTAACAGCCACTGCCAAATATTTGCGCTTTTTTTCATCACGGCATCCCCTCCGGTTTTGCGGTACCTTATCATGGCGCCGGCAATTTACAATTTGTCCGGTGCACGATAGGTTTTGCAGATCACGAACCGGGGAGGTTGCCATGTCGCATCACGAAAGCCAGGCCAGGGGGCCCGATGCCCGTATGGTCGATCGCATGCTATTCTTTTCAGACGCCGTCTTTGCCATCGTCCTGACCATCATGGTGCTGGAGATGCATGCGCCGGTAATTGGTGACGCGGCAACGAGCGAAGCCATCTGGCATCATGTCGGCGAAATGTGGCACATTATCTTCGCCTACCTGATCAGCTTTGCCCTGGTCGGAATGTGGTGGTCGGTCCATATGCGCGTCACGCGCTCCCTGCATCAGTTCGACTGGCTGACTGCCGTTTTCAACCTCGTCTTCCTGTTGACCGTCAGCCTGACGCCGTTTGCAGCCTCTGTCCTGGGCGAGGCCATCGGCGCCGGCGCGGCGTGGCAGATCTACTGGGGCGTCAATGCCGCCTCGTCCCTGTCGCTGACTCTCCTGTTCATTGTCGTGTCGCGCGACCACGGCCGGCTGCTTGGCGGCACAATGACCGGCCGCGAACGTCTGGCGCGTATCGTGCAGTCGATCGGGCCAGGGCTCGGTTTCTCCGTCGGGGTTTATCTGGCCGGCATCGGCGAGGTCGGGCTGTCGCGGTGGTGTTGGGTGGTCATTCCGCCGGTCATGGCGATCGCGCGGGTGATCTATGGCGATGCACGAAAAAAAGCTGAGGCGGAAGCGGCCTGAGCCGCCTCCATCCTATTCCTGATCGACCGAACCTGCTCCCGAGATGTTGGTGGTCAGGCTGGCCGGCTTGGTCTTCAAGGTGACATCGCCCGTGCCGGAGACGTTGACCGCGACCTTGCCCGTGGCGGCGACGTCGGCATCGCCGGCCCCGCTGATCGAGACATCGGCGTCGGTGGCCTCCAGGCTGCCCAGGTCGGCGTCGCCCATGCCCGAAATATCGAGCTCCAGGGCGTCGGTGCGGCCGGTGACCTCGGCGTGGCCGGCGCCGGAAATGCGCAGGTCGAGCGTCGGCTGGTCGTAGCTCAGGACCTTCAGGTCGCTGGCGCCCGAGACTTCGAAATGGCGGATCTTCGGCGAGGTAACGGTCACGGTAAAGTCGTGGTTGTCGCTCGATACGTCGAACCCGTCCTTGCCCAGGGTGAAGTTGACCGTCTTCGACTGGCCGGGGCCGTCGGCGAGGTACAGGTGGCCGTTTTCCAGGCGCAGGCGGTCGGTCAGCGACTTCGGGCCGGTGGCGGTCACCGAGGTGGTCGGGCCTTGGGTATAGGTGACCTCGACGGGCGCCGATATGTTCAGGGTGTCGCCATCGCCCAGGGTCAGGGTCGTGGTGGCGATCGGTTCCGGCTTGGCGTCGCTGTTCTTGTGGAAGCCGACATGGCCGTCGTCTTCGTTGATGGTCCAGTGGATGCCATCCTTGCCGATCTTGTGGCCGGCCAGGCTGGCGGCGGCGGTCAGGGCGACGAGGCAGATGGCCGTGCCGAACCCGGTGACGAGAAGGAGTGTACGTAGCATGGTGTAGTTTCCTCGCAGATTAGGATCAGGCGTCGAGCGCCGGTTTCAGGACACGGTAGTGCAGGCGGGCGTACCAGACGACGCCATTGACCAGCCAGATGGTCAGGGCGGCGACAAAGGCGGCCAGGGCTGCGCCACCGGCCATGAGGCCGACACCGGCCAGCAGGCCCGCGGCGACGCCGATATCGATGATATTGAACGGGCTGATGGCGAAGACGACGCCGCCGGCGATAAAGACGCCGATGGCGGCCGTAAAGACGCCGATCAGTGTGCCGACCACGCCGCCCAGTATGGGCAGCAGGACGAAAACATCAAGCGCGCCCAGGCCCAGTATGCCCAGGACCGCGCCGGCCGCCGAGGACGGCGTCTTGGCGCTTTCCCAGCTTTTCATGCCGGCTTCGGCCTTCAGTTCGCGGGCGAGGCGGGATGGATCACCCAGGGCGGCGGCGACCTCGGCTTCCGAGCGGCCGGCAGCGGCGGCATCGGCGAAGTGCGCTTCGTAGTCGGCGACGATATCAGCGATGGCGGCCGCGTTCATGCCGCTCAGGCCCTGCTTCAGGCGTTCGATAAATTGGTCACGAGTCATGTTCAGGCCTCCTGAAAGGCTGGGGTGGTGGGGGCGAGAAGCGCGTCTACCGAACCGGCAAAGCCGCGCCATTCTTCGCTCTGGGCGGCCAGGGCGGTGCGACCGGATTGCGTCAGGCGATAGTATTTGCGCGACGGCCCGGCGGGCGACTCGACCATATAGGTTTCAACCCAGCCATCCGACTGCATGCGGCGCATCAGTGGATAGATGGTGCCCTCACCCATGCCGATGGCTTGCGACAGGGTGGCGGCGATCTCATAGGCGTAGCTCTCTCCGCGTGCCAGCACCGCCAGCACGCACAGGCCGAGCACGCCCTTTTTCATTTGAATATCGATGGTTTCAGGCATGGCCCGTAACTCCTTCTTCGTTGAGAGGTGTTTATAACCAGCTACCTTTTTATGCAAGGTATATATCATTAAATAGTAGTAAGGTTGCGGAAGCGCTTGAAATGTCGGGTGTTGCGGTGGCACGGCCTGTCTTTTAGCAAAGTGACCTTCGCAACCTCGACTCAATGTCCGTGGCGCCGTGAATACGTATACAGATTGCTCTGGCGTCCAAATGTGCCTTAAGAGTCCTGAAAAAACAGGATTGTCACGGCGAGGCGCTCATCCTTCGCGTCGCTGAAGCGATCTGAGCCGGGGAGGCTTTTTTGATCAGACCCCAGCCGACATCGATCGACGTCGCCGCGTTAGCTGGCGTATCGCAGGCTACGGTGTCACGAGTCCTGAACGGATCCGCCAGTGTCAGTACACGGACCTGTATGCGGGTCATGGAAGCTGTCCATAAGCTGAATTACAAATTCAATACCCATGCCAGAATGCTGCGATCGAAGAAGATATGCAGCCTGGAGGTTATGGTCGTCGAGGACGCCGGCAATGATTACGGCAGGATAAATCCATTTTTCCTGCCAATGATCGGCGAGATCGTCAGGTACGGGTGCCAGAAAGGTTATGAGGTATCGATTTCCTTTCAACGCGAACTCGATAGCCTGCGACACACCTTTGCGGCCAAGCCCGCCGAAGGTATTATCTTCCTCGCTCCGAAGGACTTCGAAACCTTTGCCGAAATCGCACACAGTTCTGACGACCACTGGGTCGTCTGGGGGCGGTCCCACACGCGGTTCAACACGTCTTGTGTTGTCAGCGACAATGAAAAGGGCGCGTTTGACGCTGTCAGGCACTTGATCTCCCGGGGACGCAAGCGCATCGCCTATCTCGGTAAATTCAGCGGGGAACAGTGGGAATTTACGGAACGCTACGCAGGCTATTGTGCTGCGTTACGCGATGCTGGAATGCCGCTCGATAACGCACTGCAGATCGATTGCCTGCTCACCCTTAATGGCGGGGCCGCGGCCATCAACCAGCTTGCCGCCGGCGGCGTAGAGTTTGACGCTGTCTTTGCTGCGACTGACGTTCTGGGTGTTGGCGCTATGCGCGAATTGACGCGGCGCGGCGTAACGATACCCGATCAGGTCGCGGTTATTGGGTTCGACGACCTGTGGATTTGCAACACTGTGACGCCGCGCCTGTCGACCGTTCGTCAGAACACGGACGTCGCAGCCAGGGTTCTGGTTGACAGTGTCGAGGCACTCATCGAAGGCGGTGACGCCTCGACCATAAAAATTCCGACGGACCTGGTGATCAGGGAATCGTGTGGCTCCGCCTATTCTGAAGCGCGCGCGACCTGCTGTGTGTAGAGACATGAGACTCTAGGCGGCTATCCAACCCCCTTGCCAAACACAGATAGGTTATGACCATTGGCGGATGGAGCCGGCCGTGAAAACCATCGTTGAAATGCGCTTCGGGTCGCACCTCTACGGAACCGCGACGGCGCAGTCGGACCTGGATATTAAGGCGGTATATCTGCCCGACGCGCGCGACATCCTGTTGCAGCGCGTGCGACCTTCCGTGAATATCGTCCGTGAGAAGGTGCGCGGCGAGAAGAACACAGCGGAAGACATCGATTTCGAAGCCTACAGCCCGGCGAAGTTCTTGTCGCTGCTGGCTGATGGTCAAACGGTTGCGCTCGACATGCTGTTCGCACCCGACAACGCCCTGGTGCAGACGCCCGATCCCCTGTGGCGCGAGATCCAGAGCCTGGCGCCGCGTCTGTTCAGCCGCAAGACCACCGCCTTTGTCAGCTATTGCCGGCAACAGGCGCGCAAATACGGCGTCAAGGGCGCACGGCTGGCGGCGGTACGCCTGGCTTTGGATGGATTGCGCGACATTGAAGCCGTTTACGGCGCCCAGGCCAAGCTGCAGATCGCCGAAGCTGAAATCAGGGCGCTGGCGGCTTCGCATGAGTTGCTGGACATCGTCAACTTGCCCCATGCCGACGGCTCGCCGGCCACCTATTTCGATATCGCCGGCAAGAAGGCGATCTTCTCGGCCTCGATCAAGGGCGCGCGGGCCATGGCCCAGGCCCTGTTCGATGAATTCGGTGCCCGCACCCTGGCCGCTGAACAGAATTCGGGCGTCGACTGGAAGGCCATGATGCACGCTGTACGCATCGCCCGCCAGGCTATCGAGTTTCTGGAAACGCGGCGCGTCATCTTCCCACGACCCGATGCCGCGCATCTGCTGGCCATCCGGCGCGGGGACCTGTCCTATACGGCTGTGGCGGACGAAATCGAAACCCTCGTCGCGGAGATCGAAGCTGCCACGATGCGGACCGACCTGCCGGACAGCGTCGATGACATCATAGCCGAAGACTTTATCGCCGGCCTGTATGGCCGGATCGTCAGGGGGGAACTGTCATGATCGCATCATCAACGGTCTCGCCGGAGGCCTTCGCTTATATCCGGTTGAGGTTGGAAACCCTGTGTGCCGAGCACGGCGTGAAGTTGTTGTTTGCCGCCGAATCCGGCAGCCGGGCGTGGGGCTTTCCGTCGGCGGACAGCGACTATGATGTCCGCTTCGTCTATGCCCGGCCGGAGTCCGATTACCGATCGGTGCGTGAATTCCGCGACGTGATCGAAACGCCGATCGTCGACGATGTGACGCTGGGTGTGCCGTTCGACATGAACGGCTGGGATATCCGCAAGGCGCTGCAACTGGGTTTGAAGTCCAATCCGATCCTGCACGAATGGCTGGTCTCACCGATCGACTATGCGACAAACGGTGAAGCGCGCGACGCCCTGCGCGCCTTTACGGCGGATGTGACCGATGCGGTGGTCTATGCCTACCATTATGACCGCCTGGCGCGCAGTGCCTGGGCGCAAATCGAGCCCGAAGCCGAAACCGTGAAGATCAAGCGTTACTGTTATGCCCTGCGCCCGGTCCTGATGCTGATGTGGTTGAAGCAGAGGACCGACCTGCCGCCGATGGACGCGGCGTCCCTTTGCAAGGGGCTGAAGCTGGAGGCAGCCGTCACAGGCCCCATGGCCGATCTGTTTGCCCGCAAGGCGACGGCCGGGGAGCAGGATCAGTTGCCACGTCAGTCAGCGCTCGACGACCTGATCGCAGCAACATTGTCCGACAAGGCGCCGCGGCCGCCGTATCGCGAAGGGTTTGATCCAGGCCACCTGGCCTGGGCCGATCGTTTGTTTGCCCGTATCGTTCAGGGCTTGTAAAACACGAAGGCCGCGCCGCAGGCGATCAGCGTAAAGCCGACCGCTGTCTGCCATTTCAGCGCTTCACCGAGATAGAGCCACGAGAACAGCACGAAGACGACCAGGGTGATGACTTCCTGGATCGTCTTGAGCTGTGCGGCGGAAAAGGTGCCGTAGCCGATGCGGTTGGCCGGTACCTGCAGGCAATATTCGAAAAAGGCGATGCCCCAGCTGACCAGGATAACCAGCCACAATTTCTCCATCTTGAACTTCAGATGGCCGTACCAGGCCAGGGTCATGAACAGGTTGGAACCGGTCAGAAGCAGGATGGTCGACAGGGCAGGGGACAGTTTGAGCATCCGCTGAAACTGGCCGAGTCGTTGTCGGGGCGCAATATGAGAGTGCCTCTTCAAAACGCGCCCAAGCCGTCATTTGCTTGGTACGTCTCAGTAGGCTTTCCCACAGATTTTCATAGTATGCCGAGTCCAACGATCCAGTGAATCGTTGGGCCGCCACGGTATAGATTTTCAATAGCTTGGCAGTGATAACGGCTTTCCAGGAGATAGGGATCGCTAGGCCACCAAGGAAATCCAGATGCTGAAAATCTGTGTTAATCGGTGAAAATCTGTGGGAAAAATTCTTTCTTCTCAATCGGTTGATAGAGGAAGTAAGCCCCCTCCGTCTCGTCATACATGAAGGCGCAGGCCTACGGCCTGGTGGCCTTCATGCTGCTCGCCACCTCCCCCGTACGCGTCGTTGCTCTTCGCTACAGGGGAGGACTGGAATTAAGTTTCGGAGCGATCTATCGACCCGTCAGGGCTTCGATCTTAGCGGCAGCAGCTTCGATATCTGCCAAGTCGGCGGCGGTGCCGAGATTTTTTCCGGGCGTCGAAGGCGGCCGTCAGAACGTTGTCAAACGTTCTGCAGGCCCGCGATCACCAGGCTGACTTGCAGTGTGACGGACTGCGACAGCTGCTCGACATTGAAACCGTCCGGCTTGTCGCTGCCCTGGAAGGCCCGGCGCATATTGGCAAAGCACAGGTCCTCGAGAATTTCCGCGGCCGCATCGACCTGGGCATGCGCCGGCAATTCCTTGCGGTCGCGCGCTGCCTTTAGCGTGTCGAGCAGGGCGAAACGGACCATGTCGCTCATCCGGGCCACCTCGTTCAGGCCCGTCTGGCCCTGGCTCCACTTCATCACGAAGGCAGACAGGATCAGGCGCGCATTGACCTGGGCGGTTTCGTAGCCGCGCATCAATTGCTTATGCAGGCGGCCGGCCAGGTCGAGGGTTTCATCGTAGGATTCGCGCATCACCATGATGACGCGGGCGTTTTCCTGTTCGACGACGATGAGGAATATCTCATTCTTGTCGGCGAAATTGGCGAACAGGGCGCCTGTCGACAGGCCGGCCCCCTTGGCAATATCGCGCAGGGTAGCGGCTTCAAAGCCGCGTTCACGAAACAGGGCCATGGCCGAGTCGAGGATTTTCTGACGATTGCGCTCCTTGGAGCGGGCACGGCTAACCACGGGCAATGGCTGGTCCTTGGTGGGGTTTTCGGGAGGATTATCGGTTTGGGGCAAGCTTCTAACTTCGAACATCGGTACTCTGCACTACACACAAAAGTTTACGTAACGGCAACTGTTGCCGCCCGCGTATCCTTCTTAGTATGAGGAATTGGGCGTTTCAACGGCAAACATTGTTATTTTTTTAGGTAGCAAAAAGCCACGGACTCCTTTTTGGCACAAGGCGTTGCTGACGCTGCGCCATGTTACCGCACGTGCCAACGATTGCACGCAAGCCTCTCGACTTTTGACACCAAAAGCGCGATGTAGGGCCATGAAGATTTTTCTGCTAATCCTTTCGCTTTTGGCGCTCCTCGCGGTCGCGGTTGTTCTCGGACTGGGCATCTACAGCCTGTTCAAGGGGGGCGATTTCGGCAAGAACTGGTCGAACAAGCTGATGCGGCTGCGCGTTCTGTTGCAGGCGATCGCGATTATTATCCTGATCGCGCTGGCATGGGCGATGCATAGCCTGCCGAATGGTTAAGCTCAACAAGATCTATACCCGCACCGGCGACGACGGCACGACGGGATTGGCCGATGGTTCACGGCGTCCCAAGGACGCGGCGCGCCTGGCGGCCATTGGCAGTGTCGACGAAGCCAATTCCGCGCTCGGCCTGGCGCGGCTGCACAGCGACGGCGAACTCGACGATTTGCTGGCGCGGGTGCAGAACGACCTGTTCGACCTGGGCGCCGACCTGGCCACCCCCAGCGATGACGTGTCGTGGACGCCGCTGCGCATCAAGGCGGCGCAGGTGACGGCACTCGAAGTCGCACTGGATGCGCACAATGAACCGATGGCGCCATTGACCTCCTTCATCCTGCCGGCGGGTACGGCGCTGAGCGCGCATCTGCATATGGCGCGCACATTGGCGCGGCGCGCCGAGCGTGATACGGTGACCCTGAACCGGTCCGAGCCCGTCAATCCGCAGGTCATGGCCTATCTCAACCGGTTGTCCGACCTGTTGTTTGTCCTGGCGAGGCATGCCAATGACCAGGGCCGGGCGGATGTGCTGTGGGTGCCCGGAAAGGCGTGAACAAATGGCCTGATATCAGGCAAGAGGAGGGGACGATGCGTAAGATTTTGACTGTGACGGCGCTGGCCATGTTGGCCATGTTGGCCGTGGGGCTTTGCAATTGTGACGGCAAGGGGGGAGACGCGCCTAAGGGCAAGAGCATCATGGGTGAACAGCGCAAGGCCTTTCCTGCGCCGGACACCACCATGGCGTTTGACATCCGTTTCGAATTGACCCCGGAGGCGCAAAAGCTGCTCCCGGCCGGCAGCAATGACATGCTGTTTGAGGCGAGCTATTATGGCCTGCCGACGGCAGCCTCCATGCCGCACGCCAATATTCTTCATCAAATCGACCTCGGCCAGGAAAATTTCGCCGTTCCGCTGTCGGTCGGCAAGGCGCACTTTACCGGCGCCCTGGATCGCAGCCAGTTGCCAGAGTTGGTAGACGGGGTCGCCTATATGATGGTGCAGGCCAGTGTCCGCGATTCCGTGGGCGCCGTCGACGAGAGGATCGCGTGCAGCACCTATCGCGGCTCGATCGCCCAGGCGCAGGTGCCGGATGCGGCCGTGATTCGGTGCGATGTCGCCAGGCCGTAAAACGGAGATATGAGCATGTTCAAGGCCCTTGTCGCAGCCCTGCTGATCGGATCGGCCCTGGCGGGTGCCGCCTCTGCCGAGACAGTACGTGTCAGGCAAGGCGAGGTCAGCGGCGTGGCCGATCATGGCGCGCGGGCCTGGCTGGGCCTGCCGTTCGCCGCTCCGCCCATTGGCGATCTGCGCTGGCGGTCGCCGGCGCCGGTCATGCCATGGACGGGTGTGCGCCCAGCCGATCACTTCGGCAATGACTGCCGCCAAGGCTTAACGCCGGAGGGGCTGGGGCCGTGGACGACGGAATATATGACGGCGGGGCCGGTCAGCGAGGACTGCCTGTACCTCAATGTCTGGGCGCCGGCCGATAGCGGGACCAAGCGCCCGGTCCTGGTATGGATCCACGGTGGCGCCTTTACCAGCGGTTCGGGTGCGGTGCCGATCTATAACGGCGCGGCCCTGGCCAAAAAGGGCATTATCGTCGTCACCCTCAACTACCGCCTGGGCGTCTATGGTTTCCTGGCTCATTCCGACCTGAGCGCCGAGGTGACGCCGCACAGTTCGGGCAATTACGGCCTGCTGGACCAGATTGCCGCTCTGCAATGGGTACGCGACAATATCGCGGCCTTCGGTGGCGATCCGGACCAGGTGACGGTCGCCGGACAGTCAGCCGGGGCGGCTTCGGTTCATGCCCTGCTTGCCAGTCCCTTGGCGCGTGGTCTTTTCCATCAGGCCATCGCGCAAAGCGGCTCGGGCATGGGCGGAGGCTTCCCTGCCCTGGCTGCGGCGGAGCGTGAAAACAGTGCACTTCTTCCGGCCGCCGGCGTCGCCTCTGTGGCAGACTTGCGCGGCCTGAGTGCTGACCGTCTGGACGCAGCGGTGGCGGAGGCCGGACTGCGTTTCATCCCGTTGGTTGACGGCGTCGTCGTGTCTGATACCGCCAACCTTAATGATGTGCCGGTTCTGACCGGCATGACGGCCAATGAGACCAGTTCGAACGGCTTCTTCCATTCCGACGACCTGACGCCCGACAGTTTCCGCGCCTTTGTGACTTCGACCTATGGACCTGAGGCAGGGGCTATTCTCACTCTTTATCCGCCGGGCGAAGACGTCGCGACAGCCAAGACGTCACGCGATGCCCTGGCGCGCGATCGCGGCCTGATGGCCATGGACGCGTGGGCGGAAAATCGCCTGCAAACCAGTCATAAGCCGATCTACGCCTATCTGTGGACGCATGTCGAACCCGGACCTGAATCGACGCGTTACAAGGCGTTTCACTCGTCGGACATACCGTATGTTTTCGGCACGCTGGATGCTTCAGACCGGCCGTTTACGGCGGCTGACCGCGCCTTATCCGAACGCGCCATGGGCTATTGGGTCAACTGGGTCAGCACGGGTAACCCGAACGGCACAGGCGCGACCATCTGGCCGGCCTTTACGGCGGCGGACCCAATGATCGCGGTCATCAGCAGCGAGGCGACGCAGGCCGCGCCGATCCTGCCGGCGGCGCGCCTCAAGGTGTTCAAGGCTTTCGTCACTCAGGGCGGTTTCGTCAGCCTGTTTTAAGGCGTTGTGGCTGCATTGGCTAAGGATGTAATTATTTGAAACTACAGTATTTTTCAACGCGGAAAGCGCGGAAAAGTCGGAAAGACGCAGAAATTCAGGGAATTGCTTCTACTGCGCTAGGCGCCATCTTGCAGCGTGAGTTGCCAATATCTCGGAATGACAGCCCTTCGGGCGCAAGCTTGTCCGCTGGCTCCTTTTCCGCGTCTTTCCGTCTTTTCCGCGCTTTCCGCGTTGAAAATTGCTGTAAAATCAAAATCTTTTCGACAAGAGTGGCCGAACTCAGGCGACCGCTCTTTAATGCTTGAATGCATCCATGGTCTCAGTGAACTGGTTGGCGGCGTTCATCGCCCCCAACTGATAATGTGTCCATGACACGATCGTGTCGGGCTCCCAGTAGAAGACGCCCAATCCCTTGTCGCCCAGGGCCTGGTTGCGCGCGATGACGTCGCTGATCATCGCTTTCGCCTCGGCCGGCTGGTCGTATTGATAACCGATCTCCACCACCATCACCGGCTTGGCGTAGCGCGTCGCCAGGTCGCTCATGGTCGCGCTGAGCTTGGGATTCTCAACATGCCAGTCCTTTGACGGCGTGTAGGCCGGGTAATAGGACAGGCCGATTATATCAACCTTGCCGCCATTGGCCGTGAAATTGTCGAACCACCAGCGCGCCTTGACGCCGTCCCAGCCATTGTCGATGTGGATAACCACGGCCGCAGCGGGATAGACCTCCTTGACCGCGTCGTAACCGGCATTGGTAAAGGCGGCCAGGTTGGCGAAATGGCTGCTGTCACCGTCGGGCCACAACAGGCCGTTGGTGATTTCATTGCCGACCTGAACCCAGGCGACATCGATGCCATCGGCCTTCAGGGCGTTCAGCACGTCGCGCGTATGGGTGTAGACGTCAGTTTTCAGCTGGTCGACCGCGTGCGAGGCCCAGGCGGCTGGCTTGACCTGCTTGCCGGGATCGGCCCAGTTGTCGCTGTAGTGGAAGTCGATCATGATCTTCTGGCCATTGGCCTGGGCGCGCCGGGCCTTGGCCAGTGTGTCAGCCGTACCGTTCCAGCCGTCCTTCGGATCGACCCAGACCCGCAGGCGAATCGCGTTGATGCCCTGGGCCTTCAACAGCACATAGGGGTCGGTTTTGACGCCCGCTGCATTGTTGAAGGCAAAACCCAGCGATTCCTCCTGGGTGACCCAGCCGATATCGGCGCCATAGGCATAGTTGGCGGCGACGGCCGGAGGCAGCGGGGCGCTGCCGGTATCGGTGCCGCCGGCGCCCGAACCGCCGCCACAGGCTGCCAGCAACATGACCAGGCCGAAAGCCAGACAGGTTTTGGTGGACATGGTGTGATCTCCTGTTACGCCTATTAAGTATAGATGAAACGGAGGCGGATTTCCGCCTGTAAAATGGGGGACTTATGAGTGGACGGATTGGCTACGGCCTGGCCGCGCTGGCGGTTTTTGTCACCGAGGTGCTGATCGCGCTTTTCGTGCACGACCGGCTGATCCGGCCGCATGTTGGCGATGTGCTGGCGGTGATCCTGGTCTATCTGACCTTGCGCGCGATCCTGCCGTGGAAGGTCGTACCGGCATTGATCGCCACCCTGGCCTTTGCCGTGGTGCTGGAGGTTGGGCAGTTGCTCGACATCATCGGCTTGATGGGGTTGCGCGGCCAGCCCCTGGCGCGCATTGTCCTGGGCGGGTCGTTCGACGTCGTCGATCTGGCCTGCTACGCGATAGGTGGCGGGCTGATACTGATCGCGGAAATCGTCCGCAAACAGAGGCTTATTTAGGCTTGGGCGCCTGGGGTGCCGGCGCTATGTCGGTCGGGCGCAGGGTATATTTGGAAATCGATACCGGACGGATACATTGGCGGTATTTCCACGACCACCAGTCGTGGGCGGCTTCACAACGCTTCATCGGCAAATCGTACAACAGTTCGTAGCCGGTGATCAGCGCGCTGCACACACCCAGAACGGCGACGAAATAGTATTTGAGACTGTTGATTCTACTTTTCATGAAGGCTTCTTGAGGTGCGCGAAAACTTGACCGAGGGTAAAAATTCGGCGCGATTTATGCGCCAATCCTTCCGCGAGGGCAATGAAAAAACAGCATTTTTTGCTGATTTCGGCACGGTTTCAGCGCATGTCTGATTGACTTTGGTGCAGGTTCTCGTCACTTATCGCGCAAAAATTCGCAGAGGTGAATGCCATGAAGCTGCTGGTGCCGGTCAAACGGGTTCTGGATTACAATGTGAAGGTCCGCGTCAAGGCGGATCAGTCGGGTGTCGACCTGGCCAATGTCAAGATGTCGATGAATCCGTTCGACGAAATTGCCGTCGAGGAAGCCGTGCGGCTGAAGGAAAAGGGCATCGCCACCGAGGTGGTCGCCGTGTCGATCGGCCCGGCGCAGGCGCGTGACACCCTGATCACCGCCCTGACCATCGGCGCCGATCGCGCCATCCTGATCCAGACCGATGTCGACGTCGAACCCCTGGCCGTCGCCAAGCTGCTGAAGGCCGTCGCCGAACAGGAAAAGCCCGACCTGGTCATCATGGGCAAGCAGGCGATCGACGGTGACAACAACGCCACCGGCCAGATGCTGTCGACCCTGCTGGGCTGGCCGCAGGCGACCTTTGCTTCGAAGGTGGTCATTGCCGACGGTGAGGCCCAGGTGACGCGCGAAGTCGATGGCGGGCTGCAAACCCTGGGCGTCAAGCTGCCAGCGGTCATCACGACCGACCTGCGTCTCAACGAGCCGCGCTATGCTTCGCTACCCAACATCATGAAGGCCAAGAAGAAGCCGCTGGATATCAAGACGGTCGCCGACTATGGCGTCGACGTCACGCCGCGCCTGAAGGTGGTCAAGGTCACCGAACCGCCCAAGCGTACCGCCGGTATCAAGGTCGCCGACGCCGCCGCCCTGGTCGCCAATCTCAAGTCCGCGGGAGTTCTGTAACATGTCCGTTCTCGTTATTGCCGATCACGATGGCGCCCATCTGCGCGACACCACCAACAAGACCGTCACCGCCGCCTTGGCTCTTGGGGGAGATATCGACGTGCTGGTCTATGGCCAGGGCGTCGCCGCCGTGGCCGCCCAGGCCGCGACGATTGCCGGCGTGCGCAAGGTGCTGACCGCCGAGTCCGCCGAACTGGGCCAGGATATCGCTGAAGCCGTCGGCGCCCTGGTTGCCGGTCTCGCTTCCGGCTACGACGCTGTCGCAGTGCCGGCCTCGGCCTCGGGCAAGAACTTCGCCCCACGCGTCGCGGCCCTGCTCGATGTGTCGCTGCTCAGCGATGTGATGGAAATCGTTGACCCCAACACCTTCGTGCGCCCAATCTATGCCGGCAATGCCATGGAAACCGTCTCGACATCGGAAGCCAAGAAGGTGCTGACCGTGCGCACCACGGCTTTCAAGGCTGCCAGTGACGGCGGTGCGGCTGTCGTCGAAGCCGTGACGGTGCCGGCGGCCGGTGGTGGCACGCGCTTTATTTCCGACGAAAAGGTCGTCTCCGACCGTCCGGAACTGGGCTCGGCCCGGGTTATCGTCTCGGGCGGCCGCGCGCTCGGTTCAGCCGAAGAGTTCAAGGCCGTGCTCGACCCGCTGGCTGACAAGCTGGGTGCTGCTGTTGGAGCGTCAAGAGCAGCCGTTGACGCCGGCTATGCGCCTAACGACTACCAGGTCGGCCAGACCGGCAAGGTCGTGGCGCCGGGGCTTTATGTCGCCATCGGTATCTCGGGCGCCATCCAGCACCTGGCAGGGATGAAGGATTCAAAGGTCATCGTAGCCATCAACAAAGACCCGGAAGCACCGATCTTCTCGGTCGCCGATTACGGTCTGGTCGAGGACTACAAGACGGCTGTGCCGGCCCTGATCGCCGCTCTGGGTTAAATTCGCCGGATTTGAGAAAAATGTGCAGGCCCGCGTTGTTTTACGCGGGCCTGCCGCGCTATATGGTATCAGTCATTACAAAGGACTTCCCATGACCATCAAGACAGTCGGCATTATCGGCGCAGGCCAGATGGGGGCGGGGATCGCCCAGGTGTGCGCCCAGGCGGGCTATGACGTCCTGATCTATGACCAGTCGGCCGATGCCGTAAAGGGCGCCGTAGCACGGCTCGAAAAAGGCCTCAACCGGATGGCCGAAAAGGAAACCATCACCCCGGACGATGCAAGGGCGGCCATAGCGCGCGTCATGCCGGCCGGCGCGGTGGCAGACCTGAAGGATTGCGACCTGGTCATCGAGGCGGCGACCGAGAACGAGCAGATCAAAAACGCCATCTTCAAGTCGGTGTGCGAGCATCTGAAGCCCGACGCGCTGCTGGCCTCCAACACCTCGTCGATCTCGATCACCCGCCTGGCGGCAGCGTCTGACCGGCCGGGCAAGTTCATCGGCCTGCATTTCATGAATCCGGTGCCGATCATGAAGCTGGTCGAGATCATTCGCGGCATCGCCACCGACGCGGAAACCTACGAGACCGCCGTCAATTTCGCCAAGAGCCTGGGCAAGACCACAGCCAATTCGGAAGATTTCCCGGCCTTTATCGTCAACCGCATCCTGATCCCGATGATCAACGAGTCGATCTATACCTTGTATGAGGGCGTCGGCACGGTGGTGGCCATAGATACCGGCCTGAAGCTGGGCGCAAACCATCCCATGGGGCCACTGGAACTGGCGGACTTCATCGGCCTGGATACGGTCCTGGCAGTGATGAATGTGCTGTATGACGGCCTGTCGGATTCGAAGTACCGGCCGTGTCCGCTGCTGGTCAAATATGTCGAGGCCGGTTGGCTGGGCCGCAAGGTCGGTCGCGGCTTCTACGATTACCGCGGCGAAAAGCCGGTTCCGACGAGATAGTTGGTGGTCACCGGGGCGCTGAGTTTTCGCAAGCCTGACAAGACCTGGATGCTGACCGCCGGGATCGCGGCCCTGTGCCTGCATGGCCTGTTGTGGTTCGTCGCCGGCACGCTCTACGGCAATGCCGATGCCCTGGCCGAGACCCAGCGCCAGATGGTGCTGGCGGTCTTCTGGATCGTCTGCGCCGTCATCCTGTGGAAGATCGCCGTGCCGGCGTCGCGCCTGCATGCGGCCATGGGGGTCCTGACCTGCGCCCTGTTCGTTACCGTGCTGGGCAGTGTCGCCGCCCTGGTCAAGCTGTGGCTGGTCGACCATGCCGCCCTGACCAAGGACCTGCTGACCTCGTTCGGCCTGCTGAGCGGGGTGATGGGGCTGGTGCAGATGGCGATTGCCGTGCCGACGGCCTTTGTCTTGCAGGGCATGACCCTGACCCGCAAGGCGAGCTGACGGTCATGGCGGGGGCGGCGTCATCTGACAACGAACGGTTTGCCTCTCTCGACTATATTCGTGGCCTGAGCATCCTCGGCATATTGATCGTCAATGCCCTGGCCTTTGCCCAGCCCTTCGCCGTCTATATGGACGCGACGGCCTCTCCCGTGCACCTCACACATGGCGATGATATCGCCTGGTGGGCAGTCCAGACCTTTGCCCGCGAAAAATTCATCACCCTGTTTTCGCTGTTGTTCGGCGTCAGCCTGTACCTGGTCGGCGAAACCGGCAAGCCCAATGTACCGCTGATCGAGACGCCTCTGTTCCGGCGCCTGATGTGGCTGGTCATTTTCGGTCTGGTCCACGGTGCAATGGTCTGGTTGGGCGACGTCCTGCTGCTGTATGCCGTGACGGGGTTTGTCTTCTGGCAGTGGCGTAAGCGCAATGCCGAATGGCTTCTGGTGTCGGGCCTGGCGCTCTATGTCATCAACTACGCGGTGCCGGTGTTGTTCGACGTCATATCGCCGCATGTCGAGCCGGCAGCGCAGGCCGGCCCACCCGACCTGACGGGCCTGATCGACCAGGTGCGCTCGGGTTTCGCCGGGTCGATGAGCGGCAATTTCGCCCAGTGGCGGATGGTGATCGTGCCCGAGATCCTGTTCTTTCTCGCCCATACGCTCAGCCTTATGATGATGGGACTGGGCCTGTTCAAGGCCGGATTCCTGAAGGGTGAGAGTCCGGCGTGGCTGTACGGCCTGGCCATGGCGGCTGCAACGGTCTGTCTGGCCGTTACCGGCCGGACGGTGTGGATTTTTGTCAGCCAAGGCTACCGCCCGACGGGATTTGTGCGCTTTTACGACCTGCTGACCAACCAGTTGCCGCTGATCATTTCACTGGGTTACGCCAGCGCCTTGATGATGCTGTATCGCACAGGTGTAGGGCGGGTTTTGCTGTATCCGCTGCAATGCGCCGGGCGGATGGCCTTTACCAACTATCTCAGCCAGTCCCTGCTCATGACGGGCCTGTTCTATGGCGGTCGCGGTCCGGACGCCTGGGGTTTGCCGTGGTATGGCCAGATGAACACGGCCGCCCTGGTCCCGATCGTTGTCTGTATCTGGGCCGGGCAGTTGGTGGTCAGCATGCTGTGGCTGCAGGTTTTTCGCTACGGGCCTTTCGAGTGGGTCTGGCGTTGCCTCACCTACCAGCGACTGGTGCGGATTTTGAAACAGGTGCCGGCGAAAGGGGGGTAAAATTCTTGAAACTTTCATTATTTGGAAGTATCTAGAATTTATGCAAAACCTCGTCGAGCAACTTCACAAGGCGCACTACACCAACCGTATTTTTACAGAGCGGCAGTTGGGGGCTGTTTTGGGTGGCAGTGACGCGCGACGCTATGGCGTGGTCAGCCGCGCCTTGAAGGATGGGACCTTGCTGCGCATTAAGCGTGGTCTATACACCTTGCCTCGCCGCTATCGCTCAGCGCCGGTCCATCCTTTCGCCGTCGCGCAGGCGCTTCTGCCGGGAAGCTATATTTCGTTCGAAACGGCCCTGTCCTTCCATGGCTGGATTCCCGAGGCTGTTCACACGACCTCAAGCGTTACGCCAAGACGTAAATCGCTTGTTTTCGACAGCGGCGACGTCGGTCATTTTACCTTTTCGCCGTTGGCGATCCACGACTACCAGTTTCTCGCAGGTGTCGAACGCCGGAAGGTGGGCGAACTGGCGGCTTTTGTCGCCACACCCTTACGTGCCCTGATGGATCTGGTCTCGCTGCGGAAAATAGAATGGTCCGGGTTGGATTGGCTGATAGACGGCTTGCGGATCGACCCGGAACAGCTTGCCAGGCTGGAAGTCAGCGATTTTACCGCGGTAGGATCGGTTTACAAACACAAGAAGGCGCAAGCCTTCCTCGTCAATCTCGAAGCCGTCCTTCTAGGAGCCGGGGCACCCGGGAAAGGATCGTACGATGATTGAGATTATCAGGCAGAAACTCAGGGACTATAATCCTGCAACCGCGCTTGACGAAGAGAATGCGACGAAGGAAATCCTCCAGGAAATAGCTCTGTATGGCCTCTGGCGAGGTGACTTCTTCGATCTGGCCCTTTTTCAGGGAGGCACCAGCCTGCGCATTTTACATGGCTTGCCGCGATTTTCCGAAGACCTTGATTTTCTGCTTCGATCACCCGACCCGCAATTCGCATGGGCGCCCTTTCTCGAGGTCCTGACCGACGTATTCAACCAGTTTGGATTGAAATTGGAAGCTGTGCCAAAGGAGAGGATGGAAGGGGCCGTTCGACAGGCCGTGTTGAAAGACACATCGGTCGCCAATCAGCTTGATCTGACCTTTGCTGGAGCCGGCCGGCCCAGGATTATCAAGATCAAGCTTGAGATCGATACAAATCCGCCGGCACTTTCCGGTGAGGCTACGACTTTTCTCGATTTTCCCAGCGATTATGAAGTCCGGCATCAGGACTTGGAGTCAAATTTTGCCCTTAAAATACACGCGCTCCTGTGCCGGGGATTTGTGAAAGGCCGGGATTGGTACGATTTTTCCTGGTACGTCTCGAAAGGCGTGAAACCGAACCTGCTGCATCTTCAGGCGGCGCTCATCCAGAAAGGACCATGGCAAGGCAGGGATAGCCTGTCTATTGACACGGCATGGCTCAATCAAACCCTTGCCGCGACCATCGGTGCCATGGATTGGAAACGCGCCGCGGATGATGTGCGCCGCTTTCTTCGGCCGGCTGAACTCAAATCCCTGGACTTGTGGGGCGAGGCATTTTTTCTGTCAAAACTGGAGAAAATTAGTCAATAACTATAGCTGATGGTCGTACCTAAACAGTACTGAGAGGGCAGAGAGGATGGAGGCAGGATTGCACGGCGGGTTTGAAATTCGGCAAGATGATCTCTCACACGCCCAGACGCGGCAGCTATTGACCTTGCATCTGCAGGGCATGCATGAGACCTCCCCGCCGGGCCACGTCTTTGCGCTGGACCTGTCCGGTTTGCAGCGAGCTGATGTGACGGTATGGACGGCCTGGGCGGGCGACCGGATCGCGGCCATCGGTGCCCTGAAAATGCTCGGAGGCGACACAGCCGAAATCAAGTCGATGCGCACACATCCTGACTTTCTGCGCCAGGGCGTGGCGAGGATGTTGCTGGAGCACATAGTGACGACGGCGCGCAGCCGCGGCGTGCGACGGCTGAGCCTGGAAACCGGCAGCGGACCGGCCTTCGAGCCGGCTCTGGCGCTCTACCGGCGCTATGGTTTTGCCAATGGTCCAGCCTTTTCCGACTATGTGGCAAGCGATTTCAACCAGTTTCTGCACCTCGATTTGTAGCAGCGCCGGTCAGGGCTCGGCATGAACGCCTAGCACGACCTGGGTCTGGACCTGCGCCACACCGTCGATGGCGCTGATACGCTCACGCAGGGCGCACAGGTCGTCGCCGTCGCGCGCCGTCACCATGATCAGCATGTCCCACTCGCCGGCCAGGGCATAGCATTGGGTAACCTGGGCGATGTTCAACACCTGCGGCACCAGCGGGCAGCACAGCAGTCCGGGCGTCACCTTGACGAACAGCCAGGCCTGGATGTCGCGCGCTTCGTTCAGCTTGGTGCGGACGGTAAAGCCCATGATGACGCCATCACGGCATAGGCGATTGAAGCGATCCTGGACAGCGCTGCGCGACAGATACAGGCGGCGGCCCAGTTCACTGAACGACAGCCGGGCATTGTCGCGCAAGGCTGCGATCAGCTTGCGGTCCTTGTCGTCGAGGGCATGAGCGGAGGGGGTGGCCATGCAACAAATCTAGCCGACAATCGGTCTGACCGCCATGGTCTACAGGCGCGTATCGTCGGCAATCCAGTTGACTTCCCAGGTCTTGCCGCCATCGGCTGAATAGGCCTGTTCGAAATGGCAGGCGTCGGGTCCTTGGGGCGTGATGACGAAACGGACCAGTATGGCGCGGTCGCCCAGGGTTTCCTGATCGTAGAATTCGCCGATGCCGTTGCTGAAGCCGCCGATTGTGGGCACGCTCATCGTACCAGTAGCACTGTTGACGAAGTTGAGGCTCCATTGGCCGGCGGCGACATTGTAGAGCCGCAGCGAAGCCCCTTCGATGCGGCCAGCCGGCCCTGAGACGTCGAGTTCGACCAGATTGGCGCGCCCGCCCCACACTGGGCGGATGACCGAGGTGCCGTCATAATCGGCCCACGTGTCCGAACCGCTCAGCGGATGCAGCCGACGATGGACGTGGGTCTTCCAGGTGCCGATCTCGAAATCGAAATCGTGGGCGCCGTCACGCACCTCGGTCGTATGTGCGGCCTGCCCTGTCGCCAGAATCCCGGCCGCGACCATGATGGCGACCCAACACGAATGACCCATCGACCTGCTCCTCTTGCGATGGACCCATTGTGAGCGCGGCGGCGGTCGCAGGCAATTGCCGGACAGCCGGCAGATCGTCGGATGTCGACCATCAAATCAACGGAAATGCGGAGCGGATGGCGTTTTGCTTAAGTTATACCTCGCCCCACATGCGCACCAGATTGCCGATGGTCTTACGCAGCATCAGCACCTGGTCGCGGTCGGTGGCGACCAGCAGCATGCGTTGCAGGTCGAACAGGATATCGCGTTCGTCGTCGCGCTTGGTCAGGCTATGGATCCAGCCGATACAGGCCAGGCGCTCGCCGCGTGTCACTGGCGTCACCTGGTGTAATTGGCCGGTCTTGTGGATGAGCATGTCGCCGGCTTCGAGTTTGATATCGCGCGTGCCGTCATTGGCTTCCAGTGTTACGGCGCCGCCGTCGTAATCGACCTTGGGCGACAGGAACAGGGTGAAGGCCAGATCCGTGCGCATGGGCGCGCCGTTCTCATCCTTCATCAGCGGATCGACCGGATGAAGGCCGAAGCGTTCGCCGACGTCGTGCTTTGTCAGGACAAAGGTCGAGAAGCGCGCCGGTTGGGCGTAGGCTTGGACCAGGGGATGACGGCTGACGATTGACTTGACCCAGCCCATGATCGCCTTGGCCTTGGAATCGTTGTGCTGCGGTTCCCCCGGTTTGCCGCGGCGGATGGCGGTGGCGGGCAGCGCCTTCAGGCGCGGTGTGACCTCGGCCAGTTCTTCCTTGTCGAGCGCGGATTGAATAAACAGCATGAGGTGGGCCTTGAGCAGGATTGACGGAGCACCCAGCTTGGAGGCACTGTCTGTAACGCGGGGATGCAATGAAACAAACACTGATTATTGGTGCGATTCTATTGCTGTTGGCAGGGGGATTCAGTCTTAACCGGCTGATTTGGCTATCGCCGGACTATGCTGTCGTCGGAACCTGCACCGCCGACGAGATCGACAAGACCTATGCCGGTTTGGACTATGCCAATGGCTTCGTCTATGCAGCGGGAGAACGTGCCAGCCATGAATTGTGGGTTTTGCACGGCGGAATGGATATGCACCCAAATGCCAATAGCGCGCGTCGATGGAAGAGGTCGGTCTTTGATCTCAATCGCCGGATTTTTCAGTCAATAAGCAAGCGCAACACGGCAGCTTACGTCTGTAATCATGTGACTTCATTTTTTGGGACGCAGCCGCGTCTGCAAACCGTACCCCAAACTGCATCGGCGATTGCACCTTTTGTCCGGGAACCGCAGCAGGCATGGCCCGTGGCGACATGTGTGGCGACTATAGGGCGCTGCTTTGGCCAAGGGCGCCTGACTCAGGAGACCGTCAATTTCGCAAGTGAGCGCTGCGCCGACCGGCAAAAAAACGCGGCTGCGAAACGCTAACCGGAACCTGGCCGCCTTACTGCGCCAGCAACTTGTCCATCAGCGCCTTGACCTCGGGTGTGTCCCAGGTGGCTTCGCCGACCAGGCGGGCCACGACGCGGCCCTGCTTGTCGAGGATCAGGGTCGAAGGCAGGTTGCTGATGCCCAGCTTCTCCGACTTGGCGATCAGGTCGGAGTCGACATAGACATCGAGCGGTTCCTGGACGTCGATGAACGACTTGACGTCGTTGAACTTGTCCTCGTTGTCGCCGCTCAGCGCCAGGACTTTCAAGCCCTTGCCGGCATAGGATTTTTGCAGGTTGGCCAGGGTCGGCATCTCGAACCGGCACGGCGCGCACCACGTCGCCCACAGGTTCAGCACCACGACCTGACCCTTGAAATCGGCCAGGTGAACCGTCTTGCGGTCGCGGTCGAGGAAGGCCAGATTGTCGATCGACTGCGGCGAGGCCAGGGTGGTCAGGTGGGCGATCGACCCCTTGGCATAGGGCGCCAGCGGGCCTTCCGGTTCAGCCTTGACCGAGCCTTCGACGCCGGCCAACGGCTTGGAGAAGATCTGCGGACCGAACTTCCACGCTGCAAAGCCGGCGATGGCGATAATCGTCGCGACAATGGCGCTGACGACCAGCCAGTTGGGACCGCGCTTTTTCTTCGCTTTTCCCGTGTCCCGCCACTTGGGTTCGGCACGGTCCTCGGCTATAGGCGTCTCCGCGACCGGTTCCGGCGCAGGCTTCGGCACGGGCGAGTTTTGTACTGCCTTGACGTCGTCATTATCCAAAGGGTTATCCATGAGCGATCATTCCGACGACCAGGGCACAAGCAGCCCCCCCAAACCCTCTTCCGAAGGGCAAAAGATGTGGGGCGGGCGTTTCAGTGCCCGACCCGATGAGATTATGCAAGCCATCAATGTTTCCATCGAGGTCGACAAACGCCTGTGGCAGCAGGATCTGCGCGGATCGCGTGCCCATGCCGCCATGTTGGCGAAACAAGGTATCATAAGTTTTAACGATGCCCAAACCATCACCGATGGTCTGGAGAAAATCGAAGTCGAGATTCGTGACGGCGTGTTTCCTTTCCGCCACGAATTCGAGGACATTCACATGAATGTCGAGGCGCGGCTGCGCGAATTGATCGGACCTGTGGCCGGACGGCTGCACACCGCACGCTCGCGCAACGACCAGGTGGCGACCGATTTCCGCCTGTGGGTGCGCGACCAGGTCGATGCCGTGATCCAGCAGCTGTCGGACCTGCAGGGCGCCCTGCTGCAACGCGCTGAACAATACGCCGACAGCCTGATGCCGGGCTTTACCCATCTGCAGCCGGCTCAGCCTGTGACCTTCGGTCATCACCTGATGGCCTATGTCGAGATGTTCGGCCGTGACCGCTCGCGCTTTGCCGATGCCCGGGCGCGCATGAACGAAAATCCGCTGGGTTCGGCCGCGCTTGCCGGCTCGCCGTTTCCGATCGACCGTTTCGTGACCAGCGAAGCCCTGGGCTTCGACGGGCCCATGGGCAATTCGCTCGACGGCGTGTCGGCGCGCGATTTCGCCCTGGAAGGCCTGGGTCACGCGGCCATCTGCGCCGGCCACCTGTCGCGCCTGGCTGAAGAAATCGTCATCTGGACAACACCGCAGTTCGGCTTCGTGAAACTGTCGGATGCGTTCTCGACCGGCTCATCGATCATGCCACAGAAACGCAACCCCGATGCCGCTGAACTGGTCCGCGCCAAGACCGGCCGGATCACCGGCGCCCTGGTGGCGCTGACCATGGTCATGAAGGGCCTGCCTTTGGCCTATTCCAAGGACATGCAGGAGGACAAGCCGCCGGTGTTCGAAGCCTTTGATGCGCTGGATCTGGCGCTGCGGGCGATGACCGGAATGGTATTGGATCTTGATGCCGATACGCGCAAAATGAAGGCGGCCGCGGGTGCCGGCTATTCGACGGCAACCGACCTCGCTGACTGGTTGGTCCGTACCCTGAACATCCCGTTCCGCGACGCCCATCACATCACCGGCGCCGCCGTCCGCCTGGCCGAAGGCAAGGGTGTGGATTTGGCGCAACTAGAGTTGACCGACTTGCAAAATCTGGAAGCCAGGATCACGGATGATGTGTATAAGGTCTTAACGCCTGAAGCTTCGGCCGCGTCACGCCAGTCCTATGGCGGTACGGCGCCCGATCAGGTACGTATACAAATCCAGCGCTGGAAGGATCGCCGCTCATGACTGACACCCGAGGCCTTGGCCCCAACAAGACCCGTTTTGTGACCTCGGCTGCCTTGGCGGGTATCGCCCTGTTGGGTTCGGCGGTTCTGCTGTCCGCCTGTGGCAAGCTGGGTACCCTGGAAACTGCGCCGCCTCTGTACGGCGACGACGCCAAGGCGTCGTGGTCGGCCTCCAGCAACTCGGACGGCGGTACGACGGTGACCATGGATTCGTCGGCCTCGAACGAAACCGAACGCGCCCTGCCGGACGGCAACGGCAAGAACAAGATGGTCGATCCTTACCGCTCCAACAAGAAGATCCAGGACGCGCCGCTAGAAGGCTTCGGCAATGGCGCGACCTTCAATAACAACAGCCCCACCCAGCCCTGATCGTCCTCCCCAGGCCCTGAACCGATCAAATGAACCATTTCGACTACCGTGACGGCGACCTGCACTGCGAAGATGTTTCCCTGACGGACATCGCGCAGCAGGTGGGTACGCCTGTCTATGTCTATTCGTCGGCGACTCTGGAGCGGCATTACAATGTCTTTGCCGGGGCGCTGAATGCCCAGCCGGGCTTGCGCGGGCCGAAGGGTGAAGCGCCGCTGGTCGCCTATGCCATGAAGGCCAATTCGAACATGGCGGTCCTGCGCACCCTGGCCCTGCAGGGCTGCGGCGCCGATACGGTCAGCGAAGGCGAGATTCGCAAGGCGCTGAAGGCGGGTATAGCGGCGTCCAGCATCGTCTTTTCCGGCGTCGGCAAGACCGATGCCGAAATGGCCTTCGCGCTCAAGGCTGGAATCTACCAGTTGAACGTCGAATCGCGTCCGGAACTGGATCGACTGGCCAGGGTGGCGGCGTCGCTCAACATGATCGCGCCGTTCGTCATCCGCATCAATCCGGGTGTCGGCGCCGGCGGCCATGCCAAGATCACCACTGGCGGGGCCAAGGACAAGTTCGGTATTTCGGCCGAAGAAGCCTTGAAATTGTATGCCGAGGCCTCAGCCCATCGCAACCTGGCGCCGCTGGGCATTGCCTGCCATATCGGGTCGCAAATCACCGACCTGACGCCATTGCAGGCGGCGTTTTCGCGTATGCGCGGCTGGGTCGAATCCCTGCGCGCCGAAGGGCTGGGCGTTGAACGGCTCGACCTGGGCGGTGGCCTGGGCGTGCCCTATTTCAATCAAAAGACCCCGCCTGACCCGGCCGACTTCGCCGAGATGACGGCACTGACCGTCGGCGATATGGGCCTGCGCTATACCTTTGAGCCCGGCCGGCTGATTGCCGCCAATGCCGGGGTGCTGGTGTCGCGCGTCGTTCATGTCCATGAACGGGCTGAGAGCGGCCAGAAGTTCCTGGTGCTGGATGCGGCGATGAACGACCTGCTGCGCCCGGCCCTGTACGATGCTTATCACGATATTCGCCCCGTCGTGGCGCCGGTCGACGGCGAGACCGACACCTACGATGTTGTCGGGCCGGTGTGCGAGACGGGCGATACCTTTACGCGCGAACGTAGCCTGCCACGGCTGCATGAGGGCGAACTGGTCGCCTTCATGACGGCGGGCGCCTATGGGGCCGTGATGGGAAGCGAATATAATTCACGTCCACTCGCCCCGGAGGTGTTGGTGCGTGACGCGGACTGGAGCGTTGTGCGCCCTAGGCCGACCTATGATGAGATGATGGCGCGTGAACCCGTGCCGGGCTGGCTGCGGCCTGGCCCGCGGGTGGCAAGCGCATAGCTATGAGCGGAGTTGGGGGCGTTATGTCGGGCAGAAAGCCAACCATTTTATCACCCTTGAACCGCGGGCTGTTCGGCACGCGGTTGGTGATGGTCTGGGAGCGCATCCTGCCGGCCCTGTTTCCCTATGTCCTGCTGGTCGCCCTGGTCGCCGTGGCGGCGCAATGGGGGCTGTTTATGCGCATGCCGGCGATGATCCACGCCGGGCTTCTGGCCGGCGGTCTGCTGGTGGCCATTTTTGCCTCGGTTCGCGCGATTTTCCGCTTTCGCGTGCCCAGTTTTACCGAGCTGAACACGCGTCTGGCAATCGACAATGGCCTGAAGCCGGAACGGTTGCTGGCCATGCGCCATGAGGTCGATCAGCCACCTTTGAAAATCGGCAAGGCGAAGGCGGGAATCGCGGCGGCCGATCCGTTCGCCCTGCGCTTTGTCGCCCTGGTGGCGGCGGTGCTGGGCTTCTTGGTGCTGGGCCCAGTGCCGCTCAGCCGGGTCGAGGCCGGATTTTGTCCCTTCGCCCAGACGACCTTCAGCGACGCGAGCCTGGCTGAGAAGTAGGATGACCGCAGTGGACTTTTTCCATGCGCACCAACATCTGTTCATTTGGGCTGGCTGGCTGGCCGCCACGGCGTTTTGTGCGGCCCAGCTTCTGCGCGGTGCGTTGCATCGTGGCGTAACCTCCACACGCACTCTTGAAACTGTCAGGGAGAAGACCAGGCCCATCGCATTCTGGCTGCAGATGTTCGGCTATGTCTTTGCCTTGATGGGGCTTGTCCTGATTCTGAAAGCCTTGCCGGGATTATAGAGCTAATTGGGTTTGAACGGAATCGCTAATTCGTTCTAAGTTTTTGTTACAACTCACGTTTATTCAAAAGTGGCTACCACTTTTTGAATAAACGTGAGGCATTTAATCCAGCGCGCCGACATAGGGCAAGGCGCGGTACTTGCCGCCGTCGTCCAGGCCATAGCCGACCAGGTAACGCGCGGGGGCTTCCCAGGCGGTAAAGTCGGCCTCCATCTCGCGACGCAGGCCGTCCTTCAACGGATCGGGTTTGCGCGCAAACACAGCCGTCAGGACCTCCGAGGCGCCGGCCTCGCGCACGATATCGACAGCGATGCGCAGACTGGCGCCGCTGTCCAGCACGTCATCCATGATCAGCACCTGGCGGCCCTCGACCGAACGCTGCAACGGCGCGCGAATCAGCATGGCGCCGCCCTCACGACCGTCGCCGTACGAGGACAGCCACAGGGCGTCGAAGGCGATGTCGCGGCCGGCGCGATTCAGCGCACGCGACAGGTCGGCGGCGAACCAGATGCCGCCGGTCAGCAGGCAGACACCGATACAGTCGGGCTTGATATAGTCGACCAGAATATCGGCCAGGACCTGGACCCGCGCCTGGACTTCCGTCTCGCTGAGCAGGACGGACGGCGCGACAGGATCAGGAATGGTGCTCGCGGAGGGCAGGGACGCTGTCATGTTCGGATGGATCTGACTCGGCGACGTCGTGAGGGGTGGCGTGGTCCGGGGCGTCGTCCACCGGTTCGGCCGCTTCGTGGTCCGGCACTGCCGCCGCGTCGTGTTCGCCTTCCGCACCATCGTGGACGGGGGTCGGTTCGTGGCGCAGGGCAGGGCCGCGTTTCGTTTTCGACTTCTTCATCCCTTCGAGATCGAAGTCAAGATCAAGGTGCGCCACCATGTTCTTCGGGTCGCGGACATCGAAGGTCAGGGTGCGCGTGGCGTGCGGCGCGACGACCAGTCCGCTGGACGGGATCACCATATCGTCGAACTGTTGCAGCGTGGCATCCAGCATCTTGACCTTGATCGGCGGCACAGGGGTCGGCTTGTCGCGCAGATTGGTCACCTGGGCGGTCACCGTGACTACGAAGCGGCCGTTCTTGAAGGCCGCCCTCGAATCATTGTCGCCGCTGACCAATGTCATGCCGGCGGCATTGACCGGAATGCCGACCATGGCATAGGCGCCGGCGACGCGCGGAAAGGTGCGGGTGATGTCGACGCGCAGCAGGTAACCCAGCGCAAGGATCATTACGGCGGTGGCGGCCATGGCGCCCCAGACGATACCCTGGGCGGTCAAGGCCTTCAGGCGTTTCTTGCCCTCGACCATGGCGCGGTACTGGCCGGGCAGCTTCTTGGCCTTGACGGTCTGCAGGTCTTCGGGCCTGGCCGGTGGGGCGACGGCCGGCATGGGCAGGTCGATCGGGTCTTCGTGCTTTTCAGCATGCCAGGTCGTGCGACAGGCGGCGCAGCGCACGGTTCGTCCGCCGGCCGGCAATTGCGAGTCCGGCAGGGTATAACGCGTGGTACAGTTGGGACAGGTCAGGATCATGGGCGCTGATGGTGGGATCGCCAAGATAACCAGAAAACTTGTTAACCAGACGAAGTTTCTTAACCTTATGTCCCTAAAAGTCTTAACAACTGATCAAGCTTAACTGGATCGGATGATGGCGATCGCCCCGCTCGACAAAAACCGCACACCGTCTGCCGCCACCGGGTTCCTCCCCGGTGACGACGCCGTCGTGTCGTTTGAAAACGTCAGCATGGGCTATGGCTCAGGACTGAAGGGCGCCCAGGTCGCCGAAGCGGATTACATCCTCAAATCCTTGTCGTTTCAGCTTCCGGCCGGGTCGTTTCATTTTTTGACCGGACCGTCGGGCGCCGGCAAGACGTCGCTGCTGAAGATGATCTACCTGGCGCAAAAGCCCAGCACCGGACGGATTTCGCTGTTTGGCGAGGCGATAAAGGACGGCGACCGCGCCCAGGCGGCGCGGCTGCGCTCCAAGCTCGGCATCGTCTTCCAGGAGTTCCGCCTGCTGGAACATCTTAATGTTTTCGACAACGCCGCCCTGCCGTTGTTCGTCCACGGCCAGCACTACGCAGACTATCGCGACGACGTCAGCGAGCTGTTGAGCTGGGTCGGGCTGAAAAACCAGCTTCAGGCCATGCCGCATATCCTGTCGGGCGGCGAGAAGCAGCGCCTGGCCATTGCGCGCGCGGTGGTGACGCGCCCAACCCTGATTCTGGCCGATGAGCCGACGGGCAATATCGACTACGCCATGGGTCTGCGCATCATGCGCCTGTTCGTCGAACTGAACCGGCTGGGCGCCACCGTGCTGATCGCCACCCACGACGAAAGCCTGATCCGCGCCTCGGGCATGCCGGTTCTGGAACTGAAGGACGGCTACCTGTCGCGACGTGACCTGACAGCGACGGTGCGGTCATGACCAAATTCAATATCGCCAAATCCCACGAGGGTAAGTCTCACCAGGCCGGTTCAAGGCTGTCATCGATGAAGGCGCGCCACCTGCTGCCCGACCAGGACCAGCGCGAGATCGCCCTGCATTACGTCATTGGCGTCCTGTGCATGCTGGCCTGCCTGTCGGCCCTGGTCGTCATGGCGTCGGACCGCGCCGCACGCGGCTGGTCGCGCGATATTCGCGCCGAGGTCACGGTCCAGGTCCGGCCGACCGGCCTGGAAAGCGGTTCGGTCGCCGCGGCCCGGGCGGCCGAGGTGCTGGCCGGCCTCAAGGGTGTCGGCCAGGTGACGGCCATCGAACCGGAAAAGGCCAAGGCCCTGATCAAGCCGTGGCTGGGCGACGCGATACTGGACGACCTGCCTATTCCCAACCTGGTCGAGGTGTCGCTCAAACCCGAAGCGCCAGCCAAGCCGCAACAGTTGCTGGATGCTCTGACGGCGCATGATATCGACGCCTCGATCGACGACCACAGCGTCTGGCTGAAGGATATCGAGCAAAGCGCCCTGACCATCCGCCTGCCGTTCCTGGGGGCGTTCTTCCTGCTGTTTTCGGCGGCGGCGGCCATGGTCGGTTTCGCGACGAGGGCCGGACTGACGGCGCGGGCCAATATTGTCGAGGTCCTGGCGCTGTGCGGCGCCAGCGACCTGTTCATCGCGCAACGCTTTCAATATCGCTTTGCGCGCATGGCTTTTGAGTCCGGATTGCTCGGCGCTTTGATCGCCGCGGCGGTCGCGGCCGTCATAAAAGCCACAGCATCCTCACAAAGCTTCGCGGTGGCTCTTCCCATATCATGGTTTGACCTGTTAATATTAATCCCGTGTCCATTCCTGGTCGCCCTCATCGGCGCGGTGACGGCACGTATTGTGACGTTGCGGCTGTTGGGAGGGAACGGATAGATGCGCAGTCTGATCGCTTTCCTGGTTGTGGTCCTGTTGTGGACTGCAGGCCTGCTGGTCTTTGCCGACCGGGTCGTCGAATCGACTCCCGCCCTCGAACCCGAAGAAGCTGCCGACGCTATTGTTGTGCTGACCGGTGCCTCGGACATGCGGCTCAAGGAAGGCATGCGCCTGCTGGAACGCCGCAAGGGCCAGCGCCTGTTCATTTCCGGCGTCAACCGCGAGGTCAAGCGGCCGGAACTAATGGACGTGACCGAGGGCTCCAAGCGCCTGTACGAATGCTGCGTCGACCTGGGCTACGAAGCTGAAAACACCGTCGGCAATGCGCGCGAAATCGCCGACTGGGGGCGCGGTCACCGTTTTTACACCCTGATCGTGGTGACGTCGGACTATCACATGCCGCGTTCACTGCTGGAGCTGAAGGCCGATATGCCGGACGCCCATTTCGTCGCCTATCCTGTGGCGACGCCCGATCTGGACGCGCGCGGCTGGTGGAAATCGCCCAAGGGTACGCGGATCATCGTGCTCGAATATTGCAAATACCTGGTTATCCTCGGCCGTGACGCGATCCTGAGCATTTCGCGCATGGGCGACAAGGGCCATGAATCAAAGCCCGCACCTGGTTCCGAAGATGAGACTGCCTCGTCCGCCAGCCACGCGGCGTAAGGTATCCTTCTAAATGATAAGACTGCGATCCCTGATCTTCGTGCTGTGGCTGTATGGCACCATGGCCTTCTACGGCCTTGTCTGCTCACCGCTGCTGCTCTTCCCGGATCCGGCGCCCATGGCGGTCATCCGCTGGTGGGCCAAGTCGGTGCTGTTCGGTGCACGCTGGATCGTCGGCATAAAGGTCGAGTTCCGCGGCCTGGAGCATCGTCCGCTGGGGGCCTCGCTAATCGCCGGCAAGCATATGAGCATGCTCGACACCATCGCGCCCTTCACCATCCTGCCGGCCACAGCCTATGTGCTGAAGCAGGAACTGATGTACCTGCCTTTCCTCGGCTGGTTCGCCTCGCGTACCAAGATGGTGCCGGTGCGCCGCGATGAAGCCGCCAAGGCGCTGAAATCCATGGTCAAGGGCTGCCGCGAGCGCCTGGCCGAAGGGCGCCAGATTCTGATCTTCCCCGAAGGCACGCGGACCGACCCGGGTGTCGATGCCGACTACAAGCCCGGCGTAGCGGCGCTGTATCGCGACCTGGAGGTGCCGTGTCATCTGCTCGCGACCAATTCCGGCCAATATTGGCCTGGCCACGGTGTCGACCGCAAACCGGGTACGGTGGTGTTCGAATTCCTGCCACCGCTGCCGGCGGGTCTGAAGCGCGGTGAATTCATGACTCAGGTCAAGGATCGGCTGGAAACGGCCTCGAACCGGCTGCTCGCTGAACAGGCGGACGCCAAGGTCTTGACAGATTCAGCCGAATAGCCGTCCTATTGCGCCATGGAAAGACGTGACAAACCCCAGGCCGTGACCGACGCGCTGACGCCGGAGCAGGTGGTGGCCCATCAGCTCGACGCCTACAATGCGCGCGATATCGATATGTTCATGGACTTCTGGGACCTGGAGGCCGAGATCTATCAGCATCCGGATACCTTGCTGGCCAAGGGCTATGGCGACATCCGCGCTCGCCACGTCGTACGCTTCCTCGAGCCCGACCTGAAGGCCCATCTAATCAGCCGCGTCGTCATTGGTAACAAGGTTGTCGATACGGAGCGCGTGACGCGCAACTTCCCCAACGGCAAGGGCGAGATCGACGTCGTGGGCATTTACGACGTCCAGGGCGGCCATATCAAAAAAGCCTGGTTTATCCAGGGCTCACCGCGCATGGCGTGAGGTCCGACGCGTGTAAAAGATATTGGAACTTTCTTCGAGGCCGCGTCCGCAGTGAAGCTCAGTTATCCTTGACCATGGCTGTCGCCGTAGGGCAGCCGTCCGCCTTGCACGGCAGGTCGCTATTCCAGCGGATCAGGCGGACGACATTGTCGCCCGGATCGGTACGCGGATCGACCGGCACCACCAGCACGCGGGCATCGAAGGGCGCCGTCAGGGTCGCCACGGTATCGCCGAACGCATTGGTAATGGTCGCCAGCAGGTCGCCCTTTTTGACGTCCTGGTTCAGCTTGACCACCGCGTGGGCCCAGCCACCGTGCGGCGACGTCGCATCATAGGTTTCGTTGCCGACAAAAGGCGCCGGTCCGCTGAGCACCGGACTGCCCGGCAGCATTTTGGCATCGATCATGACATTGCGCAGCCCGGCCTTGGCGCGGTCGATATAGGTAAAGTCCCACGACTCGGCGGTGGCCAGTTCATAGGTGACGGCGGGTATGCCAGCGCCATTGAGCATGTTTTCGACAGCACCGTCGATGCCGGGGTCCATATTGATCACATCCGGGCGCAGAAGGTCGGCGATATGACGCGCCTGCCCCGTCTGGGCAAAGACATAGGCGGGATAGGTGCCGCCGCGCGACTGGGTATGCAGGTCGACGGCAAAGTCGGCATTGCCCATGAAGATCTGCGACCACAGGCGGGCGGCGTAGCGGGTGCTGGCGTCGCTGTCGCCGGCCGTGGCGGCCGGATCGCTGGGGATCAGACGATTGAGATTGCCGCCGGCGCTGGTGTGGCTGGCGGAAAAGGTCCGTGTCGAGCGCAACAGGCCGGGCGCATTGAGGCCCGGCACGGCCATAAGCGTGCCCGACAGGCTGTTCGGATCGAGGTCGTGGGTCAGCCCTTGCAGGACGCCGATACCGTTCAGTTCATCACCATGAATGCCGGCGGTGACGAGGAATCTGGGGCCGGGTTTGGCGCCCTTGACGACGATGACTGGCACGTACCAGGCCTGGCCGGTGGCATTGTCGAGCGCGCGGAACCACAGCTTGGTCAGGCCTGCCGGCTGATCGGCGACATCGAGCTTTTCGATCACCCGCGCGCCGTCGATGCGGTCGCCTGTATAGACCGTGGCGGCCGAAACCGAACTGGCCGTCAGCAGACCTGCGGCGATAAGCGGAAAGATATGTTTCATGGGTTTGTCTGGCCTGAGAAAAAGACGATGATCGACTGATGTGTGCGTGCCGCTGGAAATCCTAAATGGCATTACCCGCTGCATCGACATAACCCATGTCGAACAAGCGGCGGCGCAGGGGTTCGAGGTGGCCGGCATAACGCCGCCAGGCGCCGACGCCCTCGGCATTGATCGGCTTTCTCACCTGGCTGGAACTGGCCGATGCCACCGCCCCGGCCGTCTCGTGCGGATTAAGGCATGCCGGCTCAAACGGCAGTCCGCAGGTGTCGAGCAAGCGCCGGATCTGGCCCTCAGGATCGGCGATAAGCGCCTCCAACGACACCTCGATCAAGCCGTCGCCCAGAACGTCGCGCCAGTGCTGCATCAACTCGCGATACAGCGCATAGTGATCGGCCAGATCGTCCTGGTCGAATGACCAGCGGTAATTGTCGTTGACGTGCAGCTTCAAGGCACCGAACAACGAATCCATCGGTGCGCGCTGGACATGGACGATAATGGCGTCCGGCCAGGCCAGGCGGATAAGGCCGGCATAGTCGTGATTGTGCGGCAATTTATCGATCGTATAGGCACTGCCGTCGCTGAGATAGGCGGTTTCGCGATCATAGACCTCGGCAAGGCGACGCGGATCCAGTTTGGCGGCGCGTTCGATCGTGTCGACATCCAGCACGGGCGGCGTGGTCGAGCCGGAGAGGCGCTTCACCGCGACGCCGAAGGTTTGCAACTCACCAAGCGCCTGGACCTGGCTGTGGGCGGTCAGAACACGCTCGGTCAGTGTGGTGCCGGAGCGCGGCAGGCCGATGATGAAGATGCGGCGCGGTGCGGCAGCGCGGGAGGGCAGGGGCGGCGGTGCAGGCGCGGCAAAACGCGACTCTGGCAGGGCGCGTTTCCACGCCCCGACAGTGTCGGCTTCCGCCGCGCGCGACCAGTTGAGGCTGTGGACGGTCACGGGCTGGCGGCGAGCGGCCTGGGCGCCGGTTTCGAGCCAGGTCCAGGCCTGTTCGTCCTCACCGATGTCCGACAGTTCCTTGAACAGGGCGTAGGCGCGGCGGGCTTCGTCCAGGGGCCGTGCAACCTTCAGCGCCTGCAAGGCATTGATGTGGTTATGCTCGCGCGTCCATCGCCGCAGGCGCGCCAGAGCCAGATAGGATTCGCTGTTGGGTGCCAGCCGCACCGCCGCCTCGTAGGATGCCTCAGCATCGCTATTGCGTCCGACAAACTGTTGCAGGTCGCCCAGGCCGTGACGAAAGGCGGCAGAATCTGGTGCCAGCGCGACGGCACGGCGCAGCAGTGGCAGGGCCTCGGCTTCGCGTCCTGCCCGCCCGAGCGCCATGCCCAGGATTGCGAGCGAATCCGGACCGTCGGCGCCGGCGGCCAAAGCCTGGCGCGCCATGTCGCAAGCTTCGCTGTTGCGCCCCTGTGGAACCAGGGCGCGAACGCGCTGGGTCAGGAAACGCGCGCGCAGGGGATGGCCGGCGGGAATATGGCTCAGGCCACGGCTGAGAATATCGTCGGCTTCAGCATAGGCCCATTGGTCCATGGTCGCCAGGCCCCACAGCCACCAGGTTTCCGGACGTTGTGGCGCCAGGCTTGCGGCGCGCCGGGCGGCGGCGGCGGCCCTGGCAAAATCGCCGCTGCGCAAGGCCTGGGCGGCTTCACGAATGTCAGACTCGATGGGGTCGGCGGCACGCGTAAAGGTGGGCATATCGGCTATGTGGGAGTGGACGTCACGGCGACCTTAAACCTTTCGACGTCGGGCGCAAGCCGGTGATCCAGCCTGTCGCCTGACCACGCGTTACTGGGCGGGTGTTGACGCGCTGAAACGGTTGAAGGCAGCATCGGCCGCCGCGCCGACCGTGGGCGTAGCTGTCGTGTAGTCGAACTGCTCGAAGAAGTCGTTGACCCAGGCTTCGTTCATCATCGTCGTGAAGAGGGTCCGTTCCGCCTCGGTCATGCTGGTTTCGTCGGGCGTCGCCAGGGAGGTGTCGCCGCCGGCGAGTACGAGATCCTGGACATATTTGATCTTCGACAGAGCTAGTAACTGGCCGAGCTGTTCCGTCGTATAGTAGCCGGAATTGCTCGTCGCCATGGCATGGACCGTTTCGGCGCGATGCGCGGCGATTTCTTCATCGAACATCGCACCAAGACGGTTCTGGTCGTCGACCGGCATGGCAGCGATCGATTCGTTCTGCAGGATGCCATTATGTCCGCCATAGGCCAGCAGCTCGAACAGATGCAGATTGGTGATCACCTGCTCGCCGACCGCCACCTGTGCCGCCGTCGGTACGGGTGGAGCCGGCGTAGCGGGAACGGGGGTGGGTTGAGCTTCGGCGGCTACAGGTAACGCCACGATGCCGCCAAGCAACAACACAGCAAGCGCCAAGGCGATCAAGCCGGTTTTGTGAAAGCGCATGGGACAGTCTCCCTGGCCGGTGGCTTTACTGACCGGCCTCGAATTGTTTCACGATCTGGTAGGTCGCCAGACGCAGGTCCAGGTCGGCGGCGCGATCCTGCTTGCCGTCGTCATTGAGACGCATCTGGGTCAGCTTGCGCGCCGGATCTATGTCGAAGGCGACGATCAGCTGCATGATTTCGGGCTTGCTGAGGTTGGTCGCCTGCAGCCGGGCATTGATATTCAGGACATTGTCCTCAAGCTCGGTCTGGGCTACCGCGGCAATGGCGGCCAGGCGATACTTGTCCGTTTCCGATAGCTTGCTGAAATCGATGTGACGGGCGACTTCCTGGATGATCAGCTTCATATGCGTGGTGGCAATGAATTTGCGGACCAGGGCGTCGGTGCCATCAGTACGGAACAGGGTGCGGACCAGGCTCAGCCGTTCCTCGAAGGCGGGATCGGCGGGTGCCGTGGTCGCGGCGGCATAGGTCGCCGCCTGTTCGGCTGTAGTATTCTTGTTCGGGTTCTGGAAGGCGGCGACAATGGCCCGGGCGGCCTGTTTGTCCCACAGCCCCATGTCCGGTACGGCCGGCTGGACGCCCTGGCCCGAGGCGATGCCCAGTGTCATGCCGACAGGGATCGACGGTGGGGCGGTGAGGGCCAGGAAGGCTTCGAGGGTCTTGCTGTCGTCATGCGCCGATACCACGGCGACGTCGCTGCTGTGCGCCACGCTGGGCAGGGTGATGTTGGTGGAGACGGGTGCCGGCGTGCCGCCGGGCCTGGGCTTGCCGACGTGTTGCATATAGAGGTCGAGCTGCTTCGACTGGTCTGCGCTCAGGGGTGCTTCGGCGTAAACGGTCCCAACACCCAGGGTCATGACAGCAAGGCTGCCAAGTACGGTCATCAGGAGACGAGTATGAAGACGGCGAACAAATACGGTCACTAAAAAAACTCCCCCGACCCCGGATTAAGGACCCTCGGATTAAAAACTAGCTGGCCATCGATTCCTGGAAGGTCTTGATGATCTTGATCACGGCATCGACCATATAGGCCTGAACCTGCTGGGCGGCGGCTTCACCCGCCTGGAATTTGGTGGAATTGTACTTGGCTGCGGCGACCGAGGAATTGGCGGCGATCAGTTGCTGGATCTCATCGGCGCTGAACCACTGCGACTGCGCGACGGCGATATCATTGATCAGCGAGGCTTCGGTCTGGCCCAGGACCTGGTCGGCAATGGTGTTGAAGCGCGCGCTATCGACATCGGACAGGGCGGGCTGGCCGGAACGGTCGATAACGATCAGCCGTGTGGCGGACTTGGTGTTGCTGATGACGTTGCGGATGTTGCGCGAGACGCCGTTCAGTTCCATCAGTTGCTTGTAGAGATCGACCTTCTTGGCGGCGCCGGCTGTGTCGGCGGCGTCATTGAGCTGGGCCACGGCGACGGTGGCGACATCGCCGGCGGCAACGGCGTAATGATTGGATGGCGCGGCAGCGACGATTTCCTGCGCCAGCACAGGGGCGGCGCACAGGGTCATCATCAGAAAAGCTGCGGTGGCTACGCGGATCGTCTTCATGACGAAAGTCCCCCTGAAGCACAAAAGTAAACGAACGATAAATCAGGGGAAGGGTGGTGGCAAGGCTTGAATCGGCTATGGTGGTGGATTGCGCCAAACGGTGTGGCGAATTCGCCGGTTTTTAGCGCAGAAGGGGATTATTAGCCCGCTTCAACCTTGCAAGCCATACCACGGACGCTTAGTTTTTGGGCCCATGCTCATGCGAGATTCCCATGCCCGTCATATCGCCCCGACTCCTTGCTGAAAGCCTGACCGAATACTGGTCGCCGCGTGTCATCGGTGAACTGGACGACAACTATCTCAAGGTCGCCAAGATCGAGGGCGTGTTTGGCTGGCATGCCCATCCGGACGAGGACGAGCTGTTCCTCATTCTCAAGGGCCACCTGCGCATCGAGATGGAAGACGGCGCCGTCGAGCTCGACGAGGGCGACATCTACGTTGTCCCCAAGGGCGTGCGCCATAATCCGGTCGCCGAGACCGAGTGCCACGTCATGCTGATCGAGAAGAAGGCGACGCTGCACACCGGCGACACCGTCACGGAACGGACGCGCACACTGGAAGAGCAGCTTCGCCCGCTTGGCGCCTAGATTAGTGCCCCGTGGCAGTGCTTGAACTTCTTGCCTGAGCCGCATGGGCACACGCCGTTGCGCGACGTGTTTTCCCAGCCGCCGGGCAGGGCGGTGACGGGCAGGGCTTCGCGTTGTTCCGGGGTCAGGTCGTCGCTCAGCTTGGCCGCACGCTCATTGGTCCCGGTGATCGGATCAAGATGCACTTCCTGGAACTGGCGGCGCGCCGGCGCCTGAAGCGGGATTTGCGGCGGCGGGGGCGCCTGGTCCGGTTCGGGCGGCTGGAAGCGGATTTCCATGGTCATCAGCCAGCGCGTGACCGAGTGGCGCAGATTGACCAATAGCGCTTCGAACATGGTGAAGGCTTCGGTCTTGTATTCGTTGAGCGGATCGCGCTGGCCATAGCCGCGCAGGCCGATCACCGCACGGAGGTGGTCGAGGTGCATCAGGTGCTCGCGCCAGTGCATGTCGATCATCTGCAGCAGGAACTGCTTTTCGAGCGACTTCATCTGGTCGGAGCCCAGCAGTTGCAGGCGCTCTTCCATCTTTTGCGACGCAAAGGTCTGCAGGCGTTCCTCGAATTCCTCGTTGGCGATGCCTTCCTCGGCCGCCCACACTTCAAGCGGCAGGTCGAGGCCGGTCAGGGCCAGAACCTGTTCCTTCAGGCCGGCAATATCCCACTGTTCGGCATAGGCCTTGGGCGGCAGGTGGCGTTCGACGATATCGTGGATCGTGTCGGCGCGGAATTCGTGGATCAGTTCGCTGAGATCGGTCGAATCCATGAAGTCCTGGCGCTGCTCGAACACGGCCTTGCGCTGGTCGTTGACCACGTCGTCGTATTTCAGCAGGTTCTTGCGGATTTCGTAGTTGCGCTGTTCGACGCGCTTTTGCGCCGTGGCGATGGCGCCGTTGAGCAGCTTGTGCGTGATCGCCTCGCCCTCTTCGACGCCGAGGGTCTTCATCATGGCGTTGAGACGGTCGCCGGCGAAGATACGCATCAGGTCGTCTTCGCACGACAGGAAGAATTTCGAGCGGCCGGGGTCACCCTGACGGCCGGTACGGCCGCGCAGCTGGTTGTCGATACGGCGGCTTTCATGGCGTTCGGTGCCGAGCACGAACAGGCCGCCGGCCTGCAGCGCCATCTGCTTCAGGTCGCCGACCTGGGATTCGATTTCGGCGCGCTTGGCCAGCAGCTGGTCCTGGTGAACCTCGTTGCCAGCGGCGTCCTGTTCGGACAGCCACTTCTGAACACGCATGTCAATATTACCGCCCAGCTGGATATCGGTACCGCGGCCGGCCATGTTGGTGGCGATGGTCACGGCGCCCGGAATACCGGCATCGGCGACGATCTCGGCTTCCTGCTCGTGGAAACGCGCATTGAGGACGTTGTGCGGAATGCCCTTGCCCGACTTGTAGACGATGTCATAGGCGGCTTCGCCCGCCTTGAGGATGTCCTTCTTCTCGGCCTTGGCGAACTGCGGCTTGAGCGTGCGCGACTGCTCGACCTTGTAGCTGTAGGCGTCGAGGAATTTCGACAGGTCTTCCGACTTTTCGATCGAGGCCGTACCGACCAGGATTGGCTGGCCCTTGACGTAGCAATAGGCGACCTGGCCGGCGATGGCGGTGAACTTTTCCTGTTCGGTGCGGTAGACCTCGTCGTCGTCGTCGATACGCATGATCGGGCGGTTGGTCGGGCACTCCAGGACGTCCATCTTGTAGATGTCGCCGAATTCCTGGGCTTCCGTTGCGGCCGTGCCGGTCATGCCCGACAGCTTGCCGTACATGCGGAAATAATTCTGGATGGTCACCGACGCCAGGGTCTGGTTTTCCGGCTGGATCTCGACGCCTTCCTTGGCTTCGATCGCCTGGTGCAGGCCTTCCGACAGACGGCGCCCGGTCATCATGCGGCCGGTGAATTCGTCGATCAGGATGATCTCGCCGTCCTTGACGATATAGTCCTTGTTCAGCGTGTACAGCGTATTGGCGCGCAGGGCCTGGTTGGCGTGGTGGACGAGCGAGATATTGACCGGATCATAAAGACCGGCGGAATCCTCGGCGATATGGCCGGACGCCATCAACATTTCTTCCAGGCGTTCCGAACCCAGTTCCGACAGCAGCACCTGGCGCTGCTTTTCGTCCAGTTCAAAGGTTTCCGGTTCGACGATCATTTCCAGGATGGTGGTGTTCAGGACCTTGTACAGTTCCGAACGGTCCTCGGTCGGACCGGAAATGATCAGCGGCGTGCGCGCTTCGTCGATCAGGATCGAGTCGACTTCGTCGACGATGGCGAAGTTGTGTCCGCGCTGGACCATGTCCTGGACCGAATAGGCCAGGTTGTCGCGCAGATAGTCGAAGCCGAATTCGTTATTGGTGCCGTAGGTGACGTCCGAAGCATAGGCCTGCTTCTTCTGGCCCTGCGACATGCCGCTGACGATCACGCCGGTCGACAGGCCGAGGAAGCGGTAGACGCGGCCCATCCACTCGGCGTCGCGCTTGGCCAGGTAGTCGTTGACGGTAATCAGGTGGACACCCTTGCCCGACAGCGCATTGAGATAGACCGGCGCCGTGGCGACCAGGGTCTTGCCTTCGCCGGTCCGCATTTCGGCGATGCCGCCCTTGTGCAGGATCATGCCGCCGACCAGCTGGACGTCGTAATGGCGCTGACCGATGGCGCGCCAGGCGGCTTCGCGGACCACCGCGAAGGCTTCGTCCATCAGGGAGTCGAGCGAGGCGCCCTTGGCGATGCGTTCACGGAAGATCGCCGTCTGGCCCTGCAACTCCTCGTCGCTCATCGCTTTCATTTTGGGTTCCAGAAGCGTGATCTTCTGGGCGCGGCTCATGAAACCGCGTACCTTGCGATCGTTGGAAGAGCCGAAGAGCATTTTGGCGATGGCCAGCATAGAGTACCTAACTAGACGTCTGTGTTCCAGGCCGGGTGTAAAAGCACCAACTAACCTGTTAGATGTTATGGGTTGTGTTGTAGGGCGCCTGGTTTCTTGTATGTGACCGTGTTCACGTAATAGAAACGCGTTTAGGGTCAAATAAGCCGGAAATTGCGCTTTTCAAGCACGGGCACTGACTTAAGCGGCTGAATGGTGTATGTCAACGCAGCCGCCCTTTGACGGGACCAGTTTGGGACAGATTTATGTATAAACGCCGTGGTATTCGCCTTGCCTTGACGTTACTTGCCGCCTGCGTGCTGGGCCTCAGCGCCTGTCAGAAGCCGCAGACCAGCCAGCGCCCGCCGGAACCCGGCGATGTCGCCGTGGCGCGGATCGACGGAGACACCATCTGGACCTCGGATGTGCGCAACGAAGCCATCGCCCAGGGCGCCATCGGCCCGGGTGAGCCGCTCGACATGACATCCGACCTGTTTACCCGCACCCTCGAAGAGGTCATCGACCAGCGCCTGCTGGCCAAGGCAGCGCGCGCCAAGGGCATCGACAAGTCGATCGCCGCTCAGCGCCGGCTGCAGGCCCAGGAAGACCGTATCCTGGGCGACATGCTGGTCGAAACCACCATCGACCGCGATATCGACGAAAAGACGGTCAAGGACCAGTATGACGAACAGGTCAAGCTCAGCAAGCAGTCCGAGGAAATCCGGGCGCGCATCATCCTGCTGAAGACCAAGGAAGACGCCGATACGGCGCTGAAGGCTGTCCAGGGCGGATCGCTGTTCGAAGCCCTGGCCATGGAACGCTCGATCGACCAGGCGACACGCTTTAATGGCGGCGACATGGGCTGGTTCACCACGGACATCATGCCCGTTGCCTATAAGGGCGTCCTGACCACCGCCAAGGTCGGCGACACGGTCGGCCCCGTCCAGGCCGACGGCGGCTGGGCTATATTGCGCGTCGAGGACCGTCGGCCCGAACAATTGCCGTCGCTGGAAGAAGAACGTCCGGTCATCATGCGTTACCTGATCTACAATCAGGTCGCCGGCCTGCTGAAGAATCTGCGCGAAGGCGCCAAGGTCGAGCGTTTGATCGACCAGTCGACGCTTAACGAGCACAGCGGCCAGGAACCGGCCACCGCAGCGCAAGGCGCGTCGGACGACTCGGCCAGCCAATCGGACGATGTCTCATCGGCTTCGGCCAGTGCTTCGGTTACCGCTCCGGCACCGAAAAAGGGCAAGTCTGTCGCCCTGTCGATTCCGCTGGGCCAGGTGAAGCCGGGCGCATCGCGCCTGGTCGCGACCTCGCCCGTCAAAACCCAGGCCGTCGGCGGTCACAAGGGCTTTGCGCCGGCCTCCGCGCCAGGCGGCTAATTGGTCGTTGGCAGATCCAATCTATGAATCGGACCGCGTTTTATTCAACAATCAAAGATTCTGGCTTCACAGTAATCGCTTATGTGGATCGTCCGCAGTTTTTTGGAAATTGGCGGGCACATTTTAAACGTGGCAATAATCGCTATGAACTGGTCAGCGATAGTCGAGAAGGCTGGCTGACGCTTTGGCGTCAACGCGATAACAAAGGCGAAAGGCTCTTTGAGGTTGACTCAAATATGCTCAATCAAGAGCAAGAGACGGCGCTCATTAAACAGTGGTTAGAGGCTGTAAAAAATCTTGAATTCAATTCAGTGCCACCGCCCGGCTAATTCCAATGGCGTTAATTTTGTAACGCCCAAGCCGGGTTAACGCGTTGAGTTTCCACCGCCTGTGGAGCCCCCGAAACTTGAAAAGCACTGAAATTGCGGATTATTTCCTTCTCCCCCGCCTGAGGGGAGAAGCGGGACGGCCCGTGCCGTGGGCCAAAGGTCGGCGCGGGGCGGCGAGCCTGAGGGGTCGTCCTGACCGCGAAGCTGCTCTGAAAGTGGAATTCAACCCCTCACCCTGCGCTTCGCGCTTCCCTCTCCCCTCAAGTGGGTAGAGGGGAATATCTACGAATATGCGGTTTGTTCGCTGGTGGACTACTCCCTTGGGAGTTACTTAATTTTTGATCTTTCTTCGCCGATCCCATTTATCGCAGAGGGGGGCGTCCCATAGCGTGGCACGCGCATAAAATCAGCGTTGGCGAAGCGATGCTTGTCTGTTAAGGGCACGCATCCCTTTTGCTTTTCCGGGAGCGCGCCATGTCCAAGTCCCCCACATCTTCGCAGTCACCAGTCGATCTGGCGGCGCAGGGGCTTGAGCGCGCGCTCGATCCTTTTACCAGTGCGATCCGGCGCACAGTGCAAAAGGGCGCGGAGCTGGCCTCCCAGCTTGGCCATATCGGTGAAGAGACGCCAAAACCGGTTGCGACCGCCGCGGTGCCGGGCAAGCCGGGCCTGGCCGTGTCACCCCTGGCCGTGGCCCTGCCGGACATGCCACCGGTCGCGGGGGTCCAGCTGTCGACCGACCGCGCCGGCTTCTACAAGCACGACCGCAAGGACACGCTGCTGATGAAATTTGCCGAGGGCACGACCTGTGCCGGCGTCTTCACGCGCCACACCATCGGCTCGGCACCGGTCGATTGGTGCAAAAAACAGCTCGATACCAACGGTGGCAACGATGTCCGCGCCATGGTGTGCAATGCCGGCTGCGCCAATGCCTTTACCGGCAAGGCGGGCGCCGATGCGGCGCGACGGACGGCGTCTGCCCTGTCGCGCCGCATCGACTGCCGCCAGCGCGACATCATGTTGGCCAGCACAGGGGTGATCGGTGTCGTGCTCGACGATTCCAAGATCGCGGCACGCCTGTACGAGCTGGAAAAGAACCTGCGCGCCGATGCCTGGCACGATGCCGCCCAGACCATCATGACGACCGACACCTTCCCCAAGGGCGCCCACGCCACGGCGGTGATCGATGGAGTGACCGTGCGCATCAACGGCATCGCCAAGGGCTCGGGGATGATCGCGCCGGACATGGCGACCATGCTGGCCTTTATCGCCACCGATGCGACGCTGTCGCCCGGCGTCCTGCAGGCCCTGCTGGCCCTGTTCACCCGTACGACCTTCAATTCGGTGACGGTTGATGGCGATACCTCGACCAACGACACCTGCCTGCTGTTCGCCACGGGCGCGGCCGGCGCTGCAAAGATTTCGCGGGCCGGCGACAAGCGCCTGGCCGATTTCAAGGACAAGCTGGAGCGGGTCATGCACAGCCTGGCCACGCAGTTGATCCGCGATGGCGAGGGCGCGACCAAGTTCGTCAAGGTCAATGTCACCGGCGCCTCCAGCCCGGCCTCGGCCCGCAAAATCGCCAAGTCGATCGCCGAAAGCCCGCTGGTCAAGACGGCGTTTGCCGGTGAGGACGCCAACTGGGGCCGGATCGTCATGGCGGTCGGCAAGACGGAAGAGCCGGTCGATCGCGACCGCCTGGGTGTTCGCTTCGGCGATCTGATCGCGGCGGAAAACGGCGCGGTGTCACGCGGCTATGACGAGGCGGCGATGAGCGCCTATATGAGGAACGCCGAGCTTGAGGTCAGCGTCGATGTCGGCGTCGGCAAGGCCGCAGCCCATGTCTATACCTGCGACCTCACCCACGGATATATATCCATCAACGGCGACTACCGCTCTTAGGAAATCGCGGTCTTTGGCCGATTGCGTCGCAGTCTGCGCTGGCAGGTACTAAGTGTACCTGCGGCGCTTGCCGGCTAGCACTCGACTCAAATCTCACGATTTTCGCGACGGTGCAAAAGCAAGGAAGTGAGTAAAATGATGCTGTTGGTCTTGCCACTTGACTTTCCTTTGCCCACCCCGCGTGCGGGGAGGGTGGCGCGAAGCGCCGGGCGGGGGGCTTTCTCCAAGTGTCACATTCAGGGGCGGTCGGTATGAAAACCCTGCTTGTCGTTGCCGCTGCCCTGGTTGATGGTGAGGGCCGGGTGCTGATCGCCCAGCGGCCGGAAGGCAAGCAACTGGCCGGGCTGTGGGAGTTTCCCGGTGGCAAGGTCGAACCCGGCGAGACGCCCGAAGTCGCCCTGATCCGCGAACTGCGCGAAGAACTGGACATCGAGGTCAAGCAAGCGTGTCTTGCACCGTTTGTTTTTGCGTCGCACACTTATGACGACTTCCATCTGCTGATGCCGCTGTTCCTGATCCGGCGCTGGGAAGGCGAACCGGAAAGCACCGAACACCAAGCCATCAAGTGGGTAAGACCCAACGATATGCGTGACTATCCCATGCCGCCGGCAGATCTGCCGCTGGTCGCATGGTTGCAGGATTTTATCTGAAGAGCTTCATGACAAGGAGGACGACATGGCCGGTATCAAGGACGATCCCTGGAGACTGACGACACCGCCCGGCACCTCAGCCTATGAAATGTATCGCGACATCAAGGACGGCAAGGAGGTCATTGTCTGCGTCGTCGGATCGACCACGCTGTTCTACGATGCGCGCTGTATCGACGACCTCCACGCCATGCTGAAGGCGCACGGTGACTGGATAGACCTGGGCGGCGCCGACGAGCAAAAAGATGTCAAGCCGGGTACGGTCGAGGCGTGGGGCCGCTCGCCCGACAATCCGCTCGGCGGCTGGTATGGCCTCAAGAAGGGCTTGCGCGGCCGTTTCGGCGTCTATCTGCCGCCCCTGCTCGAAGTCCTGGGCCTCGCCGAACTGACCCACGACGCCAAGAACAACCGCATGCGGGCGAAATAATGCCGGAGCTGCTGTCGGTTTCGTTAACGCGGATTATTGCTGCGGCGCCGCAGGATCGCGACTGGTGGTTGATCGGCAGTGTCGCCGCCAAGCTGTCCGGCATCGATCTCGACCCGCAAGATGTCGATGTACTGGCTTCTCGATCAACGATTGACAGATTTGTCGCCAATCTGGGCGGCGGGGTAGTCATGGGGACAGAAAACGACCGCTTTCGCTCGACGCCGTTCTGCCGTGTCGAGGTGCCGGGCGGGTTACCTATCGAGTTGATGGGCGATCTTCACGTCCGTCATGGCGACGTCTGGCAGCCCTTGGTCATCCGCACCCGTGTCGCAGTCGATACACCGGTTGGCCGCGTCTATGTGCCCTCGGTCGACGAGCAAGCGGAGATTTTCGAACGCTTCGGCCGGCCGAAGGACCTGGCCAAGGCGCGGCGCATTAGGGTTTCCGGTGGTTAATCGCTAATACCTTGTTAAGGTTGGTTAATTTTAACGCTTTCGTCATACTTTTTGTTAGGCTCGCCATGGCATTATGGGCTGGTTCAGGGGAGCCCGCTATGCTTCACGGTCCTTCATACCGCGCCGGACCCGATCCGGATATTCAGTCGCTGCGCGCCCGCCGGCGCTTCGGCCATCACAGGGGCGACCAGGCCACCAAGGCGCCGCGCCGTAACAGCCTGACCGGCTTGATTTTTCTGGCCTTTCTTGCCGTGTCGGCCCTGGTCTTCACGCGCAATATGAGCCTGTTCGGCCTGTGGCTGGGGGTGAAATCGGTCGCCGTTTCGACCGGTTGCGCCGTGGCTGAAGACCTCGGCCGGACGAAGAACGGCGACCAACGCATGTGGGCGGACGGCAAGTATCGCGAAAGCGGCGGCTGCGCTCACGCTAGCGACTAAAGCCGGCCTTCCTTGACCCCCAAGGCATCGGCCAGGCGCATCTTCGCCGTACCCGGGCGCAACGGCTTTTGCTGCGACTCGTGAGCCTTCCAGCCTGACAATGTGATTATCTCGAACGTCGCCGCAATCCGCCCCTCCGCATCGGCGAAGCGCTCGAAATAGAGCTCGCTGGTGCGTGTCAGTATGGCGCGGTTCAGCCCCGTGCGCGGCCGGTCGTGCAGGATATTGCTCTCGGCCATGGCGCGCAGGTCGGCCATCAGGCGCAGCGGATGTTCATAGGACACCGTCACCCGGTCGCTGTCGACTACCGGCATGGCAAACCCCGTGCGCTTCAGCAGATCGATCAGGTCGGGACCTTCGGCGAAGGGCGCGATGCGCGGACCATAGCCGCCGCGCACCTCGATCTCCGCCTCCATCAGGCAGGCGCGAAGCTCCTTCAGGGTCTCGCCGCCGAACAGCGAGGCGATGAACAGGCCGTCCGGCGTCAGGGCGCGGCGGATCTGCACCAGGACGCCGGGCAGATCGTTGACGCTGTGCAGGGCCAGGTTCGATACCACCAAGCTCAGTGCGTCATCGCCGAAGGGCAGGGCTTCCTCATCCATGATCAACCGCGCCGCGCCCGACTGCTGGGCTGACAGGGCCTGGGACAGTTCGCTCTCGATCAGCAGCCCGACCTTGCTGGCGGCCGGGGACGTCGCGAGGGCGCGACCGAACCTGCCGTCACCGGCGCCGATATCGAGCGCCAGGTCGAAATGCCGGTTGATCACCGACAGAGTGGCCAGGGTGTCTTCAATAACGCGGTCGCGCAAAAAATGAGCTTGCGCAAAACCGCGCGCGGCGCGATTCCTGCGTGTGGCGAGCAACGGGCGGTCGAACAGGCGGGGAAGATCGGACATGAGGGACATATATGCCTAGATTGTCCTCGCGTTTAGGCCATATCGCGTCCGAGGTTAAGGAATTTGTCGGCGATCGGGTCAGTATCGCCCATCTGCGGGCCGTGGCAACGCATCTGGCCGACATGGTCTTCCCGCCGCATGGCCTGGCCGGTGAGGCCGACGATACCGGCAGTATCGGCATGGAGGCCGGCCTGTGGGCAAAGATCCGCTTTCTCGAAGGCGACGGCTGCGAGATGTGCGCCCGGCCGTTCGACAGCGGTCTGCATTTCGGCCGCGGGGCCCTATGCCAGACGTGCAGCGACGCACCCTTTCCGTTTTCGCGCACCCGTGCCGCCTGCGTCTATGGCGAGGCCTCCAAAGGTGTGATCCTGGCCTTCAAGCACGGCGACCGGCTGGATGCCGCACCCATGCTGACGCGCTGGCTGGAACGCGCCGCTGCTGATATTCTTACAGAGGCCGACGCGATCGTTCCGGTCCCGCTACATTGGCAACGTCTATGGAGCCGGCGCTACAACCAGGCAGCGGAACTGGCCCGGCCCCTGGCTAAACGCTTCGGCAAGTCCTTTCTGGCCGCCGATCTGCGCCGTATTCAGCCGACCAAACAGCAGGGCCACGCCTCGGCCCAGGTGCGCTGGGACAATGTCAAAAACGCTTTCCGCGTAACGCCCAGCGGGGTAAAACGGATCGTGGGCAAGCGGATTGTGCTGGTCGACGACGTTTTCACCACAGGGGCGACCCTGAAAGCCTGCGCCCGAGAACTGTTGAAGGCCGGCGCGGTGCAGGTCGATGTTGCAGTATTGGCGCGGGCGATCCGGGAGACGCTATGACAGATTATGATGACATGACGGACTATTCAGCTGAAAATATCAGAGTCCTTACTGGCTTGGAAGCTATTAGGCAGCGACCGCGAATGTATGTTGGAAATAGGCCGATCCAAGGCGCCATCTCGACTCTCTGCGCAGGTGTCGCCGAATGCAGCAACTCCGCCTTTGAGGTTTACCGGGGCGATGATTTTGTGGTGATCACTTCCGATACAGATTGGCTAGCAGGACACCGGCCAATCGAAAACTTTTTCAACGAAATTGGGTATCGCTATTGCGGCGAGGCGATCGTTGCAGCTCTATCCGCCGCCTATTTTACCGATGGTCCAGCGGGGCAGGTATCGGCCAATATGACCTTCGACGATATTCCGTCCGAATATCGCGCCCGCATCGCCGGCAAGACCAGATTCCTGATCTTCGATATCCGCAGCCCGTATTTCCAGCCGGTTTCTCAAGAGACACCTGAACTTTAAAATTCGCGGATTGTGACTATATTGGTGACAGTTCAGGCTTTCCCTGTTTTGTTAGCGTGGCATCAACGAGTACACCATGGCCAAGATTGATATCTATACCAAGCCCTATTGTCCCTATTGCGAGCGCGCCAAGGCGCTACTGGAGCGCAAGGGTGTCGAATTCAACGAAATCGTCGCGTCGAGTGATCCGAACTTGCGTTCGCAGATGAACAGCCGCTCGGGTCGCTATACCTATCCCCAAATCTTTATCGATGACCTGCATGTCGGCGGCTGCGACGACTTGATCGCCCTGGAGTCACGCGGCGGACTGGATCCGCTGCTGGCTGCTTAGGTGAGCGAACCTCTCGACATAGCCCTGGTGCAGCTGACGACCCCGGCCGATCAGGTCGCGGCGCTCGACCATGCTGCGCCCTATATCACGCAGGCGGCACAGAGCGGCGCCAAGCTTATCCTGCTGCCCGAATGCGCCAATCTGGTCGAGCAGCGCCGCGACTATAAGGCGGGCAAGCTGCGCTCCGAAGGCGACGACCCCTTTGTCATCGGTGTTCGCCAAATGGCGCGCGACCTGAAGGTCAGCCTGTTGATCGGCTCGGTGATCATCACCGCCGAGAACAGCGACAAGGCGGCCAACCGCACCTTGCTGATCGACGATACAGGCGAGATCACAGCGCGCTACGACAAGATCCATCTGTTCGATGCCGACACACCCGACGGCCGTTCCTATCGCGAAAGCGCCACCATGCGGCCGGGCGACCAGGCGGTGGTGGCCCGGACACCTTGGGGCGGGCTCGGCCTGAGCATCTGTTACGACGTGCGCTTCGCTCACCTCTATCGTGCCCTGGCCAATGCCGGCGCCGACATGATCGCTGTGCCCGCCGCCTTTACGGTACCGACCGGCCAGGCGCACTGGGAGGTCATGCTGCGCGCCCGCGCCATCGAAACCGGCGCCTTTGTCCTGGCCCCGGCCCAGGGCGGGACGCACGAAGACGGGCGTTCAACCTACGGCCATTCCCTGGTAGTCGGGCCATGGGGCAAGGTCCTGGCGATACTGGACCACGACCGGCCGGGATTTGTGTGCTACAGACTCGATTTGGCCGAGGTTGCCCTGGCGCGACAGTCCCTGCCGCAACTCCGGCACGACCGCGCATTTGCCGGTCCATAGGTAACATATGATCAAGTACGCGTTGAAATGTGACATCGACCACGAATTCGAGGCCTGGTTTGCCTCGTCGGACGGTTATGACGACCAGGTCCGTCAAGGTCTGGTCGAATGCCCGATGTGTGGTTCCACACGGGTGATGAAGGCGATCATGGCGCCGCAGGTTCGCACCAGCAAGGGCGCCGACACCCTGGCTGATACCCAGAAAGCGGTGGCCGAGGCCATATACCGCCTGCGTCGTCACGTCGAAACCACGCACGACTATGTCGGCAAGGGCTTTGCGGTCGAGGCCCGGGAGATCCACGAAGGCCTGGCGCCCGACCGGCCGATCTATGGCGAGGCGACGCCCGACGAGGTCAAGTCGTTGGTCGAAGACGGCGTTCCCGTGGCGGCCATTCCGGTGTTCAGCCCACCGACGGACGATGGCGCCGAGATCAAGGCGCTACCCAAGCGTTCGATCAGCCCGGCGGATCAACGCAAGCTGAACTGAGGTCCGAATAGATAGGGTTTGGAACCGCGAATGAACGCGAATGAACGCGAATAAATGCGAGCTTTGCTCGCGTCATTTCAAAGCTGCAAGAACCATTCAGGGCATCCAAAAAATTCGCGTTTATTCGCGTTCATTCGCGGTTCCAAAACTCTTCACCCATGCCCAATCCATAACTCGTCAGCTATTCGTTCTTGACTCATTCATAGCTCATGAGTTATGAATGGCTACATGGACAACGCGCAGGATTTTCTCTTCCAGACCCTGGCCGACCCCACCCGAAGAGCGATCTTCGAGCGCCTGGTCACGGGCGGAGAACAGACCGTGCGCGTCCTGACCGGTCATGCCGGTGTATCGCAGCCGGCCGTCTCGAAGCACCTGGCCATGCTGAAAACGGCAGGCCTGGTGCTCGACCGGCGTGACGGCCGCCAGACCCATTATACGGCCTTGCCGGCCGGCCTGACACCCTTGACCGGGTGGATGAAGCAGTATGGCGCCTTCTGGGAAGGACGCCTCAACAAGCTTGAAAACCTGCTCGACAGGATGGACCAATAGGGAGGACCGATGCTCGGCGTTAACAGTTATAAAAAGGATTTTGTCGCGGCCTGCCGTGCCCGGATGGACGAGCTGCTGGCCGCTTACAACGGTAGTGGTCCCTTCGAGCAGCCCTTCCTGTGCCATATGATTCTGGCGCTCGACCACAGCTTTATGCATCGCTTGCGCGGCGCCGAGGGCAAGGACGGCAACCCCCTCAATGAAGTCCGCATGCTGGCCAATTCGCTGCTCGAAAACGGCGGCGTCATGACCGAAGACAAGACGATCAAATATAAGCCCGAGTCGAGCGTGCTGAAGATCGCCATCGGCGACCCCATCCGTCTCGATCTGGCGGGTTTCGGCCGCCTGGCCACGGCCTTTTTCGACGAAATCGAAAAGCGTTATCCCGAAGCGCTCAGCGCATGACGCGTTCCGTCATCGTCGAACGCGAGCTGCGTCATCCGCCGCACAAGGTCTGGCGGGCACTGACCCAGGGGGCGCTGATCGAGGATTGGCTGATGAAGAATGACTTTCAGCCGGTCGCCGGCCATAAATTCCAGTTCCGCGCCGAGCCCATGCCGCACTGGGATGGTATTGTCGAGGCCGAGGTGCTGGAGGTCATACCCGAGTCGAGCCTGGCCTATCGCTGGGATGCCGCCGGTGGCTTGCGCACCGTGGTGACCTGGACGCTGGAACCTGTTGGGGCGGGTACGCGTCTGCGCATGGAGCAGTCGGGTTTTACGGCGGATCAAGAGTTCAACTACCGCGGCGCCACCTATGGCTGGCAGAAATATTTCGGCGCGCTGGAACGCGTTGTGGAGGGACTGGCCGAGTAGGCCTGGGCCGCGGGCGTCGCCACATATGTCATATTCGCCGGAACATCCTGAGTTAGGCCAAATAAAGCCAGTCCTCCCCCGTAACGCCTATCGGCTACGGTGGGAGGACTGGCTCATAAATTTCGGCGGATGCGTTCGTAGCTGAAAGCGCAAGCCGATAAGTGGGGCCAGGACACCCAGATCAACCGGGTACCGGTATCAGGGCCGAGCAATTGTTACGCTGTCAGTGCCTAGATGAGTTTCGTCACCAATCATCACCGCCGGCAGAAACCACAACCTAATTTCCGTGTCTTCTGCGCAAACAAAAAAGGCCCCGGCTTATATGAACCGGGGCCTTCTCAATATTAGGCTTCTTCAGCGGCGCTGACGTTTTCCTTGGGCTTGCGGCCGCGCTTGGGCTTGGCGGGCGCCTCATCGGAAGCGGGGGCTGCAGCAGCAGGCGCTTCAGGAGGCGCGGCGGCGGCCGGCAGAGGGGTAGGGCGCGACAGGAAGGCCGGCAGATGGCTGGCGTCGTCCGCTGGCGCACGGGCGGCTGCCTTTTCACGGCGCGGTGCTCGTTCGCGGACGACGGGCTGGGGCTGCGGTTGTTCAACAACCGGCACATCGAACGTGGTCGGCGCCGACTCTGTCAGCGGTAAGGGCGGACGGCCAGCGGAGACGCCAAGTGGCTCGGTCGACGCGATAAAGGCGGCCGGTTGCGGTTGAGCCAGCGGAACGACGCCATTGAGGTTCTGTTCCTGCTCGGAGAAACGCTGCTGGCGACGGCGCTCATAGCGCTCGCGGCGGGTTTCGCGGCGCTCGCCATTGGCGTCGAACTCGCTGGTGGGCGCGCCGTTCGGCACTGCGTTTTGCCGGTCCGGATTTTGCCGATCCGCGTTCTGTCTGTCGCCGCGCGGCTCGAAGCTGCGTGGTTCGCCGTTGTTGCGCGGCTCGTAATTGCGCGGTTCACCGTTATTACGCGGTTCGAAATTTTTCGGCCGATCGTTGCGATTGCCGTTATTGCGCTCGCCGTTGTTGCGATCGCGATTGTTGTAGCGATCGCCGTTGTTGTTGCGGTTGTCGCGCTCGCCGTTCATACGGTCACCGTTATTCCGGTCGCGATTGTCGAAGCGCGGCTGTTCGTCGCCCTGGCCCTGATCCTCGCCCGACGGGTTATTGCCGTCGCCTTCGGACTCGTTGCCGTCGCCGTCCAGTTCGTCGTCATAATCGTCGAAGCCGGACGAGAAGGGATCGCGCTGCACGAATTCCGATACCGGCCGCTGTGGCTGCATCTGCCGGATCATGCGGAAATAGTGTTCAGCGTGCTGCAGGTGGTTTTCGGCCAGGACGCGGTCGCCGGACGAGTTGGAGTCGCGCGCCAACTGCTGGTATTTTTCGTAGATGGTCTGGGCGTTGCCACGGACCTTGGTCCCCTCGGGACCGTTCGATTCGTAGGCGCGGTTGGGATTGTTCTGATTACCCGACGGCTTGCGGTTACGGTTACGTTGCCGCTTCATGCCCCTGAAATCTTTCATGTGTACTTACGTCTCTCTTGCGCTCGCCCGGATCATCTGAGGTCAGGCGGCGGCTGATGCTGAATAATCTAGCCCGTGAAACCGCGCGGAAACTCAAGTAAGCGGTGATCAGGCTTGCAATTGTGTCTTGGCTTTCGTGACAGGCGCCGGGGTCGTTTTACCCCTGCTGAAGCGCTTTGCCGTGTCCCTGACGCGATAATACCCGGACTTAACTTATAAAAAGTTGTCGAGGCGCATTCACGGTAGGAGGAAGACGCCTATGTGTTAGCGCTGATTATAGCCTCTGCCAAGTGGTTTTTTTATGAAGGCTTTGTGGCAGTGACGATGCGCGGCAGGTTGGACAGGTCGAGAAAGGTCACAACGTCCTCAAATCCGGCATCTTTCATAAGTTTTTCAACATCTTGCGACTGATCGAAGCCGATCTCCAGCCAAGCCCAGCCGCCGGGCTTCAACAGTCGGAATATTTCCGGCGCCAGCTCTTCATAGGCGGCCAGGCCCGTCGGGCCGCCGTCCAGCGCCAGGATCGGGTCGTGATTCTTCACCTCGGGGTCGAGCGTGGGAATCACATCGCTGCGGATATAGGGCGGGTTGGACGCCACGATGTCGAAGCTTGCGTCGGCCAGGCCCGAGCCCCACGATGTGCGCAGGAAGGCGGCGCGACCGGCCAGGCCGAGATTGGCAGCATTGTCGCGGGCAACCGCCAAAGCCTCTTCCGAGATGTCGGTGCCCAGGCCGCGCGCCGCCGGCCGTTCGGACAGCACCGACAGCAGGATGGCGCCGGAACCGACGCCAAGATCCGCCAGGCTGAAGGCCTGCGACGGCTCGGTGCGTTTCAGGATCATGTCGACGATGCATTCGGTTTCCGGCCGCGGGATCAGCACGTGGTCGCTGAGATTGAGCAGCAGTTTCCAGAAACCCTTGCGACCCAGGATACGGGCGACCGGCTGGCGTCGTTCGCGTCGCGTCAGGTAGTCCTCGAGCAGGACCTGCTGCTCCTGCGTCAGCTCGCGGTACGGATCGGTGATGATATCGGTGCGCGTCGCGCCGGTGGCCGCTTCGAGCAGCATGCGGGCGTCGATTGCCGGCGAATCGATATCGGCGGCCTTCAGGCGCTTCTGGGCGCCGTTCCAGGCTTTAACAAGAGTCGTGGTCATGCCCGCCTATTTAGAGGCTTCGGCGGCCTTTGGGTAGGGTGCAGAGAAGATATCCATGCGTCCGGGACCGATTTCCGGGCAATAGGCGGAGTAAAACAGCACGCCCGGCCGGTTCGGATCGAGGCTTGGGCCGTTGTTGAAGACCGGCGAGCAATTGAACGGGGCGGTCAGTTCGACCGGCACGGCATGGCTGCCATCGGCCTGTCGGTGGGACACGAACAGCTTGATACCTGTTTCACTTTTAAGATCACCGGAGGTCAGGATCACAGTGTCATCGTTCAATATGACGGCATCAAAATCGTCGAGCGGCCCATTTATGGGTGCGCCGAAATTACGCGGCTCTTCGCCGTCGCCGCCAATGAACAGGTCCTGCCCACCCAGACCCGGCCAGCCGTCGGACGAGAAAATAACCCTGCCATCGGGTACAGGGGTCGGCGCCCACTCATTTCCGGCGGAGTTAAACGTCGGTCCCAGATTGCGTACCCCGCCAAAGGTCCCGCTCCCCGGCTGGCGCTCGACGGCATAAAGATCGTCACCGCCCAGTCCACCCGGCCTGTCCGAGAAGAAATAGACCGTTGTGCCATCGGCCGAAAACGCCGGATCGAAGTCTTTGAAGGGGCTGTCGAACGACACGGTGGCGGGCTTCGACCATCCGTCGCCCTCGCGGCAGGTCTGCAGGATCTTCCAGTCGCTGCCTGTATCGATCGCTCCCCACAGGATGCAGAGCCCGTCGGGACTGAAGGCTGGCCGCACCTCCGACACCGGACTGTCGACTATACCCGGCAACAGCGGCTCAGGCGCGGCGGTTGTGGCGACCAGCATGGCGGCAAGGAGGAAGGGCGTCATCGAATATTCTCCGATCCACGACGGATGTAAAACCTTTGTGTCGCCCTGAATAGGATATAATTGACCATTCCATGGCGCATGTTATTTTCTAATGATAAGGAGCGCTTCATGCCTACCAGCTTCAGCATCGGCGGTCACTATGAGGCCTTCGTGAAGTCCCAGCTTTCCAGTGGCCGGTATAATAACGCCAGCGAAGTCGTGCGCGATGCTTTGCGCATGATGGAAGAACGTGAAAGACGTCTATCGGCTCTCGATGCCGCGATTGAACGCGGCCTAGCGGACGATGCGGCCGGCCGCGTGAAACCCGCGGACGAAGTCTTCGACCGCCTCGAGGCGAAATATGCGGCCATGCTCAAGAAATAAAGATCAGCAAGAAACCCCACCAGCCTCGCCGGCAGGCACACATCTCACGTCTCGTTGGCTATCGCCAACTCGCGCTCGTGCGGTCCCCCTCCCCAAATTTGCAAGCAAATTCAGGGATGTGTAGAATCGGCGCTGCGCGCCTTCAAACTTATGCATTCTCGGCATCCGAAGCCGCAGGCGTAGGCTGACGGGGAGGGGGACCGCCCAAGGTCAAGCGAAACGAAGTGAAGCGCCGGCCGCAGGGTGGTGGTGGGGTTTCTTGCTTTCTTGCCTTGGTCAGCTCTTCCCTAGTCCGACACAGACTCCGGATAACGCGCCACGATCATATAGTTGACGTCCGTATCGTCCGACAGCGCCCAGGCTTGCGACAACGGATTGAAACTGACACCCACGGCGGGATCGGTCAGGAGGGGCGTGCCGTCAAGAAAGGTGCAAATCTCGGTCGGTGACAGGAACTTGTTCCAGTCGTGCGTCCCCTTCGGTACCCAGTTCAGCACATATTCCGCCCCGACGATCGCCAGGGCATGCGCCTTCAGCGTCCGGTTCAGGGTTGCGACGAACAACAGCCCGCCCGGCTTGACCAGGGCGGCGCAGGTCTTGAGGAAGGCTTCCGGATCGGTGACGTGCTCGATCACCTCCATGGTCAGCACCACGTCGTACAGTACCTCGCCCGAGGCGGCCAACTGCTCGACCGTCTGGTTAAGATAACGGATATCCAGCCCGCCCATATCGGCATGGGCCGTCGCCGTGCCGATATTCTTCTCCGACGCGTCCAGGCCTGTAACGTTGAATCCCATGCGGCACATGGGTTCGCTGAGCAGCCCGCCGCCACATCCGACATCGAGCAGGCGCAAGGCCACAAAGGCCGAACGCGCCTTGGGATCGCGTCCGAAATGGTCGAGGCACGTATCGCGGATAAAGCCGACGCGCGTCGGGTTGAATTTGTGCAAGGGCGCGAACTCGCCCTTGACGTCCCACCACTTGGCGGCCAGGGCCGAGAAACGCGCGACCTCACCCCGGTCGATACTGAACCCTTCGGCGCTACCACTGTCATTAAGGGAGGAACTGTTTAGCGATTCAGCCATTTTCGACGCCTATTTCTCACCCGTCGCCCGCGTATAATGCCTTGCGATCAGAGGCTTGACCCTTTAGATAGGCCCGCGCGAACAAGAAGGAAAGTGGCGAAATGACGCGTTTGGTGATGAAGTTTGGCGGCACCTCGATGGCCGATCTCGAACGCATCCGCCGTGCAGCGCGGCTGGTCGCCGCCGAAGCCGATGCCGGCCATAAGGTCGCCGTCGTCGTGTCCGCCATGGCTGGCAAGACCAACGAATTGGTCGCCTGGACCGACGGTTGCGGCCGCCCGACGGGTGCTGCAGCAGGGAATGATGACGCCAACAGCGACGATGAATACGATGTGGTCGTGGCGTCGGGCGAACAGGTGACCGCCGGCCTCCTGGCCATGACCCTGCGCAATATGGGCTACCGCGCCCGCTCGATGATGGGTTGGCAGGTGCCGATCAAGACGACCGAGATTCACGGCAAGGCACGCATCGCCGACATCCCGCCGGAAAACCTGATCCGCGCCATGGACGGCGGCGAGATCGTCATCGTCCCGGGCTTCCAGGGCGTGACCGATGACGGCCGTATCACCACCCTGGGCCGCGGTGGCTCGGATACCTCGGCCGTGGCCGTGGCGATCGCCGCTTCGGCTATTCGCTGCGACATCTATACCGACGTCGACGGCGTCTATACGACCGACCCGCGCATCGAAAGCAAGGCGCGCCGCCTGCCCAAGATCTCGTTCGAGGAAATGCTGGAAATGGCGTCGCTGGGCGCCAAGGTCCTGCAAACGCGCTCGGTCGAGCTGGCCATGGCCTATCGCATGCCGGTGCGCGTGCTGTCATCCTTCGTCGAACCCGGCGAAAATCTGCATCAGGGCACCATCGTGTGCGACGAGGAAGAAATCGTGGAAAAGCATATCGTTTCCGGCGTGGCCTACAGCCGTGATGAGGCCAAGATCACCCTGCTGGGCCTGCCCAACAAGATCGGTGTCTCCGCCGCTGTCTTCGGCAAGCTGTCGTCGGCCAATATCAATGTCGACATGATCGTCCAGTCCGACGCCCGCACGGGCGAGGTCGCCAACCAGTTGTTCACGGTCGGCCGCCGCGACGCCGCCAAGGCCATGGAACTGATGCGCGAGGTCCAGGCCGAGATCGGCTTTACCGAACTGCGCGTCGACGAAAACGTGTCGAAAATCTCGATCGTCGGCGTCGGTATGCGCTCGCACACCGGCGTGGCCGAGACCATGTTCCGCGCCCTGTCGGAAAAAGGCATCAATATCCAGGTCATCTCGACCTCGGAAATCAAGGTCAGCGTGCTGATCGACGAAGCCTATACCGAACTGGCCGTTCGCGCGCTGCATGCGGCCTACGGCTTGGACAAGCTCGGCGCGTAGTTTCTGTTCCGGAATACCTGCGTCTGAATGGCACAGCCGGAATCCGACGAACAGCCATAAAACCATATATTTATTATGGATTTAAGGTCTGATTAAGTATCCGGGCGCAACCGTCGGTTCGGCTCACGCAACAGAGCCGTGTAAGAGGTAGCGTAATGTCATTCAATCATATTCCCATGCTGGGCAAGATCATGCTGCTGATGGCGGCGCTGGGCTTGGTCAGCGTGGGCGCGGCCGTTTACGCGACCTCCCGCATGCAGGTTATCGCCGGCACCTATGCCGACATCGTCGCCGGGCCGGAGGAGGCTGCCCTGAACCTGGCGCGCGCTAACCGCTATGCCATGACCATCCGTGCGAGCATATATCGGAAAACTACAGCCCCGACGCCTGGCGAAATCGCCAGCGCGCAAGGCGAGCTTGATGAAGCCTCTGCCAAATTCGAAGGCTTTATCGTGGCGGCTGAAAAAGCCTTGCCGGAAAAGGCAGCCGAGATCGGCGACCTGCGCCAGGCCATGCAATCGGCGATCAGCCAGCCTTGCGCCGAAACCCTGAAGGCAGCCAATTCCACCGACCCGGTTGAGATTGCAAGGGCCGTGGCGAGCATGAGCGTCTCATGCGATCCCGCCCTTCTGGCCGTGGCCGGCCAGATTACAGCCCTGGTCGACGGGATGGTTACCCACCTCCGTGAAAAAGACGCCCAGGCCAGCAAGACCAGCCGCGACACCATTGTCATGACCTACGTGTCGGTTCTGAGCGGCTTATTCCTGGTTATGGCAGGCGCATTCTGGCTGACACGTTCGGGTATCGTGGCCCCGATCAAGGCTTTGAACGAGACCATGGATCGCATGAGCAAGGGACAGCTTGATGTCACTGTGCCCGGCCAGGTCCGCCATGACGAACTGGGTGCGATGGCGCGGACGACGGAGAGTTTCCGCCAGGGCCTCACCGACACAGAAAAACTGCGTACACAGGCAAGCGTGACGGAATCGCAGAACCTGGAGCGCATGCGCAATGAACGCCACGCCATTGCCGACGATTTTCAGTCGAAAATGGGCGCTCTGGCCACTGCCATGGCCAAGTCTTCAGACGAAGTTTCCGGTGCCGCGCAAAGCCTGTCGGCTACGGCCGAGGAAACCTCGCGCCAGGCCAATGTCGTATCTTCGGCTGCTGAGGAGGCCGCCACCAATGTCCAGACCGTCGCTGCCGCAACCGAAGAAATGTCGGTTTCGGTGCGCGAAATCAACGGGCAGGTGACAAGGGCTTCTGTCATAGCCGGCGAAGCGGCCACGGAGGCGGCCCATACGGAGGGTGAAATCCGTGCCTTGTCCGTGGCAGCGCAGAGCATCGGCGTCGTCGTTAATCTGATCAATGATATTGCCTCGCAGACCAACCTGCTTGCGCTGAACGCAACGATCGAGGCCGCCCGCGCCGGCGAGGCCGGCAAGGGTTTTGCCGTTGTTGCCTCCGAGGTAAAAGCCCTGGCCACGCAAACAGCGAATGCGACCAAGGAGATTGGCGACAAGATCGCCGATATTCAGAATGCCACCAAGCGCACAGTCGGTTCGATCGAAAAAATCGTCGGCACCATCACCGACATGCGCGGCATATCGGCCAATATTGCCCTGGCGGTCGAACAGCAGGGGGCGGCGACCAATGAAATTGCCGGCAATACGCAAAAGGCGTCCGACGGCACGCAGGCGGTTACCGAGACCATTTTCGGTGTCGGACGTGCCGCGGAAGCCACGGGTGCGGCGTCGGCTCAACTCATGTCCTTGTCGGGGAGCCTGTCCGATCAGGCCGGCGATCTGCAGAAGCAGGTCCAGCAGTTCGTCCGGCAACTCCGGGCGGCGTAACTGTCTGATCGGTTTGCAGGCTTCCTTCGACGGCGGTACACATCCCGGAAGGGTAGGGCGATCCAATTGTATCAGACTGTTAAACCAATGTGATTATACACGGCTCCGTGACTTGCGTTTGCCGGGGCCCGGCGGCTAGACAACCGGGCGAAAGCGCGCGAGATTTGCGGCAGAAATTTTGGGGAAGAAAACCAGGGTGAAGACTGGACCTGCAGCGGTTGGACCATCGAAACTGGCCATACGCGGCCAGCGCGGCCTGCTGCGCCAGATTCGCGAAACCATGGAAGAGGGCCAGTCGGCCCAGGCGCGGCTCGACACCGTCGTCCGTATCATCGCCAATTCGATGATCGCTGAAGTCTGCTCGATCTATCTGCGCCGTACTTCGGAAGAACTGGAACTGTTCGCCACGCAGGGCCTGAAGGCCGAGGCCGTCCACAAGACGCGCATGCGCCTGTCGGAGGGCCTGGTCGGTGAAGTCGCCCGCGCCGGTGCCCCCCTCAACCTGATGGACGCGCCCGCCCATCCCAGCTTCTCCTACCGGCCGGAAACCGGCGAAGACCCCTACAATGCCTTCCTCGGCGTGCCCCTGCTGCGCGGTGGCCGCACCATCGGCGTGCTGGTCGTCCAGAACATGGCGGCGCGCAAGTACGAGGAAGAGGAGGTCGAGGACCTCCAGATCATCGCCATGGTGTTGTCCGAGATCGTGACCGCCGGCGACCTGGTCGGGATCGAGGAACTCAAGGACATCGAACTGGCGCCGTCGCGCCCGGAACGTCTGAAGGGCAGCGTCTTCGCCGACGGCCTGTCGCTCGGCGTCGTCATACTGCACGAAACCCCGGTGACGCCGGAACACCTGCTCAGTGACGATTCGGCTGCCGAAGAAGTGCGCCTGCTGGCCGCCATCGAAGCCCTGCGCGCCCAGATCGACGAGATGTTCGACGGCCAACACGGCCTGGCCGGCCCAACCTACGACGTGCTCGAGACCTATCGCATGTTCGCCCACGACCGCAGTTGGGTGCGCAACCTGACTGAGGCGGTGAAATCGGGCCTGACCGCCGAAGCCGCCGTCGAACGCGTGCGTAACGAACAGCGCGCCCGTTTGAACAGCGCTCGCGACACCTATATGCGCGAACGCCTGCACGACCTCGAAGACCTGGCCAACCGCCTGCTGCGCGTCCTGGCCGGCAAAAACACCACGGTCCGCATCATTCCGGAAAACTCGATCCTGGTCGCCCGCGACCTGGGGCCTGCCGACCTGCTCGAATACGATCGCACGCGCCTGAAGGGCATATTGCTGGAAGAAGGCTCGGCCTCCAACCACGCCGCCATCGTCGCCCGAGCGCTGCAGATTCCCTGCGTCGGCCGGCTGCAGTCCCTGCGCGACCGCGTATCGCAGGGCGACGTCGTTATTGTCGACGGTGAAACAGGCGAAGCCTATCTGCGCCCGCGTCCCGACATTATCGAAGCGGCCAATGCGCGCATGGATGTCCGGGCCCAGCGTCGCGCTGAATTTTTCAAGATCAAGGACACGGCCGCCGTCACCAAGGACGGCCATCGCATCACCCTGCTGATGAATGCCGGGCTGGAATTCGATATCGAGATCATGAATGAGACCGGCGCCGAGGGCATCGGCCTGTTCCGCACCGAATTCCAGTTCATGGTCTCCGAAGACCTGCCGCGCCTCAAACGCCAGACCGAACTGTACGAACGCATCATGGACGGCGCCGGCGACCGCCCGGTGACCTTCCGCACGCTTGACCTGGGCGGCGACAAGATCCTGCCCTATATGGAGATGGAGCGCGAGGAGAACCCGGCCCTGGGCTGGCGCGCCATCCGCATGGGGCTCGATCGTCCGGCCCTGCTGCGCATGCAGCTACGCGCCCTGATCACGGCGGCGCGCGGCCGCGAACTGCGCATCATGTTCCCCATGGTCGCCTCGATCGACGAATTCCGCCAGGCGCGCGAAATGGTCGATGTCGAATGCAACTGGGCCAAGCGCCGCGGCCGGCCTTTGCCCAGCCTGTTGCGCGTCGGCGCCATGATCGAATGCCCGTCCTTATTGTGGCACCTCGACGCGCTGTTGCCCCTGGTCGACTTCGCCTCGGTCGGCACCAATGACCTGACGCAATATCTGTTCGCCGCCGACCGCACCAATCCGAAGATGAGCGATCGTTACGATCCCCTGTCGCCGCCCATGCTGCGCGCCCTGGCCAGCATCCAGCGGGCGGCCGAGGAATCCGGCACACCGGTCTCGGTCTGCGGTGAAATCGCCGGCCGGCCGCTCGAAGCCTTCGTGCTGATCGCCCTGGGCTTCAACCGCCTGTCGATGCCACCCGCCGGCCTGGGCCAGGTCAAGCGCATGATCCTGTCGTGCGACCGTGATGCGGCAGCCAAGGCGATCAACAAGCTGATGGCCAGCTCCAACGGCTCGCTGCGCAACGAGATCCTGTCCCTGGCGCGCAAGCTGAACGTGGACATCTGATGTCGGCAAGGTCCGCCTGTAAGGTTGTAAAGCCGCCCCTGAACTACTTCAAGCCAGCCGGCGATACCGGCCTATCGCTGTTTACCGGCGGCACGATCGATATGGGGCAATCGGAAGACTGGCAGGACAGCTTTATCGCGGCTGTCGGATCGCACTTTTCCCTGGCCTACAACCCCAGGCGCGGCGAGTGGAACAGTTCCTGGACGCAATCCATCTCCAGCCCGGACTTCAACATCCAGGTCAATTGGGAACTGCAGGCGATCGAGGAGGCCGATATCGTCTTCCTCTATTTCGCCGAGGCGTCGAAAAGTCCCATCACACTCATGGAATTGGGGATCGTGTCGCAAAGCAAGCCTGAGGCGACCGTTGTGGCCTGTCCGCCCGGTTTTTACCGTCGCGGCAATGTCGAAATCGTCTGTAACCGCTACGGCATTGTCCTGCTGGAAAGCTTGCAGGACAGCATCGACCATTTTGCCACCAGGTTTCGTTAAAGCGACACGACCGGCCTGGTCAAAAAATCGATGAATTTCCGAAAAATATGTGTCACCAAACGACGCTGCAAATCGTATAAGACTTCCAGCGGCAGTGTCTGGCTTTTCTTTGCCCACCCCACTTATGGGGAGGCGGGGCGCCCCGTGGCGTGGCGTGAAGCGCCGGGCGGGGCACTTCCCAAACGTCGAAAGCAGTCTTAATTTACGAGGGATATGCGTGTCTTCGGTCTATCGGTGGTTTGCGTCCCTGTTCCTTTGTCTCGCTTTGGCGGTCTCGGCATCCGAGCCGGCCTCTGCCGCCGAGGGCGAGTCCGCCCATATCAAGGCACGGCTGATCGCGGCGTCCTCTACCGTAGCGCCAGGCGGCGATATCGATCTGGCACTGGATTATACCTCCGCCCCCGGCTGGCACACCTACTGGATCAATCCCGGCGATACCGGCCTGGCACCGACCTTTACCTGGAATCTGCCGGATGGTTTCGCACAGGATGGCGACATCCAGTTCCCGACGCCCAAACGCCTCCTGTCCTATGACCTGATGAGCTACGGCTACGAAGGCCGCACCGTGCTGATCATTCCCATGCACAATGCTGCCAAGCTCACCGCCGGCCAGGCCCTGCCGATCCACGCCAAGGTCGACTTCCTGGTCTGCGCCGATGTCTGCATCCCGGAAAGCCTGGAGGTCAGCCTGCGCCTGACCGTTGGTCAAGGTGGACCCGGCGCCGATGCCCGGACGATCGATAAGGCACGTCCGGCCATCCCCGTGCAGGGCAACAAGGACGGTCCCGCCGGCGTAACCATCGACATACGCGACGGCATGGTCGAGCTGGGTTTCCCGTTTCCCTACACGCCGGCGCCGGACAGCTATTTCTTCCTCGAACAGCCGGACATCATCGTGCCGGGCGCGCCCCAGGCAATCGACATGGGGCCTGGTGGATTTACGCTACGCGTCAAGGCGGCAACCGCGACCCTGCCCGCCGGTGACTTGACTGGAGTCCTGGTCGCCGGTCCGGGGCCTGGCAGCCGCTTTCCGCTGGATCGGGCGCCCTTGGCGGCGAAGGTCCACGGGCTGGGCACGCCGCTCCAGGGGACCGTGAACCAGAACACCTCATTCGGCGGCGTCCTGATGGTGGCGCTGGGCGCGCTTCTGGGCGGCATGATCCTCAACCTGATGCCGTGCGTGTTTCCCGTCCTGTCGATGAAGCTGCTGTCCCTGTCGCGAGCCGGGCACGATCATCGTGCGGCGCGCCTGGAAGCCCTGGTCTATGGCGGTGGCGTCCTGGCCAGCTTCCTGGTCCTGGCCGGGCTGATCGTGGTGGCGCGACAGTTCGGCGCCCAGGTCGGCTGGGGCTTTCAGTTGCAATCGCCCTTCGTCGTCGCCGCCCTGGCCGTGATCATGCTGCTGGTGGCGCTGAACATGTCGGGCCTGTTCGAGGTCGGTACTTCGCTGCAACGTTTCGGCGGCATCCGGATCGACGATAGCCGGCCACTGCTGTCGGCCTTCCTGACCGGCGTCCTGGCTGTCGTGGTGGCGGCCCCCTGTACGGCGCCCTTTATGGGGCCGGCGATCGGCGTCGCCCTTACCCAGGGCGGCCTGACGGGTGTGGTCATCTTCGCGGCGCTCGGACTGGGCTTTGCCCTGCCGTTTGTCGCCCTGACCTTCCTGATCACCTGGGTTCCCGCCGTGGCGCGCGCCTTGCCCCGGCCTGGGCCCTGGATGGACTGGCTCAAACGCGGCCTGTCCCTGCTGATGTACGCCGCGGCCCTGTGGCTCCTCTGGGTCTTTGCCCAGCAGGTCAATCTGGTCGGCGTCGCCCTTCTGGTTATCGCCATGGCCCTGGCCATCGCCGCGGTCATGCCGCTGAAGCCCATGCCGGTGTGGGCGCGACCGGCCCTGTGGGGCGTGGCTCTGATCCTGGCCATCTTCGCGCCGGGCCAGCCGCAAGCGACGAAGCCTGCCGCCGTGACATCGGGCGCCTTACCGCACCAGGCGTTCAGCGTGGCGCAACTGACGGCCCTGCGGACGGCGGGCAAGCCGGTGTTTGTCGACCTGACGGCGGCGTGGTGCGTCACCTGCAAGGTCAATGAAGGGCGCGTCCTGGCGTCGAAACCGTTCGAGCAGGCCATGATCGATACCGGCACGGTCTATATGGTCGGCGACTGGACCAACCAGGACACCGAGATTTCGCATTATCTGGCGCTGTATGGTCGTTCGGGCGTGCCGTTGTATGTCTATTATGGTCCGAACAATGCCGAGGCCAAGGTCCTGCCACAACTGCTCGACACCAACGCGGTGGTGAAGGTCCTGCGCGGCGGGAAGTAGAGGTTGAGTAGGGGTTTAACCGTCAGTATGCCGAGTCAAACGTATAGCGTTTGACCGCCATGCGCAGATTTGCGCAGATTTTTTCAGCGCTCAATCGGAACGAATAAGGCAGTCATCGTGGCGAAATGATCGCTATGCGATCTAGAAAAGCATCACTGCACACTTCAGATTCTTGCGCTGAAAAATCTGCGCAAATCTGCGCATGGCGGTCAAACGCTATACGTTTGACTCGGCATACTGACGGTTAAAAACCTTCAACCCTTGCCGAACTCGATCACGCAGTCCAGCCCCGACTCAGCGGTGGCCGGGGTGACGATGACGTCGATATTGTCGCTCAGCAGCTCCGACATATTGATCAGCGCCGTCTGGACCTCGGCATCGCTTTTCGCGGCCAGCAATGCGTCCATCTTGATATTCAGATCCAGCGACACCCCCTTCAGGATGCACTTCAGGTCGCTGTCGGTGCCGCGCGCCTTCAGGTCCATATGCCCCGCCAGATCGCCGTCCGAGAGGCTGCGGATATCGCGCGCATAGGCCTGGAAATCCGGTTGTGACAACAGGCCGAGCGACGGCGCAAAGGCGTCCGTCTGCGCCTTCAGCGCCTCGGCCCGCGTCACCAGGCCGGCATAGAGCGGTTCGTGCGAGATGGCGCTGGTCGCGGCCGGTTCGGCGCGCGCCGCTACCGTCACCGCGCTCAATCCGAGCAGCAGTGCCAGTATAGCAGCCGGTTTTCGGGCATAGCCCATCCTGCGTTCCTCTTCAAAGACAGCAGGACGCACTATGCAAAATTCCGGCCAACAAAGCGTTAACCGCCAAAACCTGACACGCCTTTGCCCAAAGCAAAGACGTTATAAAAAATAGGGCGGCCGCATAAAACGGCCGCTATCCGTCAGACATCGACGATCAGTAATGCGGTTGCGTCATCTCGGCTTCGGTGCGGCACTGGATGCCGCCACTGCAGCCTTTGTTGTCGAACGCGACGAACGCCCAACCGACGGCGCCGAGCAAGGCCAGTGCGCCCGCTGTGGCGATTACAAAACGCGAGAAACTTTCCATTGCGTGAGAACGCTTGCTCATGGTTTTGCCCTCCTTAAGGGTGCCTCTTTTATAACACCGTTTTGCCACGATTAACAGGGGTTAAGGAATATTTTTGACGTCGGTGTCAAAATACCATTCCGCCAGAAAATTCCCCTGCAACGCGAGGCGCCGGCAAGCACTACAGCGCCAAACCGGAGGTGAAAGTCGGTTGTTTCCTCAGAGCCTGTGCGCTTTTGTTTTGTCGCGCAATTTAATCGAAAAGTGCTGCACACCTTATCGGATTGCGCTAAGGCGACGCCATGACAAACAGCACCGCAAATGACCCATCGGCCGCGCCCGAAACTCCCTTCCGTCCCGAGGCCCGCAGCCCGCGCGGTTTCATCGACAAACGTGCCGGCCAGATTGCCATCGAGCGTCATCTGATCGCCACCGTGTCGAAGGTGTATGAGGACTTCGGTTTCGAAGCCTTGCAGACGCCGGCCTTCGAATATGCCGACGCCCTGGGCAAGTTCCTGCCCGATTCCGATCGTCCCAATGTCGGGGTCTTCGCCCAGCAGGACGACGACGATCAGTGGATGGCGCTGCGGTATGACCTGACGGCGCCGCTCGCCCGGTTTGCCGCCCAGAACTGGGAAACCCTGCCCAAGCCGTTCCGCCGCTATGCCCATGGCACAGTGTGGCGCAATGAAAAGCCCGGTCCCGGCCGCCTGCGCGAATTCACGCAGTGCGACGCCGACATCGTCGGTTCCGACCGCCCCGAGGCCGATGCCGAAATGATCGCCCTGGCCGTCGCCGGGTACAAGGCGCTCGACATTCCGGCACGCATCCGCATCAACAACCGCAAGCTTTTGAACGGCCTGCTGTCCGGTCTCGGTGTCACCCAACCGGGCCAGCAACTGGGCGTGCTGCGGGCGATCGACAAGCTCGACCGCTTCGGTCTCGAAGGCGTCGCCCTGTTGCTGGGCAAGGGCCGCAAGGACGAAAGCGGCGACTATACCAAGGGCGCCGAACTGCCCGACGCCGCCATCCAGCCCGTGCTCGACTTTGTGAGCGCAGGCATTGGGGCGGGCGGTGCATCAACCCGCAGCGGCGTGCTCGACAAGCTGGCGGCGGTCCTCGCCAACTCCGCCGAAGGCCAGGCCGGTCTCGAAGATCTGGCGCGCATTCATACCGCCATGACAGCCATGGGCGTCTCCGAAACCGATGCCATTTTCGATCCCGGCATCGTGCGCGGCCTGGAATATTACACGGGGCCGGTATTCGAAGCCGAACTGCTGATGGACCTTTTCGACGACAAGGGCCAGCCGGTCCAGTTCGGCTCGATGGGCGGCGGCGGGCGCTATGACGACCTGGTGGCGCGCTTCACTGGCGAGTCGACGCCGGCGACCGGCTTCTCCTTCGGCGTGTCGCGCATTGCCGCCGCCCTGGCCCTGACCGAGGCGGGCAAGGCCACGCGTGTGCGCGGTCCGATCGTCATTATCAACTTCTCGCAAGACGATATGGGCGCCTATTTCAAGCTGGCCGCCGACATCCGCGCTGCCGGTATGGCGGCAGAGGTTTACCTCGGCCGGTCGGGCATGAAGGCGCAGATGAAGTATGCCGACCGTCGCCTGTCGCCGGCCGTCGCCATGCTGGGCGGAGACGAGCTGAATAGTGGTACCGTTACCATAAAAGACCTCGATTTAGGGCGCGATTTGGCGTTGCAAATTAGTGACAATAAAGAGTGGAAGGAAGCCCGTCCGGGGCAGGTGACATTGCCCCGCGAGGAGGCAATTAACCATTTGAAATCCATAGTGAAATCTTCCTGACAGCGGTGTCATAATTGACCTGTTTTTGGTGCGGTTTGGTTGAGTATGTTACGGTCTTGACGCAGGGGCAAAATAATTTTGACGCTATGTGATAAATTAAGTTGACACCCCGGTCCGAAATCTGGTTATTGCCATCTCAAGAGAACGGAACTTCTCCCGCAGAGAGAAGTCAGTTCCGGCGTTTCGGGGAGGAAACGCTCGCTTAAACAAAAACAAAGAGCTCGCTCGGTGGTATCCCCCCGGGCGGGCTTTTTTTTTGCCTTTTGGCCGCCGATATTTCGGATTATTTGACGTAGTCGTCAAAAATGATGCCGTGGCCGCTTTGCGTCCGCATCGTGGCGAGATTAAGAAAATTTCATGATACAAACCGTCGGAACTGTATCACAGTCAGGCCTGATTTAGATCGCGCGCTCTTTTAAGACGCGCCGCCTGTTCCGTGAAAGACCTCCGATGCGCACACTTCGTCACCGTCTGCTGACGTCCGCCCTTATTCTCACCCTGCCGCTCGTCGCCCTGCCGGCCCTGGCCGCAACGCCGGCCCCGACCGCCAGCCGTTATATGCTGGCCGATGCCACGCCGGGTTCGGCGGAGCCGGTTGTGAGCACGACGGCCCAGCGCTACGGCACCTGGGGCTTCGATACCGCCGGCATGGACCTGACGGTCAAGCCGGGCGACAACTTCTTCGACTATGCCAACGGCACGGCGATCCGCAACATGGTCATTCCGGGCGACCAGGTCGGCTACGGTGTGTGGAACGTCCTGTCCGACCTGTCGGAAGTGCAACTGAAGGCCTTGGTCACGGGGCTGGCGGCGCGCAACGACCTGTCGGGTGAAGACCTGAAGATCGCCGACCTCTATCGCAGCGCCATGAACGCCGACCTGAAGGAACAACGCGGTGTTGGCCCCGTGGTGCCGGAACTGCGCCGCATCGACGCCATCAAGGACAAGAAGCAGATGGCCGCCTTCATGGGCTGGACGTCGCAGGGTTTCGGCTCGGCCTTCTTCGGCATGTATGTCGGCGACGACGCCAAGAAGCCCGGCTATTACGCCCTGCAAATGACCCAGGGCGGCCTGGGCCTGCCTGACCGCGACTATTATCTGACGGAGGGCTTTGCCGACAAGAAGGCGGCCTATGAGGCCTATATCACCGACCTGCTGCGCATGGTGGCCTATCCCGACGCAGCCAGGCACGCGCACGACATCGTGGCCATGGAAACCGCCATCGCCGAGGTCAGTTGGACCAAGATCGAAAGCCGCGACGACACCAAGACCTACAATCCGATGGCGTTGAAGGACCTCAACACCTATGCCCCGGGCTTCGACTGGAACGGCTTCTTCGCCGCGGCCCATGTTTCCCAGGCGCACAAGGTTGTCGTGGCCCAGAACACGGCCATACCGAAGATCGCCAAGATCTTCGCCGATACGCCTCTGGAGACGCTGAAGGCGTGGGAAACCTTCCAGGCCGTCGATCAGGCCAGCGCCTATCTGCCGAATAACTTCTACAGCCGCCGCTTCGAGTTCCGCTCCAAGACCATGTACGGCATCCAGGAACAGCGTCCGCTGTGGAAGCGCGCCATCAGCATCACCGGCGACAAGATGGGTGAATCGCTCGGTCGCGCCTATGTCACGGCCTATTTCCCGGCCGAATCCAAGGCCAAGATGGAAGCCTTGGTCGGCGATCTGCTGGCGGCGATGAAGATTCGTATCGAAGGCCTGACCTGGATGAGCGCGCCGACCAAGGCGAAGGCGCTGGAGAAGCTCAGCACGTTTGGCGTCAAGATCGGCTATCCCGATAAGTGGCGTTCCTATGAGGGTCTGGAGATCAAGCCGGACGATCTCTACGGCAATATCGAACGCGCCCAGGGCTTCGACTGGGCCTATAGCGTCGCCCGCATCGATAACAAGATCGATCCGTGGGTGTGGGAAATGAACCCGCAGGATATCAACGCCTACTATTCGCCGACCAAGAACGAGATCGTCTTCCCGGCCGCCATCCTGCAGCCGCCGTTCTTCGATGCCCAGGCCGACCCCGCTGTCAACTATGGCGCCATCGGCGCCATTATCGGCCACGAAATCACCCACGGTTTCGACGACCAGGGCCGTAACTACGACTCGACCGGCGCCCTGGCCGACTGGTGGACGCCGGAAGATGCCGCCAAGTTCGCCGCCCAGACCAAGACCCTGGGCGCGCAGTACGACACCTACGAACCGGTTCCGGGCGCTCACGTCCAGGGCGGCCTGACCATGGGCGAGAACATCGCCGACCTCGGCGGTGTCCTGCTGGGCCTGGATGCCTATCATCTGTCGCTGAAGGGGGCCGAGGCGCCGGTCATTGACGGCTTTACCGGCGACCAGCGCGTGCTGCTGGGCTTTGCCCAGAACTGGCGCTCGAAGTATCAGGACGATTTCGTCAAGTTCATCGTGTCGTCCGACCCGCATACGCCCGACAACTTCCGCGCCATCGGCACGGTTCGGAATGTCGACGCCTGGTACAAGGCCTTCGACATCACCGAGGGCAAATATTACGTCAAGCCGGAAGACCGCGTGAAGATCTGGTAGCTGGCCTGCCAGGCTGAGCACATGTCATGAAAACCTTCCTGAACGGGCTCAGCATGGCCTCCGCCTTTGGTGGACTGGGGATAACCCTGGCCAGCTTTGCTGTCTTTTGCGTGCTGTGTGCCCGTGACGGCTTCAGCGAGCTGATCTTTTCCGGCTGGGGCACGGCTCTGGTCGCCGGCTTTATCGCGGGCGTCGTGCTGTCGGTTGCCGGCGTGGTCGGGCTGATCGTGCTGTCGTCGAAGCGTTAGATCTCCAAGCCATGGCGATGTAATCGCGACATGGCTTGGCAAGGGCGACTGCCCGCCGCCGCTGATGCGGCGAGCCATCGGGGGCGCCCGTGCGACGGCGCTTGAGCTATGTAATAGCGCTTTTGGCGGCATAGATGTAGATCACCCGGTCGTCGCGGATACCCAGGTTAACCCAACCGTCGGCCAATAGTCCGTCGACCCTGTACTGGTCTATTTGCGTAGCGTCGGCGCAGCCGCCGTTTCCTGTCGCGGCCTGACAGGTCTCGGTCCCGGCGTAACGAAAGCGCCAGTTGCTGAGAATAGCCGCACGGGCCTGGGTCTCGGTCATGCCGACCTCGACCCCGAACTGTCGTTTGGTGAACCGGGCGTGGTCGGTGACGGCAAAGTCCGCAGGTAGCAGGGCCAGGCTGATCAGCCCGGCGGCGGCGGGCACGACGGCCCACCCCAAATTCTTAAGGCTGGACATTGGACGGATCCATCGCCTTGCGCACCTTGCCGGAATAGCTGGCGCCATCGGTCGGGTGATAGTGCAGGAAGGTCGGCAGGTCGTTGGCCATCAGGCGGGCTTCGCGTTTCCAGTCGCGATCCTTGTCGGCATGGGCACTGTGAGCGACCGCTTGATACGAAGCGACGCAGGCAAGCACGGTCACAACAACATAAAACAGGCGCTTCATCGGTCTTCTCCAATGTTGAGGTATTCCAGGCTGCGACTTCCGCAGCTTGGCAAGGGCGACCGCCCGCCGCGCACGTTTGCGCGAGCCATGCGGCGCTTGAGCTCTAAAGTAAGGGGATGAAGGTGGTGGTCGCCTTCATCCCCCTGGTCTAATCCCCCCTGGCCCCCCAGGGTGTGAACTAAGGGCTTCATCACCGGGGCTATTGGTGATATGAACCCCGTTCACATGATCCTTGTATCACAATGTGAACTGCGTTCAAGTAAAAAATGAACATCGTTCAAAATATTTTTCAGAGCACCCATAAAGAGGCGCACCATGACAACCGAAAATGCCACGCCAAAGACACCCTCCGCTGCGACTGCCGATCGCCGCCAGGCCCAGCTCGAGGCGCTGATTGCCGCCGCCGAAAAACGCATTTGCGAATCGGGGATGCAGAGCCTGAAGGCGCGCGATCTCGCGGCCGATATTGGCATCGCCCTGGGCGGTCTTTACAATCTGGTTGCCGATATGGATGCTTTGCTGTTGCTGGTTTCGTCCAAGACGCTGCGCCACCTCGGCGAACTGGCGACGGAAAAGACGGGCAGCCTGCCTATGGCGACGCGTGAGGAGGCCGTCGAGCGCCTGGTCGCCGTGGCGCACACCTATCTCGACTTCGCGCGCAAGAACCTGCCGCTATGGCGGATGATCTTCGAACTGCGGCTGGACAGTCCGCTGCCGGAATGGGCGGCCCAGGACCAGCTGCGACTGTTCCGCCATATCGCCGAGCCGCTCAGCGCCATCATGCCGACGCTGGATGCCCGAGCACTGACGGTTCGCGCCCGAACCTTGTTTGCCGCTGTGCACGGCATCATCAGCATTGGCCTGGAAGAGCGGTTGATCGCGGTGCCGGTGCAGAAACTGGCCGACGAGATCGCCTGGCTGACGCGCTCGGCTTGCCGAGCCTGAACGGTTTCGATGGAGCCGAGGCCAATTTTGAAAGAAGTTTTGAAACACGAATGGACACGAATATTCACGAATAAGACGCTTGCTAACGCTGCGCGGCGTACCTGAGCGGCCGATGCGTTCATCCATCGTCCCACGCGGTAGCCGGTCATAAAAATGCGCTGCGCGCGATAGCGCATTCATGCGCTTGCTTATGCAGAGCTCGATGCTGACCGTTAGTAACTGTCGTTTCTGCCGGCGCGCGCAGCGTTAGCAAGCGTCTTATTCGTGAATATTCGTGTCCATTCGTGTTTCAAACCTTCTTGCTGAGTTACCGCTGCACAATAGGCTCTCGGCGGCCCCATCACCAAATCCGGACGCGATCTTCCGGCTTCACATAGTATTTGTCGCCCGGCTTGATATCGAACGCCTTGTACCAGGCGTCGACATTGCGCATCGGCCCGATCACCCGGAAGGCATAGGGCGAGTGCACATCGGCCACGATCAGCATCTTCAGCGTTTCGTCACGCACCTTACCCTGCCAGGACTGGGCATAGGACAGCATGACGCGCTGATCGCCGCTGAGGCCGTCTATTGTCGGCGCCGGCTTGCCCTTCAAGGCCAGGTGATAGGCGTCGAGCGCAATCAACACGCCGCCCAGGTCGGCAATGTTCTCGCCGTTCGACTGGTCGCCCTTGATATGCAGGCCGGGCAAAGGCTCGAAGGCGTCGAACTGCTTGGCATACTTGGCGGCCTCGGCATCGAAGCGCGTCGAGTCGGCCTCAGTCCACCAGTCGGTCAGGAAGCCGTCGCCGTCATAGTGCCGGCCTTCATCGTCGAAGCCATGGGTGATTTCGTGGCCGATGGTCGAAGCGCCGATGCCACCATAGTTGACCGCCAGATCAGCCTTGGGATCGAAGAAGGGCGGTTGTAACTCGGCCGCTGGCAGGACGATCTCATTGCGTACAGGATTGTAGTAGGCATTGACCGTCTGCGGCGTCATATCCCATTCCAGCGGGTCGACCGGTTTGTCCAGCTTGGCCAGCAGGAAGTTCCAGTCGAAGACGTTAGATCGCTCGACATTGCCGTACAGGTCGGAGGCTCCGATAGTCAGGCCGCTATAATCGCGCCACTTGTCGGGATAACCGATCTTGGCGGTCAGCTTGGACAGCTTTTCGACCGCCTTGGCCTTGGTTTCCGGCGACATCCAGGTGACGTTTTCGATACGGGCCTGCAGCGCCTGGCGGAAATAGCCGAAGATTTCCTGCATCTGCGCCTTGGACTCGGCAGGGAAATAGAGCGCGACATAGTCACGGCCAAGGGCTTCGCCCAGCGCGCCTTCGACCAGGCCGACACCGCGTTTCCAGCGCGGTCGCTGTTCGTCGGCGCCGCGCAGGTCGTGGCTGCGGAACTGCCACTGGGCGTCGACAAAGCGCTTAGACAGGTAGGGCGCGGCCTGGTCGATCGTGCGGAAGGCTTCCCACGCCTTCAGCGTCTCCAAAGGCGTGGCGTCGAACACGGCAGCGATCTTCGGGAAGGCGGTGTTTTCGCTGACTATGGCTTTCGACGCACTTGCCAGGCCCGCCGCCTTGAAAAAGACCGGCCAGTCGAAACCGGGCGCTGAGGCTGCGACCTCAGCCAGGGTCATCGGATTATAGGTGGCGACGGCGTCGCGGCGTTCGGCGCGCGTCCATGACACCTTGGCGATCTCGGTCTCGAGCGTGACGATGGCGGCGGCGTGGCTGTCGGGATCGGGATAGCCGGCCATGGCCAGCATCTTCGCGATATAGGCCTGATAGCCCTTCAGCTTGTCGGCATAGGCGGCTTCCAGATAGTAGTCGCGATCGGGCAGTCCCATGCCCGACTGCGACAGGTACAGCACATTGAGCTTCGGGTTCTTGGCGTCGGCATCGATATAGGGGCCGAAGAAGGCCGAACCGAAGGTGCCCGACGTGCCGCCCATCCATGCCGCCATGGCGCTCTTGTCGCTGATCGCGGCGATACCGGCGAGGGCGGGTTTCAGCGGCGCGGCGTCCAGTTTTTCGACGGTGGCCTCGTCCATCATCGAATTGTACAAGGCCGAGATCTTGGCGTCGTCACCGCTCAGGTTCTGCCGTCCGGCCAGGTCCTCGACAATGGCGCGCGAGCGGGCTTCGGACAGGTCTTCCAGGATCTCGTTGACGCCGTTCGACGTCTTGTCGGCCGGGATGGTCATCCGGGCATTGGCCGCACCGTTGACATAGTCGAAGAAGTTGTCGCCGGGCCTGACCTTTTTGTCCATGCCGGACAGGTCGATGCCCCAGGTGCCGAAATGCGGCGTGTCCAGCGCCGGATCGCCCAGTTTGGCCGCCGGGGCAGGGGAGGCGGTTTCGGCATGCGCCATACCGAGAACGGCAGTTGAAAGGGCAGTGGACAGCAACAGGATTTTCAGAAGGCGCATGACAGTGTTCCGGGTTTCCCCCTCTACCCACCTGAGGGGAGAGGGTGGCGCGAAGCGCCGGGTGAGGGGTTCTATGGGCGATGCAAATTGGAAGGATGGTGGAATTTAACCCCTCACCCTAACCTCTCCCCTCAGCCGGGAGAGGGGTTTAGTAAGTGAATTCAACGCCTCATACTGCTACCAGATTTTGACGCGATCTTCCGGCTTCAGATAATACTTGCCGTCGGTGATGTTGAACGCCTTGTACCACGCATCCATGTTGCGCTCGGGCCCGATGGCGCGGAATTCGTTCGGCGTGTGCGGATCGGAGGCCACCTGCTGTTTCAGGGAATCGTCGCGCAGCTTCTGGCGCCACACCTGGCCGGCGCCTAGGAAGAAACGCTGGTCGCCGGTCAGGCCATCCAGCACAGGGGCTTCAGCACCGTTCAGCGACAGATGATAGGCATCGAGCGCGATCAACAGACCGCCCAGGTCGGCGATGTTCTCGCCCATGGTCAAATTGCCCTGGACATGGACGCCGGGCAGGGGCTCGTAGGCGTCGTACTGGGCGCCGAATATCTTCGCCTGGGCTTCGAACTTGGCCGAATCCTCGGTCGTCCACCAATCGACCAGATTGCCGTCGCCGTCGGAATGGCGGCCCTGGTCGTCAAAGCCGTGGGTGATTTCATGGCCGATAACGCCGCCGATGGCGCCGTAATTGACCGCCATGTCGGCCTGCGGATCGAAATAGGGCGGCTGCAGGATAGCAGCCGGAAAGACGATCTCGTTGCGTGTCGACGAATAATAGGCATTCACCGTCTGCGGCGTCAGCCCCCATTCCAGCGGATCGACCGGCTTGCCGATCTTCGACACCTCGAAGGCCCAATCGAAGGCCGACGAGCGCTGCATATTGCCATACAGGTCATCGGCGACGATGGTCAGGCCGCTATAGTCGCGCCACTTATCGGGATAGCCGACCTTGACGCCGAACTTGTCGAGCTTTTCCAGCGCTCGCGCCTTGGTTTCGGGCGACATCCAGTCCAGGTTCTGGATGCGAATCTTCAGCGCGGCGCGGAGGCCGGCGACCAGGTCCTGCATCTTGGCCTTGGATTCGGGCGGGAAATAGCGCGCAACATAGGTCCGGCCGAGCGCCTCACCCAGCGAACCTTCGACCACAGCGATGGAGCGTTGCCAGCGCGGGCGTTGCGCCTGGGCGCCGGATAGGTCACGCGAGCGGAACTCCCACCGTGGCGTCACGAAGCGTTCGGACAGATAGGGCGCGGCCTGGTCAATAGTGCGGAAGGTTTCCCACGCCTTGAGCGTGTCCAGCGGCGTGTCGGCAAAGATCTGGGCGATCTTCGGAAAGGCGGTGTTTTCGCTGACGACGACCTTCGGCGTCGCGGTTAGGTCGGCGCCCCTGAAATAGGCCGCCCAGTCGAAGCCCGGCGCGAAGGTCGCGACCTCAGCCGGCGTCATGGCGTTATAGGTCTTGGTGCGGTCGCGGCGCTGGGCACGCGGCCACGACACTTCGGCGATCTTCGTTTCCATGGCGACGATATCGTGCGCCGCCGCAGCAGCATTGGGGTAGGCGACCAGGCGCAGCATCTGGGCGATATAGGCCTCGTATTTCGCCTTTTTGTCGGCGAAAGCGTCGGTCAGATAGTAGTCGCGATCAGGCAGGCCCAGGCCTGACTGGAACAGCACGACCGTGTTGAATTTGGAATTCTTGGCGTCGGCCGTGACCCCGGCACCGAAAAATGCTGAACCGAACCCGCCCGCGGTCTTACCCATCCAGGCGGCCATGTCGGACTTGGTCTTGATGTTTCGAATGCCGATCAGGTTGGGCGCCAGGGGGGCGACGTCGCGCGCCTCGACCGTCTTCGTATCCATCATCGAGTTGTATAGCGCGCCGATCTTGACGTCGTCACCATCGAGGTCCGTGCGTCCGGCAAGGCTTTCGACGATCGCCTTCGAGCGCGCATCGGCCAGGTCGACCAGTTGCCGCGCCACGCCGGCTGACGTCTTGTCGGCCGGAATGGTCATGTTTTTCAAGGCGTTGCCGTTGACATACTGAAAGAAGTTGTCGCCCGGATTGACCGATTTATCGATGCCGTCGAGATCGACGCCCCAGGCGCCGAAACGCGGCGCCGCGGTGATGTCGGTCGCTGCAACATCGTCGCCGGCACCGAGAAAATCATCGAAACTTTCCAGCGACAGTATGGTGCAGCCGGCGTCGAGGCAACGATCGGCGGCCAGAGCCGGCACCGCCAGCAGGGCGCTCGCCGCCGTGGCCAGCAGAAGGGTTTTGAAAACGCGCATGAAGGCCCCACCTCATCGGGATCTCTGTCCCGGTTGAATATGAAACCATCACCCTATCCGCTTTTTGGCCAAGCGAACGTGAAATTTTGTTCATGAATCCGTCATCGAAAAAAACTTATACCGCCCCGTTACGCGGGGCGGGGGACCGCCCGAGTGAAGACCGCTCGGCGCGTTAGCGGCGTGCGAAGTCTTCGCATCGGGTGGTGGTGGGGGTCTTCCATAAGGCTGTGCGCGCCTGTCAGATGAAGTCGAAACACGGATTATACCTGGCATCTTGCTGGTGGTTGTCGCTTGGTAGACAAGCCTGTAAGGCCCCCACCACCACCCGATGCAAAGACAGGCGCCGTAGCTCTCGCTACGGCTTAGTCTTCACTCGGGCGGTCCCCCGCCCCGTTCACGGGGCGGTATAGATTTTGCGATTTGCCAGTCTTCAGGTTTCAAAAACGGTGGATTTCTTGCCTTCTTTGGCCTCTAAAGGCATGTTTTTGCGAAAATTCGTGTTTTTGGGGTTACATCCTCTACCGCCATCCCCCATAGTCTGCTCTTCCACGGAAACGATATTGAAAGATTGCGCATGAATTCTCCCGTCCAGAACCTGTCCGACATGACCACCAACGAAGTGGTTGCGGCCGGCCATTCGGCGGAGACGGGGGCCTATTATATCTTCATCATCGTCTTCCTGCTGGCCTCGGCGGTCATCGTGCCGCTGTTCCAGCGCTTCAAGGTGTCGAGCGTCCTGGGTTTTCTGCTGGTCGGCGTGGCGCTGGGGCCCGATGTCTTCGGCCGCTTTTCGTCGCATATTTCCTGGCTCGACGATTTTTCGATCATGCGCTCGCACGCCATCCATCAACTGGCCGAGCTGGGCGTGGTCTTCCTGATGTTCTCCATCGGGCTGGAGCTGACGTTTGAGCGCCTGAAGTCCATGCGCCGGCTGATCTTCGGCCTTGGCGCGGCCCAGATTATCCTGTGCGCGATCGTGCTGACTTTCGTCTTTATCTTCATGCAGCAGGGCGTGATCGCCGCGACCATGCTGGGCATGGCGCTCGCCCTGTCCTCGACGGCGGTGGTCATCCCGGTCCTGGCCGATCGCAAGGCGCTGAAAACGGCGTCGGGCCGTTCGGTCTTCGCCATCCTGCTGGCCCAGGATCTCAGCGTTGCGCCCATCATGATTACCGTGGTCATGCTGGCCGGCGCCGCCAAGGGCACCACCCAGGGCCTGGGCGGTCTGCTGGCTCTGATTCCGGCCCTGATCGGCATGGCCATACTGGTCATCGGCGGCCGCTGGCTGCTGCGCCCGTTGTTCAATACCGCCGCCTTTTCGAAGAGCCGGGAACTGTTCATGGCGGCCTGCCTGCTTGTCGTTGTCCTGTCGGGACAGGTCGCGGTGATGGCCGGGATGAGCATGGCGCTGGGCGCCTTTGTCGCCGGCGTGCTGCTGGCCGAAACCGAATACCGCCGCGAGATCGAGGTGATGATCGATCCGTTCAAGGGCCTGCTGCTCGGCCTGTTTTTCGTCACGGTCGGCGCCCGGCTCGAATTCTCGACCGTCCTGGCCAATCCGTCCCTGGTGTTCGGCATTGTGGTCGCGTTGATCGCCATCAAGGCCGCCCTGGTCTATCCCCTGGCCCGCGCCTTCGGCATCAGCCCGCGTAGCGCCATCGAAACGGCGGCGGTCCTTGGGCCGGCGGGGGAATTCGCCTTCGTCATCATCGATGACGCCATCGGGCACAAGATCCTGCACGCCGGCTTCGGCCAGGCGGTCATCCTCGCCGCCATCATCTCGATGTTCTGCATTCCCTTCCTCGCCGCCTTCGCCGGTCGCCTGGGCAAGGAGGTCAATCGCGCCATGCCGACGACCGAGGCGCCCGAGGTGGTGGCAGCGCTCGCCGCCGATGGTGAAGCCGCGGTGGCCAAGGTGATCGTGGTTGGTTTCGGCCGCGTCGGCGCCCTGGTCGCGGACATGCTGAAGATCCACCAGATTCCCTTTACCGTGGTCGACTTCAACCCCCAGGTCACCCATCGTGCCCGTGCCCAGGGCATCGAGGCCTGGTATGGCGACGCCTCGGTCGTCGATTTCCTGATGCGCATGGGGATCGACAAGGCGCGCGCCGTCGTCGTCACAGCCTCCAATCCGGCCTTTACCGACCGGTGCGTGGAGACCATCCGTTCCCTGCGCGACGACATCCATATCATCGCCCGCGCCCGCGACGCCCAGCACGCCCAGCGCCTGTACCAGATGGGCGCGACGGACGCCGTCCCTGAAACCATCGAGGCTTCGTTGCAACTGGCCGAAAACACGTTGATCGACTTAGGCGTGCCGATGGGCCTGGTCCTGGCGTCGGTGCATGAACGTCGCGACGTCTTCCGCCAGATGTTCGGCATTCGCGGCTCAGCCTCGGGCTCCATCCTCCGGGCCACCGCCGCCAAGATAGCGGCATCGGGTGAGCCGGTCTGACGGCTTCGCCTTTGTTTCAGCTCAAACGCCGCATGGCTCCTCGCATAAGCTCGGGCGGGCAGTCGCCCTTGCCAAGCGTGATGACTCGTCATCGCGCTTGGATCAGGCGCAGCGAGCGTTAAGCTGGATTTGCATCCGGTTGCGCATGTCGGTGTACACTTCCTTCATCGTCTGGATGTCGGCCAGATCCTCGTCACGCTGAGCCGGGCTTGCTGTGGCGTCGTTGCGGACCAGGTTCTCGTCCTCATCGATCAGCTCGAGCACGGTATTCATATCGTCACGTGCCGCATTCAGGGCCGCACAGCCGGTTGCGTTGTTGCCCGCCTTGAGATCGTCGAGCGCGGCCGAGATATGCTCCTTGCCTTGGCGGGCGGCATCAAGCATACGGCTCTCGACATCGGCGCGGTCACCCGCAAGGACGGGACCGGCTGCCAGAGCCGCGGCAATGACAAGGAACAGGATGGATTTCACGGCGGCCTCCCCGGCGCATTTGCTGTGTCGGCCTTAGCTTATCAGCCATCGTGTCCCTCAACTAATGACAAACCCTGTAATCCCGGCGGGAATGCGCCGGCGCACTTGACAAGGCGGATGCAGACCACGCTATCTCATGCCGCATGAAACTGCTCTTCATCCACCAGAACATGCCGGGTCAGTTCAAGCACCTGGTGCCGCTTCTGGCCGATGCCGGTCATGAAATCGTCTTTCTCACCAAGCAAAAAACCGTCAATATTCCGGGTGTCCGCAAGCTGGTCTATACCCCGCACCGCCAGGTCAGGCCGTCGACCCACCACTATATGCGCCAGTTCGAGAACGGCCTTCTGCACGGTCAGGGCGTGGCGCGGCTGTGCCAGCAACTGGTCCAGGAACGCTTCCGTCCCGACCTGATCATCGCCCATCCTGGCTGGGGCGAGACGCTGTTCGTCAAGGAAACCTTTCCCCATACGCCGCTGCTCAGCTATTGCGAGTTCTACTATTCGGCCACCGGTGCCGATTTCGGCTTCGATCCGTCGGTCGAAGTCACCTTTGACGATCAATGCCGGATACGGGCGCGCAACGCTCACCTGCTGCTCAGTCTTGATCTGTGCGATCGCGGCTGGAGCCCGACCCAGTGGCAGAAATCGCGCCACCCCGCCGCCTATCTCGACCGCATCGACGTCATGTTCGACGGTGTCGACACCTACAAGGCGCGGCCGAATCCAAAAGCCGCTTTCGCCCTGCCTGACGGCCGCATACTGACCCCGAAGGACGAGGTCATCACCTATGTGGCGCGCAATCTCGAACCCTATCGCGGCTTTCCGACCTTCATGCGCGCCTTGCCAAACCTGTTGAAGGCGCGTCCGAACGCCCAGGTCCTGATCGCCGGCGCGACCGGTGTGTCCTACGGTTCGGCGCCGAAGGAAGGCGGCACCTGGAAGGATGTTCTGCTGAAGGAAACAGGTGTTGTGTCGGACCGGGTACATTTTCTAGGGCACTTACCTTATGATCGCTTTATCGCCCTGCTGCAGGTCTCAACGGCCCATATCTACCTGACCTATCCCTTCGTGCTGTCGTGGTCGTTCATGGAGGCCATGGCCTCGGGCTGCCTGATGATCGGATCGGACACGGCCCCCGTGCGCGAGGTCCTGAAACACGGTGAAAACGGCTGGCTGACCGATTTCTTTGACCCGCACCAACTGGTCGAGACCGTGGTGCGCGCGATGGAAGACCGCGATGTCGTACGCCTGCGCAACGCCGCGCGCGCTACCATCGTTGGCCGCTACGACCTGCAGACCTGCCTGCCGCAGCAATTGAAACTGATCGAGCAGATGAGCGGCAAACCGATTCTGCCGCCGAAAGCCGCGTTAGCCTAGCCTTTCCAGACGGTATTCCGCTGACGTTTTCCCCGCTACAAAAAGCACACCCATTTTAAAATTCAACGACTGTTGAAACTATTCATTGACTTTCAACGTCCGTTGAAAAATTATGAATGAAAATACGCAAGCCGAATTTACCATGATCCGGCAGCATGGAGCCCAGGACTACGGTGACGCCTTTTCCAAGGCGCGCCACCAGCCTGCCTCCCGGAAAAGACAGGGCGCAGTGGCAGGGACGGACTTTCAGGATGTGGCGTACTCGAGCGCGGATGGGCGGCTAAAGCTCTATGCGCCCGCCGTTACGCGCTGCCTTGCCACGGTGACATCATGACCGGCGCTGGCGGCTACCTTACCGGCCGAACGGCTCTGGTCACCGGCTCGGTCTCCGGGATCGGCCTGGCCGTCGCCCGCGCCCTGGCCTGCGCCGGTGTCCGCGTCGCCGTCCACGGACCGGCCGAAGCCGACTCGAGCGAAGCTTTGGCGGCAGTTTCCGGAACCCCGGTTTCGGGGCGCGCTTTCGAGGCCGACATGCGCGACCGTACCCAGGTCGCCGGCCTGATGAGGGCGGTAGATGAGTGGAGCGGCGGCGGACTGGACATCCTGGTCAACAATGCCGGCGTGCAGGCGACGAGCGCCTTTGCCGACATCGTCGACGAGACCTGGGACGATATCCTGGCCGTCAACCTGACCGGCGCCATGCTGACCATGCGGCACGTCCTGCCGCGCATGGCGGCGCGCGGTTATGGCCGGGTCATCAACATCGCCTCGGTCCACGGCCTGGTCGCCTCGGCCGAAAAGGGGCCTTACGTCGCCTCGAAGTTCGGCCTGGTCGGCCTGTCGCGCGTCGCCGCCCTCGAATACGCCGCCGTCGGCACCCGCGAAAGCGGTGGTGTCACGGTCAACTGCATTTGCCCTGGCTGGACCCAAACTGCCTTGATCGAGCCGCAGATAACGGCCCGTGCGGCGGGTCATGGCGGCGACCGCGCCGCCGGTATCGCCAGCCTGCTGGGCGACAAGCAACCGAGCCGCCGCATGTCGTCACCCGACGAGATCGGTCTGCTCGCCCTGTGGCTGGCCTCTCCGCTGGCGCACAACATTACCGGTGCAGCCCTGCCGATAGATGGAGCCTGGACCGCCCAATAAGCCTGAAGCGTCAATCCAAAGAAACAATGCCAACACATCTAGGGAGAACAACTATGAAAACATCCACCCGACTTAAGCTACTCACCGGCGCCGCACTCGGTGTCTTCGGCGTCGCGCCCGGGGTCTTCGCGTCAGGGGCCTTCGCGCAGGAAACCGCGGCGCCGGCGGCCCAGTCCCAGGACCAGGTCGAAGTTGTCATCACGGCCCGTCGCCGCGAGGAAACGCTGAAGGACGTGCCGATCGCCGTCACCACATATTCGGCGGAAAAGCTCGGACGTAACGGCGCGCCGGACATTACGTCGCTGCAGCAGACGACACCTAACCTGACGCTGCAGGTGGCGCGCGGCTCGAACTCGACCCTGATTGCCTTTATCCGCGGCGTCGGCCAGCAGGATCCGCTGTGGGGCTTCGAACCGGGCGTCGGTCTCTATGTCGACGACGTCTATATTGCCCGCCCCCAGGGCGCCGTGCTCGATCTGTATGACGTGCAGCGCGTCGAAGTCCTGCGCGGTCCTCAGGGCACACTTTACGGCCGTAACACCATCGGCGGCGCGGTCAAATATGTCACCAAGCCGTTGAACCCGAATGCGCCGGAGTTCGAGGCCAAGGCCAATCTTGGGTCCTACAACAACCAGGACCTCATCCTGTCGGGCTCGGTTCCGCTGGGCAGCACGTTTGCCATCGGTGGCGCGGTTGCCAGCGAAAAGCATGACGGCTACGGCAAGAACCTCTATACCGGTGCTGAGCACTACGACAAGGACGTCCTGGCCTACCGCCTCAACGCCGACTGGCATCCGAACGACGCCTTTTCGGCACGCATGGCCTATGACAACTTCACTGACAATTCCAATCCGCGCCACGGCCATCGCGAAACCGTCGCCAAGGATGCTTTCGGCGCCACCCTCTATACCGGCGCCAATGCCAAATATGGTCTGCCGACCGACGATGTCTACGACACCTATGCCGGTATCGGCGACAAGAACAGCGTCAAGACCGAAGGCGCTTCGGCGACGCTCGCCTACACGATCAGCGACAGCCTGACGGTGAAGTCGATCACGGCTGTCCGCAAGGGGCGCACCGATACCGTTATCGATTTTGACGGCACGCCCCGCGATGCCCTGGATGTTCGCGCCTGGTACGGTGACAGCCAGGCGACGCAGGAATTGCAGCTCCTGTATAGCGGCGAACACTGGAACACGACGGCGGGTCTGTACTACCTCAATTCGGCTTCCGCCGGCGCCTTCGATACCAGCCTGGGCACCTATGATGCCTATGCCGCTTTCGGCGGGGCGTTTGTAAAATACGCCAACGGCCTGACCGCCCTGACCAAGGGAAAGGTGACGACCCAATCCTGGGCCGCCTTCTTCGACTCGAACCTGAAGGTCAATGACAAGCTCAGCCTGTCGTTCGGCGGCCGCTACACCGAGGACCACAAGACCGGCACGGTGTACAAGGCCAACTATTATGGCCGTCACAGCCCGGAATTCGGCGGCACTGTCTTCCTGACGGCGGCGCCCGACCTGAAAACCAACTACGTCAATGATCGCACCTTCTCGGCCTTTACGCCGCGCGCCTCCATCTCCTATGCCTTTACGAAGAATGTCACCGGCTACGGCTCGATTTCGACCGGCTTCAAGTCGGGTGGCTTCGACATGCGCGGCGACGCTTCGGTGACGCCAAGCACGGTCAAGGGCTACGCACCGGAAAGCGTCAACACCATGGAGCTCGGCTTGAAAGGCAGCCTGTTTGACAAGCGCCTGAGCTTCGCCACCGACGTCTTTTCGTCGAAATATACCGACGTCCAGATCACCCGCCAGACCACGGTCGGATCGACGGTTGCGTCACAGGTCGAAAACGCCGGCAAGGCGCATATGGACGGCTTCGAGTTCGAAGGCACGCTGAAGATCACGCCATCGCTGAGCCTGAACAGCACCATCGGCTACATCAAGGCCACCTATGACGAGTTCAACAGCTACAACGTAACGACCGGCGTCACGACCAATATCGCGGCCAATGCCAAGTTCCAGAACACGCCGGAATGGTCCAACAGCTTCGGCCTCAACTGGCGCGGTGAAGTGGCCGGCGGCACCCTGGTTATCACGCCCCAGGCCAGCTACCGCTCGGATATGCAGATGTTCGAATTTGCCGTGCCGCTGCTCGATCAGAAGGCCTTTTGGCTCTACAACCTGGGTGGCAGCTGGACGTCGCCGCAAGGCCATTACAAGCTTGGCGTCTATGGCCGCAACCTGAGCGACGAACGCTACAAGGTCGGCGGCTACAACTTCCCGACCAACGGCTTCGGCAATTCGGTGACGTCGTTCTACGGCCCGCCAAAGACCTGGACCGTGTCGCTTAGCTACAAGTACTAGGGTTAAACCTGTGCAGGGCGGCGGTGAGGAACCTCACCGCCGCCTTCTGCGTCAATGTCCTACGTTCGCTGGTAGTCGATTTCCCTAAGGGGTTCACCCCGGGAGAGCGTGTACAAAACACAGGCTTGGAACGGTTTATCGCCCTCCTCCCTGTGCGAAGCAAGGGGAGGTGGCGGCGCAGCCGCCGGAGGGGTCACTTCATCGACCTGTCAGCTGTTCAGGCATTGCGACATGCTCAACTGACAAGTTCATGTATCGAAACCTGAGAAAACCTAAGCTTCAAGAAATACCCCTCCGTGGGCTGCGCCGCCACCTCCCCATCTTCGCTTCGCTCGACAAGGAGGAGGGAGACAACCTTGCTGGCCCCTGTTGCTGGGTCAAATGTCGAGAGATGTTTGAACATGATGGCCCCGTTTTCGGCGCGGACCGCGAAGCGTGGCTACTGCCGGGACTGGGCGGGCTCTTTGGTTACAGTCAAGATCAGCTGCCGCTATAGTAAAAATGAGGAAAACCATGTCCGACCCAGTCCCAGCCCCGTCCATCACACCGCCCGCCGCGACCGGACGCTGGTTTATCCTGTTCCTGTTGATCCTCGTCTATACGCTGAACTTCCTCGACCGCCAGATTCTCAGCATCCTGGCCGTGCCGATCAAGGCGGAGTTCCACCTCACCGATACGCAGCTCGGCCTGCTGGGCGGGCTGATGTTCGGTCTTGTCTATTCCGTCCTCGCCATACCGGCCGCCTGGCTGGCCGACCGTTTTTCGCGTGTCTGGATCATGACGGGCGCCCTGGCTCTGTGGTCAGGCTTTACGGCATTTTGTGGCATGGCGACCAGCTTCCCGCAGCTATGTATGGCGCGCATGGGTGTCGGTATCGGCGAGGCCGGTGGTGTGGCGCCGGCCTACAGCCTGATCTCCGATTATTTCCCACCCAAGTCCCGCGCCCGCGCGCTGGCCGTCTATTCGTTCGGCATACCTCTGGGCAGCGCCGCCGGCATCCTCTTCGGCGGCCTGGTTGCCAGCCGGATTGACTGGCGCTTCGCCTTCATCGCCATAGGCGCTGCCGGCGTCCTGCTGGCACCGATTTTCCGCCTGCTGGTGCGCGAACCCGTCCGGGCCAAGTCCGTCGTCGCGGCGCCCGGCATTGCGACCACTGCTGGTTTGGTGTTCAAAAAACCGGCCTTCTGGTTCCTCTCCTTCGGCGCCGGCTGTTCGTCCCTGGTCGGCTACGGCCTGATGTTCTGGTTGCCGTCCTTCCTGGTGCGCACACTGGGCCTCGGCCTGGCCGACACATCGAAATTCCTGGCGGCGGTGCTGTTTTTCGGCGGCATCGTCGGCATGTCGCTGGGCGGCTGGCTGGCCGATGCCCTGGGGCAGAACCGCCGCGCCGTCTATCCGCTGATCCCGGCTGTGTCGTTCCTGATCTCCGCCCCGCTCTATGTCTGGGCGGTCATGGCGCACCCGTCACCGAACAATTTCTGGCTGTTCGTTATCCCCCAGGCCCTGGGCCTGGTCTGGCTTGGGCCGGTTCTGACGGCCGTTCAGCATCTGGGACCGGCCAATGCGCGCAGCCAGGTTTCGGCCCTCTTCCTGCTGATCAACAACCTGATCGGCCTGGGCCTGGGGCCCTTCTTCTTCGGCAAGATGTCGGACGTGCTGACGCCGCATTTCGGCGCAGAAGCTATGAAATACAGCTTTATCTCCGGCCTTGCCTTCTATCTTATGGCGGCCCTGCTGCTCATCGCTGCGTCCACGCGCATGAAGAAAGACTGGCACGACTGACGCTATTCTGGAAATTTGTTACACGCCTTAACAGCAAACGCCGATACTCTATCAAGACGGTATTAGCGTAGCTCGTGCCATGTGAGCGATAAAGAAAAGGCCATCATAAAGGCGGGGCGGATAGGGAATGTCATTCTCATCGTACTTCGGCGCCCTCATTGTCTGTGGGCCGCGCAGCTCATTGCTGCCGCCATGGAGGTCGACAAAGGCGTAAGCGTAGCCAAGCGAATTTATTTCGTCTTCAATACTACCAACGCGCGCCGCCGGTATGGGCGAGGTCCAAATGCCTTGCCACCCATCTTCGCCAACATAGGCGGTAAAACCGATCGTATAGAGTTCCCGCCCAAGCCAATCGGCGAGGAACACTCCATGCGGCTTCATTGTATTTGGCGACGGACTGAGCCGGATCGTCTTCCATGCGGGAGCTTCATAGTAGGCGTTCATCACATGGGCATTGTGCGCCCAGATGACAATCTTGCGCCCGGGGTAGCCTTGCTCGATTAGCCAGCGCAGGTTTTCGGCATTGCAGGCATCGCGCCGGTTCTGCATAGAAAGGCCTCCGTCGGTTGACGGTGTTACATCCGTGCCAAACCTTTCGTAAAGATCGGCACCGCGCGCGGCGAGGCTCTCAACCACGCGCTCCATAAAGCCGCTGCGTCGGGCTCCGACGATGTTCGAGAGTTCCGTCTTGTGAGCGCGTAGGAACTCCGCCGCCCTGGATTGCGCCGCTTCAAATCGCGTCAGCGTCTGGTGGTTGGGACGTAACGCCGCGCCGACTTCAGTCTCCCATCGCGCAACTGCGTCCTCATGCGCCTTCCCGAGTATTTCTGTAAGCTCAATCTCGAGCGCGTCGCGGGCTTCGGCATAACTTGTGAGTGGAATGAAAGACTGGATCAACGCCTCTGTTATTTTTTCTCCCTGCCTCCTCAGACTCTTGCGCTTGAGTGAGGCAATGTAGGTTCGGAGCTCGGCGGCAAAGTTCGTGAACGGAGATGACATTGCGGAATCGAATCCGGCCATAGCGATGGGGCGGGTCGTTGCGTGACTCTGCTGCGCATAGGAAAAGAGCGGGCGACACTCCTGGCTCCCCGACCAGTTGCGCATAATGCCGCGTTGCGCCGCCGCTGCTGGCTCCTCACCTGCGCGCAGGGCGGCCTCGACAAGCTCAACGTCATAAATTCCTGATTCCCAGATCACGACCTCGAAACTGAGTCGTTGGTGGAGAAACTTAATTATCCGGGCCTTTGCAGCGAAACAGCTTCCCGCGTTGTGGCTGGGTTCGCCCAATTGGACGACGCGGGCATTTCCTATCGCTGCCGCGAGAGGCTCTAGATCACCGAAGTCCTCATCCAGAGGATCAATTGTCCCGACAGCTTTTGCGTTAGTTACAAGCCAGTCTCGAAGCGAATATGTTGATTGCGACGCAGAGGGCGAGGCAAATCCAGATGCTCCCATCAGTGCAGTAGCGCTGATCCGGGCTATAATGGCACGTCGGTTCAAGGGGGCGGTAGAACGGGTCATGGGCATAAGGTAGGGGTGAATGGCAGGACGTAGCCAACGATTTTTTATTTCGGAAAGTTGTTAGAAATGCTAACAACTAAGGCATGCCAACCTTACCGCCCCTCGTAGCTTTTCGCGCCCTGGAAGCGGCGGTGCGGCATCGTAGCTATAGTCGCGCTGCAGACGAGCTGAATGTCACCCATGGCGCAATCAGCCAACAAATACGCCGGTTGGAGGAGCAATTGGCGGTACCTCTTTTCCAGAGGCGAGGCAACGAAATGGAGCCGCTGCCGGCAGCTTCCAGAATTGCGGTAGGCGTTGCGGCTGCCCTCGTTTTGCTCGGGCGCGTGATTGAGGAGGCAGGGCCAGGTCAGGGCCGCGAGCCTTTGGTTATCTCGCTGGAGCAGGGCTTCGCCCGGCGGTGGCTTTTGCCCCGCCTGATGCGCTTGTCCGCGGAGACGGGCGAACACGATCTCGATTTACGCCTTGAAAATCGGCTCGAGAACTTTGTTGGTGACGGTATCGACGGTGCGATACGTTACGGCGAAGGATCCTGGCCAGGACTTAAAGCCGAGCGCCTGTTTCCCGTCCGATTTTTCCCGGTGTGTAGTCGTGCGTTCATGCGATCCCGTCCGTTGGCGCACATTACGGATCTTTATAACTTGCCGCTTCTGCGGCACACACATCCTCTATGGTCATGGTCGCACTGGTTCCACGCGCTCGGATATCCGCCGGCCGCTAACGAGGGGATGATGTTCGACGATTCCTCCTTAATGCTCGACGCGGCGGCTGAGGGCGCTGGCGTAGCGTTGGCGCGCGATATTCTGGTTGAGGACGATCTAAAGAGCGGCCGACTGATCCGACCGCTCGGCGCGGAGGTAGAGAGCCCGTGGAGTTATTTCTTCGTTTGGCATGCCGATCGGCCGCGGTTGAGCAGAACGCTATGCCTGCGGGACTGGTTGCTTGACGAGGTTTCGCACGACCAAAATGTCTAGGGCGAAATGACTGTATCGAACCCCTTAACAGATATTGCCTTCGTCCGCTCGACGCGTTTAATTTTGCAATTCTGATGGCGTTACTGATAGTCTCTGACAGCGCCGGACACAAAAGCAAGCGAAAGAGGAGGACGTGCTCATGGATTTCCGCCTTATCAGGCCCGCGCTGCGACAGGCGATCGGTGCCGTGCCCTACGCGGTCATGATCGCTGTCTCCGTCCTGGCCACAAGCGTCGATGCCGCCGACCCACCCCCAGCCGCATCGCCCGGCCAGGCGCCGGCCTGGGCCCAGCCTGGCTCGGCCACGCATGTGCAGGTGGCACCCCCCGGCGACTTTCACCGGCCCACGACGACGGTCATGGAACCGATCGGCATTTTCGACGGGCAGTCGGATGTCGGAGGCCCCATGGTGGCCGGCAGCGCCAGCTTTGATCCGGTTGCAAAGGCCTATTCGATCACCTCGGCCGGCTACAATATCTGGTATACGCGTGACGAGTTCCATTATCTGTGGAAACCCATGTCGGGCGACGTGTCTCTGGCCGCCGATATCGCCTTCCCGAATCCGGGCTATGAGGACCGCAAGGCCGTCCTGATCATTCGCCAGAGCCTGGATGACGACTCGAAAGAGGCCATTGTCGCGTTGCACGGTGGCGGCATGATCCATCTGGCGCAACGTCCCGAAAAGGGCGCGCGCGTCAAGGACATGGAATATCGCATCGGCGGTCGCGGCCGCCCCGGCGGCGCCAGCCCCGATAGCCTCGTCCTCGTCACGGCGAAGCGCATCGGCATCGAAAAACACGGCGATTCCTTTGCGCTTTTTGTCAGCCTTGAAGGCGAACCGATGCACCAGTTCGGTCCACCGATCACGCTTCATATGGACGGGCCCTTCTATGTCGGCATCGGCTTCTGTTCGCACCTGCCCGACACAGCCGACTCAGCCGTGCTGTCCGAGGTGGTGCTCGACAATGCCGCCGGCAAGCTGAAATAGCGCCCGCCGTCTGTTTCCGTTTTACTCTTGTTTGCCGGACAGCGAACGACCACGCCCGTAAGGACCCTCTGTCCTGCCAATTATCCAGTCGCCTATGAGCCTGAAATACCCGTCCGTGACGCGCGTGTTGCTGCGGCTTCCGTCAGGTTTTTCAACAAACTCATACATGCCGTGGTCGGTGTCCGGGAACACGTAAACGTCGAACGGCTTCCCCTGTTTTTGGAATCCCCTCAACGAAGCCACCGTCTCATTTATTGGCGCTTCCCGATCTTTCTCGGCGATCGTCCAGAGCAGGGGAGTTTTCAACTGGTTCAAAACGGATGTTGAATCGTAGTTCCATATGATCTCCAGATTATCGAATACAGCGCGGCCAACGCGACGAAGATCGTTGTCGCTCATTCGCAGCATGTCTCCGCTATATTCCCCGTTGACCAGGCGGGCCCATTTTTCGACGCCGGCTTCCTTGCGCAGTTTATCCAGCACCTCGAAGCCAGATGTGAAATGTGACGAAACGATCTTTGCCGTGGCTTGCGACAATCGTTTTATCTGCGCTTTGTCGTGGTCGTTGAGCCCCAGGGTTTGCGCTTCCAAAAGCATTTGGTCGAGATCCTCGTCGATCGGCGAGGAGACCAGGCCAAATCCGACAGCGACAAAGTCGACCTTCGACCGCGTCGCTGCCAGGGGCGCCACCCAGCCACCCTGGCTTTGCCCCCAATATCCGGACCTGTCGAAGCGACCGCCGGCCAGGGTTTGGGCATGCTTCATCGCCGCCGCGGCGTCGTCAGCCAGCAGCTCGAAATTTTGCGTGTAAAACCCGCCGGATTGCCCGGTGCCCCTTTTATCATAGGTGAAGACCGTCACCCCTTGCGCCGCCAGCAAATAGGCGCGGTTATTGTCGATCGCCGGTTCGGTTTCCGAGCCATGGACCATCACGACCAGAGGCCGGACAGGGTGAGTACCTTGCCCCACCGGCTCAAGCAAATTCCCGACAAGAACGGCACCGGCCACCGGAATCTCTTCGCGCGTCCGTTTGAAATCTCTCTTCTCAAGGCGGATCTGTTCAGCGTTTTCGGTCTTCAGGACAACATATCCCGCCCCGCACGTGACGGGACTCGCTGGGGACAGCGTACTTCCGTACCGACCGTCCAAAATCAGATAGCCCATCCCAGGGGACGCTATCCAGTCCTTTGGCTCCAGTACCACAATATCCTGATCCGGCGCTCCGTAGGCGCCGGCTTCGCAATCAGCCCCGGCTGAGTGCGCCGGTGTGGCGGCTGCCAGGATGAGCAGTGCGGCTGTTATGACATGGCGCATGTTTTTTATTGAATGGCGCAAGATAGAATACTCCCCCGATCTTTTCTTTTGGCGCTCTAATTAACGAGCGAGTCCTTCGCCACCCTGGCAAGCCGCATATGTAAATCGTCGGCTGAGTACCATTCCCCATGGGTAAACACGCCGCGCACATCTGCCGCATTCTGGATATCGTCAAGTGGGTTTGCGCCAAGCAGAATAAAGTCGGCGCGTTTGCCGACTTCCACGGTGCCGGCGTGATCGTATTCTCCCAGGTATTTGGCTGGGTTGACCGTCGCCGCCTGCAGGGTTTCATAAGGCGTCAGGCCGGCTTTGACAAAGAGTTCCATTTCCTGGTGCTGGGCAAATCCCGGAACCAGTGCGCCGAAAGCGTCGGAACCGACCAGAAGGGGAACGCCTGCGTCGTGAAGCTCCTTGGTCAAGGTGAGCAGGCTCGAAATGTTATGATCGAAATGCGCCTTCAAACTTGAATGATCGCCTACGGACTGAAGGAAGGTCGAAAAAACAGGGACGAGACCGACGCGGTATTCATTCTTGTCTTTGTCCAGGCTTTCGCGACGCATGCTTTCCGGCAGATATTTGAGCCGCGGATCGTTGGCGAGCGCCGCAAAGGACTCATCCGAAATATAGGTCGGGATTATGGAATAGATGACGATTGTCGGGTCCCAATATACACCGGATTTGGCAACATCCTTCACGACTTCAGCGCGGTAAGCATGGTCTTCCAGGCGGGAAATATTGTGATAGTAGGCCGTCAGGAAATGATTGATATTTCCGGGTTCTTCCACACCGAATTTCGCCTCTTCGCCGAAAGTCGCATCGCGCGATATGTAGAGCAATTCCTCGATATGCTCGACGCAATCCATGCGAAGCGTTTGGGACAGTGGCATCATATGCTGGCCATGCCCCCGTATACGGAAGCCGCGTTGGCGTGCGCCGGTGATCAGGGCGTCATAGAGCTCCGGTGAAAAATCACCGTGAATCTTGATGGCGTCGAAGTGGCGTTCAGTGGCTTCCTGCAAGGTCTTGTTGACGTCATCCAGTGACTTGACGTTCCAGCTTTCAAGTTGCGGGCCGCTGACCAGATAACGAGGACCATCCATAGTTCCCGCCGCCAGGCTGGCGCGCAGGGCGAGGTGGTCAATTTTGCCGTCACCGTCGGCCAATCCCATATTGAAGACGGTTGTGACGCCGGACGCCAGGTTGAGGTCGAAAAAATCTTGCGGCGGCATGCGCAGATGGACGTGCATATCCGACAATCCGGGCATCAGATATTTTCCGCTGCCGTCGATATGTTTTGCGGACCGGTAACGGCTGGCTTTGCGGCCCTTTACGATCGCAACTATTGTGCCGTCGCGCACCACGACAGACATATCGGGTTGCGCGATTTCCCGGGTCATCGGGATGACGGTGACGTGGTCAAAAACGAAATCCGCATGCTTTTGCGGAGCTGCGTGAACGCCGCCTGGCAGGCCTCCGACCATAAGAAAAAGCAATGCAATGCGTAGCGTTTGTAACATGAATATCCAGCCCCTCGATCTTGTATGAAGTTCGTCCGGTTGGTTCCAATTTACTGAAACCTGCAGTTGCTCGACCATCCGTACGCCTTCTTGCATATTGAAGAGGCGACAACGGGCCATATCGGATGCAAAAAAAAGTATTAAACTTTTGTAATTTCACGATTTGATCGCCCCCGGCACATCGAATGCCTACGAAACGGGGCCTTGCGGAGTAGCGGTATTATTGCCGCGGGGGTCGTGATCCCTGGCAATGTCGTGGACGCCGGCATCACAATTTTGGCTTGCATTTTCTTTCGTGAAGAGTCGGTGACGGCATACCAGGCTTTTCGTGACCAGATGCGATCGGACCCGGATGTCCTGCAATGCTATTCCGTCGCGGGGCAGTATGATTTGTGATGGTCGTCACGGCACCGTCTCTGGAGGCCTATGAGACGTTGGGAGAGGCCGTACTTACGTCAAATCCGGCTCTGCGCCGGTACGATAGCTATGTGACATGGTCTACCGTCAAGTTTACGACGCAACGGCCCGTCTTCGCTACGCCCTAGAGTCTGGATGCGTTTGACCGCGTTTCATCAGCACGAAATCCAGGTCGATTGACCGGATTAATTTTGCAATCCTTATGGCGTCACCGAAATTTGCGTTCCTCTATATCGAACGTAAGACGAAATATTTGCGTGTGCATTGGCATATCGCTCGATTTCACCGATGAGGCCCATGTCACCGGCGATGACGGAACAGGGCTCAGCGGCTAGGGTCCTCGCTGTGAAATGCCTGTAGTTTAATGTGTCAAATATGGCATCTTAAGCGATGAATTTGAGCTTAACGTGCCATTATTGGCGTGTTATATGCGTTATAGAGGTTCGCTTCCTTCACCGGCTGTTATCATATCTTGCATATAAGATGTCAAATGTGGCATGTTAATGCCCAAAATTCCCTCTAATGTGCCAGATATGTCCACTAATCCAGACCGCATCATTGAAAGCGTAAGCCACCTGGAAGCGCAGCTCGGCGAGCGTCTTGCCAGGCTACGGCTAAGCCGCAACCTGACGCGCGACCAACTCGCAAAGGTAACCGGGGCGTCGTCTCGAACCCTTGCCCGGCTGGAAGCCGGCGAAGGCGCTTCCCTCGACTCCTTTATCCGGGTGCTCCTGGCCCTCAATATGGAATCGAACCTTCTGGCCATGCTGCCAGACCCGGTCGTCCGACCGATCGAACGGGTCAAGCTGCAGGGGCGTGAACGTCAACGCGCGCGGCCCATACAGGCCGAGACCAAGCCCGCTTCCGAATGGGCATGGGGAGATGATGACGAATGACCGACGCCCACGTCCGCCTATGGGGCAAGAATATCGGTGCAGTCAGTTGGCTCAGCGATCGTCAGATCGGTGTCTTTCAGTATGAACCCAACTTCCTAGCCAGCGGCATCCAGCTTGCGCCGGTGACGATGCCGCTGATCGCCGATCCTTACGAGTTTCCGAGCTTGTCGCGGGATGCTTTCAAGGGACTGCCCGGCATGCTCGCAGACTCCTTACCTGATAAGTTCGGAAACGCTCTGATTGATGCGTGGCTTGCCCAGCAAAGCCGCTCTGCCGCCAGTTTCAATCCGGTCGAACGCCTTTGCTACATAGGAACGCGCGGCATGGGTGCTCTTGAGTTCCACCCGGTCATTGCCCAGGACCAAAAGGGGTCGCGCGCCGTCGAGATCGATGCCCTGGTCACCCTCGCCAACCTGGTCCTGAACAACCGGCAGCAATTGTCCGGCGTGCTCACCGGCAAGGACGACCATGAAACCTTGCAGGACATCCTGCGTGTCGGCACCTCCGCCGGCGGCGCAAGAGCGAAGGCCGTACTCGCCTGGAACCCCAAGAGCGGGGAGTTTCGGTCCGGACAGATCGAGGCCGGCGAGGGCTTCACCTACTGGCTTGTGAAGTTCGACGGCATCAGCAACAACAAGGACAAGGAACTAGCCGATCCTCAGGGCTTCGGGCGGATCGAATACAGCTTCTATCTCCTGGCCAAGGCCGCCGGCATCGACATGACCGAGTGTCGCCTACATCTGGAAGGGGGGCGCGCCCACTTCATGACCCACCGGTTCGACAGGGCCGAGACTGGCCAGAAGATCCACATGCAATCCCTGGCGGCCATGCGCCACTACGACTTCAATGCGGCCGGCGCCTATTCTTATGAGCAGGCTGTTGAAACCATCCGCATGCTTGCCCTGCCGCAGTACGATATCGAGCAGCAATTCCGTCGCGCTGTGTTCAACATCCTCATCCGAAATCAGGATGACCACGTCAAGAACATCGCCTTCCTGATGAACCGGAAAGGCGAGTGGCGTTTGTCGCCGGCCTTTGATATCTGCTACGCCTATAATCCGTCCGGCCCCTGGACCAGCATGCACCAGATGAGTCTCAACGGAAAACGTGACGGCTTCCATCTGAGCGACCTGCTCGATTTCGGCGAATTCTGCGGCTTGAAGCGGCCGCCCGCCGAAAAGCTGGTCCGCGAGCTTCATGACGTGGTGGAAACCTGGCCCGATCTGGCGCGTCAGGCCGGCGTCGATGACGACAGCCTCCGGCGCATACGCAACACAATGCGCCGCGAACTGGTGCTACCGATTCCGGGCGAACGACAGGCGCGCCGGGGAAAGGCACTTGAAGCCTTCGCTTTGTCGGTACGTGACACCAGCGGAAGGCCTGTTGTCGGGGCGGAGGTTGTACTTCAAGCCGGCAATGGCACGACGATCGAAGGGACAACCAATGCTTTGGGCCTTTGTCAGATAGATGTGCCGACCAAGGGCCCCTTTACCCTTCTCATCGCCCATGGAAATCATCCGGGCGAGATCGTCGATAGGGTCGACCCAAATTTGCCTGTATCGATCGTCGTCCGGGATGAGGCGGGCACCGGTTCGCTGATCGTCCATTCGACCGGCAACATACCGGGCCTGGCCGGTCGGCTGAACCCTATCCTGGATACAAGCAATCGCACCTATCTCTATGCCGACAACATAGCGATCGACAGCGGAAAGCCTCAGCCGACACCGTTTACAGTGGACGAGCCCATCGAGTTGGAAGATGCGTCAGGCGAGCATATGCGCGTCACCGTCCGACATATCGCCAGCCGGACCGCGCTGTTGGACTATATGCGCCACGACGGCGAATAGTCTTGGTCGTTTGAAAGACAGATAGGGCCCGCAGCATTCAATTGAACGTATCCGATTCCGCGTTCGGACGGGCTATATGTTGGGGCTTGCCGTTGTGCATGACGACAAGTTCCACCTTAGTCGGCTCGGGCAAGACCAACCGCATGACGCCCCGGCTTCCGGACTTTTCACTCGTCCATCGAAAGGCGCCACTATTCAATGTCAGAGCGGGTGCTTCTTCATCACGGTAGTGATAGCTGACACCGAGCGAAACCTGTTCCGGAGCGAACCCGCTCCGAGTCCTAATTTCAATCTCGGCCCCCGCCTGTTTCTTGTCATGGCGCGTCAATTCCGCGATCGGCAACCTTACGAACCAGACCAGGGCCGCGCCAAAATCCTGGACCGGACCTTCGGCTCTCAAACCGTAAAGTCGGAGCAATTTGTCCAGGCTGCCATGAAAATCAGTCACGCCTTTCAGGTCGAGTTTGACCGCCGAATAGTCGATCACCTTGTGGTCCTGCTGTCCGGCGATCTGCAATCTGTGCTCGACCGTTTGGTTCAGACTGTTCCCGTTGAAGTCGGGCCTGTCGAAAACCGTGTGGTGCGATCCGTCGCCCTTGGCGAATTCATAATCGCCGTCGGGGAGGGAGAGGGCGTCCGCGAACAATTGATCCAACAGCGCCTCAGGCGTGACCCCAATGTCGCGAAGATTGATCGTCCCGGAACGTACAAAATCGGAAGCTATGCGTGGCGGTTCAGTCTGCCGGGGCACGGGATTGAAATCGAGCCGGCCACGGTACAAGTGCCATGTCTCCCCCTTCTTCAGTGCCACATAGGAGAAACGTAACAGCTCGGCTGTCCGGTCGATCTCCGTAAGGGCAGCGAAGAAGGCGGCAACCTGACTGAGGTTGTGATCCGGTTGAATGATGGCGTTCATTGGCGATCCGTCTCGGGACACCTCCGTTGCCCTTAAACTCGTGGGCGACACGAGTCTAACGGAGTGGGAAGTTTGCCCGACATACTTACGGGGACCATTACTTGGAAAGGCCAAACCGTCAACCTGATACCGAATATGAACCGGATCAGCTATAAGTAGCGACAGTTGCTGAAAAACCCCTGACAGCCATTACGTCCATACCCCCCTGTTCGGGGGTTGTCGGATCTTCATATTACAGCATTTGTAAATATTAACCCGTTGTTAATACGGCTAAAACCGACGGGGCTGGGGGAATTCCCATCTGACAATAGGTAATAAATTACCTTTGGATTCGGCGGCGTGGGGCTGCCGGATCCTTGTGGCATAAGGCAACAGGGACGTATTATGGTCGATTATAATGGCAGTGGCTCCAACGACACCCTGAGCGGCACGTCGGAAGACGACAACATCCGCGGCAATGGCGGCAACGACCAACTGTCAGGCAGCGGGGGCGACGACAGTTTCATTTTTGCCGTCGGCGACGGCAATGACGTGATCATCGTCCAGGACTTTGACGCCGGCGACCATGACGGCATCGTTATCGAAGGCGACCTGACCCTCGACGATGTCTGGATGGAACGCGTCGTCAGCTACGATCCCTATTACGGCTACTGGCATAACGACCTGGTCATCCATTACGGCGACCAGGGCGACAGCATCACCCTGCGCTATCAGTTCCGTAATGACGCACTGGGCTCCACGGCGTGGAACTATATCCGCAACCTTACGGTCGGCGGCGTCACCTACGACATGGCCGACGGCCTCAACCTGCGCGGTGACGGCAATGGCCAGGAGATCCTCGGCCAGAACGGCGACGACACCATCTCGGGCCTGGGCGGCGGCGATAATCTGTACGGCTATGGCGGCGACGACTCGCTCGATGGCGGCGCCGGCAACGATAACCTGTACGGTCACGGCGGCAACGACACCCTGATCGGTGGCACGGGCAATGACCAGCTGAATGGCGGGGCCGGCAATGACCGTTTTCTCGTCTCGGTCGGTGATGGCGCCGATGTGGTCAATGTCCAGGACGCCGACGGCACCGACATCGACGTGGTCGAGATCCTGGGCAGCCTGACCCTCGCTGACGTCTGGTTCCAGCGCACCTATTCCTACGACCCCTATTATGGCTACGGCTATAACGACCTGACCATCCATTACGGGCCGAACGACGACACCGTCACCCTGCGTTACCATTTCCGCAACCAGATGCTGGGCAGCTCGGCCTATAACGAGATCCGCACCCTCGTCGTCGGCGGCCAGTCCTACAGCCTGACGGATGCGCTCAATTTGCGCGGGACAGATAACGGCGAGGACCTTTTAGGCACCGACCAGAGCGATACCCTGACGGCGCTGGGCGGCAATGACAATATCTATGGCTATACCGGCAATGACCTGATCGACGGCGGCGCGGGCAACGACAACCTGTATGGCCATCAAGGTGACGACACGATCACCAGCGGCACGGGCAATGACCAGATCTATGGCGGCACGGGCAATGATCGTTTCATCTTCCACGCCGGTGACGGCAGCGACATTATCAATGTCCAGGACGCCGCCGGCACCGACCAGGATGTTATCGAGATCCTGGGCGACCTGACCATCAACGACGTCTGGTTCCAGCGCACCTTTTCCTACGATCCCTATTACGGCTACGGCTATAACGACCTGACCATCCACTATGGTCCCGACGACAGCACCCTTTTGCTGCGCTACCATTTCCGCAACCAGATGCTGGGCAGCTCGGCCTATAACGAAATCCGCACCCTGATCGTCGGCGGTGTCGAATACAGCCTGACCGACGCGCTGAACCTGCGTGGCAGCAATGACGGCGAAGACGTCATGGGCAACGACCTCAACGACACCCTGGTGGCGCTGGGCGGTAACGACAATCTCTATGGCTACGAAGGCGACGACGTCATGGACGGCGGCGCCGGCAATGACGGCCTGTACGGCTATGCCGGCCAGGACACCCTGACCGGCGGTACGGGCAATGACACCCTTTCGGGTGGAGCGGGCACCGACCGCTTCGTGTTTACCGTCGGTGACGGCCAGGACCGCATCGACCTGACCAGCGGCGGCGCGTCGGATCACGAAACCATCGAAATTTCCGGCACGACTTTTGCCAGCATCTGGCTGGAACGCGCCTTCACCTATGACCCCTATTACGGCTACGGCTATGGCGACCTGATCATCCACTATGGCGACCAGGGTGACACGCTGCGCCTGGTCAGCGAATTCCGCAACCAATATACCGGCACCAGCAACTACAACATCATGTCGGACATCGTCATCGGCGGCGTCCATTACGACTTTCTGACCCACCTGAAGCTGCGCGGCAGCGACAGCGCCGAAGACGTCCTGGGCTGGAGCGGCAACGATACGCTGCAGGCCTTCGCCGGCAACGACAACCTGTACGGCTACGAGGGCAATGACAGCCTGGACGCCGGCGCAGGTAACGACGGCCTTTCCGGCCATCAGGGCAATGACACCCTGGTCGGCGGTACCGGCAACGATACCTATTACGGCGGATCGGGCAATGACAGCTACGTCTTCAATGCCGGCGATGGCCAGGACCGCATCGAGGCGCAGGACTATGCCGGCGGTGATGTCGACACGATCGTGCTTGAGGGCGATTTCACACCCGGCGACCTGTGGGCCGAGCGTATCTATACCTATGACAACGTCTTCGGCTACGGCTGGTTCAACCTGTTGCTGCACTACGGCGCAGGCGACGATTCCATCTATATTATCGGCCAGTTCCGCAACGAACATAGCGGCACGACCAACTATGGCGAACTCGACGCCATCGTCATCGGCGGCACGACCCATCACCTGTCCGACGGACTCCATTTCCGCGGCAATGACAGCAATAACGATGTCGTGGGCGCCCGCGGTGACGATACGGTCGAAGGCCTGGCGGGCAACGATAATGTTTACGGCCAGGACGGCGACGACACCCTGATCGGCGGTCTCGGCAACGACACCCTCTATGGCGGCACCGGCACCGACGTCGCCCTGTATGACGGCCAGGCCTCCGACTACACGGTGATCACCGACATCAATACCGGTATCATTACCGTCACCGACAACCGCGTTCACTCGCCCAACGGTACTGACGTCCTGCACGATGTCGAACTGGTCCAGTTTGCCGAACAGGACGCCTCGACCGGTTCGGTTACGCGCATCGGCAATGACGGCAACGACACCCTGACCGGTGGCGACTACAACGATACCCTCTATGGCTATGCCGGCAACGACGTGCTGAGCGGGCTTGGCGGACGCGACGTCGTGGTGGCCGGTGACGGCGACGACAGCCTCGACGGCGGCGATGGCAATGACAGCCTGTATGGCGGCGACGGCAATGACAGCTTTGCTACCGGTGACGGCGACAACTACGTTTTTGATACGTCCGGTGCCAGTACGGTCACGGGCGGCCTCGGCAATGACAGCATCCAGGCCTTCGGCACGATCGACAGCGGCGCGGGCAACGACACGATCGACGCGTCCGGCGGCACGGGCAGCCAGATACTGACCAGCGGCGACGGTTCCGACTCGGTCAAGGGCGGGCTGGGCGATGACTCGTTCAGCGGCGGCACGGGCAACGATTCGATGGACGGCAGGGCCGGCCAGGACAGCTTCGATGGCGGCGACGGCGCTGACTATATCTATGACGACTCGGGCCGCAGCACGGTTTCCGGCGGGGCCGGCAATGACAGCATCTGGGCGGCGGGCGATCTCCAGGGCGGATCGGGCGACGACTATCTCGACGGCGCCTACTATAACGGCAGCGGCCAGACCACGGGCGACAACCTCGATGGTGGCGACGGCAATGACACGCTTTTGGCCAATACCAACAACAGCGCCGGCGCCAATACGCTGAGCGGTGGCGTGGGTAACGACAGCCTGACCGGCGGTGGCTATATGGACAGCCTGCTGGGCGGCGACGGCGACGACACCGTCGTCGCGGGCGCGGGCAATGACACGGTCGACGGTGGTCTTGGTCTGGATATCGTCCGGATCTCAGGTAATCGCGGCGACTTCACCCTGACGCGCGACGAACTGACCGGTGTCATTAACCTGGTCGACAACCGTGCCGGCTCGCCCCAGGGCACGGACAGCATCGTCAACGCCGAGGTCCTCCGCTTCAACGACCTCGACGTCACCTATGAAGGCCGCGTCATCACCGGCACCGAATCCGCTGAAACCCTGGATGGCTCGATCGCCAATGACACCATCACGGCTCTTGGCGGCAACGACTATGTCCGCGGCAATGGCGGTGCGGATTCCGTCGACGGTGGCGATGGCAACGATTCCGTCTATGGCAGCTATCAGAACGACAGCTTCGCCGGGGGCGATGGCAATGACTATCTTGCCGGCGACCTGGGTAACAACAGTTTGTCGGGTGGAGCGGGCCAGGACAGCCTGTATGGCGGAGCGGGCGATGACACTTTCAGCGGCGACGACGGCAACGACTATATCGCCGCCGACTACGGCCACAACAGTGTCAGCGGCGGCATTGGCAATGACACCGTCTATGGCTCGGGCGCGCTGGATGGCGGTGACGGCGACGACTATCTCAATGCCGACTATGCGGTCACCTTCGGCGCCTCGATCACCGGCGGTGCGGGCAATGACTATCTGGTCGCCACCCAGAACAATACAGGTTCGGCCGACACCCTGGATGGCGGCGCCGACAACGACACCCTGGTCGGCGGCAACTATGGCGACCAGCTGTCGGGTGGCGCGGGCAATGACCTGATCTACGGCTACGGCGGCAACGACACGGTCGACGGCGGTGACGGTATCGACGTCTTCCGCGTCAGCGGCAGCCGCGCCGACTATACCATCATCGAAGACCCGGACACCGGCGCCATCACCCTGACCGACAATCGCGCCGCGCCGAACAATGGCAGCGATGCTCTGACCAGCATCGAGGTCATCCGCTTTGACGACCAGGACGTGTCGTACCAGGGCCTGAGCCAGACCGGCTCGGCCGACGGCGATACAATGGACGGTTCGGCGGCCGGCGATACCCTGGACGGCGCCGGCGGCAATGACGTCATCAACGGCCTGGGCGGGGCCGACAGCCTGCTGGGCAGCGCCGGCGACGATACGCTGGATGGCGGCGGCCAGGGCGATACGCTGGATGGCGGCGCCGGCAATGACAGTCTCTCGGGCGGAGCAGGCAACGATACGCTGGGCGGCGGCGCGGACGACGACCGGCTATACGACGTCACGGGCCGCAACAGTTTCGACGGCGGGCTTGGCAACGACACCCTCGAAGGCGCCGGCACCCTGGCCGGTGGCGCGGGTGACGACGTCCTCACCAGTGGCGACCAGGCGGACTCCCTGTCGGGCGGCGATGGCAACGACAGCCTGACGGCCAATGGCGGCGACGATACGGTCGACGGCGGCGCGGGTCGCGACACCCTGTATCTCAGCGGCAATCGCGCCGATTTCAGCCTCAGTGTCGACAGTTTGAGTGGCGCGGTCACCTTGACCGATCTGCGCGACGGCTCGCCCTATGGCAGCGATGTCCTGAACCACGTCGAACTGATCGCGTTCAACGACGGCTATGTCAGCCTGGCCGGCAATACGGGCGAAACCTTCCCGGGTACGGTCTTCTCCGATACCCTGACCGGCACGATCGGCGACGATACGATCAGCGGCAATGACGGTGGCGATATCCTCTCCGGCGGCATTGGCAATGACAGTCTGTCGGGCAACGACGGCCAGGATACGGTCTCGGGCCAGGACGGCGACGACCAGGCGTCGGGTGGCCAGGGTAATGACTACCTGTATGGCAATGCCGGTCACGACAGCCTGTCAGGCGACGCCGGCAACGACACGGTCGAAGGTGGCGCCGGACGCGATACGGTGTCTGGCGACGAAGGCGACGACGTGCTGTACGGCCAGTCGGGTAATGACAGCCTGGCCGGCGGCGACGGCAACGACAATCTCAACGATTCCGAAGGCTCGAACAGCTTCGACGGCGGCTTGGGCAACGACACGCTCACCGGCACCGGCGATCTTGGCGGTGGTGACGGCAATGACCGGATCACGGTTGTCGCGGGTTCGGGCCATGGCGACGCCGGCAACGATACGGTAACAGGCAGCGGTGGCGCGGAAACGCTCAGCGGTGGCGCCGGCGATGACAAGCTGATCGGCAATGGCGGCGGCGATGCGCTGGATGGCGGCGACGGCAATGACCTGCTGTACGGCGATGCCGGTCTTGACGGCGACGATACCATCACCGGCGGCACCGGGTACGACGTCGCGGTCTATAGCGGTAATCGTTCCGACTACACGATTGCCACCGTGGCCGGCGTGACCACGGTCACCGATAACCGCGTTGGCGCACCGGAAGGTACCGACGTCCTGACTAACGTCGAACTGCTGGTCTTCGACGACGCCGAATTCGCCATTACCGCAACCACGACCGGACAGGTCGTCATCGGCAGCGGCGCGGACGACGTCATCCCGGGCGTGGCGCCCTATGAAAACCTCGATCTCAACGGCAACGATACCTTGGACGGCGCTTCCGGCGGCGACCACGTCTATGGCGGCGCCGGCGACGACGTTGTTCTTGGCCGCCTGGCCAATGACGTGCTCAGCGGCAACTATGGCGACGATACCCTGATCGGTGGTTCCGGTGACGACACCCTTCTGGGCGCCAGCGGTGAAGACGTCCTGTACGGCAGCGACGGCTCGGCTGGCGGCTATAGCGACGATGCCGATGGCAACACGGATGGTCATCCCGACTTCGACCGCGACAGCCTCGATGGCGGCGCGGGCAATGACACCCTTTACGGCGGCAATGGCGAAGACCGCCTTACCGACTCCGTCGGCATCAACCACCTCTATGGTGGCGATGATGCCGACGTCCTGATCGGTACCGGCACGCTGGAAGGCGGAGTCGGCAATGACAACCTGACGGGCAGCGGCCTGCTGTTGGGCCAGGAGGGCGACGACGCCATTACCGGGGCCGGCACGCTGGATGGCGGTATCGGCAATGACAATCTCGGCGTCTATGCCGGCGCCATCGGCTACGGTGGTGAAGGCAATGATGTGCTGAGCGGCGTCTCGCCCTATGGCGGAGCTGACGGTGCGCAGACCTTTGTTGGAGGTGTCGGCAACGACACCATCTACACCAATTACGGCGACGACACAGCTTCGGGCGGTGACGGCAATGACGCGCTGGACGGTTCTTACGGCAGCGACAACCTGTCGGGCGACGCCGGTAACGACACCCTTACCGACCTTTTCGGAACCAATACCCTGGCTGGCGGCGTCGGCGACGACGTTCTCACCGGCGGTTACGACAATGACACCCTGCTGGGCGGCGACGGTAACGACCTGATCATCGAGCGCGACGGCGCCGACTCGATCGACGGCGGCACGGGCGACGATACGATCGCGGCCGGCAACGGCAACGACAGCATCGATGCGGGCGACGGCTATGACGTCGTCGTTTTCGGCGGCAATCGCCTCCAGTACAGCATCGTCGACAATGGCGCGGGGGGCTACGACGTCTATGACAACCGCGGGGCGGGCGGTCATGACATGGTCTCGGGCGCCGAGGTGCTGCGCTTCGTCGACGCCGACCTGACGGCGGCGACCAACAACGCCGGTATCATCCTGGGCGCCGATGCCGACGGCCAGCCGGTCAGCGGCACGGCGGGCGATGACCTGTTCACGGCCGGGGCGGGGGCCGACACCTATCTCGGCGGCGCCGGCAACGACATCATGAATGGCGGCACGGGCAGTGACGTGCTCGACGGCGGCACGGGCTGGGATGTGCTGGACGGTGGCGCCGGCAGCGATACCCTGCAGGGCGGCGCCGGCGAAGACACCCTGTCTGGCGGCGACAATGCCGACAGCCTCGATGGTGGCGACGGCAATGATGTGGTCAGCGGCGGCGCGGGCAATGACACCGTATCAGGCGGGGCGGGCAACGATGTGCTGGCCGGCACGTCTGGCAACGACTCGGTCGACGGCGGCCTGGGCAATGACACGATCACAGGCAATGGCGTACTGCGTGGCGGTGATGGCAACGACCGGATCGATGGTTCGGGCAATCTGTCGGGCGAGGCGGGTAACGATCTGCTCATCAGTTCGACCAACGGTTCCGACGCGTTGGATGGCGGCGCGGGCGACGACACCCTCTATGTCTACAACACGGCAGCCCAGGGCGCAGAAGGTAACGACACCCTGTACGGCAGCGACTATCGCACCGGCAATTCGGGCAACGAATATCTCGACGGCGGTCTCGGCAACGACGCCCTGTATGGCAATGCCGGCAACGATACCCTGGTCGGTGGGCAGAATGACGACACGCTCGTCGGCGGTACCGGCAACGATATCCTGTATGGCGGTTCCGGCTCCGACAAGGCCTATTTCAGCGGCAACATGTCGAGCCATACCACCACGGTCGATGACGACAACCATGTCCGTATCGAAAGCGCCGACTATGTCGTCACCTATACGGTCGATGACGACGGCTTCGTCGTCGGCGGCGCCCTGGTCTATGACAAGCGCGGCAGCGACGGCAGCGACGTCCTCTACGGCATCGAACGCCTGGTCTTTGCCGATACCGAACTGGAACTGCGGCCCTATAGCAATGCCGGCCTGGCGCTCAACGGCACGGACGGCGACGACATCATCATCGGCGATATCGGCAACGACACCCTGACGGGTTTTGAAGGCAATGACCGCCTGTTCGGCGACGACGGCAATGATTCCCTGCTTGGCGGCGTGGACAATGACGTCCTGTCGGGCGACAGCGGCGCCGATACCCTGATGGGCGGCGACGGCCTCGACCACCTCTATGGCGGCGAAGGCGATGACCGCATGGATGGCGGCGCCGATGACGACACGATCGACGGCAGCCATGGCGGCGACAGCATCACCGGCGGCGTCGGCAATGACATCGTCACGGCCGGCAGCGGCAATGACACGGTGGCGGGCGAAAGCGGCAATGACACGGTCGAGGCCGGCACCGGTACCGACGCCATTTCCGGCGGTGACGGCGACGACTACCTGACCAATGCCGAAGGTGGCACTTTGTCAGGCGACGCCGGAAACGACTATCTCTATGGCTCGGGCACCCTGTCGGGCGGCGCCGACAACGACATCATCTTTGCCCACAATCTGGGCCAGGGCGATGCCGGCAACGACACCCTGTACATCAATGGCGGCGGGACGGGCGAAGGTGGCACGGGCGACGACGTCCTGGCCGGCTGGAACCCCTATGCCTATGTCGACGGCAGCCAGACCCTGTCGGGTGGCGACGGCAATGACACGCTCTTCGGCAACGGGAACAACGATTCCCTGGCGGGCGACGCCGGCGGCGACGTCATCAGCGGCGGCCAGGGCAGCGACACAATGGACGGCGGTGCCGACAATGACACCCTGTCCGGTGGTCTGAACGACGATACCCTGACCGGCGGCGCGGGCGACGACCTGGCGACCTGGGGCGCCACGCGCCTCTACTACTCGGTCATCGCCGATGGTTCCGGCGGCTATATCGTCGTCGCCAATCGCAGCGACGAAGGCCAGGACGCGCTTAACGGCGTCGAAACCGTGGTCTTTGCCGACCAGACCTTCGGCCTCAGCAGCGGTACGGCGGGCGCCATCCATACTGGCGCGACCGGTCCGGACAGCCAGAGCGGCGGCGTCAATGACGACAGCCTGGTCGGCCTGGGCGGCAGCGATACCCTGGTGGGTCTGGGTGGCAACGACATCCTCCGCGGCGGCGATGGCAACGATTCGCTGGACGCCGGCGACGGCTATGACGTCGTCTATGGCGATAGCGGCAACGACCGGGTCAGAGCCGGCAACGGCGAAGACCAGGTCTATGGCGGCGCGGGCGATGACACTGTGGCGGGCGACGCCGGCAACGACAGCCTGACCGACAGCGACGGCGCCAACAGCCTGTCCGGTGGCGACGGCGACGACCAGATCTTCGGCACAGGCGAGCTGCATGGCGGGTTCGGTGCGGACGTCCTGTCGGGTACCGGCACCCTGTCCGGCGACGTCGGCAACGACCAGATCAATGTCTATGGCGCCTCGGTTGCCATGGGCGGTGACGGCAATGACAGCATCGCGCAGGTCTGGCCCTACGATTCCAACCAGTTTATGGACGGCGAAGCCGGCAACGACGTCCTCAGTGGCGGCAATGCGTTCGACACCCTGTACGGTTCGGATGGCGACGATACGCTGAGCGGCGGTGGTGGTGACGACTCGCTGGCCGGCAATACCGGCAACGATGTGGTCAGCGGCGGCTCGGGCTATGACGTCATCGACGGCGACACCGGCAATGACAATCTCTATGGCGATAGCGGCGATGACCGGCTCAACGGTGGCCTGGGCAGTGACAGCTTCCATGGCGGTGGCGGCAATGACCGCGTCTACGGTGGCGGCGCTTCGGAGGAATCGCCTGACATCGCCTATTACAGCGGCAACCGCAACGACTACACGGTGGTCGAAACCAATGGCCACATCGTGGTCACCGACAACCGCGGCGGCAGCCCGGAAGGCGAAGACACACTCTACGGCGTCTATACCCTGGTCTTTGCCGATGGCGACTATATCGGTACGCCCAACTTCGGCTACAGTTATGATGGATCGGTCCATAACGACACCATTTCGGACCATTCGAGCAGCGAGGTCACCTCGTCGCGACTTGGTTCGAACGACGTCAGCTCCGGCGACGACACCATCCATGGCTGGGACGGCAACGACTATATCAATGGCCTGGCGGGCAGTGACGAAATCCACGGCGACGACGGCAATGACACGGTCGACGGCGGTACCGAACCCGACCTGATCTATGGCGACGCCGGCGACGACATGCTGAACGGCGGCGACGAAGACGACCTGGTCTCGGGCGGCGATGGCAATGACGGCATCACCGGCGGTGGTGGTGAAGACTACCTGACCGGCGGGGCGGGTACCGACAACATTTCCGGCGGCGACCAGGACGACCTGATCCAGGGCAATGACGGCAATGACAACCTGACCGGCGATTCCGGTGCCGACACGATCAGCGGTGGCGATGGCAGCGACAGCGTGACCGACGGCGTGGGCAGCAACGTTTTGCATGGCGACGACGGCAACGACACCGTCGCGGGTTCCGGCGCGCTGTACGGCGATGGCGGCGAAGACACTGTGAACGGCACCTCGGGCAACGACAGCCTGTATGGTGGCGACGACAATGACAGCCTGTCGGCTTCCGGCAGCATCAACCGTCTCGACGGTGGAACGGGCAACGATACCCTGTCCGGCGCCGGCACCTTGCTTGGCGGCGAAGGCGACGACGCTATCGAGGCCAACGGCGCGGGCTCCGACGAGATCGACGGTGGCGCCGGGACCGACAGCCTGAACCTGGCGGGTAATCGCGACGATTATTCGATGGTCCTGCTGGGCGACGGCACCTACGCCCTGGTCCGTCATGACAACCTCGCGGTCGACCATTTTGCCAATATCGAGACCCTGACCTTCGATCATGAAGCAGCCGTGATCATGGGCGGCTATGTCGTAGATGGCACGGCCTATGACGACAATCAGCCGGGCACCAGCCTGGATGACTCGATCACCGGAGGCGACGGCAATGACACGGTCAGCGCCGGCAATGGCAACGATCTGGTCTATTCCGGCAATGGCGATGACACGGTCGATGGCGGCTATGGCAATGACCGCGTGGAAACCGGCGAAGGTAACGACACCATCACGGTCGGCGACGGCGATGACACCGTCCTGGGCGGCGGCGGCCAGGACACGATCGACGCAGCTAATGGCAATGACGTACTCGACGGCGGCTCCGGCGACGACACCATTGTCTCCGGCTCCGGCAATGACACGACCGACGGCGGCGACGGCGCTGACGACCTGTATGGCAATGACGGCAACGATGTCCTGAACGGCGGCTTCGGCAACGACCAGCTGCTGGGCGCCGAGGGCGACGACACCCTGGCTGGTGGCGATAACAACGACGCACTCGACGGCGGCAATGGCGACGACAACGTCACCGGCGGCGCGGGCAATGACAACCTGTGGGGTCATGCCGGCAATGACGTGCTGAGCGACACTTCGGGCGCCAATAACCTCTATGGCGGCATCGGCAACGATACCCTGGGCGGCGCCGGCGTTCTGAACGGCGAAACGGGCGACGACGTCATTACCCTGATCTCGGGCACGGCCTCGGGCGGCGACGGCAACGATACGCTGAGCGGCTCGGGCACTCTGTCGGGCGGCAATGACGACGACAGCCTGACCGGGGCCGGCAGCGACGACAGCCTGGACGGCGGCACGGGCCATGACACGGTTTCCGGCGGCGCGGGCAGCGATACCCTGCTGGGCGGGGACGGTAATGACGTGCTCACCGGCGGCCTGGGTAATGATACGCTCGATGGCGGCCTGGGCAGCGACACGGCCGTCTATGGCAATGTCCGCGGCCAGTTTACCATCGCTGCCGACGGCCTGGGCGGCTATGTCGTGGTCGACAACTTCCCGGAAAATGGCGATGAAGCGACCGATCACCTGAACGGAGTCGAATATGTCCGCTTCAACGACATCACCGTCGACTTAGCTACGGCGCATATCGGCGTCATCATCGACGGCAGCCTGATCAATGATACCCTGACCGGCACGTCCGACAATGACAGCCTGCGCGGTTTCGGCGGCGAAGACAGCCTGTCGGGCCTCGGCGGTAATGACCTGCTGGTCGGCGACGACGACAACGACACCTTGGACGGCGGCGACGGCGACGATCGTCTCGACGGCGGCTCGGGCCACGACCTGCTGATCGGCGGCCATGGCGCCGACACCTATTATGTCGACGACGCCGGCGATGTCGCGGACGAACTGACCGGCCAGGCTGTCGACGACGGCGCGATAGACCTCGTCATCTCCGAGGTCACCTTCACCCTCGGCGCGCGGATCGAGAACCTGACCCTGGATGGCCCCGGCGCCATCGACGGCACGGGCAATGCCCTGGCCAATCTCATCACCGGCAATGTCGGCAATAACGTCCTGACCGGTGGCCTGGGTGACGACTCAATCGACGGCGGCACGGGTAGCGACACTGCTGTCTTCGCTGGCAACAAGTCGGCCTACCGAGTTACCGAATCGGGCGGGGTCTACACCGTCACTGGGGCCGACGGCCGCGACCAATTGACCGGCATCGAGTATCTGCGCTTCGACAATGGCACCTTCGCCATCGCCGGTACGATCGAGCAGGCACCGGTCGCCCATGCGGCCAACGCCGCGGGTCCGATAAACCACAGCCTGTCGGGCACGGTCACGGCGAGCGACGCGGAAAACGACCCGCTGACCTTCGCCATCGTCACCGGGCCAAGCCATGGCACCCTGACCAGTTTCGACGTCCAGACGGGTGCCTGGGTCTACACGCCTGACACCGGCTATTTCGGCGGCGACAGCTTCACCTTCCGCGCCAATGACGGCGACTATGACGGCACGGTGGCGACCATCACCCTGTCCATCGCTGCCGCCATCACCGGCACGCCCGGCAATGATGTCCTGACCGGAACGTCGGCGGGTGAATATTTCTACGGCCTCGGCGGCGACGACAGTATCAATGGCGGCGCAGGTAACGACAGCATGTTGGGCAGCTCGGGCAACGACACCTATATCGTGGCGCAGACCGGCGATGCAGTGATCGAAGACACCGGCGAAGGTATCGACACGGTCCTGTCGTCGGTGACCTTCACCCTGGGCGCCAATGTCGAGAACCTGACCCTGACCGGAACTGCCAATCTGCGCGGCACCGGCAATGCGCTCGACAACGTCATCACCGGTAATATCGGCGGCAACAGCCTGTTCGGTCTCGACGGCGACGACACTCTGGATGGCGGCGCCGGTGTCGATACCTTGATCGGCGGCCTCGGCGACGACACCTTCCATGTCGACAGCCTCTCCGACGTCATTCGCGAATACACGGGCGAAGGCAGCGATACCGTCCTGGCCGGTCTCAGTCTCTCGCTGGCGGCGCTTGGCGCCATCGAGAACCTGACCCTCGAAGGTACCGGCGACTTCACCGCTACCGGCAATAACCTCGCCAACCTTCTGACCGGTAATGCGGGCGCCAACCTGATCGATGGCGGCAGCGGCGCGGACACCCTGGTCGGCGGCGCCGGCGACGACACCTATATCGTTGACCGCTCCACTGACGTGATAACCGAACTGGCGGCGGGAGGCAGCGACGTGGTCATGGCTGCATCGACCTACGTCCTGTCGGCCAATGTCGAGACCCTGGTCCTGACGGGTTCTGGCAATACGCGCGGCACCGGTAACGGTGACAACAACAGCCTGACCGGCAATAGCGGCAGCAATCTGCTGAGCGGCCTGGGCGGTAACGACATAATCGATGGCGGTGCAGGCGCGGACAGCCTGTACGGTGGCCTGGGTGATGACAGCTTCTATGTCGACGACACGGGCGACCAGGTCCGCGAATACAGCGGCGAGGGCAACGACACTGTCTATGCCTCGGTCTCCTTCGCGGCTGGCGGCAGCTATGTCGAGACGATCGCCCTGACCGGCAGCGCCGATATAGACGCCACCGGCAACACCCTGGCCAACACCCTGTCCGGCAATGACGGCAACAACCATCTCGACGGCGGTGCCGGCAGCGACTCGATGGCCGGTGGCGCAGGCAATGACAGCTACTATGTCGACAGGATGACCGATATGGTCACCGAACTGGATAGCCAGGGCAGCGACACGGTCTATGCCGCGGTCAAGTATGCCCTTAGCGACAATGTCGAAAACCTGGTCCAAACCGGCGTTTACGACCTGCGCGGCCAGGGCAATGCGCTCGACAACCATCTCACCGGCAATACCGGGGCTAGCCTGCTCTATGGCCTGGAGGGTGACGACGTCATCGATGGCGGGGTGGGTATCGACAAGATGTATGGCGGCCTCGGCAACGACAGCTACTTTATCGACGACGCCAGCGACGAGGTTCACGAATATAAGGATGAAGGCACGGACACAGTCTATGCCAGCGTCTCTTATTCGATTACGACGATGGTGGAAAACCTGGTCCTGACAGGCTCGGCGCTCAACGCGACCGGGAATAGTCTGGGCAACAGCATAACCGGAACCGCCGGTAACAACCTGATCGACGGCGGTGGCGGCTACGACACAATGGCCGGTGGTCTCGGCGACGATACCTACATGGCCGATCGCGGCGCCGATGTTGTTGTCGAACTGGCCGACGGCGGCACTGACACGGTCATCGCGCTCAACTCCTATACCCTGGCGGACAATGCCGAAAACCTGGTCCTGATCAGCACCGGCAATATCGCCGGGGCAGGCAACAACCTGGATAACGTCATCACCGGCAATACGGGTAATAACCGCCTGACCGGTGGCGGCGGGGCCGACCATTTCGTCTTCGGGCTGTCGAGCGGCCTCGACCGGGTGCTGGATTTCTCGGCCGCCCAGGGCGACATGCTCGATATCTCGGCCTATACCCATGGCGTCGATCACGGCGGCGGCGTCACCCTGACGACCTCGGGCGCCAATACCCTGATCGACCTGGGCGGCGGCAATGTGATTACGGTCGTCGGCATCAAGGCCGACAATGCCGGCCTGCTGAGCCACATCATCTGGTAACCAGGGGCGCGCCCCTGGACCCGGAATCGCTGCAGCGCTGACCAGCGCGGAATCCACTGCGAAAGCGGTGGGTTTTGCGTTATTACATCCATGTGATTGGCTTTCGGGGGCTTGCGGCGGTAACTGCGCTTTCTGGATCGTGGCCAGCAGCCGGCATTGGAGACGAAGATGGGACTTTTTGAAGAAGCCTTGGGCGCCATGGAGGGCGGCAAGTTCGACGGTATTTTGTCACAGGCCGCGGGCGCCCTGGGCAATGGCGGATTGCAGGACGTGGTCGCGAAATTCCAGCAGGGCGGCATGGGCGAACTGGTCCAATCGTGGATCGGGACGGGCGCCAACCTGCCGGTGTCGGCCGATCAGTTGCACGCGGTCCTTGGATCGGACACACTGCAGAAGCTGGCCGGTCAGTTCGGTATCGATGCCAGCCATCTGCCGGCCCTGTTGCCGGAAATCGTCAGCCGCCTGACGCCGAACGGCCACGTGCCGGATAATCTCGGCGATGTGCTGAGCAGTCTGGGTGGCAGTGAAGGTGTGGGCGGTCTGATCGGCGGCCTTTTCAAAAGCTGACAGAATATTGCAAAGCGGGCCGGCCACGATGCTTTTCATGGCCGGCCGCCATACACACGGCGCAAAATTGACACAATTGTGCCATATTTGACCTAACATCGGTCATCTTAACCGTATAAAATTTCCATAAAGACAGAATATTTTTGCGATAGTTAGCGCTATCACGGGAAAAAATTTCGAAAATTTGAAATATTTAATATATTTTCGCTCAACCGGCTCAAATATCGCTGGTATTACAATTACATGACAGATTTTTGCAAAAAAGTGGTAGCGGGCTAAAGTCTAGCTTTCGTCACATTCAGACTTATAATTACACTCAACAAGACTTGCGTTTGTCTCCGGTTGGCGTGTGTGTGTTTGCCGCTCGTACAGAGACGTTAGTAGATTACCTGTATTCACGCCCATGCCCAAAAAGAGAATGATGGCTAATTCCTCCCCGAATGTGGCCTCGCGTCTGTATGCCCTGGCTGTCGCACGCGACACCGCCAATCTTGTCGACGCTGATGCCGCCCTGGCCCTGGCCCGTGCCTCGACCCGCACCCTGATGGCGTTGTCGCCGCAGGCTGCCCAGTTGATGCGCAGCTTCGCCCAGGAAGAAATCGACCGTTTGTCGATGGACTGCACCGAAGAGGCCCAGGGCTCGATCGCCCTGATTCAGGACGCCCTGACCATGGCGTGACCTGATTATGGTCCTGCAACAAAAAAAGCGCTCCCGACAGGGAGCGCTTTTTTCATGGAAGAGACAGGGTCAGTGGGCGTCGTCGGTCTCGGCATCGCCATTGCCCAGCGAACGGACGAGGTCGAGGACCTTTTGGCGTTGCCGGCTGCTGCGAATGCGCGGGAAGGCGGTCGCCAGCTCTATGCCTTCGGGTGTCATGAGAAGGTTTTGTGCGATCTGTTGCGCATCGGCTTCCGTGGCTTCGGAATCGACTTCCGTTCCGCCGTAGCCCTGGAAGAAATAGTCCACGGGCACCTTCAGGGTATGCGCGATGTCATACAGTTTCGACGCGCTGATGCGGTTGGAGCCGCGTTCGTACTTTTGCACCTGCTGGAAGGTGAGGCCTATGGAAACCGCCAGATCCGTCTGGCTGAGGCCCATAAATTTGCGCCGTGTCCGGACGCGGCCGCCGACATGAACGTCAACAGGATTGGGGGCATTATCTTCGCTTGTCATGAACTCATTGTCTTTCGTTGCGCAACCCTGAGAAGCGACAACAACTTTCGGATGTGCGCTCGTCGGTTTTATCAGCATATAAGGGATGGTATGATGATAGAACGCGAATCTATGCAAACAAATATGCGGAAAACAAGATGAAAATCGCCCGTCGATTGAAAATTTTCTTGTGCTTTGATCCAATTATTGCGGCTCTGCTACCCAGACAGCCAGATTTATGCTTAATGGAATCGGGGAATTAACAGGTATTTCCGTGGTGGCCTACGCGCCGGGGGATGGGCCAAGAGACTGGACCAAGGGACTGGAAACGCGCCATGCAGCATAGTGATCCCCTCAAGGATATCTTTCCATCACTTACGCATGACGATGTTCGCCTGATGGGCAGCGAACTGACGCAACTGCGAGCCATGGTTGGCCGTGGTGAGGCGGTGGTCATGAACGGTGCGCCCGTGGCGGCATGGTGGGGGTTGTGTATCGCTCTGGGATCCCTTTGGACCGCCTTCGAAAATTTCGGCCTGTTGCCGGTGGTGGCGGTGGCGCCGCTGGAGTTGCTGGCCGGAGGGATCGGCATGCTGATCCTCAAGCGATGGCTGAAGTTGGAGAAGGTGCTGAAATTCTGGCGCAACGAAGCCATTTCCACGGCGTGGTTCGTCGGTGTGATCTCCATTCCGATTTTTGCCGTGGGCACGATCTTTCGCAAGGTGATCGATCTGTTCCTGATGTCGGGCTATGAATGCATCATTTTTGCGCTTGTAACGGCCGTGTCCGCCACGGCCAGTCACAATCGATGGTTGCTTTTCCCGGCCGGAGGGTGGATGCTGACAGCTGTGGCCATCCTGTTCGTCGCCGATGAACATTGGCGGCCTTTCCTGTTTTCCTTCGGGTGTCTGGCTTTTATGACAGCGCCTTGTGTATATTTGTATCTAGCGGACAAGAAGGCATAATGGCATGTGCGGCAGAGTGTGCGGGCGTGCGATGGGCCGGCGCGTAATGGGTAGACTGAATCTGGTATGAGCCTTTATCAACCGACGCAAATCGATGATGTCATCCATGGACGCAATCGCTTCCTGGTCCTGACCGCCCTGTCGAACGAATCTTCGATGGAGTTTGTCGAACTGCGCGACCGTTTGGGCCTGCAGGATGGCAGCCTGCATCTGGCGCTGAAAAAGCTTGAAGAGGTGCGTTTTGTCGAACTGGCCAAAGGACGCAGCGATGCCGGACGCAGTCGGACAACCGTCAAGATTACGTCAAAAGGGCGCAAGGCCTTCTACGCCTATCTTGACGAACTGAAGGAACTTATGGCGACCATTCCCCATGAGGATCGTCCGCCGACGGAAGAGTAGTCACTCGCAAAAAATATTTTTTCCAGGCCAATAAATAAAATAGATACAGCTTGTTATTCAAAGTATAGTGTTATCATATTACCGTATTACTTAAATTATTTAAGTTCTTAAGCTTGATAAGTTAATCGATTGCAGATAGGTTAACCATGCCGGTCATTGGTGGCTGGTTACAGTGAAGGGGACTGGATATGGCTGGATATTTCGAAATCGTCGAACTGGACGGAAGCGCTGATGACGGGCTGCTCGGCGGGTACGATCTCTGCTGTTGCTGCCTGTAAACTGCGGGGCGTTTCCCGGTCGAGAGGGGGGAAACGCCTTTTTTCTTCAGTGCGGATCTTGAAGGCTATCTGGGGGCCATTCCATGGATACGGCGAGACTGGTCATCGACCCTGCGGTCGATATTCTTGAACATGACGATGGGACAGTGCGGTTTCGGGCTCCGGGCAGCGATTTTGCCATGCGTGATCCAGTGGGGCTGGTGCGCCGTGTAACGCGGCAATGCCGCGAAGGTGCCACCGGGGACGCCCTGGTGGCCTTGTCGACCGAGCCGGACGAACGGCAGGCCGTGGAGGCAATGGTCGGCGTCCTGTGCCAAAGACGCATCCTGACGACAGATACGCACTGCGCCACTCAGGAGCCGCTGGTCGAGTGGCTGCGCCATTATGCCGGCGTCCAACGAACCTCGGTTCTGCCCGACATGCAGATAGAGGGAAACGGGCGTCTGCACGCAGCGCTGACCCGCAGCTTGCGTGGCGCCGGTTTCACGGTTCGCAACGAAGATGAGCTGAATGCCGGTAAGGTCGCGGCCTGCAGGATCGCGGCCTGTGACCATGCCAATATGGACTGGCTGCGCGAACGTAACCGGACGGCCGTGGTACAGGGGCAGGCCTTCCTGCCGGTATGGCTGGACCGGTCCAGCGTGCATTGGGGGCCGATGATCGTGCCGGGCTCTACGGGCTGCCTGGAATGTGCCTGGCATCGCGGCCAGGCCTTGCAGCGGCAAGGTTTTGTGGACATCGCTTGCGAAACCGCCGGATCGTCGGCCAGTAGTCCTTGTCTCGCAGAGTTTGCCGCCCTCCTGGCCGGAACGGAGCTGTTACGCTGGGCCCTGGGCGCGCATGTCGATACCGAGATCGGCATGGCGTGGTGTTTCGACATGCTAAAGATGAACTTTTCGGGGAGCAAGGTCCTGCGGCTGCCGCGTTGTCCGGTCTGCGGCTCAGTATGTGGGGACGCGTCATGAAAATCGCCGCGGCTGTCGGCGCCTTTTCGCGCGAGTTGGTCAGTGTCATGGAGCGGGCCGTGTCACCGCGCTATGGCTTGATCGAGCGTATCGTCGAGGAACCACCCGCCCGCGAAGGCCTCGGCATCCGGCTGGCCCATGCGGTTATTGCCCCGCCGGCCTATTTTCGGGCCAACCGGCGCAGTACCGTCCGCACGATCGAGCGCGGCACAGGCGCTGCCTTTGCGCGCCAGCCCGCCTGCTGGGCCGCCATCGGGGAGGCGCTGGAACGCTATGCCGCGTCGATCTACTGGCCCGACCAGTTGGTCACGGCCAGTGCCCGGGCTCTCAACGCGCCGATACTGGATCTGGCGCGGCTGATCCGCCCCGGGCGAAGCGACGTCCAGGCCTATTGTCCGGAGTCACCGCGGGCGTGGACGCAAGGTGTCGACCTGATGCACGGCCATGCGGTGATGGTTCCGGCGGCCATGACCTGGCTCGGCTACGTTCCGGCCCAGGACGGCGAAGTGATCTGCCAGAACGACTCGACCGGCCTGGCCTGTGGCAATACGACGGAAGGGGCGTGTCTCAGCGCCCTGTGCGAAATGATCGAACGCGACGTCTTCGCCAGCTTCTGGCTGCTGCAGCGCAAGCCGCCGCGTCTCGATGCCGCCACGGCATTAAGCCGGCTGGACCTGGCGGTGCGCCGGGCGTTGACATCCGATCGGCTGTCCGTGCGGCTGTATCACCTGGCCCGGAGCTGCGGCGTCCATGTGGTGATGAGCGTCGTAACGTCCCAAACCGGGCATGGCGTGGTGTCGGCGGCGGCTTCGCCGTCGATAATCCGCGCCGTCGAAAAGGCCGTGTGCGAGGGCCTGTACAGTTGGACAGCGTCGGGGCGCGATATGTCGCGGATCCAGGAGGCGCGCGATATCCGCCAGCCGTCGGACCACCTGGTCTATTACCGGCCGCCGGAACGGTTTCGGATCGTCGAGGGCCTGCTGGATTCGCCCGACCGTGTCGTGCTCGACGACCTCATCCGTGATCCCGTGCCAGCCCTGCGCGACATCGTTGCAGCGCTGAACAGGGAAGGTTTTTCGCCGGCGATGGTCAATGTCACGACGGCCGACGTCGAAACGCTGGAGATGCAGGTCGTGCGCGTTGTCGTGCCCGGACTACAGCCGCTTATCTTTGGGGCCGACTGCGTAGGCGTGCCGCATACGCGTCGCCTGGCGCAGTGGCGGCGGGCCTGGGGCCTGGGTGACGGGCCGCTCAATCCGCATCCCCATCCGTTTCCGTGAAGGGCCGATCATGACGCTGAACACCCAGACCTTGATACCCCTGGCGCTTCACCCCAGTAGTTTTGATCTGGAGGCGCACGTCCACGAACAGGTCGAGATTACGCAGGAACTGACACGCTTTCACCGCGCCGATATGGATCGGCGCAAACGCCGGATCGCCCAATATCTGCGCGACCCCAGGCACATCCACAGCGCCCTTGAACTGCGCCGGCCCGGGGCATTCGATGTTGTAGAGCCGCTGCCCGAGGTCGAGGCGTGCGCGACCTGCCTCGGTGATGGTCTAGGCGCGGTCCTGGCACAACGGCGCTCAGCGCGACGGCGCGATCTTGGCGGAACGATAGAGCGCGATCAACTGAGTGCGCTGCTGGCCCTGGCGGCAAGGACCAATGCAAAGCAGCCTGTACCGGGTGTGGCTGACGCCGCTTTTGACCTGCGCCCCTATGCCTCTGCCGGAGCGCTGTATCCGTGTGAGATCTATGTCGTGCAGCCGGGGTGCGCCGCGCTGCGTTACGACGCCCGCACCCATAGTCTGGTCGACTATGGCGCGCCGGTTGGGGATTTCGCGGCGGTGGAGGCGGCGAAGGATGTGACAGCGCCGCCGTGCGCGTTCATCATTACGGCCGTTCTGGCGCGGACCATGACGAAGTACGGCGCGCGCGGCTACCGTTTTGCCGTGCTTGAAGCTGGTCACATCTGCCAGAACCTGCTGCTGGCGGCGACGGCGCTGGGCCTGCCGTCCCTGGCCTACGGCTCATTCTATGACGCGGAACTGGAGCGGCTGCTGGCCGTCGATGGTGCCGACGAGGCCGTTGTCGCCGTGGTTCTGGCCGGCGGCGGTGCCGCAAGACCTAATTCATAAACCGGGGAATTTTCTATGAAGACGTCTGAACAATCGGATCCGGATGAAGGCGGCACCACCGCCTCGGCCACCGCCATCCTTGACCTGCTGCGCCACGTCCAGGTCCTGGCCAGGGAGGCCGGCATGGTCGACATGGCCGTAATTGTCGAGACCGCTTTCAGGCGCTGCGTCGATATCCATGTCGCGAAAATGCGGCGGTCCATCGACGACTCGACCGTTCGGGGACCGATGCAGTAGGCGGTCCGTTCCAAAGCCGGGCTGAATATTAAGATTGCCTAGTGGCGGCCGGCGGAGTCATATTATGTGACGACGGACATCAAGACGTGTCGGGGCATCAAGCGTGGCGGGGCATCAAAACATGGCGGGGCACGACCCATTCAAGGATCTCATTCCCAAGCCGACAGCGGACGATCTCTACCTGATGGGCGACGAATTAAAGGAGCTCAGCCAGCTCATTCGCCGCAATGACGAGGTCGTTATCTCCGGCGGTCCGGTCATCGCGTGGTGGGGTTTTGTCAGCGCCCTGGCCGGTCTGTGGAACTTCTCGGCCCAGATTATTGACCTGCCCGACCTGCCTATATTCATTATCAATGGCCTGGCGGGCTATATCGGCAGTTTCGTTATCGTCAGGGTCATGGGAACGGCCAAGATCCTGAAACAAGAGTTCCAGGCGATCACTGCCGTGTGGACGGCCATATGTCTCAGCATGCCGGTTCTGGTCGGCGGGATGATGTTTCGCCATGCCGCCGAGCCCGTGGTGGTGAGTGGAATGCAAAGCCTGATGTTCGCCAGCGCCATGGGCGTGACCGCCATGGCCAGCCGCAAGACATGGCTGCTGATTCCGACCTGGGCATGGGGCGTCGTGGCCGTCCTCTTCTTTTTCGTGGTCGACAACTTCTGGCGGCCTCTGCTGTTCGCGTCGGCATGCCTGACTCTGCTGACCACGCCAGGTTTGCTGTTCTGGGTGGGCGCACGCAGGGCCGTCCGGTGAGTTCGCCTGATCCCTCCCGCCTGAATGAGATTGTCCACGGCCGGACGCGGCTGAGCATCCTGACTGTCCTGGCCAATGTGTCGGTGATGGATTTTGTCTCATTGCGCGATCAACTGGGCTTGTCCGATGGCGCCCTGTCTGTGGCCATCAAAAAACTCGAAGACGCAAAACTGGTCAAGACCTCGAAATTTCATATCGACAACAAGAGTCGCACCTCGATCCAGCTGACGGCGCGTGGCCTGAAGCAACTGCACGACTATCTGGACGCCTTGCGCGCGATTATCGATGCCGTCCCCGAGGTGACAAAGGACCACGTAACTCGCAGTAAAAAATAAATTTTCCTATTGTTTTTACTATATTAAATTTAGAATTTGCGGTGTTATAATGACGCTAAACTTTCATTTGAAAAGTTCTTTGACTTGAAAAGATTTTCGGCTTGGGATAGGCTCACAGGGCTGGTTTTCCGGCACGCCTGAAACCAATGGGCGTTTCCTGGTTCTGGGGGGCAGGGGGACGGGCAACGCCCGGCGCAGTCTGCGGGCTGCGGATAAAAAAGACGGACGCTTCCCGGTCGAGTGGGGGGAAGCGTCCGCCTTTTTGTTGTTTTTGGTTATTCAGGACGGATTAGAGCGCAATCCGATAAAGTGGACGCCACTTTTCGGTTAAATTGCGCGACAAAACAAAAAGTTAGAGCGAAATGACGATTCTACCTAAAGTCATTTTGCTCTAGTCGACCGTCTTGTCTTCAACTTCCGCCTCGGGTCCGTTCTTCTTGACCGATTCGATGGCGTTCTTGGCCGAGGCCTTGGACGAATAGCCTTCCGTCCAGAAGATGCTTTCGCCGTTATACACAAAGTAGGCGACGAACTCGCCGGCCTTGTTTTTGCGGATTTCGAACTTGTGGGCCATGATGGCACTCCCTGTCGTGAAACGGACTCTCGTTTCGCGCCGATGGCGAAGACTGTCAAGCCGTTACGAGATGAAGATTCCAGGTCCGATAGGACTTGGCAAGGCCGACCGGCCGCCGCGCATGTTTGCGCGAGCCATCGGGGGCGCCCGTGCGACGGCGTTTGAGCTCTAACGAATCTGTTTCAGCCCCAGATACCAAAGCAGGCCGAGAAAGGCGCCCTTGACGAAGGGCAGGGCGATCAAGGTCACCGCGCCGATCGCGCCAACCAGATAGGGGACGATGGTCAACGGGCTTTCCCAAAAGGCGGGAAACAGGAAGGTCGGCGCAATGATCAGGTGGCCGATCAGGATAATGGTGACATAGGCCGGGCCGTCATCGGTTGGGTACAGGCTGAGCGGCGTATCGCAATGGGCGCATGAATCGACCACCTTGAGATAGCCGCGAAAGGCCGGCGCCTGACCGCAGCACGGGCATTTGCGTTGCAGGCCGCGCATAAGTGCAGTGCCGAGCTTGATGCCGTCCCTGGCCATGAGTTCAATCCTTTGAGTCGTTGCAGGCCATTATATAGGCCGCGACGCAGCCGTTCACCATGTGATATGCTGCCGCAGGCAGGGTAGGAATAAAAAACCACTTGCAAAATCATATAAAGATATCTTTATATGATTATATGACTGATCCGTCGCCCACCGATTTCAACAGCCTGCTCGAAGCGCTCAAGGCCGCCGGCGAACCGACGCGCCTGCGTTTGCTGCGATTGCTGGCGCGCGAAGAGCTGTCGGTGATGGAACTGGTCAATATACTGGGCCAGAGCCAGCCGCGTATTTCGCGCCATCTCAAGCTGATGAGTGAAGCTGGGCTGATCGAGCGTTTCCCCGACGGCGCCTGGGTGTTTTACCGCCTGTCCGGCGCGCCGGGCGTTCGGCCGCTGCTGGATGCGATCCTGAAACTGCTGGATGACAGCTTTGCCGGTGACCTGAAGGCGCTGGAAGCCGTTCGACAGACGCGGCGCCAGTCGGCCGAGGCCTATTTCGAAACCATCGCGCCGAAATGGGATGAGATTCGCCGCCACTATGTCGGTGAAGCAACGGTGGAGCAGCGTGTCGTCGAGATGGCGTCGCGCCAGCCTTACGATACAGTGGTCGATCTGGGCACGGGGTCGGGGCGCATGCTGACCTTGCTGGCCGACAAGGCGAAAATCGCCATCGGGCTCGATCTGTCACAGCAGATGCTCAACATCGCCCGCGTCAAGGCGCACGACGTGGCGCTGGATCACGTCGAGTTCCGCCACGGCGACATCTATGACACGCGGCTGGAAAGCGGCAGCGCCGACCTGGTCGTTATCCATCATGTGCTGCACTTCCTCAGCGATCCGGCGCGCGCTGTAGCGGAGGCCGGGCGGATCACGCGTCCGGGCGGACGGCTGCTGATCGTCGATTTCGCCCATCATGATCTCGAGGTCATGCGCGAGAAGTACCAGCACCGTCGTCTCGGGTTCAGCGAGGACGACATGCGTCACATCATCGTCGCCGCTGGATTCGCCGGCGACGGCACAGTCACATGGCTGGAAAGCGACACGCCGGACGGACTGACCGTCGGCCTGTGGTGCTTCACCCGCTCTCCCGTTTTCAGTCAGGTTGCCTCATGAGCCCCGCCCTAAATCCAAAACTGGCCCCCATAGCCCGCGCTTTGGCTGTGGGCGGCGCCAATCTGAAGGTGTCGTTCGAATTCTTCCCGCCCAAGACGGAAGAGATGGAACAGACCCTGTGGGCCTCGATCGCGCGCCTGGCGCCGCTGACCCCCGCCTTCGTGTCGGTCACCTACGGCGCCGGTGGGTCGACGCGTGAGCGTACCCACCGCACGGTCAAGCGCATCCTGGATGAGACGGGGCTGAAGCCTGCCGCCCACCTGACCTGCGTCGAGGCGTCGCGCGAAGAGGTCGACGAGGTGATACGCGGATACTGGAACGCCGGTGTGCGCCATATTGTGGCATTGCGCGGCGACCCGCCCTCGGGCTGGGGTGATTACACGCCGCGCAACGACGGCTATCAGAACGCCACCGAACTGACGCAGGCGATCCGGCGCATCGGCGATTTCGAAGTCAGTGTCGGTGTCTATCCCGAAAAGCACCCGCAATCGCCCAGCGCTGCCTTCGATCTCGACGTGCTGCGCCAGAAGGTCGACGCCGGTGCGACGCGCGGCATCAGCCAGTTTTTCTTCGAACCGGAGACCTATCTGCGCTATCGCGACGCCGTGGCCGATGCCGGTATCAAGATCGAACTGACGCCCGGCATCATGCCGGTGACCAATTTCAAAGGTCTGCGCCGCATGGCCCAGGCCTGTGAGGCGCAGGTCCCCGAATGGCTGGAAGGCCTGTTTGATGGCCTTGATGATGACGCCGAGACGCGCAAACTGCTGGCGTCGGCGGTCGCGGTCGAACTGTGTCTTGAACTGGAGCGTGAAGGCGTAGAGAACTTCCATTTTTATACCCTCAACCGCGCCGATCTGGTATTCGCCATCTGCCGGATACTCGGTCTTAAGGAAGCGTCTCTATGAAGCCCGCCTTTTTCACGAAACAAGTCTTTTTCGCTCTTGCCCTGCTTGGATTGACCGCGCCCGCCGTCGTTGCGCCCGTATTTGTGGCGCCTGCTCAGGCCGATGTCCTGCCGGACGATCCTGCCTGGCGCGCCCCGCATAAGCCTTATCGCATCGTCGATAATATCTGGTTCGTCGGCACCCAGGGCGTCGGGGTCTATCTGATCACCACCGATCAGGGGCATATCCTGATCGATTCCGGCCCCGACGGCGTCGCGGATCAGGTCGAAGCCAATATCAAGGCACTCGGCTTCGAGCTAAAGGACATCCGCTATATCGTCGAGACCCACGCCCATTATGACCATGTCGGCGCCATGGCGCAGATCAAGGCCGATACGGGCGCCCAGGTGGTGTCCAGTGCCGGCGATCGCTTCGCGCTCGAAAACGGCCGGCGCGACGGCGACAATATCTACGGTCCGGGACCTTTTCCGCCCGTCAAGGTCGACCGCATCGTCGGCGAGGGTGACACCTTGAACCTGGGGTCGATGACCCTGATGGCGCACCTGACACCCGGCCATACCAAGGGTGATACCTGCTGGACCATGACGGCGGTCAATAACGGCACGCCGCTGCGTGTGCTGTTCTACGGCTCGACGACAGTGGCCGGCAATGTGCTCGTCGACAATAAGGACTATCCCACCATCGTCCGCGACTATCGTATTACCTTCGATCGCCTTGCCGGCATCCGGCCGGATATCTTCCTGGCGAACCATCCCGATATTGCCCATATGGAAGCCAAGTATCAGGCCAGCCTGAAGGCGAAATATCCGGAAGACAAGGCCCTGCCGTTCATTGATCCGGACGAATTCCAGGCCTTTCTGCCGACGGCAAAGGCCGCTTTCGAGGCGGAGCTGAAGCGGCAGCAGGACGCCTCTGTGCTTAGGCAGATCGGTGTCAGCGCATCGGAGATACAACAGTGACAAGAGCCGAACGCATTGCCGCGCTGAAGCAGGCGGCCAGGGAACGTATCCTCATCCTCGACGGATCGTGGGGCGTGATGATCCAGCGCCGTGGCCTGGACGAAGCGGACTTCCGCGCTGACCGCTTTGCCAGCCATAATGGCCAGTTGAAGGGCAATAACGATATATTATGCCTGACACGGCCGGACATTATCGCTGACCTGCATGAGCAATATTATGCCGCCGGCGCCGATATTTCGGAGACCAATACCTTCTCGGCGACCACCATCGCCCAGGACGACTACGGGCTGTCGCTGCAGGACTGCATCGATATCAATTTCGAAGGCGCGAAGATCGCTCGCCAGATCGCCGATCGCTGGACGGCTGAGCATCCTGACAAGCCACGCTTTGTGGCGGGCTCGATCGGGCCGCTCAACAAGATGCTGAGCATGTCGTCGGACGTGAATGATCCCGGTGCGCGACTGGTCACATTCGACCAGGTCTATCAGGCCTATCGCGAGCAGATCGCCGCTCTCTATGCCGGCGGGGTCGATATGTACCTGATCGAGACCATCACCGACACGCTGAACTGCAAGGCGGCGATCAAGGCTATCCTCGACCTGGAGGATGAGGCCCAGGACGCGCTGCCGATCTGGATTTCCGGCACCATTACCGACCGGTCGGGGCGGACCCTGTCGGGTCAGACGGCCGAGGCCTTCTGGAACAGCGTCAAGCACGCCAAGCCCTTCGCCGTCGGTTTCAACTGCGCTCTGGGCGCCGACCTGATGCGGCCGCATATTGCAGAACTGTCGCGGGTCGCCGACTGTCTGGTCGCCGCCTATCCCAATGCCGGCCTGCCCAACGCCATGGGGCAGTATGACGAGCAGCCGCACGAGACGGCGCACGAACTGCACGACTGGGCCAAGCACGGGATCGTCAATATTCTGGGCGGGTGCTGTGGCACGACGCCCGACCATATCAAGCATGTGGCCGACGAAGTCCGGGGTGTGACGCCGCGGCAGATACCGGAACGACCCAGGGCCTTGCGCCTGGCCGGACTGGAGCCTTTCGAACTGGCGTAAAATCTGGCGAAAGGTCGGCGATATTTGGCGTCAGTAAGGCTGGTCAGGCTTTCGCCGCTGCGATAGCGATCGATCACAATCGTAATCAAAAGGGGCTGAACATGACAACACGACGGCAGATATTGATGCGTTTCGCGGCAGTAACCGGCAGCGCGGGACTATACAGCGCCATGCAGGCCATGGGCTTTGCCAGCGTGGCCGAAGCGGCGACGGTTCCCGACCTTGCGCCGGGTTCGGGCAAGGGTGTCAAGGTCGTGATCCTGGGCGCCGGACCGGCGGGTTTGTCTGCAGCCTATGAACTGGGCAAGGCGGGCTATCAGTGCACCATTCTGGAAGCGCGCAATCGCGCCGGCGGACGTAACTTCACCGTCCGCAAGGGTACGGAGATCGAATTTACCGACGGCACCAAACAGATCTGCCAGTTCGATGAAGGGCAATATTTCAACGCCGGTCCGGCGCGGATTCCGAGCCATCACAATCTGACGCTCGGCTATTGCCGCGAGTTCGGCGTCGCCATGGAGACCGAGGTCAACTGGACCGGTCCGGCGCGCATCCAGTCCGATCGGCTCAATGGCGGCAAGGCGATTTCGATGCGCCAGGCCATCTACGACTATCGCGGCCATCTCGCCGAACTTCTGGCCAAGGCGACCAACAAGGGCGCGCTGGACGACGTCTTTAGCGGCGATGACCGCAAGAAGATGCTTGACGTGCTGAAACCCTGGGGCGGATTGACCGAGGCCCTGACCTATACCGGCGCCGAAAGTGCGGGCTATGGCGTACCGCCAGGCGCAGGCGCCCAATCAGCCAAACCCAATCCCGCCCTGCCATTCGATGTGTGCGGCGACGGCTTTGTCCAGGCCATGGCGTGTTTTGCCGACGACGTCTCCTTCCAGGCGACCATGCAACAGCCGGTTGGCGGCATGGATCGTATCCCCGTCGCCTTCGAGGCGCGGCTGGGCCAGGTGATCCGCAAGGGTTGCGAGGTCAAACGCATCCGCAAGCGTGGCAAAGGCGTCGAGATCTATTACTACGACAAGGTGGCCGGCCAGCCCGACATGATCGCCGCCGACTACTGTATCTGCACCATACCGCTGCCGGTGCTGGCGGGGATCGAGAACGATTTCTCCAAGCCGGTCAAGGCGGCGATTGCCAAGAACAAGGACATCTATTTCGACGGCTACAAGATCGCCTTCCAGAGCCCGCGCTTCTGGGAACGCAATGACGAAATCTACGGCGGCCTGTCCTTTACCGAGCGCGATACCTTCATGACCTGGTATCCGTCCGACCGTTTCCATGCCGAGCAGGGCGTGCTGATCGCCGGCTATGCCTTCGACGGTCGTATGGCCGCGCGGTCCATGCCGGATCAGATCGCCTATGCCCGCGACACGGTCGAACGACTGCACCCCGGTCAATCCGCCCAGATGAAGGCGCCGACCATCGTGCACTGGGGCCAGATGCCCTATACGCTGGGCCTGGCCGGTGATCTGGCGACGGATGACCGCGCGGCCTATGACCTGCTCAGCGAGCCCGACGGCCCGATCTATTTCGCCGGCGACCACCTCAGCCACATCACCTCGTGGCAGCAGGGCGCCTTCCTCTCCAGCCACCGCGTCGTCAACCTGATCGCTCAACGTCAGGCATCGCTGAAAGCCTGACAAAACGGGGTTGTGGCGACAGGATCCAGTCTCTAATAAGGCTGCGCCACAAGCCTTGGAACATAGCATGCGTACAACCCTTCTTTTTGGCGGCAACAGCCGCGAAGCCCTGGTCTCCACCGCCACCGCCCAGGCGATCGCCGACGCCTTGCCGGCCGCCGATCTGTGGTTCTGGGACGCTGACGGACGGGTTCACGCCACGTCGCGCGAGTCGCTTATGGGCCATCAGCGGCCGTTCGAGTTCGCCTTTACGGCCGATGGCGAGGTTCTGGGCACGGTCGCCCAGGCCATGGACCGGGCATCGGACGAGGGGCGTGTGCTGGTATTGGCACTGCATGGTGGATCGCCGGAAAACGGCGAATTCCAGGTGCTGTGCGAAATGCGCGGCGTGCCGTTCACCGGATCGGGGTCGGCATCGTCGAACCTGGCCTTCGACAAGGTGCGCGCCAAGGTTTTTGCGGCGGCGGGCGGGGTTGTGGCGCCCGCCGGTATCGCGCTTGAAGACATCGATGAGGCGTTGAGTCACTATGGCAAGCTGGTTGCCAAGCCGTCGCAGGACGGGTCGAGTTTTGGACTGATCTTCGTCAATACGACCCAGGACCTTGACGCCGTGCGCCGGGCCGCCGCCGCAACGCCCTATGTCATCGAGCCGTTCATTACGGGCGCGGAATCGACCTGCGGCGTGCTGGAACAGGCCGACGGGTCGCTGATCGCCCTGCCGCCGGTCGAGATCGTGCCGGCGGATGGCGTATTCGACTACAAAAGCAAATATCTCGCCAGCGGGACGCAGGAAATCTGCCCGGGGCGGTTCGCGCCCGAGATCATGGCGCAACTTCAGGACCTGGCGATCAAGGCGCACAGGGCGCTGTCGTGCAGCGGTTATTCGCGTTCGGACTTTATCATTTCGGATAAGGGGCCGGTCTATCTTGAAACCAACACTCTGCCGGGCCTGACCAAGGCGTCACTGTACCCGAAGTCACTGAAGGCCCAGGGGATCGCCTTTGTCGATTTTCTCAATGGGCAGATAGAGTTGGCTGTGAAAAGGGCGCGGAAGTGACGGATCACGCGGATTGGGCGGCAGAATTGATCGCCAGGGCAGATGACCTCAGGTCTTTAACGCCGGCCGACCTTGGTGCAGACCTCGATCTGGAAGACCGGTTTTGTCGCGCCATCAACCGTTTTGAGATACCCGACGTAATCTATCGCACCATCGAGGACCGAGTCGTTTACCCGCCGGACTGGGAGCATCTCGACGCGGCAGTTGAAGTCGATAATCCCTACGTGCTGTGGGCCAATATGTCGGCCTGGGTGTCTCAGGGACGCTGGTTCGACGGCCCCCTGGCCCTGGTGCACGATAAGGGATGGCTCGAGCCGGCCTTTCGGCGGTTGGCAGCGAGCGTAGGCGTTTTAGAGACAGAGCCTGGCATGTATGAGGAAGACCAAACCCCATGATGTCTGACCACCTCATCTTCATGATGACCCTGATGTTCACCGGCATCTACACCACGGCGGCTATTTTTGCCATTCTCCTCGCCTATCGCCAGGTCAGAGCCGGGTTCGACATATCAACCAAAGAAAAGTCGCTGGATGCCTATCTGACGTTTTCCGAAAAATATGCCGAACTGACACGGCTCAGTCACGACATAGACCTTCGCTTTTACCGCTCGGACAAGACCCTTTCCGAATACGACATCAAATACTTCTTTAACAGTTTCTGGGTGTTGCAGCTGCAGGAATGGGAATTTCTTCAGGCCGGCATCCTGCCTGTACGTATCTTCGCCCAGTGGATGCTGCACACCCATGAATACCTCATGAGCGGCAAGACCAAGTCCTATTACGACGCCAAGGGCAAGCCCGCCCGGATCAGCGCCAAGGAGGGCTTTGAAACCTACGGGCTGCGTGTCCTGCGCTTCCACCCGGATTTCCTTGCCTTCATTCGTGACATGGAGGCCGTTCCCTACGCTTCGGACGACTGCAATGCCGCCTATGCGCCAATTGAAAGCCTGGCGCGCAGGTATAAATCCGGAAATCCTTATTGGCAGCTTTGACGGGCCGCCCCACACGACGACGCGAAAGTCCCTTCATGACCCCTACCTTCATCAATATCGGCGAGCGCACCAACGTGACCGGGTCGGCCAGGTTCCGCAAGCTGGTCGTCGAGGGCGACTATGCCGCGGCTTTGGACGTGGCGCGCCAGCAGGTCGAGGCCGGGGCGTCGGTGATCGACATCAATATGGACGAAGGCCTGCTCGATTCCGTAGTGGCCATGCGGACCTATCTCAACCTGCTGGCCGCTGAGCCCGATATCGCCCGCGTGCCGGTGATGATCGACTCGTCGAAATGGGAGGTCATCGAGGCTGGCCTGAAGTGCGTCCAGGGCAAGGCGATCGTCAACTCGATCTCGATGAAGGAAGGCGAGGAGATCTTCCGCCACCACGCCCGCGAATGCCTGAAATATGGTGCTGCGGTGGTGGTCATGGCTTTCGACGAAACCGGCCAGGCCGATACGGCGGCGCGCAAGGTCGAGATATGTACTCGCGCCTACCGTATCCTGGTCGACGAGGTCGGTTTTCCGCCCGAAGATATCATTTTCGACCCGAATATTTTCGCCGTCGCCACCGGGATCGACGAGCACAATAACTACGCCGTCGACTTTATCGAGGGCACGCGCATCATCAAGCAGACCCTGCCCTATGCCCGGGTATCCGGCGGGGTGTCGAACGTGTCGTTTTCCTTCCGCGGCAATGAACCGGTGCGCCGGGCGATCCACGGGGTGTTCCTGTATCACGCCATCCAGGCCGGGATGGATATGGGCATCGTCAATGCCGGCGATCTGCCGGTCTATGACGCCATCGACCCGGAATTGCGCCAGGCTGTCGAGGACGTCATCCTCAACCGGCCGCAGCGTCACAATATCAGCAATACCGAATATCTGGTCGACATCGCGCCGAAGTACAAGGGCGAAAAGGGCCAGGTCCAGGTGGTCAATCTGGCGTGGCGCGACGGTTCGGTCGAGGAGCGGCTGAAGCATGCCCTGGTCAATGGCGTTACCGAGTTTATCGATAGCGATACCGAGGAGGCCCGGTTGCAGGCCGAGCGGCCGCTGCATGTCATCGAAGGGCCGCTGATGGCCGGTATGAACGTCGTCGGTGACCTGTTCGGCGCCGGCAAGATGTTCCTGCCCCAGGTGGTCAAGTCGGCCCGGGTGATGAAACAGGCCGTGGCCTGGCTGATGCCCTATATGGAGGCCGAGAAGGAGGCCCATGTCGCGGCCGGTGGCAGCTACCAGGCAGCCGGCAAGATCCTGATGGCGACCGTCAAGGGCGACGTCCACGATATCGGCAAGAACATCGTCGGCGTCGTGCTCCAGTGCAACAATTACGAGGTCATCGACCTGGGCGTCATGGTGCCCTGCGACCGCATCCTGGAGGAGGCGCGCAAGCACAAGGTTGACATGATCGGCCTGTCGGGCCTGATCACGCCGTCGCTGGACGAGATGGTCTTCGTGGCGCGCGAAATGCAGCGCACGGGCTTTGAGGTGCCGCTGTTGATCGGCGGGGCGACGACCAGCAAGACCCATACGGCGGTCAAGATCGAGCCCGGCTATCTCAACAACCAGGTTGTCTATGTGCTGGACGCATCGCGCGCCGTCGGCGTGGTGTCGAACCTGCTCAGCGACACCGAACGCGATGGTTTTGTCGAGGCGACGAAAGCCGAATATGTCAAGGTGCGCGAGTCCTACGGCAAGGGCAACAGCGCACCGCGTTCGAGCCTGGGCGATGCGCGGCAGAACCATTTCCGCATCGACTGGGCGGCGGAAGCACCCGTGGCGCCGTCCTTCCTGGGGCTGAAGACGTTTTCGCCCTATGACCTGACCGACCTGGCCGACCATATCGACTGGACGCCGTTCTTCACCACCTGGGAACTGGCCGGGAAATATCCCGCTATCCTCGAGGACGATGTCGTGGGCGAGGCGGCGCGCGGTCTGTTCAAGGACGCGAAGGAGATGCTGAAACAGATCCTCGACGAAAAGTGGTTTACGGCTTCTGGCGTGGTCGGTTTCTGGCCGGCTAACAGCACTGGCGACGACGATATCGAGGTCTTTGCCAATGAGGACCGGTCGCAGGTCATCGCCACCCTGCACACCCTGCGCCAGCAGATGAAGAAGCCACGCGCCGACCAGAGCAACCTGGCCCTGTCCGACTTTATCGCGCCGAAGGGCACGCCGGACTGGATCGGCGGTTTCGCGGTGACCGCCGGCCATGGCGAGATGGAGATCGCGAAAAAGTTCAAGGCAGCCGGCGATGACTATAACGCCATCCTGTCGACCGCCCTGGCCGATCGTCTCGCAGAGGCCTTCGCCGAGGCGCTGCACAAGAAGGTGCGGCGTGAACTGTGGGGCTACGCCGCCGACGAAGACCTGGATATCAACGGATTGATCGCCGAACAGTATAAGGGCATTCGCCCGGCGCCGGGTTATCCGGCCCAGCCCGATCATACCGAGAAGTGGACGCTGTTCGATCTGCTGGATGCGCGGTCGCGGACGGGGATGGAGTTGACCGAAAGCCTGGCCATGACGCCGCCGGCCTCGGTGTCGGGGCTCTATTTCGCCCACCCCAGGGCCCACTATTTCGGCGTCGGCAAGATCGAGAAAGACCAGGTCGCCGACTACGCACGCCGCAAGGGCTGGACGGTTGAAGAAGCCGAGCGGTGGTTGAGTCCGATTCTCAATTATGTGCCTTAGAGGCTGTCTATGATCGACTATCGACACTGGTTCGAGGTCTCGGCTTTTCTCGGCGGCGAAGCGACCAGTGTCGTATTGCCCATATGGCTGACGCCGCTGCTCGCCGGCGGCCGGTTGGACCATGTCGTGCGTCAGCAACGCAGTTGCGCCTATGTCGCCGTCGTCACGCTTCTTCAAGCCGTCCTGTATTTTTGCCTCGGCATTTATGGTGACATTTTGCGGCGAGGCTGGGATCAGATTCTGCCCTGGTCGGGCACGGTGGCGGGGTTCGCCTTGTTTGGTGTGGTCATGCTGCACTGGTACAATGCGGAAAGCGTCACAATTTCCCGGTCAGGCCTGCATTTGCGCCGGTGGTTCCGAAAACCGAGGGACATTGCCTGGCGAGCGATTGCGTGCCTGGAACTCAAGCAGGACAGGCTTGTTCTGCGGCTGAAGGATGGCGCCTCGGCATGGTTTTCGACTTCGGCCGAAAACCTGGAGATGCTGGTCGACGCAGCGCGGGATTATGAGGTCAGGTTGGAGGGCTTCGTGTGACGACACAACCGCTTGATTACATTTGAATCGTAAATAATCAGATTGACGAAACATGATTTTAAAGTGATCGTGTTTCGTCCAAGGAAACACGATCATGCAAACCCGCACTGTTACCGCTCATATTCCGCTTGACCTGGCAGAACAGGTCGACGCTGCGGCTGAGCGTCTGGAGCGACCGCGCGGATGGATCGTCAAACAGGCCCTTCGGGATTGGGTGAGCCTGGAAGAACGCCGTCATCAGATGATACTCGAAGCTTTGAAAGAGGTTGATGAAGGGCTTTTCATCGAGCACGCCGAAATAGAGGCTTGGGCGAAGGGGCTTGAATAGCCGATGAATATCCAGTGGCTGCCGGCCTCTCGGCGCGACCTGGCGCGACTTCACACGTTTCTGAAGGATGCCAATCCGCACGCTGCCGGCCGACGGGTCCGAGCGATTGTGGCAGCTGTCGAAAAAATACCTGACAATCCGCGGGCCGGTCATCGGGTAGAAACATATGCGCCGCGCGAGGTAAGGTCGCTATTCGTGTCCGACTACGAACTGCATTATGAAGTCCTGCCGAATGCACTGGCTATTCTACGCATTTGGCACATGCGCGAAGACCGTTAGTCAGCCCACGTCCTTCATACGAGCCTCGGCGGCGTCGATGCCTTCCGGGCGGCCGAACAGGTAGCCCTGGGCCTCCTCGCAGCCTTCCAGCTTCAGAAGTTCGAGCTGTTTGCTGGTCTCCACGCCTTCGGCCAGGACCTTGATTTCCAGGCTGCGACCGAGCGCCAGGATGGCACGGATGATCGCCTTGGACTGAGGATTGCTTTCGCTGTCCTTGAGGAACGAGCGGTCGATCTTGATCTTGTCGAAGCGGAAGGCATTGAGTGTATCGAGCGACGAGAAGCCGGTGCCGAAGTCGTCGATGGCGATGGTGACGCCCAGATTCTTCAGTTGCCGCAGGATGTGCAGCGCCCGCGTCCGGTCGGCGATGATCATCGATTCGGTGATTTCCAGTTCCAGACGGCGCGGCGACAGGCCCGTGCGGATCAGGGTCTCATGAACGAAGGTCGCCAGTTCCGGATCTGTCAATTGGGCGGGCGACAGGTTGACGGCGATCTTGATGTCGCCGCTCCATGAGGCCGCATCTTCACAGGCTTTTTTCAGCACCCATTTGCCGATATCGATAATGGCGCCGCAATCTTCGGCGATCGAGATAAAGTCGATCGGCGGGATCAGGCCGCGCGTCGGGTGCTGCCAGCGGACCAGGGCTTCGTAGCCGATGATGATATTGTCGGTGACCGAACGCTGGACCTGGTACAGCAGGCGCAATTCCTCGTTTTCCACCGCCTGCCACAGGTCACGGGCGATGTTGCGACGATCGCGCGCCATTTCGTCCATGCTGGATTCGTAATAGCACACCTTCTCCGTGGCGCTCGACTTGGCGCGGTACATGGCCAGGTCGGCATTGTTGAGCAGGACGTCGCGGCTATCGCCGTCGCGTGGATAGATGGCGACGCCCAGGCTGGCACCCGGACGGACCTCGAAACCACCGATCGCCATGGGTTCGTTCAGCGCGATGGTCAGCCGGTCGAGAAAGGCCTGCAGGTCGCGCATGTCGTTGTGACGCTTGGCGGCCACGAACTCGTCACCGCCGACGCGGGCGACGCGTTCATGACCGCAGATCAGGGCTTGCAGACGGTCGCCCAGGACACGCAGGACTTCGTCGCCGGTGGCATGGCCCTTCTGGTCGTTGATCTCCTTGAAGCCGTCGAGATCGATCCCGATCACAGCCACATGTTCGTCGCGGGCGTCCGCCAGGGCCAGGTCCTGTTCCAGCATCGTCAGGAATTGCAGGCGATTGGGCAGGCCGGTCAGGGCGTCGTGCTGCGCCATGTGGTTGATGCGCGCTTCGTCATCCTTGCGGGCAGTAATGTCACGGGTGATCTTGGAAAAGCCGATATGTTTACCGTCCTGATCATACAGCGCGGTCACGACAAGGTCGGCCCAGAAAATCGAACCGTCCTTGCGCACCTGCCGGGCCTCGGCCTCGCGGTAACTGCCGTGTTCCAGGGCCAGTTGCAGGATGTAGCGCGGTTCGCCGGCCTTCTGGGCTTCTTCCGGATAGAAGAGCGAGATGTTGCGCCCGACGATCTCGGCGGTGGTATAGCCCTTGATGGTCTCGGCGGCGCGGTTCCAGTCGGTGATATTGCCTTCGGCGTCCAGCATGCAGATGGCATAGTCCTGCAGGCTTTCGAAGACCAGGCGATGGCGATCTTCGGATTCCGAGCGCGCCCTTTTGAGCTTTTGGCCGAACAGCGCCGTCAGCAGGCTGCCCAGCAGCACGCTGAAAGCGGCCGTGGCAATGACCGTCGACATGTGGGTCGGGCTGAGCGCTATGCCGGACACGCCACGCGACGGATCGGGCACGACCGTCAGGGCGCCCATGGCCGTGAAGTGAAGGGAGACAATGGCCAGCACCAGAAGGCCGGCGGCGGCGGCCGTATGAAGATGGCGGGTTGCGCGCGCGGCCATGGCCGTGGCGTAGGACGCCAGACCGGCGCCCAGCAACAGGGCCGCAACCACCAGATCGGGTGCCCACTGGATGCGCGCAGCGACCTGAACGGCAGCGATACCGAGAAAATGCATGGCGCCGATGCCCAGTCCCGCGACAGCGCCTCCGGTCCAGGTCGCGCCCTTGAACGGGTGGTAGACGGCCAGACCCAGGCCGGATCCGGTAACGACAATGGCAACCACCAGGGACAGAAAGGTCAGGGTAATGTCGAAACTGAACGGCACGCCCGGATTATAGGCCAGCATGGCGATGAAGTGCGTGGCCCAAACACCGAAGCCGGTGGCGACCCCAGCCAGGCACAGCCACTTCAGACGTTCCGACTTGTCCGCGCGCTGCGCCCATTGCATCAGATGGATGGCGGCGAAGCTGGCGGTCAGGCAAATGAGTGCAGCCAGGACAACCAGACCCGGATTGTGTTGGTCACGAATGCAGAACAGAGTGCGGAACATTAGGAGCTCGATAACGATCTGAGTCCTGACAGTTACACAAAAAGGCATACAAAACGCTTAACGCTTTGCGGATTCAGCGCCAAATTCGCAAAATGTGTTCAGCTTTGTGGCTTGTCACCGCTCGCCGTCGAAGAGGCCGGCGCAACGCCGGACGCTGGAACAGGCGGCAACTTCGGCAGGGCGCGCGACTGGTTGGCGCGCTTGCCCAGGGTATTGGTGGCGATGGGGGCGTCCGGATCGACCGGGTCGACCGTCTGGGCGGTCAGGATCGGCTTGGGCAGTTCGTCATAGTTATGCGGACCGCCGGACGTCATGACCATGGCGATGGCGTCGACCTCTTCGTCGGTGGCCATTTCGGCAAACAGATTGGGATGGCCGGACAGGCGCAGGGCAGCGTGTTCGCAGTCGCCCGGCAATTGCCAGGTCGCGTAGGCCCCGGCGGCCTTGTCGATATCGGACGCCCGGGCGCCCTTCCAGCCGTCATAGCCTGCCTGCCGCGCTTGCTCCGCCAGCCTGTGACGGGCTTCGGTCTCACCCTGGCCGGACAGGGTCAGGGCCGCCTCGTAGGCACGCAGATAGGACTTGCCGATCGTCATCAGGGTCGTGTCGACAGGCATGACGGAATCGATCTGGTCAGCCAGTTCCATATCGGCGGACAGGACGCCGTGGCACCAGGCGACGCGCTGATAGTCGTCGGTCGGCGCGTCCTCGATGACGGGCGCATGAATCGTGCCGTCGGGATTGAAGCCCGTTTCGATTGCCACATTCACCGCCGGTGTTGCAACGGGCGGGTTCGCGCGCGCCGTGGCTGCGGCCTTGTGACGCCGGACCTTGGCGTCGGCCGGGGCGGTGGTGAGGCCTGTCATCAGCAGGCAGCCGGCCAGGGCGGCAGTAAGGGCAAGGGCGGACGAACTGGGAAAACGCAAGAGTTAACTCCGGGAGGGCGGCTGCCAGGTCTTGTGCCGCCAGATCTTATACAAAAACATCTCATATACAGCAACCAAGGCAAAAAATCGGCGGGCTTTTTGCGAGCAGGGTCGCAGGCACGCTGACTCTGGCCATGCTGACAGCAAATTGCGCGGCAAAAGCGCACATGTTTCCATGGTTACAAAAACTTTAGACCACGCGACGTGATTTTCGACTAAGGTGGGAAGGCCAAGGAGTGTACCAAGGAGCGTTCATGTCGTTTTGGAAGAATCTGGCCCAGCTTGCTGTCCGCCACTTCGACGCTGCCGAATGCAGCGAATGTCCCAAGGGACCGCCGGGCGCGGACCCGGCCTTTGCCACGGCCGTGACGGCGCTGGGCGCCAAGCTGGCCATGGCTGACGGTCTGGCACACGAGGTTGAACAAAAGGCTTTTCTGCACGTCTTTCAGCCTGATGAAGCTGGGCGCCGCGATGTTCTGCGCCTGTATGATCTGGCGCGCCAGACCAGCCTGGGCTTCGAATCCTACGCCCGACGCCTGGCGAAACGCTATTCCGCCTGCCCGCAAATTCTCGAAGACGTGCTGGAAGGCCTGTTTCACATCGCCGTGTCGGACGGGCACCTCAGCCATGAGGAAGAATCCTATCTCGAAAAAGTTGCCGACCTGTTTGGTCTGCCCATGACGGTCTATCGCCGCGTGCGCGCAGGCTATGTCGCGCCGGACGAGGACGATCCCTATTACATTCTGGGCCTGACGCCGTCGGCCAGCGACGATGATATCCGCCTGGCGCGGCGCCATCGGCTGACCGAATACCACCCGGATCGTATCAGGGCGCGCGGCCTGCCGGCGGACTTCGAGACCGTCTACACGCAGAAAACTGCGATGATCAACCGCGCCTACGACCAGATCAGCCGCGAACGCGCCCTGATGTAATTCCAAGCACGATGGCGATGCGACATCGCGCTTGGCAAGGGCGCCAGAAAACGTCCCTTGGCCGTCGCCGCCGTTGCGGCGAGCCATCGGGGCCGCCCGTGCGGCGGCGTTTGAGCTTTATCTAGCTACTGGCCCTTACGGAAAATTGATGTCTTCAAAAGGGAAAAAGCCCGTCTGAGTGTTGAAAATTTAACAGCCATGCTTAAAAAAATATTAAAATTTCCCTTGTTAACCTTGGTGGCAGTTGACGGCGGGCGATTTCGTGCCAATCTGTACTGATGCAGGATCTCTCCATCCTGTGTGTGAGGTGTAAAAAGTTCATGTCCGATCAAGACTCATCCTTTGCGGCGTTTTCCCAGATCCAGCGGACCTATCGTCCTTGGGGTCAGGTGCGTCGCAAGAATCTGATCTCCCGCATCCTGTATGGCATGGTTATGACCCTTGTCGGCCTGGCTGTTCTGGCTGGCGTGGCCCTTCTGGTTGTATTTGCCGCCTCGGTCGTGGTGGCCAGCGTCATCGCTTTTGCGCTGATGGCAGGTATGGCTGCCGTGACTCGCCGGCCCGCCAAGGTCAGGGTGCGTAGCGACGGTGTGATCGTGGCGCGCAAAAAAGGCTCGACCTGGACCGTTTACTGACTGGTGCCTGACCGACTATGCGGTTAGACCAGAGCTATGTCCCTGATCGAACTGCCGTCTCCAAATTTCAATGAACGCACGACACTCCCCGATATGGTGGTGTTGCACTATACCGGCATGCCGACGGGGCATGAGGCGCTGGAGCGCCTGTGCGATCCGGCAGCGAAGGTCTCGGCGCATTACTGCGTCGACGAGGACGGCAGCGTCTATCGGCTGGTGCCGGAAGAACGGCGCGCCTGGCACGCCGGTGTCGGGTTCTGGAAGGGCGCAACCGACATCAACGGCCTCTCGATCGGCATTGAGATCGTCAATCCCGGTCATGAATTCGGCTATCGCGATTTCCCCCCAGTGCAGATCGACGCGGTCACAGGTCTGCTCGACGCCATACGCGGACGTTGGGAGATTAGCGACGCGCGGATTCTGGGGCATTCCGACATAGCGCCCGAGCGCAAGCAAGATCCGGGCGAACGTTTTCCCTGGAAGACCCTGGCTGAGGCGGGCCACGGTTTATGGCCGGACTCGTTCAATTCCCCCGATCTCCCGCCGGAAGGTGTCATGGGGCCGCCATTGGGTATCGGTGATGCCGGACCGGGTGTGTTCGTCCTGCAGGGCGCCTTGGGCAAGCTCGGCTATAAACTTTTGCCCGGCGGGCCCTATGACGACGAGACGGCGACCGTCGTGCGCGCCTTTCAGCGTCACTGGCTGCCGGAACAGATCGGCACCGAGCTGGAGGGCCGCGCAGACGCAGGCCTGCGCGTACGGCTTATGGCCTTGCTGCGGCACATTTCTCTCATGGAGGCTTAAGATGGCGAATACGGACGCGCAGCAGGAGTCGGTCCTGCCATACTTTTTTGCCGGCGTGTGGGGCTTCGCCGGGTGCATCATGATGGCCATGGGATCGCATCCGCCGGCAGCCGGAACCCTGGTCATCGGGGGACAGTTCCTGGTCTTTCACGCCTTGGCGACCATGGCTGTGGCAACGCAGGTCCGGTTCGGCGGCATTTATAAACGCGCCGCCATCGCCCTGCTGCTGGTCGGCAGCGGCCTGTTCGCCGCCGAGATTGCCATTCATGCGGCGATGCCGGGGTTGATTATTCCCTTAATGGCCCCCTTGGGCGGCCTGATGGCTATATTGGGCTGGTTGTGCATTGCCATCGGCGCCATCCGGACGCAGAAGAGTTGATCTTTCCGTCATAGTGTCGCACAAGCCTTTCGGGCCAGATGACCGGGCGGTCGCGGAATTTCCCCACCAGGGGTGTTTCGAGGAAAGTCCGGGCTCCACGGTAATATGACGGCGGGTAATGCCCGCCAGGGGTGACCCTAGGGATAGCGCCACAGAAAGCAAACCGCCGTGCGTGCACGGTAAGGGTGAAAGGGTGCGGTAAGAGCGCACCGCGCTGCCGGTAACGGGAGCGGCAAGGCAAGCCCCGTCAGGAGCAAGACCAAATAGGAACGGCGCGTTTGCGGCAACGCAGACAGGGCATTACCGCCCCGGACCGTTCGGGTAGGTCGCGTGAGCCGTCCGGCAACGGGCGGCCTAGAGGAATGATCGCCACGATCTGAAGTCTCAGACTTTGGGTCGTACAGAACCCGGCTTACAGGTCATCTGGTCCAATTTATTTCAGCGCAGTCGGGAATCCGCCCCGCAAATGCCTGCAAGCTTGCGTAACGATGCTATCCGTAAATGTCGGGGAGGCAAGAATGCGGGCGATCGTCAGGATATGCGCAGGCGTCATGACCTTGCTGTTGGCGGTGCCGGCATGGGCCGATGTGCCGGTGCCCGATACGCCCGCAGGCAGGCTGACCGGCCTGTGGCTCGAGGCCTTCAACAGTTGTGACGCTGCCAGGATCAAGGCCTTTCACGACACCTATGCGCCGCAGCTTCCACCCGAACGCGATATCGATTTCAGCCAGCGAACCGGCGGGTTCGACATATTGAAGGTCGAACAGAGCCAGCCGCTGCACCTGGTCGCCCTGTTGCGCGAACGCAATTCGGAGACGGTCGGGCGGATGGAGGTCGAGGTGAGCGATGGCGCCACGCCGCAGATTCAGGGGTTCGGTATCCGCGCCATCCCGACACCGGCGGAATTTGCCGTCGTGCGCCTGGGCGAGGCGGGGGCGCTGAGCGCCCTCACGGAGCGCATGGACCAACAGGCGCATGATGACGTGTTCTCCGGCGAGGTCATGGTAGCGAAGGGCGACAGGATCGTCTTCGATCGAACCGTTGGATGGGCCGATCGCGCGACCAGAACTTCGGTCACGGGCGCGACGCAGTTCCGCATCGGCTCGATGAACAAGATGTTTACCGCGGTTGCCGTGCTGCAACTGGTCGAACAGGGCAAGGTGTCGCTGGATGCGCCGGTCGGGACTTATCTTACGAGCTATCCCAATGCCGATATCGCCGCTCGGGTGACGGTTCGCCAGTTGCTGACCCACAGCGGTGGAACCGGCGACATTTTCGGACCGGATTTCGATGCACACCGTGGCGATCTGAAGACCCTCAACGACTATGTGGCGTTGTATGGGGCGAGGGCGCCGGAATTCACCCCCGGCTCACGATTCAGCTATTCCAACTATGGCTATATCCTGCTGGGCGCCATTATCGAGGCGGCGAGCGGCGGGAGCTATTATGACTATGTCGATGCCCATATCTTCAAACCGGCCGCCATGACGCAGACCGGTTATCTGCCTGAAGACGTCGCCGTGCCCAACCGCTCGGCGGGTTATGTCCGTCAGGCAGGGCAGTGGGTCTCCAATGCGGGCGGTCTACCCTATCGCGGAACTTCGGCCGGTGGCGGCTACAGCACGGCTGGCGACCTGGTGAAGTTCGCCCAGGCGCTTCAGGACGGGCGATTGCTATCGGCGAACAGTTTTGCCATGGCGGCGAGCGAACAGATCCGGACGGATCACGGTGGCGCCTACGGCTTCGGTTTCGAGGTCGACGATCAGGACGGTGTGGTCCGGATCGGCCATGGCGGCGGCGCGCCCGGCATGAACGGCGATCTGCGCATCTATCCAAACAGCGGCTATATCGTGGTCAGCCTGAGCAATTTCGATCCGCCGGCCGCCCAGCGCCTTAGCGACTTTATCGCTAGCCGCCTGCCCGCCGGCCGGGGCACGGATTGACGGCCGCCGGACGGTGACCTATGGTCGACGCCTGTTTAGGGGTGGAGTTTGTGATGTTCGGATTATTCGAAGACCGCAAAAAGCGGGAAGCCAGGCGGTTGCTGCTTCTGTGTCAGAACAGGCAGTTCGATATCAAGGCAGAGGCAGTGCAGTCCCTGCCCGACGTGTTGCCGCAGGTTCGTCAGTCGGTTGACGTGAAGTCCCTGGCGGCCATGGAAAATACCCAGTTGCCGCCGCATGCGACCGCTGTCGCCCCGCAGCCTGCCGCGCTGAGCGCCTGAGCCAGGAAAAATTTATGAAAACGCGCGAACTGCTTTTGGCGGCGAAAGACGCCGGATTTGGCATATTGACCCCGGTCGTTGGTCAGAACGATGTCTACCGGTTTACAGCTCTGGGCCTCAACTGCCTGCTGTTTATTACCGGCGCCAATCCGCAAAAGGACGTCACATCCCTGCAACTTTTTGTCGGCATTACCCTGTCGGGTCTCAGCCTGGCCAAGGTCAACCGGTGGAATCTCGAAAACCGCTTTGCTAAAGCCTATGTCATGGACAGCGGCGCCCTGGCCGTCGATTTCGACGTGCTGCTCTTCGGTGACGAAAAGGCGGCACTGAGCTCCGCCTTCGCCGTCTGGTGCCTGCAACTGTCGCGATTAGGTGATTATTTCGGCTGATGGGGTCCTTGCGGCCGCTGTCCTAACTGGTCTTGACGCGGACGGAAAGCGGACGCACTCTCCCCCTTAGGGAGAGCGTTCATGGACACAGCGAAAAAAGTCGGGCTATGGGACATTGTCCTGTACGCCACCGCGATGAATTTCGGCATCCGTTGGCTGGCCTCGGGTGCTGCCACCGGGCCTGTCGCCATCCCCATCTGGGCCATTGCCGCCGTGCTGTTCCTGGTACCGCTGTCCATGGCCACCATGGCCCTGTCGGAAAAATTTCCCGGTGAAGGCGCCGTTTATGCCTGGACGCGTGAGACCATGGGTCCCTTCATGGGCTTTCTGTGCGGTTGGATCTATTGGGCGTGCAACCTGCCATTTTTCTCGGGCCTGCTGGTCTTTATCGTCAATCTGGGCGGCACCGTGCTCAAGGGGCTGGGCTTTGAACAGGCTGGCGACCTCCTGACCCAGCCTACCGGTGTCCTGGTCGCCTCGTCCGTCCTGGTCATCATAGTGGGCTGGATGCACAGCCGCGGCCTCAATCTCGGCAAATGGCTGTCCTCCGTCGGCGCCGTGGTGTCGATCGCCCTACTGGTCTTCCTGACCGTGGCCGGGTTCTATTTTGCCGGCACGACGGGTTCGGCGACCAATTTCGCCACAGCCAACTATCTGCCGAAGCTGGATGGCAATGCCGCCCTGTTGTGGGCAACCATGGTCTTCGGTTATGGCGGCGCCGAGGGCGTGGCCCTGTTGCGCAACGAGGCCAGGGGCGGGCCGGCCACCATCATTAAGGCGCTGATCCTGGTCGGGATCGGGTTGGCCCTGGCCTATGTCCTGGGGACGGCAGGCATGCTGATGATCCTGCCGCAGGAGACCGCATCGCGTCTCGATGGCCTGCCCGGCGCCCTGGGCGTGGCGGTCGACAAGCTGCACGTTGCCTGGCTGACGCCGTGGCTGCTGGCCGGCCTGGCCGTGGTTCTGCTGGGTGGCCTGAGCGCCTGGTTCGGCGCGGCGGCGCGGCTGCCGTTTGCCGTCGGCATAGACCATATGCTTCCGGCCGTGGTTGGCAAGCGCGATCCGAAGACCGGCGCGCCCTATGTCGCCATCTGGCTGCAGACGGCACTGGTCGTGGTGATCACCATCTTCAGCCAGGCGGGGGTGAAGACCCTGGCCGGGGTCTATGACTTCATCGTCGCCATGAGCACGCTCAGCTACACCCTGCCGTTTCTATTCCTGTTCGTCGCCTGGTGGGTGGCGGATAACCGGCCGCGTTCGCGGTGGATCGCGCTCATGGGCTTCCTGGTGTCGCTGTCGGCCATTGTGTGCAGTTTCATCCCGGCGCCGGGTACCGGCTGGGACTCGACGTGGAAACTGGCCTGGGCCACGGTGGTCCTGCTGATCTCGGGCACGGCGATTTACGGCATCTATCTCCTGCGCAGGAAGCCCTCATGAGCGACGATATTGCCCCCGTTGCCAAGGCGATTGCGCCCGTGACCGCACCGGCGTCATGGTATACCGACCCGCAGCTGTGGCCGGTCGAACGGCAGAAAATTTTCGCCGCCACATGGCAGTTTGTCGGCCACGAGAGCGAGGTGCTCGCACCCCGTACCTGGTGGGCCGATACGCTGGCCGGTTATCCGGTGGTGGTGGTCCGCGGCGACGACGGCACCCTGCGCGGCTTTCACAATGTCTGCCGCCATCGTGCCGGGCCGCTGGTGCGCGAAGCATCTGGCGTCTGCGACGGACACCTGACCTGCCAGTATCACGGCTGGAAATACACGCTGGATGGCCGCTTGCGCATGGCGCGCGACTTCGGTGCGGCTAGTGATTTCGATCCGCGTGATTTCGGCCTGTTTCCGCTGCAACTGACATTGTGGCGCGGTTTGATCTTTGTCGGGATCGGTACGGATCTGCCTGACCTGGCCGATCTTATGGCGCCCATCGACGCCAGGCTGGGCGCCGTCGACTGGTCGGGCCTGGGTGTTGCCCTGCGCCGTTCGCACGACCTGGGCTGTAACTGGAAGACCTATGTCGAGAACTATCTCGAAGGCTATCACGTGCCCAATATCCATCCCGGTCTCGATGCCGAGGTCCAGGCCGACAAATACCGCGTGACGGTCGAGGGCAGGGTGGCGCTGCACGAAGTCCCACCAAGATCTGCCGATGCCGTCTATGACGGGGTCTGGGCGTGGCTGTGGCCCAATATCGCGATCAATGTCTATAACCGCGGGCTGATGATCGAGCGCATGTCGCCGATCGGTCATGACCGGACGCGCCTCGACTATATCTATCTGACGCCGGGCGGCGAGGCGGTGCCGGACGCGACGCTTGCCATGTCGGACCAGGTGACAGCCGAGGACAAGTGGATCACCGAACGCGTGCAGGAAAACCTGAATGCCGGTGTCTACAGCACCGGACGCCTGTCGCCGAAACACGAGGTGGCCATTACGGCGTTTCAGAGCTGGGTGCGGGACGCGATCGGCGCCTGAGCATTAGCTGACCGATCAGGCAGGCGCCCGTCAGCCCGTAGATGGCGTAGAAGATGCGCTGTTCGTGTTCGGAAATGTACACAATGCCGCCGTGGGTCTCATAGGGCACGGTGTATGGACCCGAGGGTTTCGCGATATTGCGCACAGTGACGTCACGCGCGAACGGGTAGCTGAGCGCGATCAGGCCGATGGCCACGACGATGATAACAGACTGAAATATAAGGCGCATATGGGCATTCCTGTCGAAGAACCTGTCTGGCACAGGATCGGCGCCTTGCCAATGCAGTTTGGCCGGCATCCGTCTGTCGCGTGGCATATACCGGCTCGACGGAGTTTGATAGACTTGGGCCAGAACCCGGGGAGGGACGCACATGCGCATTCGTAATCTTGTCATCACGCTGATGGTGGCCTTTGCCGCGACGCCGGTGTGCGCCGGACCGATTTCGACCAGCGACTGGAATACCTTCGTCACCGACTCCTATTCGCAATACGGTGATGCGGACGCCGACGATTTCGAGGATCAACTGTATCAGGCCGCGACCCATACCAAGACGCAGGCCGCGGCGCTCGCCGATTTCGCCAACCGGATGAAGCTCGATCCCGCCCGGGCGCAGGCCGATGCTGCCCTGGTCGTCCACATGGTGGTCAACGACAACACGTGCGAAAGCCATTGTGAGTTCGCGCCCGGCACACCCCTGTATGAGGAAGCGCTGGCCACCGCCGCCCAGGAGCCCGATGGCAAGCTGCTGCTGTGGCTGGGCAAGCAGATCGATGAAGGCGATACGGCCGCCTTTATCCGTCTGGCCTGGAACCATCCCCAGGCCGCTGCGATCTTTGCGGAATTGTTGAGCTACAATGAAAAAAGCGCCTATCTGGTAGCGACCCTGCTGAAGTTGCCGGACGATCCGTCCGGCATCCCGCTGCCCCAGTTGAAAGGCGCCGCGTTTTCGGGTGCACCTGACGAGATGGATGGCCTGGTCCCGGCGGTGCTCGACGCCAGCGAAGCCCGGCTGGCCGACGTGCCGGGAAGCCTGGCCTGGCGGGCCGCCCTGGCGCAGGTCATTCTCGACCAGGATCTGACGTTGGGCCTGGATCAGGACGCCGTCGCGCACTACCTCGCCTATCCGGACGCCCTGCGTGCCCAACTGCCCTATACGCCGGCCGGCCTGACGGGCAACCAGCTGTGCCGTCAGGCCGATGCCAGCTATCTGTTCGGCAATCGTCTGGCGGCCGCGCTGTGGCGTGAAGGCAAGACGGCCGAGGCGGCGGACGTACTGGCGCACGTCTATCCGGCGGACTGGAAGCGCGATGGCGCCAGCCAGACCGCGCTGGACATAGTGCGGGATGCCATGACGCCGGCGATAGCCGACAAGGATCTGTTCAGCCTGTATATCGAGGGCCGTCCTAAGCCGGACAATGCCGCAGCCAAACCTGCCGGCGGCGATTGCAGTTCCGGCGTCGGCGGCATGTCGGGCGATGGCTGGCTGTTTGCGACGGCGCGGGAAGCGCCGGCGGTGCGCCAGTTGGTGGCCGATCGCCTGGCCAGGGCGGGCTACACAGACATGGCGGCCTGGCTGAACAACCAGACCGTATTCAATGACTGGAACTCAGATGCTCCCGTCCTGTCGCACCTGAGCGACCTGCTGCCCGCCGATGTCATCGCCCGGCAGTCGGCCTGGGCGTCGCGAATCGCGGCGCTGAAGGCGGCCGAGCAAACTTCGCAGGCCAGTTCTGCACCCGTCCATGTCGTGGCGACGCACCTGACACCGCCATGGACGGAAAAGCCGTTGCCGGAAGGTGTCGCCGCCTGGGGTGGCAAGGCTGCGCCGACCTTGCCCAAGACCGCGAACCTGCCCGTGCCGGCGGACAACGTCATCCGGTACGAGGGCAAGGGCGACGAGGCGACCCTGATCTATGAGTCTGCGGACTTCGACCTGCCGGGCGAGGTTCCGGCCTACGGCCTGTGGATGGCCCAGCGACGCGCCGGCAAGTGGCAGCGCCAGGTCTATCTCGGGCTGCAGCAGTATTTCCCCTATGTCGCCACGGTGGGTTCACGCCTGCCCCTGATCAATGGCGACCACCTCAATCTCGAAGTCCAGGTGCGCGAGATCGATCCGAAGACCATCACTTTCCCGCCGGTCGCCCTGGGCTATAGGCGCGAAGCCTCCGGGCTTTATCTCGACATGGCCCTGGCCGACCTTGCGGCCGATTCCGATGGCGACGGCATGACCGATATCGAGGAGGCGCGGCTGGGGCTGAAGCCGGATAATGCCGACAGTGACGGTGACGGCATTCGCGACGACAACGACGCGGTGCCGCTGACGGCCTACGACCCGAACGCCAATCCGGCCACCAAGGCCTTGGCGCGGATCATATTGCAGCATCTGGTCGGCCATGATGCCGGCGCGATCGTGCTGAAGCCGCGCGAGCCGGGCGACGATCCGATATTGGGTGCTCTGGGCGGTTCGGCCCCGAAGGCAGGGGGGCGTTACACTGTCTTCGTCGTGTCGGACACCGACGTCTTTTCCGGCATTGCCGACGCACCTTTCCGGCTGGTCGTCTATTCGAGCGAAGATCTGAAGCAATTGGGCCGCGACAAGACGCCCTTTTATCCGCCGCGGATCATCAACATCTTCCGTTCGCTGGACGGGGACAGCTATTATGTCAACTGGTCGGCCAGTTGGGTCGGCGGCGCCTTCCTTGTCCATTGCAATGGCGATGACTGCACCAGCAAGTCCCTGAGCGACTGGATTACCTGAGCGGCTGAGAAAGGTTCGCGGCCGTTCACTGCGACTCTTCCTGGGAAATCTTGAATGCAAAGGTCCTGTTTAGCAACGTGCTGTACCCGCTCCATGGCATGGATGTCACTTAGTCCAAATTCGTGGATAAAAATTTGTTTCAACCCTAGGAAACTCTACCGCAATGCGGTATTTATAATTCGTTTTCGATGTCGCCGAAAAGTCGAACTTTACGGCAGCAGGATGAAAATCAACAAAACTGTTCAGTGTGAAAAGCATGAAAATGCGATTGCGAAAGTTTAGTGCCCGGGAAAAGCGATGAATTTAAAGTTTATGGGGGGCGCCATAGGCGTAATAAACTATATAAATAACAATGTGTTCAAGATTAAGCCGGTCGCCTTGGTGCGGGAATCCGGACTCTTTGATGAAGACTATTATTTATCGCGAAACGAGGTGCTGCGCATATTGGGCGGTGATCCGATCGCTGATTATCTCGAATCTGGTTGGAAGCAAGGATTCGACCCAAATCCCTATTTCGATTCCAGGTGGTATTTGGACGCTAACCCCGATATTGCGCGTGCTAACATAAATCCACTGGTGCATTACATAAAATATGGCGCCGCTGAACAGCGCCAGCCTGGACCCGTATTTGACGAAAAGGCTTATCGCGCCTCTGTTGCGGACGACCTGCCGGCCAATGTGCTGCCGCTTGCCTATTTCCTTGGCCAGATCAAGACACACTTTCGCAACGGCCTAGCCTATGTCGATCCTGAAACAGCCTATAACAAGGAATTGCGTGGGGAAGCCGAAGATGCTGCTGAATTTGACCCGGCATTTTACCGTGCCTACTATGCCGACGCCGCTGGCCTAGACGGCAAGGCGCTGCTGCATCACTACATGATGATTGGCCGCGCCAACGGCAGATACGCAAATGTCGAAATTGCGATTGCCTCGCTGGAGACGCGATTCGGCTCATTGCCGGAGAATTTTGACGAAGGGGCCTACCTCGACAACTATCCGAGTGCGGCGAAGGAGTATCCCTTTGCCCGTGGCGGTGCCGTGCATTACCTCCGGTTCGGGCGGTCGAAAGGCCTGCGTCCCAGCCTCCGAGATACCTACGACAACAAGCGTTCAAACCTGACGGCGAAGCAAATCATGCCTTCCGGGGTGACGTGCGGCGACTGAGGATGCGGTGCAAGTAGCTTAGATAGAGGCGGAGAGGGGTGGCGCTCGTCTTTCGGGACCGACACTCGATATGAAGAAGTTCACAATTTGTTCGAAGAAAAAGTGCATGACTCTGACAGCGTTAAAGAAAATCGTAAAAAAATTTGGCCCTAAGAAATCGGCTCAGACGTCGAATTCTAATGAGGGTAAGGTCAGATATGATTTTTTATTCGATTACAAAAATTATAATATTGGTGGGATGGAGTTTTTGAACGAAGAAGCTGCGTTGGAGCACTATGATACCATCGGGTATCAAACGGGTGCTTCTCCGAGCCCTTTTCTTAACCCTGAACTTTTGCAACGAATATACGCCGACCTTGTTCCACAAAATTTGCTTTACGTCGAATTCGGCGACAAGAGCCCGACGCCCCATCTTTTTGGCCCCTTATTCAATTTAAAATATTTTTCGTTGAAGCAGAAATGTGATGCGGACGACGCCATATATTTGTTTTTGACGCGCTTGCAGCAAGGTAGTTGGTGCGATTTTCATCCACTGATCTGTGAAGAGGATTTCTTGCAGTCTGGGGCTGCTGACCTCTATCAGTGGGTAGCCGATCTGTTTAATCCAAATCAATCCTTGGCCAAGGCCAGGTTTGTATTTTTCCTTCCCGAATTTTACCGCCGAACCTGTTCGGAATTAACCTACGAAAACGAATTGATCGACTATCTATTGTTTTCGCAATTTCATGGCGGTTGGCCGCACCCTCTCTGTGATCTTCGGTTTGCGGCATTGCATGGCAGCTTGCCGAGCTCACCGTTAGAATATGGAGATGTGTGGTCTGACGCCATAGCAGCTTGGCCCAATTCTGCCCCGGTTATGAGTCCCTTTTTTGATGCGTATGATTATAATCACCGTGCAAATGAATACTCACGGTCTTTGCCCGCTTCGGCTTCCCATAAATTGGGCACATCTGAAGACGTCTCACCGGCTAAATCTAGCCACCCTCTGATCCGCTTTACGCGCTCGAATATTGAGACGGAGCTGGGACCGCAAACACTGCAAAATTGCTTGAAATATGCCTCGGGACTTTATCCCGTTACCGCCCTTAACACGCGTATCATGGGGAGCGATTTAATCGATATTATCGGGTATTTTCTTACCTCCAGCTCATCAACCCCTATCGATATTAAAACCAGCATTTGCATTCTGAATTATAACAAGGTCGCTCATACCTTCTTCAGTGCCATCGCCGCTGCCAAACATTCGGATGAACACACCGAGATTATTGTCTTCGATAATGGCAGTGACTCCTGGCAGGCGGAGTTGCTATTAGGTCTGTTTAAGAATCATCGAAAAATTCGCCTTGTGCGCTCAAACGCAAATTTGTTTTTTGGCGAAGGAAACAATGTCGCAAAAGATTTGGCGGTTGGAGAGTATTTATATTTTTTGAACAACGATGCTTATGTTGGTCCGGGAACTGTGGAGCGACTTGTCTCTCACTTGGATGCGACACCTGACGCTGCAGCTTGTGGCGTCCCTTTCCTATTTCCTGATGGAACTGTACAGGAGTATGGCGGCGCTATAATGGGATCCGGGCAGCAAATTCAGGATTACAAAAACACACCCCTGCGCGATCACATGCGTTACGCGCCTGTGCAAGGCGTCGTCCAGACCGACTACGTATCGTCGGCCAGCTTTTGTGTTCGCCGGGCAATTTTGGAAGACGTTGGCGGCTACGACTATATCTTTGAGCCACTCTATTTTGAAGATACCGACCTTTGTATGCGGATACGCGCGGCCGGTCACCATATCGATTTGTTGTATGACAACTATGTTATCCATGTAGAAAATGCGACAACCCGTGATTTTCTTGGTTCCAACTTTATGACGCAAATCGCCAGAAACCGCGATGTTTTCCGTCGCCGTTGGCAGTATAAACCGAAGCTATGTAAGCCGCGCTCATTCGCGCCGTTTAAGTCGGCTTTCATGCAACAGTACCCGGACAGGCCGTCCGCTGTAATTTATACCCCATACCCGGTAAGCATAGGTGGAGGGGAGCGCTATATTCTATCAATTTTAAGTATCCTTAGCAAAACATATAATGTGACGCTAGTTACTGAGCGCTTGCTGAGTCGTGATCGCTTGGCGTTTGTTATGTCGGACCTTGGTTTAACCCTGAGTGAAGATAGCTCAGTAAGCATAAAAACTTTGAATAGCTTGAATAGTTTAACTCAGCCCGACCTGATGATCGTTATGGGTAACGAACTGGCGCCCCCGATCAGGCTATTTGGCAAAAGGAACATCTATCATTGTCAGTTTCCTTTCTCGTCCCATTTTCAGGACAATTTTCAATTTGATGGCATTGATAACATTGACTTTTATATGTGCAATAGCCAATTCACGAAAAGAAACGTGGAAAGAAAGCTGACAGAAATTCATAAAGAGTCGAAAGTTCAGGTATTGTCGCCGCCCGTAAGAGTATTACCGGCGGGGGCAAAGGATTTCAGCGGTTTCCACCTCAAGCCAAAGTTGATCTCTGTTGGAAGATTTGAGCGGGGGGGGCATTCAAAGAATCAACATGTCGCAGCACTGATTTTGAAGGAAATTCAAAAAACCTCTGTTGACGCCCAATTGGCACTTGTGGGCGGATTTAATGGCACTTCTGAACAGGCTGCATATCTTGAGTTGATCCGTGAAATTGCTAAGGATGCAGTCATTACGACGAATGCGCCGCGAGCCGATCTGGAACAATATTTGTCCGACGCCCACCTCTATATTCATGCCTGCGGTTACGGATCCAGCCTTACCGCCGTCCCGGAACGGCAAGAACACTTTGGTATTTCAATTGTAGAGGCCATGTCCTATGGCTGCATTCCAATTGTATACAATGCAGGGGGGCCTAAGGAAATAATTGAGGAAACCGGTTGTGGATTTGCGTATGATTCGATAGCTGAATGTTCGGCGGTCGTGAGAAAACTTCAGCGAATGCCGTTAAGCCAATTGGAGGACCTGTCCCAAAGAGCAATTGCTGCCGCTGCGAGATATTCCGATGAAAAATTCTGCGAAAACCTTCTCGACCTCTTGTAGTTGCCGGCGACAGTAAAAGGTGTGACATTCAGGGCAGCAGAGTTGGGGCGTGCAGCATAAAGGCGTGAATTACGGATCTGCTGAATGCCCATTACGACCGGCAGAAGTGCACCTGTACCAGGAACGCTGCATCAGCCTTCCGTACGGAGGAAGACTCTAGATACGCTTGGAGGCGATCTTTCGTACAAGCATAAGCTGATACAATTCAGGTTCTAAAAATAGGAGTTAAATTAGACTGATGCCGAAACACCTGATATACGACGCTATCGAAGAATGAAAATGAGTTTGGATTGGAGTTTTTTCTAACTTAGGCTGCCAATAAATGTGCTAATCGGCGCATATTCCGAAATCACACACCATCAATAAGTTAATACCGACTGTTAGGCACTACAAAGATGGATATGAAAGCATTAATTGAAGATGTTGTATTTCGAAATCCGACTGAACTATCTAAAACAAAAGTTACTATAAGGCGTTATCTGCTAATTGCTTCTTGTCTGATGGTTCATTTCCCGTCGTATGTTTATGATTTAGACGGTATTTTTTCAGACTATATTGTATTTAATAACTTAACTGATCTAGAAGATAAAGATTTCGATCAAATATCTGCTTATGATTTTCAAATCATAAGCCTACCGCTTAGATCGGTGTTGCCTGATTTCTTTTTTAACGAAGTTAAATACTCTGAATATTCACACTATGTCGAAGCGTTGGAACTGGCTAAAAATCGGTTAGAAATGATTTTTCAAGCATCTATTAAGTATAATAGAGAGCATGGCTTGTTAACGTTCGTATGCAATTTTTTTGTTCCGCAACAAAATAATATGGGCAGGTTGTTACCTAAGTACACTCTGCGTAACAGGGCTTTTTTCATAGAAAAATTAAACGAACATCTGTCTCACTTGATGCAAAATAATTCAAACATGTACATGCTGGATGCAGATGGTATTGGCGCTACTTACGGGAAAAGGTACTTTCAGGACGAGTATGTATGGTCAGACAACCATGGGTCTCTTTTGAATGATTCCGAATACCGGTTGGATCAGGCCAGGCTTGAGCCGGTTCAGCCGCCATCTATCCTGTATGGTGTCGAAGACAGGCCACACAAGTTTTTGGGCCTTTTGTGGGCTGAAATAATAAGCATGTATAAAACTGCGCGCGGTATCGACGCGGTAAAAATGGTGATTTTCGATATTGATGATACTCTGTGGAGAGGGGTAATGGCCGAAGCGGACTCCATTTCGCCTAATGCGATGGAGGGTTGGCCGCTCGGTCTTATCGACGCTATTCGTGCCTTACGTGATCGTGGAATTATCTTGGCATTGGCAAGCAAGAATGACGAAAAGATAGTCGAAAGTATCTGGAGTAAACTTATCGGCCCAAGACTGCCAATTACCGATTTTGCCATTAGGAAGATATCTTGGTCGCCTAAAGTTGAGGGAGTAGCCGAAATACTGGCGACTGCGAACCTGCTTCCACAGAATGTTGCTTTTGTGGACGATAATCCTGTGGAACGGGAGCAAGTATCGCTTGCGTTTCCGGATATAAGGGTAATTCCTGCGAACCCATACACGCTAAAACGCATTTTGATATGGAGTTCTGAAACACAAGTCCCCTATATCACGGACGAATCGGCTGCCAGAAATAAATTAATGAGCTCACAAGCTGAGCGCGAGGCTGTCCGGAAGACCATGTCCAGGGAAGAGTTTTTGGCCTCTCTTAGCATCAATATTTCATATAACTATATTACTTCTGATATCGAAGCGTCCTTACTCCGTGCTCTCGAACTTTTAAATAAAACCAACCAATTTAACACCACCGGAAGGAGGTGGTCCTTGGAAGAGATCAAGCACTTCCTTATAAATGGGAATAGAATTTTAACTTGGACCGTTTCTGACCGTTTTTCAGAATATGGCTTAGTTGGTGTGGCTTTGTTGAGTTCAGCGTCAATAGAGCAAATGGTGATGAGTTGTAGAGTTTTTGGCTTGGAAGTCGAAACTCTAGTGCTCCAAAAGATAGAGAAAGCTTTTATTGAAAGCGGTTCTTCGAATATTTCCGCGCGGTTTGTTGTGACCGATAAAAACGGACCTTGCCAACAATTATTTCCTTCGAGTGGCTACAGTATTAACGAGCTTGGTTTCGAAAAAAGTTTAATTAATTTGGTTTGATTCTCGGTTTTTACGCACGCATTAGGCGAGTGGCGTCTTGCAAAGTCGCGTGATTTTTCATCTCTTGTCGGCTTTTGTATAGTCCGAAACGGTTACGCCGCCGTTTGCAAGGGTTGCATGTGTCTAAAGTGGATGTATACGTTAAGCGTCGAAGTTGGAGTCGGGACGAGATGCTGTCGAGCGCAGCGGAGTCTTTTGAAGGATGGCCTTTCCGTGGTTGCTCGACGCCATGGTCTGCAAACGCACCATATGAGAGCCTTTCATAACTTGCACTTATAATTTTTTTGACACAAATGGCTATTCATGGAGCTTGTTGTGCGTCGAATCCTCTAGATGTAAAAGGACTGTGGCGATGACTGTCAAGGCCGCCGTGACGCGAACATGCGTCCAGACGGAGCAGGTGTCCATGCGAAATCTCGAAACAATTTGGACGTAAGGAATGCTGAGTCGACGTTGGGTTAGCCAAAGCTGATATTAAATTTAGTCGGTGGTTAACGGTTGAAGGTAAATCATAATATGAAAAACGTTAATGCAAAAGCGAATTCGCCAGTTACCCTATTGCATACTCCGAGAACTGGCGGAACGTCTATTGCAAATATTGTGTCTTCTAATATTCCTTCGTATGGATTAACCAATCATTCTCAAGTGGAAAAATTAATTATTACCACCAATGACTTTAACATTTTTGCAGAAAAATTGGTGAAGATTATTGATAATTCAATCTATGCGTCCTTTCATGGTGGATTTCCTCTTTCTAAAGGCAGTAATTCGGCGCGAAAGCTAGTACTTACAATTCGAGACCCAATAGAACGAGCATTTTCTCTCTACACTTGGTGGAGAAAATTTGATTTGAACTTGGCTATAACGGATGATGAAAGATCTGGCATTGAAACTGCCAGATCATGCTCCTTTAGTGATTTTGTGCTCAACCCCAAAATGCTTTACAATTTAAGTGGTTGCACAATGCAAATGTGCTCATCGACAGACGTTACGCCGATTCAGTTTGACCAAGATTTAGCCGAAAGATTGGCAGCTGAATGCCTGGACAATTTGCCGGAAATTGACTGGATCATGGAGACGAACACTTTTCATCTAGACTATCTTGGATTGTTTTATGAGCTTGGCTTTCCTCCGTCGACTATGCCCAATGTGAATGGCTCGTCAAAAGAAGCGTCGGAAAATGAAATTAACGAATACCTATCTGCTGACCATGATCGATTGAGATATTATCTTCGCCACGAATTCGACGTCTATCTTGCGGCATCTGATTTTCGTAAGAAGAAATGGAATCATTTATCGATTGCTGACCTGGAAAAGAAATGTCTGGATCGTTGGCTAGAAAGTGATCCAAAGCCATTCTTCGAGGCTGGATGGTACGGCATTGAAGTTATTTCCGATATGACTGTGCGCTGGCTTGGTTCATGCGCTAACGCCAGCGTACTTGTCCCACGTGGCAAAAAAAATGGTCAGTTTAGGGTGGAAATTATTAGTTGTAATGGAAAAATGGACGAGCCTCTAATAATTTGGTTGGAGTCCGAGCCAAATAGCAAGATGACATTAGATATGCTCAACAGCCATGCAACGGTTACGATTTCACAAGCGACCGATTCAAATCGAGCCGAGCGTATTTATTTCTCAGGACCTATCGGCCATGCAATTTCGACCGATGCGAGGCTAATGTCTTATATGATTCATCTGTCACAATTAGGCTCATGCTAAGATCTACCTAAGGGTTGCCCGGTCCCGTGAGCCTCGACGTAAGATCATAAGAGATAATGGCGGGTCGCTCGGCGGCAGCGTCAGGGTTCGGATTGTCGTCAGGTACAGCAAATGCTGAATCCATCCCCAGTCGAAGCGTTGGCCTTGCGCATGAGGATGAAGTGCGCGCGAAAATTTCCAGAAAATCAGATATTTGCCGGCAGGAGCTAGTCCGTGCTGTCATATTGTTCTATGTATGTTCCTGTTGTTATTGAGCAATACTGCGGTTTTGCTTTGGCATATTGCCTGAGAATCTTGCTTCAGTGTCATTTGGAGTCATTGCGTCCCATTTAATCCCATGTTAACTCTGATGACGGCGCGGCCCTGATTTGGCCGGCAAGGCTGGGTTCAGACGAGTCAATTTTAGTGTTCAGGGAGCGGGCATATACTGTCCGGCGTGAGCGTGTTTCTCTCGAGTCACGAGAAGCAGTTGGATGGTAAGCGGCGGCTTCTGGTGCCGCAGGACTATCGCGCCGCGGCCCTGTCGCCCCATGACGGTGTCGAGCCGTTCGAAGGGGTCTATTGTTTCGCCGCCGTCAATGCGTCCTGTCTCGAATGTGGCGGCGCCGCGTTCTTCGCCACCTATCGCGACGTCATCAACGAATATCCCAAGCTGTCGCCGACACGCGCTGCCCTCGAGCGGCGGTTTTACGCGTCTATGAGCAAGTTGGCCTTCGACACGGCTGGGCGGATCACCCTGCCGGAAAAGCTGTGCGAGCAGTTCGGCCTGACCGGCGATGTCGTCATTGCCGGCCTGGGCGAATCCTTCCAGGTCTGGGAGCCCGGCGCCTATGCCGCCCATACCCAGGCGCAGGACCTGCTGGTCGAAGCGGCCTTCGCCAAGCGTGAGGCGCTGTATCAGTAATGTCCGACGCGCCCGCCCACCTTTCCGTTATGTTGCCCGAGGTCTTAACCGTTCTTGGTAACCTTAAGGACAAGCTGATCGTCGACGGCACGTTCGGCGCCGGCGGCTATTCGCGCGCATTTTTGCAGGGCGGCGCGCGCGTGGTGGCCTTCGACCGCGATGCCCGGGTGCGGCCGTTTGTCGATGCTCTGACCAGAGAATTTCCCGACCACTTCCAATGGGTTAATCGTTGCTTCTCCGAGATGGCCGAGGGGCTGGCCGAGCTGGGTCACGCGGCGTGCGACGCCATCGTGCTCGATATCGGCGTATCGTCGATGCAGCTGGACGAGGCCGAGCGCGGCTTTTCCTTCATGCGCGACGGACCCCTCGACATGCGTATGAGCACGGAAGGCAAGTCGGCCGCCGACATCGTCAATGACGACGACAAGGACGAGATCGCCCATGTCATCTGGCTGTACGGCGAAGAACACAAGTCGCGCGCCATCGCTTCGGCCATTGTCCGTCGGCGCGAGGAACGGCCCTTCGAACGCACGCTCGACCTGGCTGAGGTGGTTGAACGCGCCCTGGGCGGTCGGCGCGGCGCGCCGGTCCATCCGGCGACGCGAACCTTCCAGGGCCTGCGCATCGCCGTCAATGACGAGCTGGGCGAGCTGGAACGGGCACTCGATATGGCCGAAACCTTGCTGCGTCCTGACGGCGTTCTCGCCGTGGTTACGTTTCACTCGCTTGAAGATCGTATCGTTAAAAATTTCTTTAATGATCGTGTGGGAAAGATGTCGGGTGGTTCGCGTCATGCGCCCCTGGTTTTGAGTAAGAGTAAGACGCGCGTGCCCCTGTACACCCTCATCACACCCAAGGCCGTCCAGGCGTCCCAAGCCGAAATCGCGGTCAATCCACGGTCCCGGTCGGCCAAGCTGCGCGCCGTCCGGCGCACCGAAGCTGTTGCAACGGCTGGAGTTGCCCAATGAACGCCATTATCCGTCTTTTCGAACAACGTGTGCGCGGTATTCGCCTGATCGAGCTGATCGGGATCGTCCTGGCGCTGGGCATGATCTTCTGGGTTTGCCTGTCCAAGGCGCGCGAAGGCGAGGATGTCCGCCGCATGAGCCAGCTCGACGCCCAGATCGCGGCGGAAAAGGACGCTGTCCAGTCGCTGAAGATCAAGGTCGCCCAACTGGAGCGGCCGTCGCGGCTGGAAGCCCTGGCCAAGCAGTATCTCGGCATGCAGCCGGTGTCGGCAGCCCACGAGGCCCGGCTCGACTCGCTGGGGGAAATATCGCATGCAACGTCGAAGCCGATGACCGGCGCCGCTGCGCCTGCCGTGACGCCCGCGCCGGCGGCTATCGACGAAACGCCCGATCCCGATGCCGACATGATCAAGACGATCGAGCAGCCTCAGGCAAGTAAGCCCCAAATCGGCAAGTCTTTGACCGACAAGAAAGGGGAGCATTGATGCGCGTCTCCTTCTTCGAGTCGACACAGTCCGGCTTCCAGTGGGTCGCCGACCGAGTCTGGAAAGTTGAGCACGCCTTCGAGCGCGCCAATGCCGCCAATCAAAAGGCGACCAGCACACGTATGCGCATCTTCGCCATACTGGTGGGGCTGAGCTTTGCCTTCGTCATCCTGATGGTGTTTGCCGCCCGGGCGTCGCTCAGCGGTTCGCCCGGCCAGATGGCGGCCTTGACGGGTGAGCCCAATGCCCGCGGCCAACTGGTCGATCGCAACGGCCAGCTGCTGGCGACTGACGTCAATGACTACAGCCTGTTTGTCGATCCGACCGACATGACGCCGCAGGATCGCAGCCTGGTCCGCCAGGCCCTGATGCAGCTGTTTCCGCAGGTGCCGCGCGAAACCATCGACAAGGTGTTCGATGGCGACAGCCGCCTGCTGCTGGTCAACAACCTCAAGGCGGGTGATCGCGAGCGCATCCTCAACTACGGTCTTCCCGGTATCAGTTTCGAAGCCCATCGCGTCCGCGACTATCCCCTGGCCGCCACCGGCTCGGCCTATATCGGCATGACCCAGCGCGGCGGTGAAGGCCTGTCCGGCGCTGAAAAGGCCTTGCAGGCCCAGATCCTCCAGGCCGCCCTGCATAATGAGGGCGTGCCGCTCGCCATGGACCTGCGTATCCAGGGCACGCTGGAAAACGAACTGCGCGCCGCCGCCGAGGACCAGCAAGCCCAGGGCGCCATCGGCATCGTCACCAATGTCCAGACCGGCGAAGTCCTGGGAATGGCCAGCTGGCCCGATTTCGATCTCAACAAGCCCGGCGCCTACAGCGAGGCAATCAAGCGCAACCACGCCGCCGTCGATCGCTACGAACTGGGCTCGATCTTCAAGGTGATCTCGCTCGGCATCGGTCTCGACACCGGCACGGCGTCGCTGAACTCGGTCTATGACGGCCGCGCGCCCCTGGTCATTTCCGGCCGCGCTATCCATGACGAACACGCCTCGACCACGCTGATGACCCTGGAAGACGTGTTCATCAAGTCGTCGAACATCGGCACCTCGCGCGTCGCGCTCGACGCCGGTGCACCCAATGTGACGCGCTATTACGAGGCGCTGGGCCTGTTCCGTTCGGCGGACATCGAGCTGACCGAACCGGCGGCGCCGCTGTATCCGAAAAAATGGACCGACATGGCCCTGACCCAGAGCGCCTTCGGCCAGGGCATGGCGATCACGCCGCTGTCCTACGCCGAAGCGGTCGGCGCCCTGCTGAACGGCGGCTATCTGCGCCCCCTGACCATTCGCAAATATGACGGCACATCGCCCCTGCCGGGCACGCGGGTCTTTTCTGCCGCCACGTCGCGCACCATGCTGGACCTGATGCGCGCCAACGCCCTGAAAGGCACCGGCACACGCGCTAATGCTCCCGGCCTGCGCGTCGGCGGCAAGACCGGTACGGCGCAGAAGCCGGTCAACGGCCATTACTCGGCCGACAATATCGCCTCCTTCGCCGCCGTGTTTCCGACCGACGGCGCCATCGACGGCAACCGTTACCTGGTGCTGATCATGGTTGACTCGCCCAAGGGCTCGGCAGCAAGTAGTGGCTCAAGAATGGGCGGATTCGTTTCCGCACCCGTGGCTGGCCGCGTGATCGATCGCATCGCGCCGTTCCTCGGCGTGCAGCGCAAGGAAGATAAGTTCAACTCGGCCCAATGGGACAAGGCACCCGTGGCGCCGGAAGATGCAACAGGGGAAGACCACTAATGAGTAGTGTACGGTTGTCCGACATCCTGCGCCGCGATCTCGATCACGACCCGTTCGTTACGGGCGTGACCGCGGACAGCCGAAAAGTCGGGGAGGGGACGCTTTTCTGTGCCCTGCCCGGAGTCGTTCCCGGATCCGGCAATGACGGACGTAATTACATCCCCCAGGCCCTGGCCAAGGGCGCCGCAGCGATCCTGGCTCCGGACGATACGGCGGCCATGGACTCGGCCGAAGCTCTTCTGGTCAAGGTGTCGGATGTGCGCCGGGCCTATGCCCTGGCCGCCAAGGCGTTTTACGGCGCCCAGCCCAAGACCTGCGTCGCCATCACCGGCACCAATGGCAAGACGTCGGTTGCCACCTTCTGCCGCCAGATTTTCAGCCTGCTGGGTCACAAGTCGGCCAGTATGGGAACGCTGGGCGTCGTCAAGTCCGACGCCGACGGCACCGAGACGGCGGTCACCGGGCCAGGCCTGACCACGCCCGACGCCGCCGACATGGCGCGCCACCTGGCCGACCTGGCCCATGACGGCGTCACCCACCTGGCGCTGGAAGCTTCGTCGCACGGCATAGACCAGCGCCGGCTGGACGGAGTCTCGCTGACCGCCGCGGGCTTCACCAACCTGACTCAGGACCATCTCGACTACCACGCCACCATGGACGCCTATCGTTCGGCCAAGCTGCGCCTGTTCGAGCAGCTTCTGCCGCGCGGCAAGACGGCCGTGCTCAACGCCGATTCCGACAGCTACAACGCCTTTGCCGCCATGAGCATCCTGTCGGGCGCCAGCGTCATGAGCGTCGGCGAGCGCGGTCGGGGGCTCAGCCTGACCGGCCGCGACCTGACGGTGGACGGCCAGATCCTGTATATTGAGCACCACGGCCGCAAATATGAGACCAAGCTGCCGCTGGCCGGCCTGTTCCAGGCCTCCAATGCCCTGGTGGCGGCGGGCCTGTGTATCGCCGCCGGCGAGGACGCCGGTGAAGTCATCCACGCCCTGTCGCGGCTCAAGGGCGCGCGGGGACGGCTGGAGCGCGTCGGCGCCAAGCGTAATGCCGCCGAGATCTATGTCGACTACGCCCATACACCCGACGGGCTGGAAACGGTGCTGAAGGCGCTGCGTCCCCATACCCAGGGCAAGCTGGTGACCGTATTCGGCTGTGGCGGCGACCGCGACCGCGGCAAGCGACCGCTGATGGGTGCCATTGCTGACCGGCTGGCCGACCGTGCTATCGTCACCGACGACAATCCGCGTTCGGAAGATCCGGCGACGATCCGCGCCGAGGTCCTGGCCGGCATGGGGCCGGGCGCCGTCGAGATCGGCGACCGCAAAAAGGCGATTTTCGAAGCCGTGGCGGGCCTGAAAACGGGCGATGTGCTGGTGGTCGCCGGCAAGGGCCACGAACAGGGCCAGATCATCGGCGACAAGATACTGCCGTTCGACGATGTTTCGGTGGTTCAACAGGCCATAAAGGCGTAAACGCTACCAGACCGTGAATCGTTTGACCGCCGTGACACATTGGTGTCATTTGTGGCGGACCGAATGTGAGATCCAGCATGAACGCGTTTCGCCTGACCATCCTGCCAGCCCTGACAGCCTTTCTGATCCTGACCGCCTGTGACAGGGCGCCGGAGCCGGCCCCTGCGTCCGCGCCGGTCTCGGCCAATACTGAGGCCGCGGCAAAGCCCGAATGGCCGCAGGCGCAGATCGATTTTCTCGCCCTTTCAGCCGACGTGAAATCTGCCCAGAGCGCTGCCAGCAGTGACGCCGAACGTGACAAGCTGCGCGAGGAAGCGCCCGCCACCTTCTGTGCCGGCTTTGAAAAGATCACCGGATTCAAGGGCTGGATCGGCACGGTCGACGATATCCGCACCTCGACCGTCAACAAGTCGATCGACTTCGAAGTCGATATCGGTGGCAACATCAAGCTGGACGAAATTCTCCAGACCACAGATACGCTTTATCCGACCGTAGCAGCCTTGCATGTCGGCGATACGGTCAGGATTTCGGGTGCCTTTGTCCATTCGAAGACCGGCGCGGAATGCATCTACTATATGGGGCCGTTCAGCACCCAAATGACGCAGATCGACAGTATCTGAGTCACATTCAGTCGCGGTTCAGCAGATACCTGCCTAAACAGGTTATTGCCTAATTGTGCGCCAGGCGGTTAAGTCGTGCGTCGGGTCTGTCAGGGGTAGTTTCATGTCGATGCGTTTGCTGGCGATTGCCGCTTTTTTGGTCCTGCCCACGGTTTCCGTAAGCTCTGGGGCGGGCGCCCAGACCTATCAGCCCAAGCTGATCCGTCCGGCGCAGTTCGGAACGGTGCGCGAGGTCGAGGGCGACAAGCTGATGATCGCTACGGCGCGCAGCGGCTGCCCGGCGACGGCCCAGCCCAAGGGCGGTGGGCCATGCTTCGACAAGCTTATGGCCAAGCTGACGACCGCACCGACGCGCGTGCTGGGGCTGTATAGACAGGCCCGTGCCGGTGACCGCGTTGCCGGCCGTTACGGCGGCGATTTTGCCCTGTTTGACGCCCATATGGACGGCAAGACCCTGGTCGCCGAACGCGTGGATCTCCAGACCTCCGACGTGACCGTGCCGGACAATTGCTATGCACTGAACGGCGAGGGTGTGGGCTATGCCGTTGAAACCGAGAGTGGGAGTGACGTCGCCTATGAAAGCCAGGTGGTAAGCTGTGACGGCGGCCCTGAACGCCCGCAAGGTCCCTACCGGCCGGAAGGCCCCGCCATCGCCTCGGGCTCGGTCCATGGCTGGCACCGCACCGAGATGCTGAAGCTGTGGGGCCAGATGCGCTATCTGGCGACGCCCGGGACTACCTGCGATTCGCAATATTCGTTGCGTACGACCTGGTGCGCCCAACCCGCCGTGAGCTATCTGCAGGCGCACAGCACGGTTAAGGAACTGGACCTGATCGCGGCTCGGCAACCGACCAGGGCCGGCGACGTTCTGAGCGGTCAGCAGGTCGACCAGTGGGTGTTGAAGCGCAAGAGCTCCGGCAAGTTCAAGGCCGACAGCCGCTGGGTCGATAAGTCGATGCTGAACGGCGAGGCCGGTTGTTCGGCGGTCGAGAGCACAGGCTGGCATGTCAGCCAGGAAAGCAGCGGCCTGTTCATCACCGAAGGCGCGCTTAACAGCTGCGGCGCCCCGCTGGCGCCCGTGCCGACCGCGGTCTATGAGGCCTATGGCGAGGACTTTTTCATCGTCGATTGCGGCGAGCACCACAATTGGCGTGACAAGGGACCTCAGGATAAGGGAAGCTGCTTCGACATGGCAGCGGATTATCTGCGCCGCCAGCATCTGGGTTCGGCGACCGTGGTGGTGCTGAACGAGCGCGGCCGGGTCGACGACTATCTCTATGACGGCGGCTATCGCAGCTACGACGTGGCGCAGGTCAGCCTCGACAAGGACGGCAATCTCGACGCCCGGCGCATCGATAATTACGAGCCCAGCATCTATCTGAACAACTGCTCCGTTGCCAATGACGGCCCCGCGGAGCGCAAAGGGTTTGTCCTGGTCCGAACCATGGGCATCACCTGGGCACGCTCCTATCGCTGGATGAACTGCCCTATATACTAAGCCACTGCGGAGGTCTGCAAATGGCCATCCATCTGCGCTCCGCTGCTCACGTACTGGAGTACGCTCCGCTGCGGTGCTCGACGGCTAGCCATTTTCGACTCACCGCAGCGGCTTAGCCCACCATCCGTGGAATTTTGGCACAGTCCAACGGCTTAAACCGGCAGGGTCAAGGAACGGTCATGGCCACGCCGCGGGCGCGTGGGTCGGCGGCGGGGATGGGGGTATCGCCGACGATCTGGATGGCCTCGATATCGCCATTATAGCCCTGGTCCTCGACGCGATAGCCGCGCGCCGCCAGTTGCGCCGTCAACTCAGCCGACAAAGGGGCGTAGGGTTCGGTAAAAATGGTATCGGCCGGCAGCAGTTGGTGATGGAAGCGCATCAGCTTCAGCGCTTCGGGCAGGGGCTGGTCATAATCATAGACGTCGGCCAGGACCTGGAACACCGAGGTAAAGATACGCGAGCCGCCGGGTGTACCGAGAACCATGGCGACCTTTCCGTCCTTCATCAGGATGGTCGGCGTCATCGACGACAGCGGGCGCTTGTGCGGGGCGATGGCATTGGCGTCGCCGCCGACCACGCCATACATGTTGGGCGCACCCGGCTTGGCGGAAAAATCGTCCATCTCGTCATTCAGCAGAAAGCCTGCGCCCTCGACCACCACGCCCGCGCCATACCAGCCGTTCAGCGTATAGGTGTTGGACACCGCATTGCCCCAGCGGTCGACTATGGAGAAGTGCGTCGTCTGCGGTTTTTCCAGGCCGGGTTTAACGTCGGGGGTCGGCGACGGTTTCAGTGGATCGACCTGGGCGGCGCGGCGGGCCAGATAGCCGGGATCAGTCAGGGCCGCAACCGGTACGGTGATGAAGTCGGGATCGCCGAGATATTGCGCGCGGTCGGCGAAGACGCGTTTTTCGATCTCGGCGACCAGATGGATATATTGCGGCGAATTCAGCGCCACGTCCCTGAACAGGGCGGCGTTGTCCTCCTTCATGGTCAGCATCTGCAAAAGGGCGATCCCGCCGGAACTGGGTGGTGGTGCGGTCACCACCTGAAAGGTCTCGCCTTTGGCGTTGCGCCACGGCCCGACGACAGGGTCGCGCCAGGCCGCCCGGTAACCTGCCAGGTCGGCCTTGCTGATCAGGCCGGCAGGTGTGCTGCGCGTCATCTGGGCGACGATCAGGTCGGCGGTTCGGCCCTTGTAAAAGCCGTCCGGTCCTTGCCGGGCGATCCGTTCCAGGGTGAGGGCCAGGTCGGGTTGACGGAAGAGGGCTCTAGGTTGGATGCCGCTGAAATAGCTGTCAAAATTTGTCACGCCGACGAAGGGAGTCTTGCTGTCGTCGGTTAGCTGCGCCAGTTGTTCGTTGACCGTAAAACCGTCGCGGGCATAGCGGATGGCCGGGGCGATATCGGTCGCCCAGCTCAACTTGCCGAAACGCTTGTGGGCTTCGTAAAGTCCCATGACTGTTCCGGGCACGGCCGCCGAGGACGGGCCGAATTGTGACCAGTCGGCGACAGGTTCGCCCGAGGCATCGAGATACATGTCGGCGCGGGCGGCGGCCGGAGCGGTTTCGCGATAGTCGAGAAAATAGGGCTTGCCGTCGATAACCAGGGCCATGAAACCGCCGCCGCCGAGATTGCCGGCTTCGGGATAGGTGACGGCCAGGGTGAAGGCGGTGGCGACCGCGGCGTCAACCGCATTGCCGCCCTTGTCGAGCACCTCTTTTGCTGCCTGGGCGGCATACATGTCGGGTGAGGCGATGGCTCCCGCACTCAGCACAGGTTTGGCGGGCTTGGCCTCAGCCGCGGACGCTGCAACACACAGGCCCAGGCCCAGGACCGCGGCCTTCAGCCAGGACATTGAGATGTGCGACAAGGGCCCGCCCTCACAAGGTTAATGTGCATGTGCGAACAGTGGTCCGTGTACGGACGGGCGTCAATAGCCGATGTGGGGTCGGTTCAGGTCCGGGCGCGTGCCGGCAGGAAGCGGCTGTTGCACAGCAGTATGGCGCTGACCAGAGACACCAGCACCCCGACCGGGAATATCTCGATAAAGGTCATCGACCAGCGATACAGCGGATTGGCATACTGCGCTTTGAACTGGTCCATGTCGGCGGTCAGTTTCGCCAGGTCCGCAGCGCTTGAGCCCTTGGCCTGCGCGCCGGCGATAACCGACTTGGCGTAGTTGCCGGCGAAATCCGTATGGGTGATCATGACCGCCATGTCCCAGATGGCGGCATACAGTACGCCGGCGATCACGCTGATCCCCAGGCCCATAACGAGGGCCGGCCAGAAGCGAATAACCCCGCCCTGGGCGAGATCGCGATGGCGTTTGATGGCCAGGAAGATGGTGCTTAGCGCGATCAGCATGGTCAGGTAGCCAACCGTCATGCTGTGGGCCGCGTGGCTTGTCGTGCCCAGCGCCAGGAAGGACATGGGCAGGCCGGCGAGAATACCGGCGAGGACGCCCCAGAACAGGATTTTCTTCAGCATGGCAAAATCTCCAGAACATTACGACGCCTTGAGACAGGCCACTTCCGGCGGTGCCTGGCAATCGCCCAAAAGGGTGATTTGCGCCATGCCGTCTGAAAATTATTGCAGCAGGCCCAGTTCCCGCGCCCGGTTGATGGCGTCCGTCCGCCGCCTGGCTTCCAGCTTTTCGAACAGGCGCGCCACATGCGTCTTGATCGTATTGGGTGAGACCTTGAGCTGGCGGGCTATCTCCTTGTTGGACCGTCCGGCCGCCAGTTCCTGAAGCACCGTCAGTTCACGCGGACTGATGCCCAGTGCTGCCAGGGCCTGCGGATTGCCGTCGAACGGGGCGGGCGCTGGGCGGCGCATCAGGCGGGTGCCGATCCAGATTCCCAGGGCCAGACAGGCCACGGCCACCAGTCCGATATAGATGTCGGTTGTATAGACCCGTGTCAGGCGCAGATAGTCGAGACATTGCAGGGCCAGGGTCCCCGCCGCCAATATAGCCCCCGAAATAACCACCTGTTTCCACATCATTTCCATCCTTCGCCGCCCAGCCTATCACAGCCGGGCGACAAAGCCATTGCCTTCATATCTGACTCAGGTTCAATGACGCTTCGATTTCGGAGACTGCCATGACCCAACCCCTGTGGACCTTTGATGAACTGACCAGCGCTACCGGCGGCACCCTGACGGGCCTGAGTGAAGGCGGGACGCGCGACGCCTCGGGCATCAATTTCGACAGCCGTGCCCTGGTCCCCGGCGACATTTTCCTGGCGCTGAAGGGCGCGCGCGATGGCCATGATTTCGTGCCGCAGGCGTTCCAGTCGGGCGCGGCCCTGGCGGTCACCCGGCGCCCTATCGAAGGCGGTCCGTGCCTGCTGGTTCCCGACGTGCAAAAAGCGCTGGAAGACATCGCCGTCTTCGCCCGCGACCGGGCGGTCTCCGCCAAGCGCGGCGCGGTGACAGGCAGCGTCGGCAAGACAAGCGTCACTCAAATGGTCATGCAAGGATTGCTGCGCGCCGGTCGCGCCCACTCCGCGATCAAGAGTTTCAACAACCATATCGGTGTGCCACTGACCCTGGCGCGCATGCCGGCCGATACGCAACGCGCGGTGTTCGAGATCGGCATGAACCACGCCGATGAGGTTACGCCCCTTGCCGAGTTTGTAGCGCCCCATGCTGTCGTCATCACCACAGTCGGCGCCGTCCATACCGAAAACTTCCCCGATGGCGAGGCTGGCGTCGCCGCCGCCAAGGCCGAAATCTTCGACGGTCTGCTGCCGGGTGGGCTGGCCATCCTCAATGCCGACAATCGCTGGTTCGATTTCCTTGCGCAGCGGGCGCGCGGCGCCGGCGCCCTGGTTGCAGCCTTCGGCGAAAGCGGCGGAGTCGATGCGCAGCTGGTCGAACACCGCGTCAATGGTGACCGCGCCTCGATCGCTGCCAAATTCCATGGCCGTGATATTTTGTTCAGTCTGTCGCATACCGGCCGCCACCAGGCGGTGAATGCCCTTGCGACCCTGCTGATGCTGGAGGCGCTGGACGTCGATCTCGATACCTCGTTGCTGGCGCTGGAATCCTTCGCGACTCTCGAGGGCCGCGGCAAGGTCGTCGACGTCGCCTTCGGCCACGGCGTCATCACGGTCATTGACGAGAGCTACAACGCCAATCCGGTGTCGATGACGGCCACCCTGGCCAGCCTGGGTCAGCGCGACACGGCGGGCCGCAAGATCGCCGTCATGACCGACATGCTGGAACTGGGACCCGACGAGGCGGCCCTGCACGCCGGCCTAGCCGAGGCGGTGGTCGAAGCCGGCGTGGACAAGGTCTATCTCGCCGGCCCGTTGATGCAAAGCCTGTGGGACGTGCTGCCGTCGGGTTTGCAGGGCGGATATGCAGCAACGGCGGCCGAATTATTGCCCGTCGTAGAGAACGGCTTACGGCCCGGCGACGTGGTGATGGTCAAGGGTTCGAATGGCTCCAAGGCCGGCCTGATCGCGAAGCGGCTGATCGCGGGTTAGAAAACCGCAGATTTCGCCGATTAACGCAGATTTCTTCAAAACTATCCGAAGCGGCCTGCCCAGGCTTTCGTCAGGACGCTTCCGCGCATTTTCGGACGCCTGGTAAGCGCGCTCTGAAAAATCTGCGCCAATCGGCGAAATCTGCGGTTTAGCTTCTTCCTTCACGACTCGCATCGCGCGGATGTGAATCGCCCGTCCATAATCCACCATCGCCAAGCTTGAGAGACGGGCGCCAGTGCGATAAGGGACAGGTGAACGACGCACATGTGGCGTGAGTCGTACCGAAGGCCGCCGCGCGGCGCAGTTCAAGACCAAGGCGTTGAATGTTTTATCTCCTGTATGAGCACTTTGTCCGGCTGGGCGAGCACTGGCCGCTGATCAATCTGATGAAATATCAGACGGTGCGCATTTTCCTCGCCATGATCACCGCCATGATTGTCGCCGTCGCCATGGGCTCACGCTTCATTCGCTGGATGCGCGCCCGCCAGGGCAAGGGCCAGCCGATCCGTGAAGATGGTCCCGCGTCGCACCTGCTGACCAAAAAGGGCACGCCGACCATGGGTGGGCTGATGATCCTGGCCGGCATCGCGGTGGCTACCGTCCTGTGGGCCGATCCGCATTCCATCGCCGCCTGGGTCGTCTTCGGCGTGACCATGGCCTATGGCGCCTTGGGCTTTATCGACGACTATGCCAAGGTCACCAAACAGACCTCGGCTGGCCTGTCCGGACCGCAGAAGCTGATCATCCAGGCGGTTATTGCCGTCGGCGCTGTCGCCGCCCTGGTCTATCTGCAGCAGCCGGGTCCGCAGGCCCTGCCGCACCTCAACACCATGCTGACCTTCCCTGTGGCCAAGAACTTCATGTTCGACCTCGGCATCTGGTATCTCGCCTGGGGCGCCTTCGTCATTGTCGGCGCGTCTAATGCCGTCAACATGACCGATGGTCTCGACGGTCTGGCCATCGTGCCGGTGATGATCGCTGCGGGTGCGTTTGCGTTGATCGCCTATCTGGTCGGCAACTACAATTTCGCCAACTATCTGATCGTCCATTTCGTGCCCGGCGCGGGTGAAGTGGCGGTGATTTGCGCCGCCATTATCGGCGGAGGCATGGGCTTCCTGTGGTACAACGCGCCGCCGGCCAAGATCTTCATGGGCGATACAGGTTCGCTGGCCCTGGGCGGCGGATTGGGCGCCGTGGCGGTGTCCGTGAAGCACGAACTGGTCCTGGCGATCATCGGCGGACTGTTTGTCATGGAGGCCTTGTCGGTCATGATCCAGATCGGCTATTTCAAGCTGACCAAGAAGCGGGTCTTCCTGATGGCGCCGATCCACCACCATTTCGAAAAGCTGGGCTGGGCGGAATCCACTGTCGTTATCCGGTTCTGGATCGTCGCTGCCATGCTGGCCATGGTCGGTTTGGCGACGCTGAAAATCCGGTAGCAACGGCTAAAGCCGCCCGGCTCGAAAATTTTGCTTTTTTCTCTTGCGAACTGAAGCCAAAGGCGGCAGTTCGCCCTACACAAGAAGTCAAGTTCAGGCGAAGGGCCGCCCCGAGCCTGACCTTGTCGTTATGAAACCGCGAAAAAGTACACTGAGCGAGCGCATAGCGCGTCGCGAGGGACTTTTTTGCGAGGAGGATATATGATTCCGGTCAAGGGTTTTGAAGGCAAGCGGGTTGCCATCTTCGGGCTGGGACGCTCGGGCCTGTCCGCCGCGCGGGCTTTGAAGGCAGGTGGCGCCGAGCCGGTGTTGTGGGACGACAAGGTCGCCTCGACCGCCGTCGCCATGAAGGAAGGCTTCATTGTCGAGGACCTGAAGAAGGCCGACTGGAGCGACTTCGACGCCCTGATGCTGTCACCGGGCGTGCCGCTGACCCATCCGGAACCGCACTGGACCGTCAAGGCGGCCAAGGCGGCCAATGTCCAGGTCCTGGGCGACATCGAGCTGTTTGCCCGCACCCTGGCGCGCATACCAGCCCACAAGCGGCCCAAGACGGTCGCCATCACCGGCACCAACGGCAAGTCGACCACGACGGCGCTGATCGGTCATATTCTGAAGGCGGCGGGCAAGGACGTCCATGTTGGCGGTAATATCGGTATTGGCGTGCTCGATCTGGAAGACATGCACGCCGGCTCGATCTATGTCATCGAAACCTCGTCCTACCAGCTGGACCTGACCCTGACCTTCAAGCCCGACGTCGCGGTGCTGATGAACTTCTCGCCCGACCATCTCGACCGTCACGGAGGCATGGAAGGCTATATCACCGCCAAGAAGCGCATCTTTATGAACCAGGACAAGGGGCAGACGGCGGTCATCGGTGCCGATGACGACTTTTCCGCCGCCCTGATTTCCGAGATGCGCGTCAATCATCCGGTCAAGCTGATCCCGATCTCGTCACGCCGCACCCTGGGCCACGGCGTCTATGCCATCAACGGCGTCCTCTATGACGGCACGACGGTGCGGCCGCGCCAGATCATCGATCTCAAGGCCGTGCGCAGCCTGACCGGACGCCACAACTGGCAAAACGCAGCGGCGGCCTATTGCGCCTGCAAGGCGCTGGGGCTGGATGCCGAAGCGATCGTTGCCGGCATGCGCTCGTTTCCGGGTCTCGATCACCGCATGCAGGAGATCGGCCGCATCGGTAAGGTGCGCTTTATCAACGATTCCAAGGCGACCAATTCCGACGCGGCGCGCCAGGCGATGTCGAGCTTTGACAGCTTTTACTGGATCGCCGGCGGCCGCGCCAAGGCGGGTGGCATCGAAGACCTGCGCGACCTCTATCCGCGCGTCAAACACGCCTTTCTGATCGGCGAGGCGGCAGCCTTGTTCGAGAAAACCCTGGGTTCCGGCGTAGAGTGCACCCAGTCGCGCCACCTGTTCACTGCCGTAGCCCAGGCCTATGCCGAGGCCGAAAAGACCGGCAGGGAAGAGATCGTGCTGTTCTCGCCGGCCTGCGCCAGCTTTGACCAGTTCAGCGATTTCGAAGCGCGCGGCGATGCTTTTAAGGACGCTGTCTCGGAAATATCCAAATCGATCGCCGTGGCTGGCGTCCAGGACGTCAAGGCCTGACTTTACGGTTCCATGTCCATGCGTCATAGTCTCCCGAACCAAGGGGAGGCAATTATGGGTGTTTTGCGGGCTTTGCTGCGCTATCTGGCGGCGCCGGTGTTCCTGCTTATGGCGGTGGTAACATGGCTGTTGCATCATCAGGCGGCCAAGGCGCCCATGGCTACTATGGACATGAGCGGTATGGATATGTCGGGCATGTCCATGCCGGAAAACGGAGCGATGCTCTTCGGCATTCATCTCAGCGCCGGTACTGTCGACGGTCTCGGCAGTTGGTGGCTGATGTACCTGCTGATGGGTATCTTCGCGCTCGGGTCCTGGTTCGATTTCGGCAAGTCGAAGTCTTAACGCGTCGCCCAGGTGCTGGGCGCCGCCGCCATATCCAGTTCCAGTTCACCACCGGCGCCGATTTCGTCATGGCTTAGCCACGCCCGGTCGATTGCCTTGCCGTTCAGTCGTGCTCCGACGACATAACGGTTGGCTTCGGACGTCGCGGGCGCCGAGACGATAAAGGTCTTGCCGCCCTCCAATCGGATGACACTACGTGTAAACAGCGGCGAGCCGATATAGTACAATGGCTGGCCGGCATTCGGATATAGCCCGATCGAACTCCACACATACCAGGCTGACATGGCGCCGGCGTCGTCATTGCCGGGCAGGCCGTTGTGCGTCGGATGATAGTTGTCGCTGAGAATCCGCCTGACCCGGTCGGCCGTCCTGTCCGGCCGTCCGGCAACCGAATAGAGATAGGGCGCCAGTATATCGGGCTCGTTGCCCTGGTCATAATCGCCGACAAAGAAGCGGTCCAGCCAGGCGACAAAGCCCGCCTTGCCGCCGGTATAGTCGATCAGGGTCGCCACGTCGTGTGGCACATAGGTCGAATACTGGTAGCCCGAGCCTTCGTAATAGGGACCGTCCCACCACGGCGTCGTTGAATCGGGATAGCGATAGCCGCAAACGAAGTTTTCCAGCCAGGCGCCATCACTGTAGCGTGGGCGGATGCACTGGGTCTTCGCATCCCACAGATTGCGCCAGTTCAGCGACCGCTTGGCGAAACGCTCGGCGTCGTCCTTGTGGCCCAGGGCGGCAGCGACCTCGGAGATGGCGAAGTCGTCATAGGCATATTCCATCGTCCGTGACGCCGAGCGCGTTTCCGACAGCGACATATAGCCAAGTGTGCCATAGGTTTTCAGGCTGCGGCCGACATTGAGCGGATCGGGCGAGTCGATATCGCCGTCCTTTTTGATGGCCTCGTAGGCCAGGTTTTGATCGAAGCCACCCAGGTGCTTGACCACAGCGTCGGCGATCAGGACGTCGCCGTTCGAGCCGCCCTGGGTCAGGCCGTTGGCGCCGGCAATGCGCGCGTCGGGCAGCCAGCCGGTATGCTGATAAGTGTCGAGCAGTGAACGGATAATGTCGCGCTGGCGCTGGGGCTGGATCAGGGTCAGCAGGGGATGGACGCCGCGGAAGGTGTCCCACAGTGTGTAGAAGTCTTCGTAATGCGGTTCGTTCGACGTCCACCACGGATTATCTCCGCTGATGTCGTGCGGCATGGTGTGGACGCGGTAGAGCGCGCTGTAAAACTGTTTGCGCTGAGCGTCCGTTCCGCCGCTGACGTCGATCTGCGCCAGGGCCGATTGCCATTGGGCCGCCGCCGACGCGCGGATGGCGTCGAAGTTACCCGATGCTTCGGTGGTCAGGTGAGCCTTTGCGGCCTCGACGCTGACGAACGATACCGCCAGCTTCATCGTCACGGGACCCTTGGCCGGGTCGAAGCCGGCATACAGGCCGATGCGATTGGCGATGTTGCCGCGCTGGTCGCCGCCGTCAACAGCGCCGATGCCGGGTGTCACGGTCGATGCCCCCTGGGTCGCCGTCCAGGTTCCGCTGGTCACTGGTGTTCGATCAAAGTCAGCATAAAAATACAAGGTAAAGGGCGCACCGTTCCATCCGCCGGTGAAACTGGCTTGGCCGGACAGGCTGCCGTTGGCGTGGGTTTCGGCATGGGCGGAGGTGGCGCGTGGCCCGCCGCCGCCCAGTTGCACGGCTGAGGTCACATCGAGCAGCAGATTGGCTGGTGCCCCGGCCGGGAAGGTATAGCGCTCGACGGCGACCATGCGCGTGGCGGTTAGCACGACATGGATGGGTGTGTCGCCGACATCGACGCTGTACAGTCCGGGACTGGCCGTTTCATTGTGGCGCGCAAAGGACAGGTTGCGCGGATTGACCGGCCCGCTGAGCGGCGTGACACGGAAACTGCCGTACTTGCTCGCTCCGCCCGTCCCAGAGACGTGGGTGGCGGAAAAACCGACGACCGGCGACCAGCCGTCATAGCCGTTGGTGTCGCCATGGGTAGTGTCGGGACTGGCCATGACGAAGCCAAACGGCACCTGAGCACCCGGCACCGTATTGCCGCCACCTTCTGACCCGACAAACGGATCGGCCAGTTCGGTCTGGGCAAAAGCGGGAGTCGTAAGGCATAGGCAGGCGGCGGCTGCCAGCAGAATGGACTTCATGTTCGGTCTCCCGGTTTTGTCTTACCTTAGCTGCTAATTTTGTCTTGCCAATCGAGAAGGTGGTTAAGGCAATATTAACCGTGACGGAGCGATTCCTCTTTCTGGCTGTTCGCTCGCCTGAAAGCTTAAGTTCGCGTCATGACCCAGGCCTATGCCCACCCCTTTACCCGCACCGACCGCTCGCCGACCGCCATATGGTGGTGGACGCTGGATCGTGTGACCCTGGCCCTGGTCCTCATCCTGCTGATGCTGGGCTTCTTCTTTTCGTTTTCGTCGAGTCCGGTGGCGGCACCCCATACCGACGCCTACGACCCGATCTACTACACCAAGCGTCATTTCGTTTTCGCCCTGATGACGGCCTTTGGCATGATCGCTGTATCGATGCTGTCGCTGAAGGGCATCAAACGGGTCAGCGTCCTGGTCTATGGCGGCGCCATCGGCATCATGGCCATGCTGCCTTTGTTCGGACATGTAGCCAAGGGCGGCCGCCGCTGGCTCGAACTGGGACCCGTCGCGCTCCAGCCTTCGGAATTCCTCAAACCTGCCCTGATCGTGCTGATCGCCTGGATGTTCTCGGAAGGCCAAAAGGGCAAGGGCGTGCCGGGTGTGACGGTCGCCTTTATCCTCTATGCGACGGCGATCGTCCTGCTGCTGATCCAGCCCGATGTCGGCCAGTCAATCCTGATCACCACCGTGTTTGGCGCCTGTTTCTTTATCTCGGGCGTGCCGTTCCGCTGGATCGTCGGCATGCTGGGCGCGGCCACGACCGGCCTGGTCGGCCTGTTCTTTATCCAGCCACACTTCCGCAACCGCCTGCTGGGCTTTCTGAAGCCCGACGCCGATAGCGGCTACCAGGTCAACAGCGCCAAGGCGGCCATCGCCAATGGCGGCCTGTGGGGCCAGGGGCTGAACGAAGGCGTGATGAAGAAGCACATTCCTGACCTGCATACCGACTTCATCTATTCGGTGGTAGGGGAAGAATATGGCCTGTGGCTGACCCTGATCCTGATCGGCATTTTCGGCTTTATCGTTGTCCGCGGTTTGCTCAAGGCCATGGCCATGCAGGACCCGTTTCGCCAGATCGCGACGTCGGGCCTGTACATCATGCTGGGCACCCAGGTGTTGATCAATGTCAGCGTCAATCTGGGGCTGATCCCGCCCAAGGGTATGACCCTGCCATTCATCTCCTATGGCGGGTCGTCCATGCTGGCCATGGGGCTGACGCTCGGCTTTATCCTGGCACTGACGCGCAAACGCCAGGAAGAGGTTCCGCTCGACGATCCGACAAAGTGGTAGTATCTCACATCAAAATGCGAAGGGCATTTTGATGTGGTTTCGATATGGACAAGCGGGTTTGTAGTTGTCGCGCAATTTATCCGAAAAGTGCTGCACACTTTGTCGGATTGCGCTTGTCTCGGGCCAATCCTTCGCAAGAGCTTGAAGTTTTGCGAAGAGTCGGCTTGATAGCCGACATATTGTATTAAAGGGCAAGACGCCGTGGCTGTAGCCAAACCTCCCAAACCACGCCGCAAGGCCGCTTCCTTTTCCGAAACGCCCCTGGCCATTGTCGCTGCCGGCGGTACCGGCGGACATATGTTCCCGGCCGAAGCCCTGGCGCGCGAGTTAATTTCACGTGGCTGGCAGGTCGTCCTGGCCTCCGACGCGCGGGGTGCGGCCTATGCCGAGCACTTTCCCGCCGTCGAACGCCTGTCGCTCGACTCCGCCACCTTCAAGATTGGCGACCCGATCGGCATGGCGAAGGCAGCCATCAAGGTCGGTCTCGGCATCCTGCAGGCGCGCAAGGCTTTCGCCCGCCTGAAACCGTGGGCCGTCATCGGCTTTGGCGGCTATCCGTCCTATCCGGCGCTAATGGCGGCTTTACAGCGCAAAGACATTACCCTGATCCATGAGCAGAACTCGGTTCTGGGGCGTTCCAACCGGCAACTGGTGACCAAGGTCGATGCGGTCGCCTGCGCCTTTCCAGTGCTGCGCATGGCGCCGACCGAAATGGAGGGCAAGGTCCAGGTCGTCGGCAATCCGGTTCGGCCCGATATCCGCGCGCTCTACGACATTCCCTATCCCGACACCGAAAAGACCACCCTGCGCATCCTCGTCACCGGCGGTTCCCAGGGCGCCAAGATCCTGTCCGAAACCGTGCCCCTGGCGCTGGCCAGTTTGCCGATCTCGCTGCGTATCAACCTGCATGTCGAACAGCAGGCCCGCGCCGAACAGGCCGAAGCGGCCGCGCGGATCTATCGCGACGCCGAGATCGCGGCCGAGGTCTCGCCCTTCTTCAACAACATGGCCGAGCGTCTGGCCAAGGCCCATATCGTCATCGGTCGTTCGGGCGCCTCGACCGTCTGCGAACTGGCCGTAGCCGGCAAGCCGTCCATCCTGATCCCCCTCAAGATCGCCGCTGACGATCACCAGACCTATAACGCCGAGGTGCTGAAAGAGGCCAAGGCGGCCGTGGTGATTAAGGAAGACGACGTCACCGTCGCCAAGCTGGCCGAAGAAATCCGCACCATGATCGAAGGCGCGGCCCTGTTGCCGATGCGCGCCCGGGCGGCCAAATCGGTTGCCCGGCCCGATGCCGCCAAACGCATGGCCGACCTGGTCGAACGGACCGTTACAAGGATAAAGGGCTGACATCATGACAGGTGATACCGACCGCAAGACTGCCGGGCTGACAGCGGGTTTCATGCAAAGGGTCGGCTTCGTCATCCTGGCCATAGCCGGCGCCCTGCTGGCCTATCACCTGATGAGCCTGTGGGTGATCATCTTCGGCGCCATCGTCATCGCCGTGGTCCTGCGCGCCATTGCCGAGCCGCTGATGACCTATGCCCGGCTCACCGCGCCCCTGGCTGTGCTGGCCGCAGTCCTGCTGGTCCTGGGGCTGATCGTCACCACCTTCTACCTGTTCGGGCGCGATATTGTGGTCCAGGTGCAGAACCTGTCGGCCCAGTTGCCGGAAGCCTGGGCGGCCCTTCAGACCCGGTTGACGGCGCTTGGATTGGGCGATGAAGTCCAAACCCAGATGAAGTCACTGGGCCAGCAGGCGGGTAGTGTCGCATCGCAGATACCGCTGATCGCCGGCAATGTGCTGGGCGTCGTGGCCAATTTTCTGGTCGCCTTGGTCGGCGGCATCGTCCTGGCGGTCAATCCCGGCAAGTATCGCGACGGCGTCGTCTTCCTGTTTCCGGATGACTATAAGGCGCGCGTCAAGGACGCCATGAATGTCGCCGGTCATGCCCTGCGCAAATGGTTTATCGGCCAGCTTATTTCCATGATCCTGGTCGGGGTGTTGACCGGTGTGGGCCTGTGGGTGCTGAAAGTGCCGTCGGCCCTGGCGCTCGGCATGATGTCCGGCCTGGCGCAGTTCGTCCCCATTGTCGGACCGGTGGTGTCGGCCGGACCCGGTCTGCTGCTGGCCGGTGTCGCCGGCTGGACGACCTTTCTGCTGGCCCTGGCGGTCTATGTCGGCGTGTCGCAACTGGAGAGCAATATCATCACGCCGATGGTGCAGAATCGGATTGCATCGGTGCCCATGGTCCTGACCCTGTTCGCCGTGGTCGGTTTCGCGGGCCTGCTGGGCCCTGTGGGCGTGCTGTACGCCATGCCGCTGACCGTTGTGCTCTACACCCTGGCCATGCGCTTTTATGAGGGCGAGGACGTCAGCGAACCGGACGATGCGCCGGAAGCAGAACCGGCGAAACCGGTGCGACGTAAAAGCAGCTAAAGATGGCGTTTGGCGTCCATCGCTTGATGGAGGACACGGACGATCAAAATTGACGTTTCCACCGGCTTGTAGAAAATCGTGTGCGACTGGTATTCGAAAGCGCGCAAACCCTTCGGCTTGACACTCACCAGGTGCCCCATGAATCTATTGGCGGCCAATTTTTCAAAGCATCTTATCAAACCTTCCGCATAGCGATCGGCCTGATCGAAGCCAAACTGTTCAATGGAATAATCAGCTATGTCGTCAAGGTCGTAGCTCGCCAGACGCGAAATAACGTAGTCAGCCATGTTTGGCTTTGTGTCTGGCTTTCGCCTCCGCCCAAATTTGTTCGACCGTGCGATCGCTGATGCCGCTGTCGATGCCGTCCTGAAGGGCTTTCTGAAGCGCGGCCCGCTTTTCCTGATATTCCCGTTCCCGTCGGATCATATCATTGACGAATGCGTTGGGGTCCTCGCCGGCCTGCTCCTGCACCCAGCTTTCATTGCCTTCATCGAGCGATATCGACATCTTACCCATAACCGGCCTTCGCTAAATCTTGTCTTGATCTTCTCACGAAACTCCTGTCCATCAAAGTTGAAAATCAAAAGTGACATGGGTTACTACATGGTCTAAAGCCAGTTCCCTTCCTGACATTTTGCCGCGTGATTTCTGCTTCCATGGCCAACACTTCCAAGCTGCGTCCGACTCCGTTCGATCTCGGTCCCGTCCATTTCGTCGGTATCGGCGGCATCGGCATGAGCGGTATTGCCGAAATCATGCTCAAGATCGGCTATCAGGTTCAGGGCTCCGACGCCAAGGCCTCCGCCAATACCGAACGCCTGGAAAAGGCCGGGGCCAGGATCTTTATCGGCCATGCCACGGAGCACCTGAGCGAGGGCGTCTGCGCCCTGGTCTATTCGACAGCCGTCAAGCACGACAACCCGGAAATGGTCGAAGCGCGTCGCCGCCGCATTCCCCTGGTTCGCCGCGCCGAGATGCTGGCCGAGCTGATGCGTCTGCAATTCTCGATTGCGGTCGGCGGCACCCACGGCAAGACGACCACGACTTCGATGGTTGCCTGTCTGCTCGATGCCGGCGGCATGGACCCGACCGTGGTCAATGGCGGCATCATCAACGCCTATGGCACCAATGCCAAGGTCGGTGACGGCGACTGGATCGTGGTCGAGGCCGATGAGTCCGACGGTTCCTTCCTGCGTTTGAAGTCGACCCTGGCCATCGTCACCAATATCGATGCCGAACACCTCGACCATTGGGGCGATTTCGAAGCCGTCAAAAAGGGCTTTGTCGATTTTGTCGAAAACATCCCCTTCTATGGTTTTGCGGCCGTCTGTATCGACCATCCGGAAGTCCAGGCCCTGGCCGCCAAGGTCGAGAATCGCCGCCTGATCCCCTACGGCGTCAGCCCCCAGGCCGAGGTCCGCTGCATCAATATCGAATTCGGCCCGGAAGGCGCGCTCTTCGACGTTCTGTTCTCGCCGTCCGGTGTCGAGCCCTTTACGTGGGAAAAGATCAGGCTGCCTATGACCGGTAACCACAATGTCAGCAATGCCACGGCCGCCATCGCCATAGCGCGTGAGCTGGGCGTGACGGAAGACAATGTGCGTAAGGGGCTCGGCGCCTTCGGTGGCGTCAAGCGCCGCTTTACGACGACCGGCGTCGTCGATGGTATCCGCGTCATCGACGACTATGGTCACCATCCGGTCGAGATCGCCGCCGTGCTGACCGCTGCGCGCCAGGTCACCCAGGGGCGTGTCATCGCCGTCGTCCAGCCGCACCGCTATACCCGTTTGCGCGACCTGATGACCGAGTTCTCCTCGTGCTTCCACGATGCCGACATGGTCATTGTCGCCGATGTCTACAGCGCTGGTGAACAGCCAATCGATGGGGTCAGCAAGGCTTCCCTGGTCGAAGGCCTGCACCGTTTCGGACACCGCAACGCCGTGCCGCTTGACGGTCCCGCGGATCTGGCCGGTCTGGTCGCGGCAGAGGCCAAGCCGGGCGATCTGGTCGTCTGTCTCGGCGCCGGCGACATTACGTCCTGGGCCTACGCCCTGCCGGGCCAGCTCGAGGCCCAAAAAAACGCGGAAAACCGGGCATGAGCTGGAAAACGAACCTGCCACCGGTGCGGGGCCGGATCATGAGCGATGCCGCCCTGGCGCCCTTTACCTGGTTCCGTGTCGGCGGCCCGGCCGATGTCGTCTTCCTGCCGGCCGACATCGACGACCTGTGCGATTTCCTCAAGGCGCTCGATCCGGCTGTTCCGGTCCTGACCATCGGAGTCGGCTCCAATCTGCTGGTCCGTGACGGCGGCGTCGAGGGTGTCGTCATCCGCCTGGGCAAGGCCTTTGCCGAGGTCGAGGCACGAGACGGCGCCCGTGTCTTTGCTGGCGCCGCGGCGCTCGATGCCCAGGTCGCCAAGGTGGGGGCGCAGGCGGGCATTGCCGGGCTCGAATTCTATCGCGGCGTGCCTGGCACCATTGGTGGCGCCATCGTTATGAACGCGGGCTGCTATGGTGCCGAGACCAAGGACGTGCTGGTCGAAGCCTATGCCGTAACCCGGTCGGGCGAACGCGTCACCCTGTCCAATGCGCAGATGGGCTATTCCTATCGTCATTCCGAGCCTGAGGGTTTGATCTATACCGGCGCCCTCTATCAGGGCACGCCCGACGATGCGGCGGCAGTGACCGAGCGCATGGAGGCCATCACGGCCCGGCGCGAACAGACCCAGCCGATCCGCGAAAAGACCGGCGGCTCGACTTTCAAGAATCCAGAGGGCAAAAGCGCCTGGCAATGCGTTGATGAAGCCGGTTGGCGCGGCAAGCTGTACGGTGGCGCCAAGTTTTCGGACCTGCACGCCAACTTCATGATCAATACCGGCGAGGCGACCGCTGCCGACCTGGAAGGCTTGGGCGAGGCCGTCCGCGCCGATGTCCGTCAGAAGCTGGGCGTTGAGCTCAATTGGGAAATCAAGCGGATCGGCAAGCCCCTGTAAGATTTGGAACCGCGAATGAACGCGAATAAGCGCGAATAGGCAATCCCTTATGCACGCCTTGAACGTGATAGCCGGAATTGCGCGAGCAAGGCTCGCAATCTTATTGGCGTTCATTCGCGTTCATTCGCGGTTCCAAATCTTATTTAAAATCCACGTCAAAAACAGGGGCATTCCTTAATTGAGGAATCAAGCTAGCTTTCGCCTGTGAGGTGAGTGCGCATGTCCCTGCTTGATCTATACGCTGCGAAGGGTCCGTTGATCATGGGTGTGGTCAATGTGACGCCGGACAGCTTTTCCGACGGCGGCCGCTATCTCGGTTTCGAACAAGCGTTGCAACACGCGCAGCAACTGATCGAGGACGGCGCCGATGTGCTCGATATCGGCGGGGAATCGACCCGGCCCGGCGCACAGCCGGTCACCCTGGAAGAAGAGATCAACCGCGTCGTCCCGCTGATCGCCGCTCTGACGCGGACAACAGATACCCCCATCAGCATCGACACCTTCAAACCCGAAGTCGCCGAGGAAGCCTTCAAGGCCGGCGCGGAAATCTGGAACGATGTCAGCGCCCTGAGCCACACGTCTGAATCTCTCGAAACCGCGGCACGACTGAACGGCGACATCATTCTTATGCACATGAAGGGCGAGCCACGCACCATGCAGTCGAACCCGTGGTACGAAGACGTGGTCTGCGAAGTCGAGTCCTATCTGCTGGAGCGAGCCGGCGCCGCCATGCGGGCGGGCGTGCCGCAAGGTCGCATCTGGCTCGATCCCGGCATCGGCTTCGGCAAGAATCTCGACCATAACCTGGCCCTGATCCGCCATACCCGTCGCCTGGCGATGCACGATTTCCCGACCGTCATGGCGGCCTCGCGCAAGCGTTTCATTGCTGCGCTGGAGGAACGCGACGGGGGAGAGCCCTCAGCGCCGGAAGATCGCCTGGGCGCCACGGTCGCAGTGCATTTGCATGCGGTGGCCAACGGTGCCAAGATGGTGCGTGTGCACGATGTCCAGGCCATGAAACAGGCCCTGCGGATATTCACCGCACTTAACGAGGCGCCATGACCGGTTATCACCTGCGTGCTTTGGTGTATTTCATCCTGCTGATCGGTTGTCTGGTCGGCAGCCTGAGCGGCGCCGCGCCGCTATTGTTTTCCTTCGCCTTTTTCCTGATCGCGGTGTCGCAGTTCTTTTTTCTATGCCCACGCTGCGGCAAGCATATCGACACCCGGAGCGATGAGGAAGGCAGCGTCTTTTATCTGCCGGGCGAAGCGCATACCGAAACCTGCCCGCGTTGCCGCCGGTCGCGCAAGGACGTGTGGATGCTGCAATATTTCCTGAAACGTGAACCGTGGGACGGCGTCCGCTACGACGAGCGGTAAATGTCGAAGGCGCCAAGAAATTCCGGATTATGGATCACCGTGCCGCAAGACAGCTGGTAACGCCCGCGATCGATCAGGTTAAAAGCCGCCGGGACCAGCGGCAGGAAAAGTTCCTGACCCGACTTTTTACCGACCAGCGACAGCACGAAGCCGTCCGATCGGTTGGCGCGGATCAACCGCCCGGCCAGGATCTCGGTCGACAGCAGCTCGTCATCCGCGCCGATCTGGTTTAGCCGCACCAGGATCAGCGTCCCGCGCATCGCCCGCAATATCGGGTGATTGCGTTCGGCAAAGGCCTCCGGGACCAATTCATTCCACCGGCTCATTGGTCCTCGCAATAAGCAAAGCGTGGCACGGGACCATCGGCGGTTTCGACCGTTTCAGTAAACATGGCCAGCGGCCGAACCCAGAGGCGCGCCTTGCCGGCTTCCTGATGTAGGGGGGCGTACAGCACGAGCGTTTCCTCGGTTTCGGAATGGGTGACAGTTCCGAACACCTTGTAGAACTTGTCCTTGTAGTGACGATAGGTGCCGCGTTTGATGTCGGCATGATAAAACGAGGTTGTCAGGGGCATAAGACCCTCTTAATCAGGATTCGCAGCATATTGCGCCTGTTCGCGAAAGATTTGAAGTGCAGCGTGTTCTTATCATCGCCGGGTCGGACCCTTCGGGCGGCGCGGGCATCCAGGCCGATATCAAGACTGTCACCTGCCTCGGCGGTTACGCCATGACGGCCATCACGGCCCTGACGGTGCAGAATACGCTGGGTGTCACCGGCGTCATGGCGGTCCCGCCGGAAACCATCACGGCCCAGGCCATGGCCTGCCTTGACGATATCGGCGCCGATACGGTGAAGACCGGCATGTTGGGCGATGCAGCCGTCATGGAAGCCGTCGCGGCGGTGATGGACGCCAGCGACGCCTTCCGAGTGGTCGATCCTGTCATGGTCGCCAAAGGCGGTCACCCCTTACTGGCCGAACAGGCGATTTCGGCCCTGAAGGCCATCATGCTGCCGCGGGCTGGTCTTTTGACCCCCAATACGCCGGAAGCGACTGCCTTGACCGGCGTCGCTATCCACTCCGAAGACGATATGCGCCGCGCCGGCGAAGCGCTGCTGCAGGCCGGTGCCAGCAATGTGCTGGTCAAGGGCGGCCACCTGCCGGGCGACGAGGTCGTCGACATGCTGTTCACGCCCAACCAGATTTTTCGCTTTGCCGCGGTGCGCATCGATACGGTCCACACCCATGGGACTGGCTGCACCCTGGCCAGTGCCTGCGCCACCCTGTGGCGCCCGGACCGGCCGCTCAACGAGACGGTGGCCATGGCGCGCGACTATGTCATGGGCGCCATTGTCATGGCGCCCGGCCTGGGACACGGCCACGGTCCGCTGCGCCATAACTGGATGCTGTAGAGATTAATCGATGATTTCGAGATGCTGCTTGATCTTCTTCGACTTCTTGTCGATGTAGCAGACGGCCAGGTCCTTGTTGCTCAAAGACTTGCCTTCCGAATCGGCCTGACAATCGATCAGGTCCTGGTCGGCGGCGAGATAGCGCGAGCTGTGGCGACCGTAGCGAAAATAGAGATAGCCGAGCACGGCGCCCAGGGCGAGGACAATAAGTCCGGTAAAGAGGTTCATGGCATATCTCCGAATGATCTTGGGGTTGCGGATGTGCGAGAGCGTTAGTCTATTGAGCGTCTTGTAAGTTTCCAATGGGCAGGCAGGGTTGAGCGCACAGCAAAACGCGGAGTCCGTGGGACTCCGCGCTTGGAAGGTTGGCCGGTAGTAAAACCTAACGGCGATTGTTGTCGTGGTTCTGAATGCGGATCTGTCCCGACAAGGTGTCGATGCGGGCATTCAGCGTGGTCGTTTCCTGGAAGTTCAGCCCGTGGCCCGAACGCTCAAAGCTGCGCTTGGTGGCCTTGATGGCATTCAGCTTCGTCGTCAGGCGGGTGGCTTCGCGACGGCTCAGCTGGCGGGTATTTTCACCCATACGAATGCGGTCCTGCAGGTTGCTGATCCGGCTGTCGATACGGTTGTCGACACGGGCCTCGACATGACCGTGATAAGGCCTGGCGGTGGCCGCGACCGGGGCGGTCAATGCGGACAGGCCGGTCATCAGGGCGGCGGCAGCCAGCAGGACGGTAAAGGATTTACGGGTTTTCATCTGGGTCTCTCCTTGGGTTTCGAAATCTCGCTGCACATCAGCGATGGAGGGATATAACCACATGGCATCTGATCTGAATCTGAACCGTGCGGTTCATTCCATGTTCAATCCAGCGCCGGAATTATGTCGTAAAAACAAGGGTATGTGGCGCAACGCTGACTGGGTAAGGAACAGCCTGTGTCACGGCTGAAACAAAGCCGGCGGCAGGATTTCCGGCGCAAAAAAGCTCGCAAATTATTTTTGCCTAATGCCGCCCGACCCAGACAAAGAAAAAGCGCGGAACCAGCTTGGGGCAGGCTCCGCGCTTCAGGGCGCCGGCAACGGGTTTACGGGGCGAACCGCCGCCGGGCCTTTGGAATCACCAACGATAATTGCCACGCAACTGGTAACGCATCTGGGCCGACAGATCGTCGATCTTGCTGTTTAGCGTCCAGGTTTCGCGTTGGTTGATATAGCCGCCGGACCATTGATACTCGCGCTTCAGGGCGGCGATGTCGCTGAGACGATATTCCAGGCGCTCGGCGTCGTAGCGGCCAAGATGGCCGGCCTGACGATTTTGGCGGATGGTGAATTTCAGTTGGTCGATACGGTTGCCGATCGGGTCGCGATAGCGCTGGTTCCATCCGCCGTGATGGGGGGAGTGCCAGTGGCCACCGTGCGGGCGGGCAAAAGCAGGCGCTGTCAGGCCGGTGAGGCCGGTGAGGGCGGTGGCGGCGACGGCCAGGGCGATCAGTGTGGTGCGGGTTTTCATAATGAGTCTCCTGAATGTATCGGTCGGTCCCTTTCCGACCATGAGACCATTTAACCACGCGGCGCCTGAGCCTGACCTGAACGGTGCGGTTCATAGTTGGTTCATGCACCTCCCCACTTGTGCTATCCTGTTCACACATCTCCAAAAAGCTTTTCCGTTCAGTCATTTGCAAATGTTAAACCCCGACTTTCTGAATATCAACGACTACAGGAAGGCCCCCACCACCACCCATCGGTCAGAGCTTCACTTCGTTTCGCTTGCCCTCGGGCGGTCCCCCTCCCCGCGTGGCGGGGAGGTATAAGTCATTGTTTTAGCTAATTTATACTCCACCGCCACGCGGGGGAGGTGGCAGCGCAAGCCCCTACGACCTTTAGGTCGTTAAAGGGGATTAGCGCTGACGGAGGGGGGCCTTATCAAGCTCACAGCGTTTCTGACTGTCGGGAAAATAGTCATAAACCATTGCATTACAAAGAGTTATGCGATGTGTGAATCCGATAGCCACTTGTGGGGAGGAGGCACCGCACGAGACGGCGGATGCCGGCGAGATGTGGGGGAGGGGCTCCAGCGCCGTCCTAATCTACACGCACAAATCTACACACAAATAAAGACGCGGAGCCTGCGGTGAGGGGCAGGCTCCGCGTCCATCAGGACCGGGAAGGCGGGTTTACGGGGCGACCGCCTCCCGGGCCTTTGACAGCTGGTAGGGGGAGGATTACCAGCGGTTAGAATCGTGACGGTTCGAACGGACCTGGGTCGACAGATAGTCGAGCTTGGTGTTCAGGGTCTGAGCTTCGTCGCGGTTCAGGCCACGGCCCGAACGTTCATACGAGCGCTTCAGCGAGATGACGGCGTACAGGCGGCTTTCCAGACGCGAGGCTTCGCGGCGGCTCAGGTCGCCGCTGCGGCGGCCATCGTGAATACGCTCCTGAAGGTTCTGAATACGCATTTCGATGCCGCGGCCATTGTCCTGATGATGACCGCCACGATTATCCCAGCCGCCATTGCGATCATTGTCACGGCGATCGTTGTTCCAGCCGCCATTGCTGTCATTGTCATGACGATCATTGTTCCAGCCGCCGCTGTCACCCGGGCGGTTATCGCGGTGATCCTGATAGCCGACGGCGATGGTCGTGCGGGAGGTGACTGTGGCGGCTTGCGAAGCAGTGGCGGCAAAGCCGGTCAGGGCGGTGGCGGCGACGGCGAGGGCGATCAGGGTGCTGCGGGTCTTCATGGTCATGTTCCTTAGGGTTTATGTTTGCGCTGTTTCTTGAGCGTGAGATCATTTAACCATCCGGCGCCTGAGCCTAACCTGAACGGTGCGGTTCATTTTCGGTTCACCCTTCCCGCTCACGGCTCCGCGCGGCGGCGAAACGTCGCCAGCCGTTTTGGCGTCTTGCCATTCCAGCGCTTTTATGTGCATGACCCGCTCAAGCGTTATTAGGGAGGCTGACATGACCCTGAACCCCAACAAGCCCGCACGAGCACCTGAGCGGCCGTGGTTTTCCTCAGGCCCGACGGCAAAACGCCCGGGCTGGACCGTCGAGGCCCTGTCGGGTGCTCCCGTCGGCCGTTCTAACCGCTCCAAGGTCACAGTCGGACGTATCCAGCAGGCCCTGGAACTGACGCGGTCGATTCTGCAGATTCCAGCCAATTATCAGGTCTTTATGACGCCGGGCTCCGATACCGGCGCGTTCGAAGCCGCCATGTGGAACCTGCTGGGGCCGCGCAAGGTGCAACTGCTCAGCTTCGAAAGCTTTGGCCAGTTATGGGCCGACGACGCCGTGGAACATCTGAAGCTTGATGCCGAGGTGTTGAGCGCGCCCTATGGCCAATTACCCGACCTGGGCAGGATCGATCCCGACGCCGATCTGGTGTTTCCATGGAACGGCACGACCTCGGGCGTGCGCCTGACCGACGCTGACTTCCTGAAGGGACATACGGGCCTGGTCCTGTGCGACGCCACCTCGGCGGCTTTCTGCATGGAGCTGCCGTGGGCCCTGCTCGATGTCGCCACCTTCTCTTTCCAGAAGGCACTGGGCGGCGAGGCGGGCATCGGCGTGATGGTCCTGTCGCCGCGCGCCGTCGAACGTCTCAACAGCTTTGACTCCGGCCGCCCGATCCCAAAAGTCCTGCGTTTGAAGAAAAAAGGTGCTGCTGATCCGGCCATCCTGGGCGGTGACGCGATCAACACCTTCTCCTTTTTGGTGGTTGAAGACTTCCTCGACGCCCTGCGTTGGGCGTCCCTGGAAGGCGGGCTGGAAGGCCTGATCAACCGCTGCAACCACAATTTCGACGTTCTGCGCGAATGGGTCGAGGCGACGCCATGGATCGATTTCGTCGCCGAGGTTCCGGCGCAGCGTTCGACCACCTCGGTATGCATGAAATTTGTGGCGCCGGAGGTGATGAGCCAGCCGGCGGACGTCCAGGCGAAGCTGGCGTCGAAGATCGGTTCCCTGCTTGAAATCGAAGGCGTCGCCTTCGACGTTACCGGCTATCGCGCCGCGCCGCCGGGCCTGCGCGTGTGGTGCGGCTGCACGGTCGAGGCCGATGACATCTGCGCCCTGCTGCCGTGGCTGGAATGGGCCTATGCCCAAGCCGTGACCGAGGTCCTGCCCGTCAAACAGACTGCGGGCTAAGGCCTTCCCGGTCTCGTCAAGAACAGTGTTATAAAAATCACTGTCGGTGAATTAAACCGCAGACAGCTGCGCATGCAGCAATATGTTTTGTGCCACGCACAAATGCAGGTTAGCGATAAGCGTTAATTTTTCGAATTTTGGGGGTGATTGATCCTGTATCGATACACCGTCGCCCATTCTTTATGTCGTTTTCTGGGAGCTATTTTATGAAAGCTGTTGTCGTGAAAATGTGCGCTGTTACTGCGGTTTTGATGGTTTCGGGCGTTGCGACTGAGTCGGTTCAGGCCGGCGAAGTCTATGGCGGGGTCTATAAGCACGATATGAGCTTTGTGCGCGATCTGACCGGCTCGGAAGAAAAGATCTACGAAACCGGCGAGGATTTCGAACTGGGCTGGCGATCCGAAAAGATCGAATCCTGGGATTACCTGAAACACCCCAGTATCTACATTCAGACCCAGATCAACGACTCCGGCAACACCAACCAGGTCTCCGTCGGCCTGACCTGGAAAGCGACGCCGTTCCAGGACGACAGGATTTACCTGCGCCCGGGGTTCGGTATTGCCACCCACGACGGCCGGCTCACGATTCCCGATCCTGCCGAGCCCGGCATCACGCCAACCGAGCACGATCGCCGTGTCGCCCTGGCGCTGGAACCCAAGAATGAGTACGGTTCGCGCGTCCTGTGGAACATGCAGTTCGGCGTCGGTTACGACCTGTCTGACAGCAGCTCGATCGAGATCAACTGGAACCATATCAGCCACGCCTTTATGCCGTTGCCCAAGGAAGCCAAGGGCGACAGCAATCAGGGGCAGGATAATCTCGGCCTTCGCTACAACCACCGTTTCTAACCTCCTCTATAAGCCGCTGGGAGTGGCCTGCAAATGCCCGTCTTTTTCCGCTCCCTTGCTCATGTACTTGAGTACACTTCGCTTCGGGTGCTCAAAAGCCAGACATTTTCGGCTCACCCCAACGGCTTATAGGACAGCGCCATGAAGTGAACCTCGGGTCTACTTGTGGCGCCCTATCAGGTGCGTCCGCGGTATCCGAAAAGCGATGCGGCATTTGTTTCAGCTTGATGACACTTAAGGGGTTACAAGCGCTGATTCCTGCTCTATAGGGTGCCACCGTTTGATGGCCGGGGAGGTTCCGGCCGCTGTGACGGAGTTTTCCCTTGGCAAATGTAACCGTAATCGGCGCCCAGTGGGGCGATGAGGGCAAGGGCAAGCTCGTCGACTGGCTGTCGAACCGCGCCGACGTCGTTGTGCGTTTCCAGGGCGGCCATAATGCCGGTCACACCCTGGTGGTTGATGGCAAGGTCTATAAGCTCTCCCTGTTGCCGTCCGGTGTTGTCCAGGGCAAGCTCAGCGTGGTTGGTAACGGTGTTGTTGTCGATCCGTGGGCCCTGTTCGATGAAATTGCCCGCGTCGAGGCCCTGGGCCTGACCATCACGCCCGATCTGCTGGTCATTGCCGACAATGCCTGCCTTATCCTGCCGATCCACAGCGAACTCGACATTGCCCGCGAAGCCGCCGCCGGCGTCAACAAGATCGGCACGACCGGCCGCGGCATCGGTCCGGCCTACGAAGACAAGGTCGGCCGTCGCGCCATCCGTGTCGCCGATCTCGAAGATCTCGATGCGCTGGAAGGCAAGATCGACCGCCTCCTGACCCACCACAACGCCCTGCGCCAGGGGCTGGGCCTGCCCGATGTCGACGTTGCCGGCCTGGTTGCCAAGCTGACCGCCATCGCGCCGCGCCTGCTGCCCTTCATCAAGCCCGTTTGGTACGTGCTGGACAAGGCACGCCGCGAAGGCAAGCGCATCCTGTTCGAAGGCGCCCAGGGCGCGCTGCTCGATATCGACCACGGTACCTATCCCTTCGTCACCTCGTCCAACACGGTGGCAGGACAGGCGGCAGCCGGCACCGGCATGGGGCCGAAAAGCGTCGGCTATGTCCTGGGTATCCTGAAGGCCTACACCACCCGCGTCGGCTCCGGGCCGTTCCCGACCGAACTGTTCGACGAGATCGGCCAGGGTATCGCCACGCGCGGCCACGAATTCGGCACCGTCACCGGCCGGGCGCGCCGCGTCGGCTGGCTGGACGCCGTCCTGGCGCGCCAGTCGATCGCCATCAACGGCATTGACGGCATTGCGCTGACCAAGCTCGACATCCTCGATGGCATCGAGACCATAAAGGTCTGTGTCGGTTACAAGGTCGGCGACCAGGTCCTCGACTACCTGCCGGCCGGTTTCAAGGCGCAGCAAGGTATCGAGCCAATTTACGAGGAAATCGAAGGCTGGAGCGAGAGCACCCAGGGCGCTCGCTCGTGGAAGGACCTGCCGGGCAATGCGGTGAAATACGTCCGTCGCATCGAGGAACTTATCGGCGCGCCTGTCGCCCTATTGTCGACCTCTCCAGAAAGAGAAGATACGATTCTGATGCGGGACCCGTTTCAGGACTGATGTCTCCTGCTTTTATCGGTCGTTAACCGCGTATTTCAAGCGGATATTCAGGGCTCTGCGTTAGGTTTATCGCTTAGTAACCCTGAGACTCGTCCGATGTTTGCCCTTGATCCCCGCCTGCAGGCCCGCCTGCGTCCGCATATGAGTCGTGTATTGATCCTTGAGGACAATCACGCCTATGCCCGGATGCTGGCCGATATGCTGCGGACCATCGGGGCCGACAACATCATCATCGATAGTGACGATCGCGCCGCCATGAGTGTGGCTCGCAACCTCAATCCGCAGCTGATCCTGACGGAATACAAGGCCGGCAGTATCGACGGCATCGAATTCACCAAAGCCCTGCGGCGCAGCGATCTGGCTTGCCGCAAGGCGCCGGTCATCATGATCAAGGGTGATGTCACGCCGGCGCAATTGAGCGAGGCGCGCAACAGCGGTGTCCACGAAGTGCTGATGAAGCCCTTTGCCTGGCAGGACCTGATGACGCGCCTGCAAAACGTCCTGTTCAAGTCGCGTGACTGGATCGAGGTCAATTCCTATACCGGTCCGGATCGCCGCCGCTTCAATACCGGCGATTACAAGGGCCCGAAAAAGCGCAAGACGGAAGGCGACGGATCGCAACGCATCGCCGTCGAAGAGGCTGTTCGCCTTCTGAAAGCCTCGCTGGAATTGTTCGACGACGACGGCGAAGTCATGCTGCGCACGGTCATGCAGCAGATGGCGATCATCGTTCCGGCGGCCAAGTCGGTCAAGGATCCGCGCTTTGTACAAGCGGCGACGGCGATTATAGGCGACTTGCGTCTGCGCGTCCTGACCAAGGAACGCCTGGCGCCCCAGGTATCCCTGATGATCAAGGCGCTGGGCATGAGTTCCTCGGGCAACCAATGGGCCCACGACCTGTTTGTAAAGGGTATGGCCGATCAGGAATCCGAACGCGGTGAACTGGATCGTAAGCTGTCGATCGATGTTGATACAGGGCGGACAACGGGTGAAGCCGCCGCGTAATACAAAGGCGCCCTGACTGAGTCAGAACGCCTTTACGCTTTTAACATAGATATTTAATGCGCTTAGCCGGCCGGTGTCGCGGCAGCAGCTGCCGAGACCATGGCCTTTTGCAGCTTTTCGAAGGCACGGACCTCGATCTGACGCACACGCTCACGCGACACGCCGAAGCGTTCAGCCAGGTCTTCCAGCGTCGTGGCGCTATCCTTCAGACGGCGTTCGGTCAGGATTTCCCGCTCGCGCGCGTTCAATTCGCCCATGGCCGTCTGCATCAGGCCCATGCGCAGATTGTATTCTTCCGAATCGGCCAGGACGCTTTCCTGCGACTGCTGGGCGTCGTCGACCAGCCAGTCCTGCCATTCCGACTCGCCTTCCGATGCGCGGATCGGCGCATTGAGCGATGAGTCCGGCGACGACATGCGACGGTTCATATTGATGACGTCGGTTTCCGACACGCCCAGCTTGGTGGCGATCTGCTCGACGTGAGCGTGCTTGAGATCGCCTTCTTCGAGAGCCGATATTTCCGACTTCACCTTGCGCAGATTGAAGAACAGCTTCTTCTGGGCGGCAGTCGTACCCATCTTGACCAGCGACCACGAGCGCAGGACATATTCCTGGATCGACGCCTTGATCCACCACATGGCGTAGGTGGCCAGGCGGAAGCCGCGTTCCGGATCGAACTTCTTTACGGCCTGCATCAGGCCGACATTGCCTTCGGAAATCACTTCACCGACCGGCAGGCCATAGCCGCGATAACCCATGGCGATCTTGGCCACCAGACGCAGATGCGAGGTGACCAGCTTGTGGGCGGCCTTGGCATCCTGATGTTCCGCCCAGCGCTTGGCCAGCATGAATTCTTCATCCTTGGCCAGCATCGGGAACTTGCGGATTTCCGAAAGGTAGCGGTTCAGTCCGCCGTCCGGCGACAGGGCCAGGCCGGCCGACAAATTGCCGGACGTGTTCATCGAAGTGAGGGCTGTGGAGCTGCTCATCGGGCTATCATCTCTTTCGGAAAGTCGATCACTAAGATCGGAAGAAGAAGTTGTGTCGGTCATGAGCGTCTCTTCCGCGAGGGGGAACGCAGTAAGGGAACAGCCCATGCCCGACAACTGCGTTCAGATTTAGGTAGGGTTTTGCCAAAAAAAAGGCCTGAGCCCGCGACAAATTCTAAATTGTCGCTTTAGCCTAGCATGTGTGACCCAAAACCAACCTTCACAAGGCAGTGAGTGCAGCGCAACAATTCGTCTGGGCGGCGCTATAGTCTCGCTGGTGTTACAGAGAGTTGAGGTCGCTTTAATGCACCGACTTGGCCTGTCGCGCGGGCAACAGCTTTATGCCGAGGTCTGTCTGAAGCCATGTCATATCATCTCGGGAACGCTGGCGTGTGTCATAGCTTGTCACCACGGTAAGATGCCCGGACGTGCCTCCCGACATCTCCACCGGCCGCGACGGAATCCAGATATTGGCGATGCGCAACAAGGAATAGTAGCTTTGCCGGCCTATAAGCTCATGCCCCTGAGTCGTTTGCCGATAAACCAGATCGTGGCGGATCGAGCCTTTGTCGGACTTTAGAAGTTTGTCGGGTATGGCAGCCTTCACGACGACGATATCGTCATCGGACAGATTTCCAACGCTACTTATGACGCACGCCCCGGTTTCGGCGAAATATTTGTCTATGTTGGTGGGCCCGGAATAAAATCGAGAATGTGGATTTGGGCAGTCCTTCCGAGCCTCCAATGCATATCGCGTTACCGCGACATCCGCTGGAAAGCGGTCGGAGAACCGAAGTGGCCTGTGCTCCGGTCGCGTGGCATAGTCGACATGGCTGACCCTATGCTCCGTGAGAAGCGCCATACACAAGGCATTGCAATATCCGAAATCTGGGCCGCCGGTATCATCATCGCTGACGATGATCGCCAGATTTTGGGTGGGTACCGACTGCGTGGCAGGATGATCGGCGGCCTTCAATCCCGCAAGGACATTGTTTTCAGGGATGTTAAGGAGCCAGGGTACGCCCACAGCAACTAGGGCCATGCCGGAAACCGTCGCCAGAATGCGTGTGACCGGATGCCAGCGGGCGATCAGCAGGTTGAGACCAAAGGCCAAGAGCAGGTAGATAAAGAGCGGAACCGCAAGCAGCAGCAAGGCACCAACGAGGATAAACAGCGAGAGCAGAATCAGATCGTTAGGCAGTAGCCAAGCCAGTAGCGCCGCGCTTCCGATGGGCACGAGGAATACCAGCCACACCTTGAATTCCAGCCTCGTCATAAGTTCGTGCTTTCCCTTTTGCGCACAACCTTAAACAACAAGCTCTATTTTTGCCTTAAGTTGTAAGGGCGCATGACAGGCGTTTCTCTATATTTTTTCTACATCTCGCTTAGTGCCGCGACCAGTTCGGCCATGTCTTCGGGCAGGGGCGCCTTGAATTTCAGTTTTGCACCGGTGATCGGATGAACAAATCCGAGCAGTCCGGCATGCAGCGCCTGACGACTGAAATCCAGTTCGCGCACAAGCTCCTGGACCTCGCGCGCCGGCGAACCTGAGCCATACACCGGATCACCCAGGCACGGACAGCCGAGATGCGCCATATGCACCCGAATCTGATGCGTGCGCCCGGTTTCCAGACGGCAGGTTAGCAGGGCGGCGAGGGGTTTGGTCGTGCCGAATACCTCTTCCAGTCGGTAATGGGTAATGGCTTCGCGGCCGCCGCCGCGCAGTACGGCCATCTTTTTTCGGTCGTGGTGCGAGCGGCCGATCTGGGTCTTGACTGTGCCGGTAACATATCTCGGTGCGCCGCGGACGATGGCGCGATATTCCCGGTCGATATCGTGCCGGGCAAACAGCTCCGACAGGGCGCGGTGGGCAGCGTCGCTCTTGGCCGCCACCAGGACGCCGGACGTGTCCTTATCCAGACGGTGGACGATGCCGGGGCGCAGGACACCGCCTATGCCCGACAAAGAGTCGCCGCAATGAAACAACAGCGCATTGACCAGGGTGCCGTCGCGCGTGCCCGGCGCCGGATGGGCCGCCATGCCGGCGGGTTTGTTGACGACGATCAGGTGTTCGTCCTCGAAGATGACTTCGATGGGCAGGTCCTGGGGCTCGGGCGTCGCGCTGATCAGGGCAGGAATCAGCAGGCTGTACTCGCCCGGCTTGGCCTTGTGCTTGCCATCCGTTATGACGGCGCCGTTGGAGCTGAGCCGGCCCTCGGCGATCAGAGCCTGCAGCCGCGCCCGCGACAGGTCGGGAAAATGAGAGGTGAGGGCGCGGTCCAGCCGGTCGCCGGCCTCATCCTCGGTTAGGGTGGCAGTCAGGATCTCGCCTTCGGAGGTCAGATCGTCGTCGTCGATATCGTCGGGATTGGAAGTCATGCGTCCCTGTAGTGGACGCGGGCGCAAAAGGGAAGTTATCGATTGATGCCCCCTTGCTTGACAGTCGGCTAAAAAGTGATATCACTTTGATATATAAACCGGAGGGCTGGAACCATGGCTGAAGACGATAAACCTGTAAGCCAATTGGTGTCCCAGGGCTGGGAAATCATTGCTTTCACCGCATCCAATGAGGGGGACGGCATGACGCAGTCCTTCCTGATGCGACGTCAAAAACAGCACAAGATTCTCCGCGTGCGGCCCAAGGCCTTCGGCAAGGGTTACGTCGTCAAGGAATTGGACGTTTAGCAGCCTGGGAGGGCACCTATGAGCGATTCATCTATCAACCGGACGCAAGAGGTCTCGGGCGGCGGCAATTCCGGCGGCCTGTGGTTGCTGATCTTCTTCGCCATGCTGGCGGTGGTGATCATCGCCCCCTTCCTGCTGGGGGTGCGTGCGGTCGCTGTATCCATACCGCTGGGCATCACCGCATTCTTTACCCTGTGCGGCTTCTACGCCATCCAGCCGAACCAGGCGGTCGCCGTTACCCTGTTCGGCAATTACAAGGGCACCGATCGCACGACCGGCCTGCGCTGGGTTCCTTTCTGGTACGGCCGCAAGAAGGTCTCGATGCGCGTCCGCAATGTCACCAGCGAGACGCTGAAGGTCAATGACCAGCGCGGCAATCCGGTCGAGATTGCCGCCAATGTCGTCTGGCACGTTGCCGACTCCGCCCAGGCCCTGTTCGACGTCGACGACTATGTCGCCTTCGTCAATATCCAGATCGAGACGGCCCTGCGTGAAACGGCCCGCCAGTACGCCTACGACCACGCCGATGACGGTCAGCCGACCCTGCGCGACGACGCCGAGATCGTTGGCGAGCGGCTGAAGGCTGATCTGGCCAAACGCGTCGAGGTCGCCGGCGTGGCGGTCGATGAGACCCACCTGATGCATCTGGCCTATGCGCCGGAGATCGCCGGCGCCATGTTGAAGCGCCAGCAGGCCGAGGCCGTCATTGCCGCCCGCCAGAAGATTGTCGCCGGCGCCGTCGGCATGGTCGAAATGGCCCTGGAACAGCTGTCACAGCGCGGTGTCGTCAATCTCGACGAGGAACGCAAGGCGGCCATGGTGTCTAACCTGCTCGTGGTGCTGTGTGCCGACCGCGAGGCCCAGCCGGTGGTCAATACCGGCAGCCTTTACTAAGGCCATGGCGTCGCCGGGTAAGCGTGCCTATCCACTTCGGGTCCGGCCCGAAGTCCTGGCGGCGGTCGAACGCCTGGCCGCCGCCGAACTGCGCTCGACCAATGCCCAATTGGAAATGCTGCTGCGCGAAGCCCTGACCCGACGGGGGATTCGTCTGGCAGCGCTCAAGCCGGACGACGGCGAAGAGGTTTAATCGATATCCTCGTTGACCAGGCCGACCTTGAGATAGCCGTGCTGCTGCAGGCCGTTGAGCACCTGCATGAAGTCGGCATATTGCACATCCTTGTCGCCGCGGATCAGCACGCGTTCGGCCAGCGGGTCGGGCGACTGCAAGGCGGCGCGCAGGTCGGCGTCCAGTGTGGCCAGCGAGGTCTGATCATCGCCGATGAAGATGCGGCCAGGCCCCATGACCGAAATAAAGACAGGCTTGCGATCACTGTGGACGGTGCCGTCGGATGGCGGCATGTCGAGACGTACGGCCTTGGTGGCGACGGGTATCGAAACCATGAAAATGATCAGCAGAACCAGCATGACATCGACGAACGGCGTGACGTTGATCTCTGCGTTCTGTTCGATAGCGTACACCGAACTGCGTGTGTGAAACCGTGCTCCCATTGGCTTTCCCTCCCTCTGACGCGCCGGCGACAGGCCAGGCGCAGCGCCATTATACCATGGCGAGGCGGGCATGAAAAAAGCCCCGGCGGAATGAACCAACCGGAGCTTTTAAATGCGTGAAAATTCGAAAAACTATTCGATATCTTCGTTGATCAGACCGACCTTGAGGAAGCCGTGCTGCTGCAGTTCGTTCAGCACCTTGACGAAGTCGTTGTACTGGATGTCCTTGTCGCCACGCACCAGAATACGTTCATTCAGCGGATCGGGGCTTTGCAGGGCGGCGCGGACGTCGGCGTCCAGCGTGGCCAGCGAGGTCTTGGTGCTGTTGATATAGATGTCTTCGGACGACATGATCGAGATGAAGACCGGGTCCTTCTTCTTTTCAGACGAGGGCGGCGCCTTGGCGGGCGGAAGGTCGAGCTTGATCGACACGGTCGCGGCCGGGATGGACACCATGAAGATGATCAGGAGCACGAGCATGACGTCGACGAACGGCGTCACGTTGATGTCTGCATTCTGATCGACGGTATATTTACCGCCGCCCTTGCCACCGAGCTTTGCGCCCATGAGTAAACTCCCTAACTGCCCGGCGTCGGCCTGACGCGCGGGTCGGAAAATTATGACGTACGATCGCCGCCGCGCAATGACATGCGCTAACATTAACAACCGACACCGGGATTTAGGCCAAGTCCCGGACAAAAGTAAAGACCTAAACCGCCTGTAACCCGGCCTTAAGCGACCTATAGGGGACAGAGATTAAGATTATTCAAAGCCATCAAGGCCTAATTCTCCCTTGGGGCGAAAACTTAAGCAGGAAAAATTACGGCGTCCGGATCACCTGACCACGGACGCCGTAAAAAAGCGATTCTGAATCGCAGCGTGCTATCTGCGAGCCAACCTTACTTATGAGTTAGGCGCAAGAAACGATCCTGCAGAGCCTGGTCGGTCTTGAACACGCCGGTAAAGCGTGTGGTGACGGTCGAGACATTCTTGTGGTGCACGCCGCGCGTGGTCATGCACTGGTGCTCGGCATCGATCATGACGGCCACACCCAGAGGCGCCAGGGATTGGTCGAGCGCGTCGGCGATCTGCTTGGTCATGGTTTCCTGGGTCTGCAGGCGCTTGGCGAAGATCTCGACGACGCGAGCGATCTTGGAAATGCCGACGACCTTTTCCGTCGGCATATAGGCCACCCAGGCCTTGCCAAGGAAGGGCGCCATATGGTGTTCGCAGTGCGATTCGACGTCGATTTCGCGCAGCATGACCATATCGTCATAGCCCTGCACGTCTTCGAAGGTACGTGACAGCTCAATTTTCGGGTCGGCCTGATAGCCCTGGAACCATTCGTTATAGGCATCGACCACGCGCTTGGGCGTATCGATCAGACCTTCACGGTCGGGGTTGTCGCCCGCCCACGCCAGAAGCGTGCGCACCGCTTCCATCGCGGCTTCGCGCGAGGGGCGGTTGGTAAAGGTGGTGATGCTTACCGGCTTGGAGGTAGCGAGCAGGCTTTTCGGATCCAAACTATCCATGTTCAACACATATTCCCTCATGAGGGCCGAGTAGCGCCGGAACGACGGTTCCGGAATGACGCGTGGCATCCCTCAATTTGCATGCTCAAGGCGCATGCTGGCCTCACTCTATACTCATGCTCAAGGCGCATGCTGGCCTCAACTCGTTTTGCGCCTTATGAGCGCCGGCCGCGTCAGTTTCCGTCAGGAAGTGCGACCGTGGCGATTACACATACGTTCATAGCACATTTTTGGTTCAAGACGTGTGACATAAACATGGTGCGAAGGCCCGACCGCGTCTATATGGGACACGGACCCATCATTACAACTGAAATTGCGCATGAAACTGTACATTCACGACACGCTGAAACGCGACAAGATTGAATTCATTCCGAAAAATCCTGAGCGCGTGACTCTGTATGTCTGCGGTCCAACCGTCTATTCCTATGCCCATATCGGCAATGCCCGACCTGTCGTGGTGTTCGATGTCCTGTTCCGTCTGTTGCGGTCCCTGTTCGGCCAGGCGCACGTCATCTATGCCCGCAACATCACCGACGTCGATGACAAGATCAACAAGGCGGCGATGGACGAAGGCGTATCGATTGACGTCATTACCAACCGCTATGCCGACATCTACAATGCCGATATGGCCAGCCTGGGCGCCCTGCGGCCGACGATCGAGCCGCGCGTCACCCACAATATGGACGCCATCATCAAACAGATCGGCGATATTGTCGCCAACGGCCATGCCTATGCGGCGGAAGGCCATGTCCTGTTCGATGTCGCCTCCTTCGAAGCCTATGGCGAATTATCCGGCCGCACGCTCGACGACATGATCGCCGGCGCCCGTGTCGAGGTCGCGCCCTATAAACGCAACCCGCAGGATTTCGTGCTGTGGAAGCCGTCCAAACCTGGCGAGCCCGTATGGGCCAGCCCGTGGGGACCCGGTCGGCCGGGCTGGCATATCGAATGCTCGGCGATGATCGAGGCCAATCTCGGCCTGCCGATCGATATCCATGGCGGCGGTCACGACCTGATCTTCCCGCACCATGAAAACGAGATCGCCCAGGGGAGGTGTGCCCAGCACAGCCACGGTCATGAGGCCGGCTACGCGAACTACTGGATGCACAACGGCTTCCTCGAATTCGGTCCAAAAGACGCGCCTACGAAGATGTCGAAGTCCCTGGGCAATGTGAAACTGGTCCACGACCTGATCAAGGAGGTACCGGGCGAAGCCCTGCGCCTGGCCTTGCTGTCCGGACACTACCGCGGTCCGCTCGACTGGACGCCGGAACTGGTCGCCCAGTCGCGCGCAAGGCTCGACGGCCTTTATGGCACGCTGCGCAAGTTCGCCGATGTAGCGACGCGCGATGTCGTGACGCCGCCGGCGATCCTGGAGGCGCTGTGCGACGATCTCAACACCTCCCAGGCCCTGGCCGAACTGTCGTCCCTGGCCAAGACGCTGGAAACGGCGACCAGCGAAGGGGCGCGCGTCGTCGCCAAGTCGGAACTTTTGGCGGCCGGGCAGATCCTGGGCCTGCTGCAGGGCGACGCCGAAGCGTGGTTCAAGGTCGGCGCCAGCGATGAACTGACGCAGCAGGTCGACGCCCTGATCGCTAAGCGCATAGCGGCACGGGCAGCCAAGGATTGGCCGGAAGCCGATCGTATCCGCAAGACTCTTGACGAACTGGGTATCGAGGTGATGGACTCCGCGACGGGAGCCACCTGGAAGCTAAAGGTAGGGGTGTAGATCATGTTCAAGATTGAGGCACGGGCCGGAATCGCGGCCCCGATCGACGATGTGTATGAACTGCTGGCGGACATAGACTCCTGGCCGACCTGGAGTCCGATCCACAAGGCGGCCTCTGGTAAGCTCAGTTTCGGTGCGCCGTTTCATTCGGAAGAGCAGTTCGAGGGCCTGGGCGTGTGGGAAATCGACGGCGTCATCGCCGACTGGACGCCGTTGTCGCACATCCATATCCACGTTCCGAAGAAGTTCTATGAAGGCACGCTGACGCGCTATTACGAACTGGAAGCCTTGTCCGGCAAGGGGACGGTATTTTCGGTCGGCGCGGCGTTCAACGGTTTCCTGTCGGAACGCGAAGGGCGCCGCTACGCCAAATTCCTCAAGCCCGGCTTCGAACAGATGGTGGAGGGCCTGAAGGCGAAGGCCGAGGCGAAGTTTGCCGAAAATCCCGACCGGCTGACCAATTACGATCCGCCGGTGACGCCGCCTAAATCGTTTGCGCCGCCACCGAAGAAAGCACCGCCCTGGGCGCCGCCCAAGCGCTGGAAGATCGGCGTGAAATAGGCTCAGCGGCTCAGGATTTGGCCTATCGCGGCCGCTTCGGGTGTTTCGGTTCCGATAATGAATGCTTCCGAACATGGCCGCTGCATGACGGTCATTAAGCTGACTTCGGGTGTAGGCGCTGTGGCGCTCGAGCGATGTAAGGCGATCAGGAACGGACCGGGCGCCATGGTCCCAGGTTTGCCGAACATTCCCTGCATTCCAGGTCACCTTAAGCCTCTCTGGAAGCTTCTCTGGAGCCTTCCCTGCCAGCACATGGTCCACAAGAATGTCGAACCGCGCATTAATCGCCGCTAAACCCCGTTCCCTGCCTTGTATCGGCAAATCCTTTAACGCCCCGCGGTTAGATTAAGGTACACATCTTCAGGAGAGCTATTTCGTGGTCATTGGCAATCATGGGGCGTTCGGCTTGGTGGTCGTCGCGCTGCTTTGTGGCTGCTCCAGCCATCACACCGATTCCGAGCGATCCAGCCTGCCCGGCGGGCTTAGGGCAGGCAAGGTGATTTCGGGATCGATAGATCGAAATTTAGCGTTCCAAGAGGGCGTCGTCATTTTCGAATTGCCGGAAACGACGGCCCGACAGTTGAAGTACGGCGGCGTTGCCGTCCTGCGGCTGATGCTGCAAAACGCTGGGGGAGCCCGCGCAAAATACAGCGCTTGGCAAGAAACACCGGCTCTACGCCCGGACGACTATCGTGACATCCACAGTGGCAAACCGGTTCGTGCTCTGAGCGCGTTGAATTGCAGCCGCGGGAAGGCGGGTTCTTTCCGGGACAATTATTCGCTGTGTGCTGCGCTTACTTCGCCGGGCAACTATTATTCGATGCGTGGAGACGAAGAGATCGTCATAGTCATGCCCAGGCAAAAATTAATTGCCTATGCGATTTGCGACCAATAGGTTCCGCCCGAAGCAGGCGCGAGCACGAGCGCGCTGAAAAAATCTGCGAAATCTTTGTAATCTGCGGATAACCTTCTTCCTACCCGAACCGCCATAACCTATGTAGGCAGTTCATGATCGATGAACTCTATTCCCGTGAAATCCTCCGTCGGACCACCATGCTGCAGCATGTCGGCAGGTTGGCGCATCCCGACGGCAGCGCCGACAAGACGGCGAAGCTGTGCGGCTCGACCATTCACGTCGAGGTCGCCATGGACGGCGACACAGTGAAAGACTTTGCGCACGAAGTCCAGGCCTGCGCCCTGGGCCAGGCCGCCGCTGCCATCCTCAGCCAGCATGTCATCGGGGCGGACACTCATGAGATCACAGCCGCTCGCGACGCCTTGCGCAGTCTGCTAAAAGGCGAGGCGGTCGCATTTCCGGAACGCTTCGCCGACCTTGCCATTCTCGCCAGTGTCAAGGATTTCCCGGCACGGCACGCCTCGACCCTGCTCGCGCTCGAGGCCACCTGTGAAGCCATTTCCCGGGCCCAGGCCGCTTAGGCATTTGTACCGCACTGCCGTGATTAAAGTGCATCATTGTTGCGCCGCACCATTGTAAGTTCGTTTCGGGGTTGCTTTACGGCAAAAAATAGGCTGGAATATCCCAAGGGATGGGAACTGTAGTGCGCGTAATGTAATGCGGCTCGTCAAATGTTCGTCAGAGACTGACTTCGCGGCATGTCCAGATTTTATGAGCGTTCCGTGCGCGCGGCCCTCCGTGCGTACAAACTAACCCTTTCACCGTATATCGGGCAAGGCTGCCGGTTTCGGCCGACCTGTTCTGAATATATGGCCGATGCTTTGATCCTTCACGGCCCGGTTGCCGGTTCGTGGCTGGGTATCAAACGAATCTGCCGGTGCCGTCCGGGTGGAGGGGCGGGTTATGATCCGGTCCCCCTGAAAACAGGGGGTTCCATATAAGATTTCCCGTGGTATGCGGGTGACACGAAGTCGGTTCGACAGGTCTCAGAACGAAGACCACATCGAATCTTTATAAAATTTATTGCGCGATGAAGCCCGCCGTAAGGGCTACAGGTCGCCAGCTAGAAGTGCCAAAAACGTGACCTTGATGACGATAGACTTGACGTTCCCCGATGGCGCCATTCGCTCCTTCGAGACGGGGACAACCGGCAGACAGATTGCCGAGAGCCTGTCGAAATCACTGGCCAAGAAAGCCGTGCTGATAAAGCTCGACGGTGCCTTGTTGGATTTGGATCGACCTTTGCAATCTGGGGGGAGGCTTGACATCTTGACGCGCGAAGCTCCCGAAGCCCTCGAGGTGATCCGCCACGACACGGCGCATATCCTGGCCCAGGCGGTGCAGGAACTGTTTCCCGGCACCCAGGTCACTATCGGTCCGGCGATCGATGACGGCTTCTATTACGACTTCGCCCGCAGCGAGCCGTTCAGCACCGAAGACTTCCCGAAGATCGAAGCGAAGATGCGCGAGATTGTCGACCGCGATGACAAGATTCGCCGCGAAGTCTGGGACCGCGACGACGCGATCGCCCATTTCGAATCGATCGGCGAGGCCTATAAAGCCGAGATTATTCGCGACCTCCCGGTCAGCGAGCCGATCAGCCTGTACTGGCACGGCGACCAGTGGAAGGACCTGTGCCTGGGGCCCCACCTGCCGTCGTCGAAGTTCGTCGGCAAGGCGTTCAAGCTGACCAAGCTGGCCGGTGCCTATTGGCGCGGCGACCACAACAATGCCCAGCTCCAGCGCATCTATGGCACGGCCTGGGCCACGGAAGCCGATCTCGAAGCCTATATCCAGCGCGTCGAAGAGGCGGAAAAGCGCGACCATCGCAAGATCGGTCGCCAGATGGACCTGTTCCACATGCAGGAAGAAGGCCGTGGCATGGTCTTCTGGCATCCCAAGGGCTGGACCCTGTGGCGGACGCTGGAAGCCTATATGCGCCGCCGGCTCGATGCTGCGGGCTATGTCGAGGTCAAGACGCCCCAGGTCCTGGACCGCTCCTTCTGGGAAAAGTCCGGTCACTGGGAAAAGTACCGTCCTAACATGTTCGTCTGCGAAACGGTCGAAGGCGAGACCCTGTCGCTGAAGCCGATGAACTGTCCGGGCCACGTCCAGATCTTCAAGGTCGGCCTGCGTTCCTACAAGGAACTGCCGATCCGCATGGCCGAATTCGGCGCCTGTCACCGCTACGAACCGTCGGGTTCGCTGCACGGCCTGATGCGCGTGCGCGGCTTTACCCAGGACGACGCCCACATCTTCTGCCGCGAAGACCAGATCGTCGACGAGACGGCGAAGTTTGTCCGCCTGACCCAGCTGATCCATGGCGATCTCGGCATGGAAACGGCCTATATCAACCTGGCCACTCGCCCCGAAATCCGCGCCGGTTCCGATGAATTCTGGGACAAGGCCGAGGGCATGTTGGCGCAGGCGGCTGAAAAGGCCGGGGTCGAACCGATCATCGCCGTAGGTGACGGCGCCTTCTATGCGCCCAAGCTCGACTTTATCGTCAAGGACGCCATTGGTCGCGAATGGACCTGCGGCACGCTTCAGCTCGATTATGTCCTGCCCGAACGCCTCGACGCTGAATATGTCGCCGAAGATGGCTCGCGCCAGCGTCCGGTCATGCTGCACCGGGCGATCCTCGGTTCGTTCGAACGCTTTATCGGCATCATGATCGAAAACTACGCCGGCAAGTTCCCGCTGTGGCTGGCTCCGGTCCAGGTCGTGGTCGCGCCGATCACCTCCGACGCCAATCCCTATGCCGAGCAGGTGGCCGACACCTTGCGCGCCGCCGGCCTGCGCGTTGACGCCGACCTGCGTAACGAAAAGATCAACTACAAGATTCGCGAACACTCGCTGGCCAAGGTGCCCGTCATCGCTGTCGTCGGCCGCAAGGAGGCCGAAACCGGCGAGGTGGCGTTGCGCTTCCTGGGCAGTGACGGCCAGACCATCCTGTCCTTGGCCGACGCCGCTCAGCGGTTGAAAACGGATGCCACGCCACCTGACTTAAGACAGGGTGAGGGCCTAGCCTCCTCTAATTTTCGGAGCGCGGTATGAGACCAGATTGTTCAGTTTCAGGAGCGAAGCCACAGAAAGGGTTTTCCCCTTTCAAGGCTTTGCGACGCCAAAATGAACTATCTGGGCCATATCCCTTCGGGACGCGGCGTATTTCGTCCCTGAAGGCGTCGAAAATCCTTTGTGGTGTAGACACCACGGCAGTCCTTTCTCCTGTTCAGGGAGCGAAATCCGCTACGCGCCGCGCCCAAATATTAGGGGAGGCTAGGCCCTAACCATGAATCATACCCTGCCGCCGACCATCATCGAGCTGCTTAAGCAGCGGAAGCTGGCGACCAGCGAGGCGCATTACTTCGTGATGCCGCATCTCGACATGTCGCCCTACGATGAGACGGTCGACGGCGTGACGGTGATCATGATCGTCTTCCACACCGGCAAGGTGCTGTTCGAATCCATAGCCAAGGTGCTCGACGATCCGCAGGTGCGGCAGTTCGTCATCATCGACAACGGCTCTTCCGAGCGCGTCGCTGAAAAGCTGCGCAATCTGAAGGACGAATACGACCACATCCTGCTGGTCCAGGGCCACGGCAATATCGGTTTCGCCAAGGCCGCCAATCTGGGCGCGCACCTGGCCAACCAGCCCTGGCTGGTCTTTCTCAATCCGGACGCCCAGCTGCGTCCGGACTGTATCAAGCGCCTGGTCCAGTCGGCGCGCGGTCAGGTCGGGCCGTGCATCATCGGTTCGCGGCTGCTCAATCCCGACCTCACCGAGCAGCGTGGCGCCCGCCGAGGCGAGGTGACGCCGGTCACCACACTGCTGGCCCTGACGCGGCTGAGCAAGTTCATTCCGGAACTGCAAAAATTCGAAATTCACTACGAAGGCCATGACCTGCCGGAACAGCCACAGAGCGTCCCGACCATTTCCGGCGCCTGTTTCGTTGTGTCCAAGCGCGATTTTTCCCGTCTGAAAGGCTTCGACACCCACTTCTTCCTGCATGTCGAGGACGTCGACCTGTGCTGGCGCGCCCGTGAAGCCGGCGGCACGGTACTGTTCCACCCCAAGGCGGAAGTCATCCACGAAGGCCACACCTCGCGCGTCGAACCTTTGTTCGTCGAACTGCACAAGGGCATGGGGCTGTGCTACTATTTCCATAAACGCGCCAAGGGTTTCTGGCGCAAGGCCTATGTCCTGGCCCTGGCGCCGGTGATCCTGACCGTCTCGGTGGCGCGCGCCCTGACGCGCCCGCGGCTGAAGAACGACGAAGACGAAATCGCTGCGCAATAGCTAACATCTGTATTGTGAATTTGGATATGCGTTTTAATGCTCCCGTACGGGAATTTTTTAGCGCAATTGATGTAAATTTTTCATATCTGCACCCGAACGGGGGCGGATATATATTTATCTTTATAAAATGGCCATTTTGATCCCGTACGGGGGCCGTTTAGCGTTTTGAGACGTAATTTAACATTTTTGTTCCCGAACGGGAGCGCAATTAGGAATTTTGTCATTCCGATGCTAGTATCTTACTGAAGGGAGAGACAGCCATGTCCGACTTGCCAGTGCTACCTGCGTCCAATGACAAACCGGAAACGACTTTGGCGAATGTTATTGCCGGCGTTTTCAATGCTGTGGGCGGTGCATACGGAACAAGTAAGGGTTTCAAGCCGGTCAATAGCGCGAACGACGTTGGAGAGCGTGTTCGGGAAGCGCGCAAAGCCATGGGCCTGTCGCAACAGGCTTTTGCGGATTTGGCCGGCGTTGGCCGGCGGTTTGTCTCGGAGCTGGAAGGCGGCAAGGCAACACTGGAGTTTGAACGCGTTCTTAAGGTTTGCCAGGCCGCAGGCATAGTTGTTTTTACCTCGCCGCGCAGCGCCATTGTTCAGAGGACGCCATGAGCGAACGCTTGCGCCTCGACGTATGGCTTGACGGAACGCCGATCCCGGCTGGCATGCTGATCGCCGATACGGATGGCGCGGTAAATTTCATATATAGTGACAATTATCTTGAGTCCGGCGGACTGCCGTTGTCCCTATCCCTGCCCCTGCAACAAGGGACGGCGGGCGACGTGAAGTCCCGAGCCTTTTTCGCCAATCTGCTTCCGGAAAACAACCAGACCCAGGGCCTTATTGAGCGTGAAGGCCTGGAGGCCAACGACATTGTCGGTATCCTGTTTCATATGGGCGCTGACTGTTCCGGCGCCGTGTCGTGCCTGCCCTCGGGTTCGGCGCCTGTAAAGGTGCCTGGTGTCCTGGCAACGGACTACAGGCCGCTCAGCAATGCCGAAATTTCCGACATTATGATCGGCCTGGCCGATTACGAGCGCCTGCCCGACAATGCCAGGGATCCGTCTCCGCTGGCCGGTGTCCAGGGAAAGATCGCGATCACCGTTCTGCCGGATGGCCGCTGGGCTTTACCGGATTCCCCTTTGAAAGTTCCCACGACCCATATCCTTAAGGTGCCCCAGAAATCGGACGCCGGCGACGTCAGGCTGGAAGCCGCAGCCTGTCAAATGGCACGGGATGTTGGATTTGCCTCCAGCGTGTCTCGACCGATACGCCTGGCTGATCGCGACGGCTTACTGATAGAGCGTTTCGACCGCGTCGTTCACGACGGCGTTGTGCATCGTATCCACCAGGAGGATTTCACTCAGGCTCTGGGGCTGCCGGCAAGCCTGAAATACCAGCGAAAAGGCAAACCGGGCCGTCGCTTCGACGTCGAAGCGATCGCCCGATTGCTCCAGCATACGGCCCAACCGGCCAAGTCCCGTGAAACCTTCCTGCTGGCTACAATGTTCAACCTGGTGGTCGGCAACAGCGATAACCACGGCAAGAACCACGGACTTCTCTACAATAACGGCGCCAGCCCAAACCTTGCGCCTCTGTATGACATACTGCCCATTCGCATGGGATATCGCTACAGCCACCAGCTAGCTTTCGATATCGGCGCAGCCACTGAGGCTCAGGAAATTGCGGCTGAGGACTTTGCCGCTTTTTTTGCCGCTTTTGATCTGACGGGACCAAGATTACGCAGATTTTTGCAAGGCACCGTCAAACCTATGCTGGAACGGTTCGAAGTCAAGTCTGGAACCTTGCCTCAGTGTGGCCTCAAAGCGTTCGACGATTTCATCGGTCAGGAACTGGAACGCATCTCTCAAATCCTTGAGCTGGGACTAACTCTGAGGACGCGCGATTATTATGCGCCGCGCGGCGGCGGCTGGGCTGTGAGTTCCTGAGTCATACCCTGGTTTGGTGTTGCACGATCCGCCCCATCCGTGCCACTTCTTGCGCAAAGCGAGGGTGACGACATGGACCGGCGAAGCTTACTGAAATCGGGATTTGCGGTGGCCGGGTTGATCACTATGCCCAATCTGGCGCGTGCGCAGACCGGTGGTATCATCCCAATCCAGGTCGATCCGGCCGAGGTTTTCCGCACCACCGTATGCCTGCGTCCCTTCCGCGCTGTCGGGCCGCGCATCGAAAGCGAGGAGGTCGGCCGCAAGCAGGTCGTCCACAACTATGGCCACGGCGGCAGCGGCTGGTCGCTGTCGTGGGGCTCGGCCGCCGAAGCCGTCAAGCTGGCCATGCAATCGTCGCCTCAGAAGATCGCCGTCATCGGCGCCGGCGCCCTGGGCCTGACCGCCGCCATTACGGCGCAACGCGCCGGCGCCGACGTCACCATCTATGCGAAGGAACGCTTTCCTTTCGTCCGTTCGGCCCGCGCCACCGGCAGTTGGACGCCCGATTCGCGGGTCGCTAAGACGGCTTCGGTCGCGTCGGATTTCGGCGACCGATGGGAACGCATGGCGCGCCGCGCCCTGACCATGCACCAGTCGTTCCTGGGTGTGCCGGGTAACCCGGTTGAATATCTTGACAACTACGTGCTGCGCAATCACCCGCCGTCCGAGCAGCCCCCGCAACCGGCCACTCCGACCGTCCAACCCGCCGTAACGGCGGCTGAAGAGCAAGATCCCGGCTTCATCGATCTCGAAGACCGCCTGTATGACGTTTCCCCGCGATACAATGACGTTGCCCCCGACGCCCACCCCTTCGCCGCCGGCTATGTCCGCCACGGTCGCGACATGACGTTCAACGTGGCCGACTACGCCCGCCAGTTGGAGAGCGATTTCCTGCTGGCCGGTGGCCGTTTCGAACCGGCCGATTTTCAGGCCCCGTCCGACCTCTCGCGGCTGAAGGAGAAGGTGGTCATCAACTGTACCGGCTACGGCGCCCGCGCGCTGTGGAAGGATGACAGCATCGTTCCTGTCCGCGGCCAGATCGTTTGGCTGGTCCCTCAGCCCGACGTCCATTACGGTCTTTACTACCACGGGGTAAAGGTTCTGGCGCGGCGCGACGGCATCGTCGTGCAGGACCTTGGCCCCAACGAAAACTTCGGCTGGAACGACGACAACGAAACGCCTGATTTCGCTGCCAGGGACGCCGCGCTGGAAAAGCTCAAGACGATTTACCGCGCATAATCCGGATCCGGCCCAGAACGATCAGTCCGACGGTCAGTGCTGCGCAGATCATACCGAAGACATCGCCGATCCGGCTGTAAAGGGTCGACCCGGTGGTGGCCGGCACGTCCGCCGTCACGACCGTCACCGCGTCTCCCGACACCTGTTCGGCGATCACCCGGCCGCGGCTGTCATAGGCGCCAACCATGCCGTTGCGCGAACTGCGGGCGATAGCATAGCCGCCTTCCACCGCGCGCAGGGCTGTCATGCGCGCCGCCATCCAGCCATCCTGGCCGAAATCCCATGCCGGTACGGCCATGACGGCAGCGCGTCCGGCGTATTCGCGCCCAATCGACGGTATATGCATGTCCTTGCAGATGGCGACGCCCTGCGGCACGTCGCCGACTTTGAAAAAGACAGGTGTTGTGCCGGGCACATCGCGTGCCTCCAGGCCGGGAACCATCCTTTGCTTGTCGTACCAGGTGAGGCTGCCGTCAGGGCGGGCAATGATGGCGCGGTTGCGAAAGACCGTGTCCTTGACCTCCAGCCCTGCGACGATGGTCGAATGCCGCGCCACGGCGACCGCACTCAAGTCGCGCGCTGCCAGATCTGCCGTCGCGCGATCGAGCAGGGCGATCTTTTCCGGCAGGACCAGGATGCCGCCGGCCGGTGCCCTGGCCGCCACGGTCGGCTGGTAGAGGTTCCATACCGCCGCCCAGTCCTCGGGAATGCCGGGGAAGCGGTTGCTGGCCACCATGACGGCGGGCACGGTGCGCGCTGGCGCCGGTGTTGTCAGCCGCGCAGTGGAATAGACCGTCACACCGGCGGCGATGGCAGCCACCATCCCGACCGCCACCGCTGTCTCGGGCAGGGGTCGCGCCCGGCTCAGCAGCAATCCGGCCAGAGACCCGGGCAGCAGCATGACGAAGACCACGGCGGGCACGCCACCCAGGGCCGCCACCTGCACCACGCCCGGCACGTCCATCTGGCTGTAGGCCAGGCTGCCGGCCGCTCCGTGGGGGGACAGGCTTAGGGTCAACCATTCAAGACCCGCCGCCATGGCAGGCAGGATCAGCACGGCAAGCGGCAGGGGCAGTCGTGCACCGATGCTGTGGACAGCCCGCGCCATGCCCATCCACGAAACCATGCGCAGGACGAAGAACATGGCGACGACCGGCCACGGCATCAGGCCGGCATAGTAGGTAACGAGACTGGCCATGGCGAGGGCGCCTGCGACAGCGCCGGTCCAGGTGGCGTGCAGCGCCGATCCGCGTCCGGCGGGAATTAGCAGCACGGGCGCCAGCCACGGCGCCCACCACAACGGATGAAGGGCATAGCCGGCGGTCAGCAACAGGCCGGCGGCCAGGGCCAGGCCCAGTCGCATGACGACAGGAAGTGAAGGGGATGGGGCCAAGGAAGGGACCTGGGAAGAGGAAGCGCTGTCGGACATGTAAAAACTCCTGTGTTTCCTGATGCTTGCCATGACAAATGCGGGCCTGCCATTCTGTCTTCGCCAATGGGCGAACGGGTTCGGCGGCAGGCGAACGGAAGACGACTTGCCTTTGTTCGCGGTCTGGGTTTCAAACAAGGCAGGAGGGACTCACACCCATGCGCGTTCAGGATTGGCAAGGCGAAGGCGGGGATCGCAGCTGGTGGCTGCGCGCCCTGGCGTTTGCCGTGGTGCTCGGAATCGTTTTCGGTGTACTAGGCCCCTTCGGCAGCTTCCTGAACGGCGACGCCTCGCTGCGTATTGTCAGTTGGACGGGGAACATGGTCGCCGGCACCGTGCTTATCGGTGCGCTTGCGCCACCCCTGACGCGTCTCTTCATGCGTGCCGGATTACCGGTGCTTGCCGCGCTGGGACTTTCGCTGGTCATGCTGAACGTGCCCGGCGCTACCTTTGCCGCCATGTACGGCAACTGGCTATGGCCGCAGGCGGTCGCCCATGTCCGGCCGATCGACTGGTATGTCGAAAGCCTGATCATGACGATGGGCGTTCTCGTCCTGTGGGTGTTGCTCAACCTGGCAAGCCAGGCCCTTAGACGTCCGACGGCGCCGGAAGTCCCGTCTACGGCTAGCGACAGCCGCGAACCGGTTCTGTGCCTGCAGATGGAGGACCATTATGTCCGGGTCCATCGTGCCTCGGGTTCGCGTCTCGAGCTGATGACGCTCGGCCAGGCCATCACCCGCTATGGCGGCGATGGCTTGCAGGTTCATCGTAGCTGGTGGGTAGCGGCATCGGCGGTCTCGGTGGCCGAACGCGACGCCCGTAACCTGCGCCTGCACCTCGTCAACGGTCTGATGGTGCCGGTCGCGCGCAATCGGATCAGTGACGTCCGGGCGCGCGGTTGGCTCTCGGGCGAGGCATCCGACTAACTAAGAATGGGCCGTTGCGACCAGGCGGACGACCTCGGTGAGACTCGCCGGCTTGACCAAATGGATGTCGAATCCCGCCTCATGCGTTTTCGCCCGCATATCCTCGCTGCCCCAGGCTGTCTGCGCAATCATCAGTGTATCGGTCATGTCGGGTTGCAACCGGATGGCTTTGCACGCCTCCAGACCATTCATCACCGGCATGCCGATATCGAGCAGCACAACGTCGGGATGGAAGGATTTGGCGATTTCAACAGCTTCGCGACCATTATGGCAACTCATGACATTGTAGCCGGCGTCTTCCATCGCCCAGGTCATGATCGTAACCAGTGGCTCATTGTCGTCCGCCACCAGAACGCGGGTCGAATGCGGCGCGGAATTTTGGCGTATTGGATCTTCGGGAACTCGTATCACAGGCAACTCCACTTCAGGTTTTGGCCACGCCGGTGAGGCGAGGATCAAAGCCGGACCACCAATCATGCCCGAAAGGCCGTTGCCTTGCAGTGCGGATCGAAGGCTGTTTTGCAAGGGCGTGATCATCTTGAGAGGCCGGTTGCCCGGCCGGTGGTCATGGCTGCGCGAGCACCCATGCCATCAAGCGACCCGGCGTCAAGGACCTCGCTGACAATCCCGCGCGTCCCTTATTGAGACGCGTTCTCCGCAACTATACCGGCCATCAGGAGATTGACGATGCGCTCCGCGGCGAATTTGAACGAAGCAAAATCGCTCCTGAGTTTTAGCACCTGCACGCGGTTGAAGTGACCACCTGCCATGTCGATGATCGACGCGGCTATGAACTCGGGATCGCGGACCCGAAGGTGGGACCGCTTCGCGGTATCGATGATAGTCTGCGCAATCGGCTTGATGCCGATGTCGCGCGTCATTTCTTCGGCAATCTGCGCGATTTCCGGAAGCCCCAGCACCTCCGCCGATCCCAGCGTCCGGATAACCTTCATGGTTGGATCGCTGGCGATAATGAAATAGTTTTCGGTATGAAAGGTGAGGCATGTCCGCATGTCCGAGAATTCCACCGGCTCCGGCACGGCGGCATTTCGAATAATGGCGGCGAGGACCTCCTTGAAGAGGGAAATCTTATCTGGATACCGGACATAGAGGGTTCGCTTGGCGATGCCAACCTTGGTGGCAATCGCCTCCATTGAGGCCGCGGCATAGCCCTTGTCAGCGAATATTTCGGTCGCGACCTTCAAGATGTCGGTGTCGATGACCGGGGCGTGATCCTTTTTGGGGCGGCCGCGAAGTTTCGGACGCTCCGCATGCGTCCTGTCGTCGACAATCGCCGGCATCGACCGGTCAGAGGCAGTAGAAGTTTCCATAATTTTCACTTTAATCAGTCTTTTGCCCAAACGCATCCACAAATGAAGGTCAGGGCGCCAGGATAATTTCGTCGAGTTGTAGATCGGTCGTTGCCTTTGTATCGTCGGACGCCTTGCCGAGGATCAGCTTATAAGTGCCGGCCTCCACCCGCCACTTTTGCGCAGCGACGTCGAAATGCGCCAGCAGCCGGGGGTCGATCGATACCGACAGGTTCTGCGACTGCCCGGAAGCAAGGGTGAGGCGGCTCCAACCCACCAGTCGGCGGACAGGCTTGCCGTCCCGGTCCGGAATCATCGCATAGATTTGAGGTGTGTCGGTGGCGGTGCGCCGCCCGACGTTCTTGACGCGAAACGTCACCGCAATACCCTTGGAGGTATTGGTTGCGAGCCCGGAATAGGTAAACCGTCCGTAGGACAGGCCGTAGCCGAAGGGATAAAGCGGTTTCAGGCCCTGGCGGTTGAACCAGCGATAACCGACCTCGGCGCCCTCGATCGTATAGTCCACGTCGAACGTCTTGAGGCTGTAGTCGAGACCGTAGCTTACGGTGCCTTTGGAATTGGTCTTCTGGACGAGGCCGGGAATGTCACGGCGTGGCAACTGATCCACGCTCATGGGGAAGGTTACAGGCAGGCGTCCAGCCGCGTCGACGTCGCCGGCGAGGACACGGGTAATCGCGCGGCCGCCATTCGAGCCCGGATACCAGGCCTCGACGATAGCTGCCACCTTGTCCCGCCAGGGCAGGAGGACGGGGCCACCGGTTTCCAGGACGACGATCGTCCGCGGATTGGCCTTGGCTACCGCTGCGATGAGGTCGTTTTGATGGTCTGGAAGATCGAGGTCGGGAACATCCTCGCTTTCCGTGGTCCACTGGCCTGCGAAAAGAATGACTATGTCGTTCGTCTTCACGAGCTTTACGGCGGCTTCGATATCGTCGCCGCTCTCGAAGGTGAAGGCGCTATTTGGAAAGCGTGCTTCCAGTTCCTTCAGCGGAGACGAGGGAAAATATGTGATGCGCGAAAAGGCAGACGCGGATCCCTCGGGCTTGAGTTCGAGGGCCGGCCCGCCGACGGGACGGACCTGCGACGACCCTCCGCCGGACAGAACGCCAATATCGGCATGGCCGCCGATAACCGCGACTCTTTTGCCGTCGAGCTGCAAAGGCAACAGATTGCGCTTGTTTTTCAGCAGTACGATCCCAGCCTCCGCGGCGTTTTGGCTGATGAGGCCGTTGGCCGCGTAGTCGATAGGCTGCGCGGTGTCCGGAACGGGCGAGTCCATTAGCCCGGTCGCGTAAAGTGAGCGCACGATGCGTAACGACATGTCCTTCAGCCGCGCCGCGGGAACCTCACCGCTTGCGACCGCTACCTTCAAGGGTTCACCGAAAAATGGCTTGCGATCGAGTGTATATCCGGATTGATGGTCCAGGCCCGCGAGCGCGGCCTTCGTGGTGCTGTGAACCGAACCCCAATCGGACATTACCCACCCCTTGTAACCCCAATCCTGCTTTAACACGCGATTGAGCAGGAAGTCGTTTTCGCAGGCGTAGTCGCCATTGACGCGGTTGTAGGCGCACATGACCGACGCGGGCTGCCCAATTTCGATAGCGATCTGAAAAGCCAGAAGGTCGGATTCGCGCAGGCTGGCTTCGTCCAGCCTGGCATTGAGCACATTGCGGCCGGTTTCCTGGTCGTTGAGGGCGAAATGCTTGATCGTCGACAGGATATGGTTGCTTTGCACGCCCTTGATAGCATGACCAGCCATGACGCCGGCCAGTAACGGGTCTTCACCTGGATATTCGAAATTGCGGCCGTTGCGCGGATCCCGGACGATATTTGCCCCACCCGCCAGCAGCACATTAAAGCCTTTTGCCCGGGCTTCGGAGCCGATCATGGCACCGCCGGCATAGGCCATTTCAGGGTCCCATGAGGCGGCTATGGCGAGCCCCGACGGCAACGCCGTGGCGACGTCGTCCAGGCGCTTGTTCAGCAGGTTCGCGACGCCCAGTCCGGCATCGCTTTCGCGCAGACTGGGCAAGCCCAGGCGCGCGATGCCCGGCACGTATCCGGCCGCAATAATGGCGTCGGGTGCGCGCTTGGTCTCGAAGGCGGGAAACTGGCCCTTGACCAGTTGGAGTTGCTCATCCTGGCTCATTTGGTCGACCAGGTTTGCCGCCTTGTCGTCGGCTGACTGGGCGTTAGATTGTGAAGCCAACAGGCAGAGCACGAGCGGAAGTAATAGGGTTGCCACGCGATAGCGGTACTCGGTCATCAAAATCAGGCTTTCAGAATGAAGTGTACGGGGCCTATGAGACCTGACGGCTTGAGGGTCAGGTTCTTCAGGCCGGGCAGCTTTGGGTCCATCATCGCGTTGTTGGGGCCGTTGAAGACGCGGACCACCAGCGCATTGGCGCCCAGCTTAAGCGTGCGCGTAATGTCGACCTGGAAGGGAGGGGCAATCAGCGTGCCGCAGGCGATTCCATTGACCTGGACCCGGACGATGTCATGCACAGTCCCGAGATCCAGTAACACCTTGGCATGGGGCCGCAGCCATGCCCCTTCAACTGAGAAGGATGTCGAGTAAACGGCCTCACCCGAAAAATCGCTGAAATCTGCGACTGTCGAGAGATCCTGCGCGGTGAAGTCGGCCCGAGCGGTTTCGACCGTCCGGCCGCGGTGGCCGTGCCCCAGGACCGACAGCGACCACGTGTCGGGTCCTGGTTTTGTCGCCATAACGGCAAAGGATTTCGCAGGCGCTATATGATCGGTGCCAAATAGTATGAAGGCTGCCTCGCCCGGGCCAACCTCGACCTTCAACTGCGTGCCTGTGTCCGTACGCGAGGCGTCCATTCCCGTTCGATTGCCGGTGAACGGATCGAGCCGTGTGGGATACCCGCGTGCCTTGACCGTGCAATCCAGGGCAAGCGGCGTGGCGGCCGTGTTGTGGAAGACGAACAGGGTTTCGCTGCCGCGGCGCTTTTCGATAAACAGGCAAGGCTTGCCGTGGAAGATCACGTTTGAGGGCGCGCCCAGCTTCGTGAGTGTCGGCGCCAAACCCGAAGCCGGTGCGACCACTGCGCCCGCGGCCTGGAGGGCCGTCACCCCTTGCCGGACCGTGGCGTCGGCCACCGCTGGATTGTTCAGACTGCTCGATCGATGGGGAAGCTGATCGACAAAGACGATTCTGACACCGGCCTTGGCAAATTCGAGCAAAGCGTCCAGCACGACCGGCGCGAGGCCGTCGAGCGCCGGCACGACGACAGCCGAATAGACGGCTCCGCCTGGCGTGACGCATGTGGCATTTTTTGCATGACTTTTCTTCAGGCCGTCGGGACTGATGCGGTCATAGTCGTAGCCGGCGTCAAGCAGGCCTTGCAGCCACGCTTCGACCTTGTCCTCGCCGGCATTGGAGCCGTAGCCGATGTCGGTAATCAGAACGGCAAGGTGGACGACATTGGCGCCAGACTGGAGCAGACCCTGAGCCCGGGTCAGATAGGTGTTGAGTGTCGGCACGGCCGCCCAAAGGGGGTTGGCCTCGCTGATCAGGCTGCTGAAGCCCGACAGGAAAGGACTCGGTTCGAACGGGAACCAGCCGGGCCATTTGTCTCTGTGGAGGGCGTAAGGGAAGCCATGCACGATCAGTTCGTTGATACCGCTTACGAACAACAGGTTGGCGCGTGCGAGCCATTCGGCGGGGGTAACTTCATAGGGCTTTCCGATCCAGCACAGGCTTTCGCAACTGACGATCGGGCGGCCATAGATATTGGCGGCGGCGCGAGGCAGGCGCAGATGATGTGTATTGCCGCCTCCGCCCAGGTCTTCCGTTTCGGGGATGTCGGCCAGGCCATAGGCGCGGATGAGATCGGTCGGTCCGCCGTGCGCTTGCAGGCGCGCCTTGAAGCCATGTTTATGGTTCCACGCAACGAACGGCTCCCAGAAGTTTTCAATCAGAAGCTCCGAGACGACAGCCTGATAATCCGCCCGCACACGGTCGCCCGTATCGTCGGAGACGAAATAGGGCGGAGAGACCCGGGGACTCCACGGGTTCATCCAGCCGGGCTGCAGGATATAGGGCAGGAAGCCCGTCAGGTCGTAACCTCGTCGCTTTTGGAACTGGTCGAGGAAATCGTCGCACCAGTGCAGGTCCGTCATCAGTTCCAGACTGTCGATGAAGGTCGCCCGGATGGCTTTCTTCGCGGGGCCCAGTTGGTCGAGTGGATCGCCTACGCGGTGGGCATGCGCCTCGAAAGCCGCCTTGTTGAAGTGATCGAGCACCAACTGGGGGCCTTCGCCAACGCCCGCCATCACGCCGCTGTCGACATTGAACTGCTTGAAGGCAATGATTTGCCACGGACCGGGGGCGGGCGGCGTCCAATCCAGCGTACCATCAGCCTGCAGCCTGTCGGTGACAAGGATACCGGCACCGGGCGCGATCTTGCCCGGCGTGACGACGTTGGAATCGCGGAATGTCTTGCCCTCGGCGACGGCCGCGGTGCCTTGCACGGCAACTATGGCAATTAGCTTCCAGCGCTTCTGGAGCCGGTCCTTCCAGTCGGCGGCACGCGGATCGCGATTGCGGGCGTCTAGACCACCCATGGCGCCGAACTTTCGGGTCTGGACGGGGAGATTGAGCGGAATCGGCCCCTGAACAGGCGCTGTGATCGACGTGACAGAGGGGGTGAGTTCGACGAGCGCCAGTTCCGGCGTCACGGCAAATCCGCCACCCGATGGCCAGGCCGAACCGAACGTGTAGTCGATCTGCGTCCCGTCTTGCAGCGCGGTTTGTGCGCACTGGCGGACATGTTCGAAGAAGGCGGGATTGGCGTAGTCATTGATGTGGGCGCGCTCATCCGGTGTCAGGCCCGGGATGGCCGGGTTGAACGCCTGGATTTCGGCTCCGCCAAAACCAGCCGCCCTGAGGAGGTCGATTTCCCGTTTCAGTTCGGCGGTTTCGACGGCGCCGCCGGGCCACCACCATCGAATCCAAGGCCTGGACGAACCCGTGCCCGAGACAAAATCAGATGACCAGGGCGACGCTCCGCTCAAGGCCGAGGTCGCCATGAGAGACGCTCCGCCGGCGGCGAGCCCAAGTTGCAATATGTGCCTTCTATTTAAATGCAACGGCTTCGTCTCCTTTTGTCCCACATACTGAATTTTGCGGTAAAGTAACATGACCGTTTACTTTTAACAAGCGTCAGGTTATGGTGGGGATGTCGATGACGATAATGCGCGCGTCCAGCGATGGGAAAAGCGCGCAGTATCAAAAGAGGAAATCCGGGTAGTCGTCCGGTAAAGTAAGGAAATTATTATGAAAAATATGAAAATAGTGGCTTTGGCCTGTGGCTTCGCCGCTGTCTGTGCGGCTTCCGCGATGGCGCAAACCGCATCTGCCCCGGCGGAATCGTCCACTTCGTCGTCTGCGGCCGCGGCCTGTGTCGCTGAAAAGCTGTCGTCCGATTCGATGGTCGGAGATCTGCTGGATAATCCGGATGCCAAGGCGATGCTGGTCAAGCATGTTCCGGACCTCAAGGATAACGATCAGATTGAGCAGGCGCGCCCGATGACTCTGCGCTCGCTACAGGCATATGCGCCGGATACCTTTACAGACAAGGTGTTGGCCGACCTGGATATCGATCTGGCGACCCTACCGGTTTGTGCCGCGAAATAACCTTCGAATCCTCCCCGAAGGTCGACTTGGCGCCGCATCCTGCGGCGCTTTTTTTGATCTGTGCTATGCTGCAAAAACGCAACAGTATCGTCTACTTTTAATAAAAATAATGAAACGGTAGTTGACACTTATTTGGGGCGGCCTCAAGATTGCCACAGATACAAACCGGGCCGGGAAGGCTCGGATGCAGGCGAGCAATTCGGTCCCGGCCGACAATCAGACAGATGGCACGACCGGAAACGGCGAAGGCCGCAGTCCAGGAGGAAAAAATGAAGCTGTTCAAATCGGTCATGTACGCGTCGGCTGCGATCGGCGCACTTGCTGTGGCCCTACCTGTTTTCGCGCAGGACACGTCGGCAGACACTGCGGATGCAACCGTGGTCATTGTGACGGCGTCGAAGCGTAAGGAGAGCCTGCAATCGGTGCCCATGTCGGTTGATGCCCTCACTGGCGACACGATCGCCAAGATGAACGTCCAGAAGTTCGAGGACGTGCAAAAGCTCAGCCCTGGGCTGATCCTCAATGCCTCCGACGGTCGTGGACAGAACGTCTCGCTTCGCGGCGTAACCTTCGATCCCGATACCGGCGCGTCACCGACCGTTCAAGTCTACTGGAACGAAACACCGATTTCGACCTCGGACGCGTTCCGCAGTTTGTTCGACGTGGGGCAGATTGAAGTTCTGCGCGGCCCGCAAGGGACATTGCGCGGCCAGACCTCGCCGGCCGGCGCCATCACGATCGGGACGCAACGTCCAAGCCTGCGTGCGTTTGGAGGCATGCTTAACCAGACTATAGGGGCGAACGCGCAATGGAACACCCAGGCGGCGTTGAATGTTCCTCTGATCGACGGCAAACTGGCGCTGCGCGTCGCCGGCGTTTACGACTATTCGGAAAATGGCGTTCATAATGTCACCAATGGTCGCGACAATAGCGATAGGGCGCACGGCGGTCGCGTGTCATTGCTGTATAAGCCCACGGACGGCCTGGAAATCCTGCTGGTCCACCAGCAGCTCAACGATGCCAATGTAAACTATCCGGCCGTCGTCGGGTCTCCGGCAAGCGGGCAGGGGACGGGGCTGCCGACGCTGACGAAGGCGAATCGCGCCTCGAATCTCGACGGCAATTATGACTTCCACAACCATTCCCAGCTGACATCGCTGAACGTAACCTGGGACTTCACGGGACATCGCCTGAGCTATATCGGTGGCGTGCAGGATGGACGCGAAACCGACCAGCGCGATCTGGATGTCGCAAACGTCATCCCGGGTTGGGCCTACGAACAGGATGTCAACGTCAAGACGCACCAGGACACGCATGAGCTTCGGCTTGAGACGACGGCCGCGCCATTCTGGAACTGGATGATCGGCGCCTACTCCGGAAAGACCACGGGCGACGCAACCTTTACCCAGCCACTCCCCTACTACTTCCCGTCACCCTATGGCCCGCCGTTGGAAACGCCATTGGTCGGCTCGACCGCACCTGGAAATTACGGCAGCAGCACGGCCTTTTTCACCGATCATCGCTTCGCGCTCAGCTCTCAGGACAGTCTTGAACTCGGGCTGCGATATCAGAGCAATGTTTCGCTCAATCAGCAATATCTGACGATATTCGGCTCAACGGTCCCGGCCCTGAGCCCGAATCTTGTGAAGCAGACGAGCAAGGGCTGGACGGGCTCGGCCAGCTACAAGCATAGTTTCACCAAGGATCAGATGGCCTATGTCAGCTATTCGAAGGGTCTGCGTCCCGGCGGCGCCGTCGCCTTCGTAACAGCAGTCGGCCTGGACCCGAACCTCTATATCTACAGGCCGGAAACAACCGACTCTTACGAGATTGGCTTCAAGTCGAAACTTTTCGATCGCCGCGTAACCTTTAACGCTGACCTGTTCCAGCAGGATATCCACGACTATATCGCGCGCGCCAATGCCATCTGGATCCGCACGGGGGCAGTGCCCGGAGAGCCTGCCGGTACCGGCGCCGGCGGAACCTATCTCGCCGATCTGGGTTCGGGCCCTGCGAACCTGAACACCAATGGCGATGTTGTTTCGAGGGGCCTGGAAGCTTCGGTCAATTGGTCGATAACCGATAATTGGAACATTCTGTGGTCGGGAAGCTATATCGAAGCGCATTACAAAAACGCGCTGCTCTATTGTAACGATGGGAATAATGACGGAGTTCCCGACAGTATCGGGCCGTTCGTCCAGCCCGGACGGCAGGTCTCGCTGTGCCGCAGCAATCGACCGCTGCAGGATACGGCGGGTAACGAACTTGGCAAGTTGAACATGACCCTGCGTTCGGAATACACCCACACCATGGGCCAATACGATCTCTTCGCCCGCGGACTTGTCCGCTATATCCCGCCGGCCTACAATCTGGCGCGGGATAAGCATATTGCGTCCTATACGCCGGTCGACCTGTATCTCGGCGTTCGCAATGCAGAGCAAAATTGGGAACTCAGCGTCTGGGCGCAAAATCTCTTCGACCGTTCGGTCGATCGGGGGCAAAACCAGAACTTCGTTGGCGGTATGGCGGGCGGCTACAGCTGGTTGAGGGTGCCTCCCGAAGAGCGCCGTGTCGGCGCGACCCTGCGCTATAATTTCGGCGGCTGATGTTTGGACCGGGCCGACAAGGCCCGGTTCCTTCCCTTGTTCGAAAGGCGCGTGCGAAAATGAATGATATTTCGCGGCGAAGCGCATTTGGTTTTCTCGGATCGTTGGTTGCGGTTTCGGGAAGCGCCTTGTGGTCCGGGGGAGCGCGGGCACAGACATCAGCCAGCTCGGACGGGTCCGAGTTGTCCTATGTCAACCCGGTGCTTCGAAAGGCTTTCCGGTCAATGGTCAAGGCGCAGGCGTCCGCGTCTGAGCCGAAACTCGAAGATGCGCGCAAGGCGGCAAACCATATCCTGCCATTCGTCGCCCAACCCCCTGTTATCGAACGGATGGTCGAGGGTCCGAAAGATGCTCCGGATGTAAAAATCTACCTCATCAATTCAAATCCAGGCGCAGGTGCGCGCCCTGCGATTTTACACAGTCACGGCGGCGGCTTCATCCAGGGCAGCGCCCGATCCGGTGTTCCGGCTCTGCAAAGACTGGCCCTGGAGCTCGACTGCGTCATCGTGACGGTTGAATACCGGCTGGCGCCCGAAACCCCCTTCCCCGGCGCGCTCGAGGACAATTACGCGGCCCTGCGCTGGCTGCACAACAACGCCACCGCCCTGGGCGTCGATCCCGACCGCATTGCGCTGATGGGCGAGAGCGCGGGCGGCGGCCACGCCGCCATGCTGGCCATAGCCGCCCGTGATCGTGGCGAGGTGCCGGTTGTCCTCCAGGCCCTGATCTATCCGATGCTTGACGACCGTACCGGAAGCTCGCGTCCCGTACCGTCGCGCCGGGGCGAGGTTGTCTGGACTCCACGGTCAAACCAAAGGGGCTGGACAGCGCTTCTGGGCAAGCCGGCCGGCTCAGCCCGTGTTCCTTATGGCAGCGTGCCGGCACGGATAGAAAACTTGCATGGGCTTCCGCCCGCCTTTATAGGTGTCGGAACCCTCGACCTCTTTTTGGATGAGGATGTAGACTATGCCCGTCGGCTGATCGACGCCGGCGTTCTCACCGATCTCCATCTCGTTGCGGGGGCCTTCCATGGTTTCGAACTGTTCGCCCCCACCAGCGACCTTGCGAAGCAGTTCCATGCGAATCTGGTGGCGGCGCTACGCCAGGCCTTCATTGCAAAAGCCTGACTGTGTTCAGGCGACAGAACGGACCGTCCTATGAAACCTTTGTATTTGTCCCTGCTGGGCCTTGTTTTCAGCGCAGCCGCTTTCACCGGCATGGCGCGGGCCGAAGGGGGCTGGATCACGGCGCCGGGACTTCAGGAGGGCACGCCGGTTGTACTGCATTTCCGGCGCGAGATCGATATTACCAGGACGGAAAAAGTTTTCCGGGTCCGCGTCAGCGCCGATAATCGCTTTGTCCTGTATGTCAACGGACAGCGCGTGGGGCAGGGGCCTGCCCGAGGCGATCTTAAGCACTGGCGTTTTGAGACGATCGATATCGCGCCCTTCCTCAAGACGGGGCATAATGTCGTGGCCGCCGAGGTGTGGAATGCGGTCAAGGACCCTTCCAGGCCCGGCATTAAGGGGGCGCCGTTTGCCCAGATCACGGCCCGGACGGGTCTTTGGGTGGAAGGTGAGGGAACCGCCTCGGGCGTGGATACGTCATCGGGCTGGCGTGTGTCGGTACAGCCTGGGCATGATTTCGCATCACCCTTCGCGTCGCTGAACCGCGCTTTGAAAACAGGAATATGGTACGCGGCGGCTGGCAGCGAAACCATTGACGGCGCCAGGGCGGACTGGGCCTGGGCGGGCCCTGTTGAATCCAAGGCCAGCTGGTCCGACGCAGTACCCGCTCTCTCCCCTGGGGAAAAGGTGCCGTGGACGCTTCAGCCCGACGCATTGCCGGCAATGATGTATGCACCGCTCGGCCCGGGCAAGGTGGTGAGGGCGGATCTGGCCGCGGCTCGACACTTCCCACAGAAGGCTTTGGCGGTGCCGGCGAATACCGAAACCACGGTCCTGATCGACCAGGCCCGGATGATTTCCGCCTACCCCGAATTCGTGGTCTCCGGCGGCAAGGGCGCTACGATCACGGTTACCTATGCTGAAGCGCTTTACGATGATCAGGCGCGCAAGGGCGATCGGAGCGCCGTCGATGGCCGAAAGGCCATCGGACTTGAGGACACCTTCCTGCCCGATGGCAGTGGGCATCGGACTTTCCGACCTGTATGGTGGCGCACCTGGAGATTTATGCAGATCACAGTGAAGACCGCATCCGATCCACTGACAATGGAGGGCATGGCGCTGCATGAGACCGGATATCCGTTCGCCCAGACAGGATATTTCAAGAGCAGTGACGCCGAACTCAACCGGATTTGGGAGATCGGCTGGCGAACCCTGAGGGTCGACGCCCACGAAACCTTCATGGATAGTTCCTATTGGGAACAGCTGCAGTATGTCGGGGACACGCGTCTCGAAAACCTGATTGCCTATTCCGTCTCGGGTGATCCCAAACTGCCGGTCCAGGCTATCGACGCCTTTGGTCAGAGCGCCAGACCGGACGGCATGATCCAGTCCGCCTATCCGAGCAGCACCGACAACATCATCCCGACCTTCGGCCTGTTATGGATCGGCATGATGCACGATTACTGGATGCGCCAGCCGGACCAGTCCGTCATCCTGCGTAATCTGCCGGGCGCGCGGAAGATACTGGATTGGTATGCGCCCTATGTTGCGGCAAACGGTCTGCTGAAACGAAATCCGGAATGGAATTTCGTTGACTGGGTCGGTGATCCGGCACTCGCGCGTGAAAAGTTCCCCTCGTTCGACACGGAGACGGGTACCTCCTGCATGACGTCGCTTCTCTATCTCGGCGCCCTCAAACAGGCGGCGGATCTTGAAACCGCGGTGGGCGATGCGGGCCTTGCAAAGGCGGACGCCGGCAAGGCGGCGACGCTTTCGGCGGCGATCCAGGCAAACTGCTGGGATGCTTCACGCGGCCTCTACGCTGACGATCCATCCCATACCATTTTCAGCCAGCACACCAATGCCCTGGCGGTGCTGTACGACGTGGCGCCGCAGGCGCAGGCGGCGGCCGTCCTTCAAAAGGTGAGCAAACCGAAAGGTGTCGACGCTCCCGACGGTATTCTGGAAAGCAGCTATTACTTCTCCTGGTATTTGATCCACGCGTTCGAGCACGCGGGCCTGGGCGATCGCTATCTCGATCAACTGCAGACCTGGCGCGATCTTGCCCGCCTGAACTACACGACCTGGCCGGAGCAGCGGGGCACGACACGGTCTGATACCCATGCCTGGAGCGCCCACCCGACTACCGACCTGGTTGAGATCGTAGCTGGAATCCAACCGGCTTCGCCGGGCTATGCTTCGGCCCGTATCGCGCCGCATGTCGGCGGTTTGAAGGCCTTCGACGCTGTCGCGGCCACGCCAAAGGGCGGTGTCCGCGTCAGGTACAAGGCAGGCCGGAAGATGGTGACCTTCAGGATCGCGATGCCCGAGGGGCTTCCCGGCAAGTTCGAATGGGGCGGCCAGACCCATGTCCTCAAACCTGGCAACAACACCTTTGCCTTCGCGGCGTCCGCGCCGAACTGAAATGTGACTTAAAGTGACTGAATCAAAACGTTCGGCCCTTTTAAGCCGGCAGCGTCGGGTTTGCGAGTCGTCCTTACCAAGCGCGATGAGTCAAGGTCATCGCGGCTCGGTATCAGTAGCGTTTGCCGGCTGATCGATGACCCAAAGCCAGGCTCCATCTTGTTGTCGGCGTGCGATTTCGGCTGTGACCAGGCCGTTAAAGCGCAATCCGATAAAGTGGACGCCACTTTTCGGTTAAATTGCGCGACAAAACAAATAATTAGAGTGAAATGACGATTCTACCTAAAGTCATTTCGCTCTAGGAAGGCGCGTTGAGGTCAGTGCCAAATCGCCGCAGATTATCGGTTATGCAAACTGAAACATTATCCCAGACTCTGCAGTAAAGTCATGGTGCTGAAAGAGGGGTTTGATCAACCCTGAAGACATACAGTTTTGCCGTAACGGCCCCACCGATGCGAACAAACATCGGCAGAAACAGGTCTCGAAAAAACACCGCCACCGGACCCGTCGATGCCTTTCGCGATCCCGTTTGCGCTGTTATTGCGGCGACCTTGTCGACGCGTCGGCTGCGCAGCAGATGAAACCGCCTGAACGCTTCGGTGTGTCCGGCGAATGTTGTAAGGCAATGGGCAAGCACTATGCCGTCTTCGATGGCGAGCGACGCGCCCTGGCCCGCATGCGGACCGAAGGCATGCGCTGCGTCCCCCATGAGGACGACGCGGCCACGCGCCCAGGATTTCAGGCGGGGCACGTCGTAAATCGGATAGGCGCGATCCAGTCGATCGAGATGCTGGAGAATAGTAAGGTTCGGCTCTGGATCGGTGGCATGCATGGTAAGTATGCGATTGGCGAAAAGCACGGGGTTGTCAGCCCGTGTCTGATATTCATTGGAAAGGAAAGAATTGAACCAATAGACTGGACGCCCTTGCGCTTTGATATAGCCGAAAAACGCTTTTTCGCCGAAGGTCATCCGCATGACCCCGTTTGTGTCGGGCACCGGCGCATCTATGACTCCTCCCGTGCCGACCTGCCCCGTAAAAGTCGGCATCGGAAAATCCGGGAAAGCCAGTTCCCGCACTTTTGAGCGCACGCCGTCAGCCGCTACAACCGCATCGAACATTTCGGTTCTGCCGCCGGAGTCCGTCAATGAGACCTCATTGCCGGTGTCAGAGATAGCGGCAACTGCACTTTCAAAGCGAACCTCCACCCCCACCGACCGCGCCCGTGCCAGCAAGACGGCAACCAGTTCGCCGCGCGTCAGGGTGCAACTCGGTGCGCCAAACCGCGTCTCGAAGCTCGATTGATCTATAAAGCCGATGCGTCGCCCCGCCGCATTGAGAATCTCGAGACCCGTCATATCGATCCCCTTGACCCGAACTTCATCCATCGCATCGATTGCGCGCAAGCCGTTCATCCCATTAGGCGCCACCGTCAGGAACAGTCCTTCCGTCGTGATGCCTTCCTCGGATCGCGCCTCGAAGACGACCGGCTTCAGGCCGCGCAGCGCCAGGGCAGCGCCCAGGACCAAACCGCCAATCCCTGCTCCGACAATGGCAATCCGTAGATGCGAAGGCTCGGTCATAGGTTTTTTCCTTTCAAGCGCGCATAGGGAATCCATGACCGCCGCCTGTCGCGGTGGACACCGGACGTCATTCCTCAAAAAGTGAGATATGTTTTGAAAACAAAGTATCTCTTAAACTAAGAATATTCTACAATAAGATATTGTCAAGCGCCAGATGCTACTCGACGTTTGTTGGCGGCGAATGACGCGGGTTTCAGTCACTCGCCTGCCGCCGTCTTTTCGGGCTACAATAACCGTACGGACATGCCGCCATCGACGATCATCGGGCTGCCGGTCATGAAGCTCGATCGATCGGACAGTAGAAAAAGGGCCGCCTGAGCTATTTCCGTCGCGCTGGCCATGCGCTTCATGGGATGCAGGCCGGCGATGAACCTCAAGGCGTCCGGATTACCTTCGCCTCCACTGGGTGTGATTGTACCGCCCGGCAAAAGGGCGTTTACACGAATGCCTTCAGCCGCATGATCTGACGCAAGAGATTGCGTCAGTCCGATCAACCCGGCCTTGGCGGCAGCATAGGCGCCCATACCCGGCATGCCGCCATTGCTGAACCCGACAAAAGACGAGGTGAAGACGATCGACCCCGCGCCCCTTTTCTTTAGCTCCGGGACCTGAGCTTTCGCGGCCAAAAAAGCAGACGTCAGATTGACCGCAAGCACCTTATTCCAGTTGCTGGTTTGCATATCCGGGATCGGAGTCATATCTCCCATTATACCCGCATTGTTGAACGCACCGTCCAGGCCGCCGAAGGTCATCACTGCGCGTTGCACCAGGTCATCGGCAAACCTTTCGTCTGCGACGTCGCCAGCCAGAAAGGCAGCCCGTCCCGGTCCAAGATTTATTTTTTCGGCCAATGCGGCCAGTTCCGCCGAACGGCGTGCGCCAAGAACCAGGTTGGCGCCTTCACGCGCGAATAACAAGGCGGCCGCCGCGCCAATCCCGCTGCTTGCGCCGGTAATTATGATGGTCTTGTTTTCCAGTTCCATGATGTTTGCTCCAGACATTGGGTAATGGAAATTATGCCCCTGTGCCATTTTCGTATCGATCCGGTTCTTGCTACCCAATCATCTCGCCGACCGGTCCAATGGGCCGCGCACCAGTACGGTCGAAGTTTCGACCTGCCGGTCCGAAATCGACCAGTAGCGGCGCAGCAGAACCGGGATCTCGCTCGGCGCCGCGACAGCAAACCTATGGCTCTGGTAAAAGCGAACGGCCCAATCCGCCGCCGCCCAGGTACCAACCAGAACAGAACAGGTGGCATCCTCGCAAAGGGTATTTAGCAATCGCGTGCCGGTGCCCCAGCCCTGCAGAGCCGGGGCAACATAGGCGTGGCGTATCAGGAGGACATCGCCAACCGCCTGCTGCCCCATGACGCCAACCACTCGGTCGCCCTCGAGCGCGCCCCAAAAGCGGACACCGGCAGCCGTCTCGCTCTCCAATGTGTCGGCGGCCATGTACGGGTCTCGCCACAGGTCCGCAGGCAGGATGCCGCGATAACGTTGTGCCGCATCGTTAATGACGGTGAGCATGCCCGGACGGTCCGCGGCGGTACAGGGGCGGATATCTGGCATGAGAAAGCTCCTTCCAGGGTATCATCCCCCCGGACGAAGGCGCCCGTCTTGAACGAAATTGCAGGCGTCTGCCAAACGACCCGGAGTAAAGCCGTAACGCGCGGAAAAGGCGCGCGTCATGTGGCTCTGGTCGGCGAATCCGGCAATGACGGCGGCTTCGGCCAGGCCGGTTCCATCCAGAATGCGTTGGCGGGCATGTTCGACACGCCGTTGGATAAGATAGGCATGCGGTGTCAGGCCGGTGGCACGCGTGAACATTCTGATCAGTTGGAAACGGCTAAGACTTGCCGCCGCGGCAAGCTCTCCCAAGGACAGCGCCCGCGTGCTGTCGTCGTCAATCAGGCTGACGGCATGGCGGATGGACGACGGAAATCCCCGGTCTCGTCCTCCCGGTCTGCGTATGCCCAGACGCGCCAGCAGCCCGGCCAGAAGGCTCTCACAAAGCAGCGATTGGGCTTTGGGATCTGCAAGCTGTTCGAAAAGACGGCATAGGTCCTGGGCGGCCCGAACATTATGACTTGCGGGACAGGCGAATTCGTAATCGGCCGCCAGATCATCGGTCAGGGGCTTGGCGTCTTTCGGTTCGAGATAGATCATACGCCACGACCGCGGCCCATCGTCCACCGGACGTCCGTCATGCACCTCGCCGGGATTGACCGTAATGACCTGACCGGCGACCGCCTCGATCTCGCCGCGCCCGCTCAACGATTTGTGGGCGCCCCGGTCGATCAGGCCCAGACCGTACTGATCGTGGCTGTGGCGGCCGAAAGCACGATTCGTGCGCGCCTGGACCATTGTCAGTCCGAGGGATGGATGGCGAACAAGAGTGAAATCGCTTATCGACATGGTCTCTTATCGGCCGTTATCGGAAATGCTCTGATTTTCGTCTTCCGCCGTAAAATCCCCATCGTCTGTTGCCCCAGGGCCAGCCGGCCACGCCCCATCGACAGCCGAAACAGAATCGTCGTATCTTTCAATAGCGAAGTATCTTTTCAAACAAGATAAAACATCGAGAGAAAAAGTCCAGAGAGAATGTCCTTTGCTCCATGACGCCGCGACACGCCTTATGACTGCCATGCGCCGGGCTTCAGCCATCGGCGTCATACTTAGTCAGGCCGTTGCCCAGAAGGCCGGATTGAATTCCGTCGATCTCGAATGCCTGGACCTGCTGGTCACCGGCGGCCCGGCAACAGCCGGTCAGATCGGCCAACGCACCGGCCTGACCAGCGGCGCCGTCACTGGCCTGATCGATCGCCTGGAGCGGGCTGGTTTCGTCCGCCGCGCACCTGACCGGCATGACCGCCGCAAGGTGCTGGTCGAGGTTCTGCCCGACCGCATGGCGGCACTCGACGCCCTGTTTCTTCCGATCAACGAAGCCATGACGGACCTGTTGCGCACCTATCCCCCGGAAGATCTGGAACGATTTGCCGAATTCCTGGAAAAGGCTTCCGATGCCAGCAGCGCCTGCGTCAAGACTCTGACCGAAACCCGGCGCCAGCCATAGACTGCGGGACAGGTGACGGGCGCGCGCATCTTTCTCGCTGACAGCAATACTGGCGCCAGCCTCGACAGCGCGGCCCGCTACCCAGCCGGTGCGACTGCTATCGCAGCGTCGCCCAGGGACGCGCTTACCGCAGGCTGCACTTGGCCAAGGTTGCCGTCATTCGCGGCAGCCACAGCAACGATGCCGTGTTCGGGATCGATAGCCACCTCAGCATACCATAACGTGTTCGATCCGTTGTGCCAGAGCCTTTGGCCCGCCACGACCCAACCCATGGCGTAGTTCCCACCAAAGGGTGGCGTGTGCAGCGTGTCCCACGACTCTCGGCGCAACAGTTTGGCGCGGTCGCGGTGCGCTGTGAGATAGACAAGAACATCGTCCATGTTCGCGTGCACGCGTCCGGCTGGACCGAGAAACGCGGGATTGTCGCTGACGACTCCGCCCGGCGGAAAAGGCGTATGCTGCGAAAGCGGACCTGCGCCGTGACCCACCGGCTCATCGAGACGGCCCGCAACGCCCGGCGCGCCGAAGCCGGCCGAAGCCATGTTGAGCGAGGAGAAGAGCCTTTCTCGGATCAGGTTTTCCCAAGGGGCACCGAGTTTTGCTTCCAACATGGCACCGGCGATGATGAAGCCGTTATTGGCGTACTGAAATGTCGTTTCCTTCGGACCTACCGGCGCCATGGCCAGCGCAATGCGCGCGACCGCGACGCGATCCGCCCGCGCATCCTGGCTTTCGCGCGGGAACTTGGCGAACTGATCCATTGAAATATCGCCGGGCAAGCCGCTACGGTGACACAGCAAATGCCGGAAGCTCACGTCGCGGTACTCTGCTCGCATCTCAGGGATCTCCGCGCCAAAAACTGATCCAATCGTATCATCCCATGAAACCACGCCAGCCTCGACACAAAGCGCCACCAAAGTCGCCGTCATGGATTTGGTAATTGAGCCAAGATGCCAACGGTCACGGGTTGTAACATCGACGCTCGCATTAGCGCTGCGCAGGCCGTCAGCCAATGAAATGCGCCCGCCACCGAGCTGCGCAGCCGCCGCCGCAAGTGCGGGCGCGCCACTTTGGTCGCGTAGGCTGCGCAGCACAGCGGGCGTCAGCGCGACCATCGGGATTGGCGGCGGTGCGGCAGGTGCAGCGGGTGCCGCGCCGCGTTCAAACACCAGCGGATATGCTTGTCCCTGCGTGAATGTGCCGTCGATACGGCCTCCGGCAAGCCGCCCGACGAAGCTCGCATTGATCACCGAAAACGCAAGAACGATCTGGTCGCCGGTAATTGCTGCGTTGGAGGCCGGAATGCCCGCATTGCCCTGATCCACACTGAACAGCGTCGCTTGTGGACCAGCAGTGATGACCAGGTGCAAACGCAAGGTCGCGCCGCCAGCATGTAGCGTGCCGTTCCATTCGCCCTCGAACCCGGTCTCCTGTGCGAACGCAGGCATTGGAAACGCGGCAGCGAGCGCGCCGAGCAGTAAAGGCCGCCTAGAAATGCGCATGTAATCCTCCTATTCGCGCGCCAGCGCGTCCAATCGTTCAATTTCGCGGCGTATCTGCCGGGCCACCCGCCAGTTCAGCCAATATACGCCGGCGAAGAACGCAGCGAAGCTCGCGAACGTGGTACACATATTTACCCAGTCGTGCGGCCCATGCATGAACATCGGTCCCAGCACAAAAACCAAGAGACCGGGAACCATCGGGCCGATATACCAAAGCCAGACGCCTTCCAGCGCGCGCTGTTGGCGAAGCAACTCGGCGCGATGAAAGGCGAGCACATGGGTTGCCGTCGCACTGGGATCGAGTTTTGCTGGGCTCGCCCGCCGATATAGTTCCCACATGACGTAGAGCACGCCAACGATGATCATAACGCTGCCGAGCCTCACCATCGGTTCGGAGAGAAAAATCGCGTACCCCGTGAAAATCGGAATCACGATCGCCGCGGCGATGTATTCGACCAGATTTCGTTGGCGAATCTTCTTCTCAAGCCAGTTGCTGCGTTCGCGCAATTGCTCGAGCGAGAGCGGCGGACTGTTTACATCCTGATGCATCCAGAGAGATTTTGGATCGTTCATCTCGCGCCTCCAGCGTTGAAGCGCTCGGCGAGCAGAGCTTTTAGGCGATGGATACGCGTCGCCACTGCGCCGGGCGACAACCCAAGAATGTCCGCCGTCTCAGCGGCATCGACGTCTTCCAGATAAAGAATCATGATTTGGCGATCCAAAGGCTCCAGGCTGCGGATCAGGATCATCAGCCGATCGAGAGATTGCTTCGCCGCGGCGTCCTCTTCCGGGTTATCTTGTGCCGCCACGGCATTTGCCGCACTGAGGTCAGTCTTCCCGACACGGCGCCGCTGTTCCCCAACCGCATGTGAAGCGGCGATATTGTGCGCGACGCGATAAACCCATGTGCGCACGGAGCAGCGGCCGTCGAATGCCATGAAACTCTTCCACAGCGCCAGATGGATGTCCTGTTCGAGGTCACGCCGCTTGTCCTCATTGCGTTCGTAGGCGCGTGCGAGCCTGGCGAGCGCCGCGCCATGTATGGCGACCGCCTCCTCGTAAAGCTCGTCTTGATCGCTTTTCGACGTCGTCATTCAAAGGGCCCGCATCGTGCTCATGAAAAGGTAGTCGGCGGCGCGACGAGTTTCTTACATGGGAAATATGATTGAAGATTTGGGTGAGAGAATCCGGGTGTTCATGCGGTCATTTTGTCGCCAGCGCTGAACAAGACATGATTTCTTGACTTTGAATGGTGGATTTGATCCGGTCCGTAACGGGTCAAGCGCCTGCCGGCTCGCGCAAAGTATTGAATTTCCAGCCTTAAACAATGACCGAGCGTAACAGATAATGTGCGCGAACAAGTCTGTTTTTATTGCACACCTTACGCCCTGGCCGGCGGCTTTTCGGAAAAGTCCACACTACTGTCCGGTTAAGCGAAACTCGAAAGTCAAAATTCCTCTTTACTGCAATGGTTTACGGCCGAAAACCAGCGGTGTCGACTCGAACTTGCCGTAAGGGCGACTCCGAGAGGCACACGGACAAAAACGCCGCGAACGGACTTATCATTTGGCGCCCGAGTCGTTAATGGCAATGGCACGGCCTATATCGGCGCGGCTGGAAGTTAGGATTGCATCGAGGGTGCGCGAGACCGACAGATCTCTTCCGGAGTTGGCCCAATCCGGACATTTTCTCTGGACATTTTCACCTCGGCTTCCGCGGCAATTTGATCCTTTTCGTGTGCGTCATGTCAGGCCCTGTGTGCACATACGAGCGGTCCAGCTCTTCTTTTTCTTCCGGTGTGAGAACCATGGGTCATTCCTGAGGTACAATGAGACCGATAGTGATCAGAAGGCTTCGAAGTCCGGCGATCTGCGCGGCACCTTGGCGAGCCGCCGCCAGATCGATCCGTGAAGCCACCTTTTGGGCGGTCATGGCTTTCTCGTATTCGGGCCAAAACTCGTGCAGATGCACCATGGCGTCGCCGGCGGTTTGCGGTTGTTTATTCGCACCTACAAAGTGTTTCGCCAGCAGTCCTTCGTGGCAGGGCCTTTGCCAGATGACCGTTATTCCCAACTTTTGCGCAAGGGCAGACGCCTGCGCAGCATTTTCCGCGCTGAGGCGCAGCTGATCGGTGTCGAGGAGGGCGAACTTCGCCTCGAATCGGCCACGCTTGATCAGGTGGGGCAAACGGCGTTCAGCCGTTTCCAGTCGCTTTAAGGCGTCGCCGGCGCCCAGGAGTTCAGTGAGAAGGTGTACGTGCAAGCCGGCATCATCACATAGTCCCTGAAGGACCTGCACGTATGACTGTTCAGACTCCCCTTCGCACCCGACGAAAAAGCGCGTTCGGGGCGGAATGTGACCAATGCGCACCTTCATCCGATCATCGGCACGCCGCCATATGCCCCTCCCAGGTATTTTTTGTAGAGGTTATCGTCCCGCCGGACCGATTTGATATCCATGAGGCTGAATATGGTAGTTCGCCCCATCCTGTCCTTTTCGGTGATGACAACCTCTTCCTTGGCGAGTTCCTCCAACAGGGTCGCCGAATGACAACTTAGCCAGAGCTGACCGTCCAAAGGATTGCGATCAGCCTGATCGTAGAACCAGCGGAGCAATTCGGGTAAGATCAATGGATGTATGAGCGTATCGAATTCATCGATAAGCGCGATGCCTCCCCGTTCGAGCGTGAGCGCCAGGACCGGAAACAGCCGGATAAAGGCGTGTGTGCCCTGGCTTTCCAAGGCCCATGGCATTTCCTGGTGCAAACCGCTATGTTTGAACATAGGTTGAGGGCCACCGGGGGAGTCCACAAAGCGCAGCTCTTCGACCCCAACGTCAATTCGGCTCAGGTCGCGGTTCAAGCTTGTCAGGAAGTTCGGGTTCTCAACGAGAAATCTGATGAGAAAGCCGTCGTTCGCTGGAGAGTGGTTGCCTAAGAGGTTTCCGAGAACCCGATGCGCCAGGTCCATGTAGAGCAAAGCCGTCGGGTGTTTGAAATAGGCAAATCCGGCAATAACGGATTCCGTCGGCCTCAGCGTCGTCAAAAGGTGATTGTAGCCAGTAATCTTGAAGCTGGTTGAACCGAGCACGTCCCCCGAAGCCTCTCGTTCAAAGACGCGCTGCCATTTGCCTTTGCCAAGTGGCCTTTGGCGAATAGCTTCGGTGAGAACGCGGGTAAAGGTGCCATCCTTGACTTCGATTTCTAGTTCGTAGCGCCAGGTGCCGAAGACGACGGGCACGCCTTCCTTGTGGTCGGCGTCGATCGACTGGTTGTAATCCATAATCCCGCCGAGTTCGATGGCAAGACGGATCGGCCGGTTCATCGACTCTTCGTCGTTGAACCGCTCCAGGGGCGATACAAATGCCTTGGCTTGCGCACTGTCGCGAATGAAGGCGGCAATGAATTGCAGGGCTTTCAGAATGGTCGTCTTGCCCGACGCATTTGCGCCATAGATCGCGACGATTTTAGGAGCGCGAATATCGCTGCCGTCGAAAATCGGGGAATACCGACTGTCAGGGTCGAAAACATTTGAGGGAATCGACAGATCAATGACCTGACGGTCCCGAATCGAAAAGAAATTTTCGATCTCAAGTCGATAAAGCATGGCAAACCTTCCTTGGCCTATAAACCACAAAATCACATATTTTTGTTAAAATGGCAAGAATATAGATATATTCAAGAGGTCATGGCGCCGTTGCTCGGAAAAAGTCGCCCTCCTTCCCGGGGCTCCTGACCGACATCCATCTGCGATTCTTCAGGCAATCGGCAGCGGTGCGACAAAAATTCAAAAACCGATCGGACGTTGGTGACCGGTCCGCAATTATTCTATGTCCGTATGCCGTTCATCCAGCGTGCAGGCTAGCCGGGGTGCTGTTTCACCGGACGCCCGTGCCCTGTCCGACCGGACGCGAAGCTCGGCCGGGTCCGAAGACACCATATCCGTCACAGCTATGCCAGCCTCGACTGCACGCAAATCCCTGCCCCTCCCAACGATTCAGCGATTGCTTGGTCATGCCGGTCTCGACAGCACGGCGCGGTATACGCATTTCGACGACCGGTATCTGATAGAAGTTGGCAGGCAGCCTTTAACTGCGATCCGCAAGCGACCCCCTAGCCGGCGGCTTTTCGGAAAAGTCCAGGTAGTTGGACTACTATGAGAAGCTAGGCCCTTCCGTCGAGATTCAGAAGGTTTAAATTCGCTTGGGAGCACTTCCCGAAGCGGGCGTCGTCGCGCCGACCGATCGTGAGGCTGCGACCCATGCCATCGCGCGCAGAGGCTGGTCTATGTTCGCGAAACAAAGCCCGGGCACCGGAGTTCGATTTCATGATCACATGCACTCAGCATCTCGATCGCAGGACTTTCGCAACCGGTTTCGCCATGGCCGCAATCGCCGCGCCTGGCCTTTCCTATGGAGCCTTGCCGATGACTCACTTTCAAAACGAGAGCGCACAGCAAAAGGTCAGATTCCAATCCGAGGACAGCTTCATTGTGGGCAGCCTGTTCACGCCGCCTGATTACCGCATCGACCGCAAATGGCCGGCCGTGGTTCTCGGCGGCTCATTGACGGCCGTCAAGGAACAGATGGGAGGTGTCTATGCCGCTGAGTTGGCAAAACGCGGCTATATTGCCCTGTCCATAGATTATCGCAATTATGGCGAAAGTGGGGGAGAGTTGCGACAATATGAGGATCCGGAAGCGAAGGCCGTCGACTGGGCATCCTCGATATCATGGTTGATGGCGCGTCGGGATGTGTCGGTGGACCAGATTGGCGGTGTAGGCGTCTGTACGTCCGGTGGCACGGTTCTCTATGCGGCCGCCCGGGACAATCGCCTCGGGGCGGTAGCATGCGTAGCCAGCCATTTCGCGGAACCGGCGATTACCGCCAGCATCTACAAGGGCGCCGAGGCCGTCGAGGACAGGCGTCGTTCCGCCCGGCGCGCACGTGATGCGTATTTACGATCCGGAATTAATCCGCTGATTCCGGCCTATTCCGACGTTGATCTATCCGCCGCGCATCCAGGTCCTAATGAATACTATATGGATAAGCGCCGTGGCGGGGGCGTGCTTGAATGGCGCAATGCCTTTGCCGTCATGGGTTGGGAGCCATGGCTCGACTTCGATCCGGTCTCACACGCGGCCAGAGTGAGGGCGCCAACCCTGATCGTGCACAGTGACGGCTGTGCCCTGCCTCAGCAAGCCCGGAAGGTCCATGATCTGCTCGCGGGTCCCAAAGCGCTTCACTGGACCACGGGATATCATTTCGATTTTTATGATGGACCGCAGCACGTTGCGGAGGCAGTTGAAGCCATTGACAGGCATTTCCGGCGCTACCTGTCGTGAACGGTCCTTTATGAGGCAATCAAAGTCCGAACGCCTTCGCGGTTTCCTCATTGGCAGGGGCCAGCAGGAACAGCAGGCTTTGTCCGAGCGTGGGAAGGATACTCCTGACCGAATAAACCTCGATATCGCCGAATTCCGGATGTGTGATCCGGACGGTCTGAGGCGCTATGGCCGTGGTTGACTGCATATTCCACAATTCCTGGAACTTCGAACTCGCACTCTGAAGCGCCTCGATCAAGTGCTGGTATTGCGGCAGTGTAACGTCGATCGCGGCCGACCTGAACAGGGCAACAAATGCGGCGCCGACACTTTCATAGTCGGGATAGAGCGCGCGCCGTGCGGGATTGATGAAAAACTGCCAGAGCTGGTTCCCCGGAAAGGGCTCCACGGCGTCCTCGAAATTGTAAAGTCGTCCCGCCAACCCATTCCATGCGACAAGGTTAAACATGGGATCAAGCACGACGGCCGGACCTTGAAACGTCGACAAGACGCGGTCGATCGCCAACGGGACCTCGCGCGGTGCGACATACTTGACGTCACGCGGCAGACCGGCAAGCAAGAACAGATGGGCCTCATCCGTGTCGCTTAACCGCAGGGCCTTGCTGATTCGGTGCAAGGTTTCCGCGGAGGGCATAATTTCGCGGCCCTGTTCCAGCCACGTATACCAGGTGAGACCAACACCGGCGATGGCGGCCAGTTCTTCGCGTCTCAGACCTGACGCCAAGCGCCGCGTTCCACGCGGCAGGCCGAAATCTTCCGGCTTTAACACCGCGCGGCGGGCACGCAGGAATGCCTTCAACTCAGAACGACGAAAGTCCATGCAACTCGACCCACAGCGAACGACAGGGTGTCAATTCCCCAAGTTCTTGCGACCCACCGGTTTAAACTACCGCGGCGAAAAACGGCATACCACCTAGGCCTACAATACCAAACCGCGCGAAAGATGACCAATACTGAACGCGCGTTTCGGACCGTAGCTGTCAGCCCTGGCGATGCGCCAGTCTGTAGGCGCGCGGAGACATGCCTGCGGATTTTGTGAAGGTCCTTGAGAAGTAGGCGGGATCTTCGAAGCCCAGGGATGCGCAACACTCAGCTATGGTCATGTCGGAATAGATCAGCAGCCTGCGCGCCTCTATAAGGCGCCGCTTCTGGACCGCCTGGGCCGGTGCGCCTTCACCAGCGCGTTCGCAGGCATAACGAAGCTGCGACTCCGTGACCTTGAGGCGGGCAAGATAGGCCGAAAGGCTTAAGGACTCCCGGTAGTGCGCCTCGATAAGGGTGTGAAATTGCGCCATAAGTTTCAGGTGCGGCGCCTGGATATCGGGACGGTTTTGGCTGGTTGACAATCGGTGCAGATCGACCAGCAACCCGATAAGATTGGCCTCGATGGCCGCCAACTGGGCAGGGGCCTGCCACGCCAGTTCTTTCTTCAGACGCAGAATCCAATGACGCAGGCCATTGAGGCGGCCGCGTCCGGACAGGTCCAGCAACTCAACTGGCCTGCCATAGCCGCCGAACTCCACCCCTCTTTGCGTCAGGTTGCGCAGATAGGGGCCGGCAAGGGTGAGAACATAACCTGATACCGTGGCGTCAAAGGCAAAGCCATGGATTGTCCGTTGCGGCATAAATAGCAGGTGCGGCCCAGAAAAGTGCAACTTGTTACCGTCCGCCAGCACGTCGCCCGTTCCCGTTTCGAACAGAAAAATATGGTTCAGCTCGGCATGAGAATGCGGTTTTATGCTGCCGCCAGCGGGCCCGCTTCTCTCCGATATGGTCTCCAGGTGGAGAAATTGCGGATCGACGTGGCGGGACGGTTCTCCGTACAGATAGAAACTGGGGGCGATGGCGGATCTGACGGGCATGCCGCAATAATTCCTGTTTTTGTCCAAGTTTATACAGTGATCGTCCATGGTCGGCAAGGCGCCGTCAGGTCATTGTTCGACAACGCAAATCAAGAACAGCTCTGGGGATAGCAGATTGAAGACGACGGTTGCGATCATTGGCGGGGGCGTGTCAGGGCTGATCCTGTCGCACCTGCTCCACGTCGAGGGTATTTCCTGCATTGTTCTGGAGCGGCAGACACGCGCCTATACCGAAGGCCGTATTCGTGCGGGCGTTCTCGAACAAGGAACTGTGGAAGTTTTGCGGCGCATCGGCGTAAGCGCCCGAATGGACCGCCTGGGCCTGCCTCACCAGGGCTTTACGCTTTTGGACAACGGCGATGCTTTTCGCATAGATCTGCACGACCTCGTCGGCCGGGATGTCATGGTGTACGGCCAGACGGAAATTACCATCGACCTCATGGACGCCTGCGAAGCGCGCGGCATTCCGCTCGTTTTCGGGGCTGACAAGGTCGATCTGCATGACCTGGCCACATCGGCGCCCTTCGTTACCTACACGCTGGATGGGGTAGACCACCGCGTCGATTGCAGTTTCGTTGCTGGTTGCGATGGCTTCCGCGGCGTTTCACGGAGCAAGATCCCGGACGCAAACATCCGGACGTTTGAAAAAGTCTACCCGTTCGGCTGGCTGGGAATCCTGGCAGACGTCCCGCCCATGGATCATGAACTGATCTATTCAAACCATGAGCGTGGTTTTGCGCTGGCGTCGATGCGGTCGGCGACACGCAGCCGTTATTATATTCAGTGCGCGCTGACGGAGCAAATCGAGGATTGGCCCGATGACAGAATATGGGCAGAGCTCGAGACACGCCTGGGCGACGAAGATCGCCAGCGAATTGTGCGCGGTCCGTCCTTAGAGAAATCGATCGCGCCGCTGCGTTCGTTCGTCTGCGAGGCGATGCGCCATGGGCGGCTTTTCCTGTGTGGCGACGCCGCGCATATCGTACCCCCGACCGGCGCCAAGGGTCTCAACCTGGCCGCCTCGGATGTGTTTTATCTGGCGTCGGCGCTGAGCCAGCACATCAAGGCAGGCGATGAATCCGGATTGAACGGCTATGAGGCGCGAGCCCTTGGCCGGATCTGGAAGGCCGAGCGTTTTTCATGGTCGATGACACTATTAACCCATCGCTTTCCCGACATGGGCCCCTTCGATCGGCGGATGCAACAGGCTGAACTCAGTTACATTCGCTCCAGCCGCTCAGCGCAAATCGCCATTGCCGAAAACTACATCGGATTGCCGTATTGATGGGTGAGGCCTGAACCTGGGCAAGCTGACGATCACGTTGCCGCGGGTTGGGCATCTTGGGCATGGGCGCCGACATCGAACGTAAGGGCGGTGACGATTACAAATGTGCTTAATGAGTAGATGCGTATGGCTTGTTGCCAGGGGATCAAAACGCGCCGTCTGTTGATGTCGTCAGGTCCTCGAACGCCCTAATTTCGTCCAATCGTGCCTCCAGAGCCGGCTTGGCAACAGCCAAAGCATCGCTGCCGGCAAGGAACTGATGCGGCGGCTTTTCCATCGAGGCGATCTTCACAAGAGCTACGGCGAGTTTCGCCGGGTCGCCTGGCTGGACGCCGTCATAGCCCGACCACATGGCCTCCGCTGTGCCTTCGGCCGCGTAGTCGGCAATCGTGCTGGCTGAATACCTGGCGTTCCGGGCGTCGAGAAGATCGGTCCGGAAGAAACCGGGGGCCACGACCGTTACCTTTATGCCGAAGTGTTCGACTTCCTGAGCCACCGATGCCGACAGGCCTTCGACCGCAAACTTCGTCGCGCTGTACGCTCCGCAATGTTTGAAACCAACAATCCCGGCCAGTGAGCTGATATTCATAATCCGTCCCGACCGCTGCTGGCGCATAACCGGCAGCACAGCGCGCATCATGTGCATCACACCCCACAGATTGGTGGCCAGCAGCCCCTCGATTTCAGCCGTTGCGGTTTCTTCGAAATTGCCGAGCAGGCTGTAGCCGGCGTTGTTGACGAGAATATCGATGCGATCGAACGCCTTTAGTGCCTGCTCGACGGCTGATTTCGTCTGAACTTCATTGGTCACATCCAGTTGGACCAAAAGCAGGTTGTTGTCCGCTACGTCGCCCAGAGCATTGTGCAACTTATCAAGATTACGCCCGGTGGCGACAACACGATCACCGGCCTTCAAGGCCGCTCTGGTCGTGGCCGCGCCTATGCCACTACCCGCACCCGTAATGAACCATACCTTGCTCATATCTATCTCCTGCTTTCGATGAAGCCGAAGATAACACCGCGGACAGGCGCGGATTAGACGTTGTAATGCGCATGTGGTTATAAATGGGATTTATAAATCTAATATCGGTGTCATCCTGGCGACCCCCTGTACCGAAGGGCTTCTACCAACACTGAGAAGGCCGGAGTGTGCTGTCGGCGGCTTGGATAGTAGAGGTGATAACCTGAGAACGGCGGACACCAGTCTTCAAGCACACGGATCAGCCGCCCTTCGGCGACATGCCTCGATATCTGACTTTCGAACGTGTAGGCCAATCCCAACCCGTCCAGGGCCGCATTTTCCAACATCTCGTTATCATTGATGATGAGGTGACCGCCGACTCGTACCTCAAGCTCAACGCCGTCGCGCTCAAATTCCCAGGCATAGGTGCCGCCCCCCGTGATCTGCCGGTAACTTACGCAGTTGTGCTCACCGAGCTCACGGGGCGTTTCGGGTGGCTTATGCGTGGCAAAGTAGGCTGGTGAACCCACGACGGCCATGCGGATATCCGGACTGATCCGAACGGCGATCATATCCTTCTCGACCTGCTCTCCCACGCGAATACCCGCATCGAAGCGTCCGGCGACAATGTCGGTCAGCCCCTCATTGATGTCGATCTCGAAAACGATATCCGGATATTCCGTCATCAATTTCGAGAGCGCCGGCCAGAGCACTATCCTTGCGGCATGGCGGAAGGTAGTGATGCGAACGGTTCCAGCCGGCTTGTCGCGAAGCGCACCGATCGCCGCGATTTCACTGTCGATAAAGTCGAAGGCAGGCCGCAGGCTGTGGAGCAATTTTTCCCCGGCATCGGTAATCGACAAACTACGCGTCGTCCGCGCAATCAAACGCACGCCCAATCGCTCCTCCAGCCCACGCACGGCATAGCTGAGCGCCGCCTGGGACAGGCCGAGCCTGGCGGCGGCGCGCGTGAAGCTTCCGGCTTCGGCCACGGCAATAAACGCAGCCAGATCGCTGAAGTCACCCTTCCTCATTTATAAATCCTATTTATATCTTCATGCAGATTATAGCTGCCGATCAGAGTAACCGTCTCCCTTTATTTATGCGCGATCGCGACACGACTTTGGCTTGTCCACCAGTCGAAATGCACCGCGCCGGACTGACCGTCCGCGAGCGCCCGGAATCCGCTTCAGGCCCACACCGACCTGATCTGATCCAGAAAAGCCTGTTGCAGACCCGTCGGCCGGAAGCCTTTACGCAATGTGATACCGATTGGACGCGACGACCCGGTCAGGGGCGGCCCCATGATCTTGATCTGGTTCTGCGGCAGGTCCGCCTCGACCTGCTGACGCGACAGGAGCGCCGCATGGTTGCTCTGTAAAATCAGCGACCGTGTGGTAACAAAGGAACTGCATTCGACGACCGAGCGCGGTGGTGCAAGACCCTTGGCCGCCATAAACGCCTCGAAGGTATTCCGACCGGGCGTACCCTGGCGCGGCAACACCCACGCGAGTTCCCCGAGTTGGCCAGCCGACAACTTATCGCGATCACTGTCGAATCCGCGCGCGAAGGGATGGCTTGCCCTTACGACAATGACAAACGGGTCCGTGAAGATTTCCGCCTGGACAATGTCCTGTCCTGCCGGCGGATCGCGCAACGCGCCGAGGATCATATCGATGCGCCCGTGGCGCAGGGCATTGAGCTGCTCGCCATAGGGTCCGTCCATCACGCTAACCCTCGCCAGCGGATAGGTACGCAGGACCTGGGCCAGGCCATCGGGAAGCCACTTGGCGCGCGCCAGCGGCAGGGCGCCGATATTCAAACTGCCGTCGACAATGCCTTGCAGTTCGCGGATTTCATCAAGACCATTGGAGAGTTCCCGGAAGCAAAGGTCGCCCAGGCGCGCGAGACCCACGGCCTCATGCGTCGTCTCGATCCCGGCGCCGTCCCTTCGAAACAGGGGGATACCACAAAGCGTCTCAAGTTCACGGGCCGCACGGTAGACTGAAGGTTGCGATAAGCCGAGCTGGCGTGCCGCGGCATGATAGCCTCCGGCGCCAACGATCGCCGAAAGGGCGCGCAACTGTCCTTCCGTGACCAGCCGGTGGAGGGGAACTGCGCCTTTTCCGCGACGTCGCGCGATCTCGGCCTCTGCCGTCTTGAGATGCTCGAATGCCGAGTCGATACGCGCACAAAGCACCTTCCCGGCCTCCGTCGGCGTCATTCCACGGGAAGACCGCGTAAAGAGAGCGACGCCGACGTCGTGCTCACACGCAGCAACGGCATCGGCAACCGCGGGCTGGGACATGTGTACGAAACCAGCGGCTTTCAGCGCGCTGCCCTGTTCAAAAACGCCCAGAACGGCTTGCAGGCGCCGCAGTTTCAGACTCGGTATCATTTCGCCTCCGATAGCTAAAACCTATAGCACGTGTCGTCATTCCCGCTAACGCTTTTGAGGTCGAAAATGCAAAGTCTATTGCGCCTGTTGTGGAGAAAGTTGCATGCCCGTCGTCGTCACCCATATCAAACGCCCGTCGCCGGAGGCTTGTGCTGAACTGCAAGGTCACGGCGTGGCGACGGTGCACGAGGCGCAGGGGCGTGTCGGGCTGATGAACGCCTATATGCGGCCGATCTATCGTCCGGCCCTGATCGCCGGCCCGGCGGTGACGGTCGAGGTGGCGCCGGGCGACAACTGGATGATCCATGTCGCCGTCGAGCAGTGCCAGCCGGGCGATATCCTGGTGGTGACTCCGACCTCGCCGAATGAAGACGGCTATTTCGGCGATCTGCTGGCGACTTCTCTGAAGGCGCGCGGCGTCAAGGGCTTGATCATCAATGCCGGGGTGCGCGATATCGCCACCCTGACCGAGATGGCATTTCCCGTGTGGTCGAAGGCCGTGTTCGCTCGCGGCTGCGTCCGCGACACGCTGGGCAATGTCAACACGCAGATTGTCTGCGCCGACGCCATCGTCAATCCGGGTGATGTCATTGTCGCTGATGACGACGGGGTTTGCGTCGTGCCGCGCGACCAGGCCGAAGCCGTCGCCGCCAAGGCTACGGCGCGGGCCGCGTCAGAAGAAGCGCGCCGCGTGCGCTTTGCCAATGGTGAGTTGGGCCTCGATATCTACGATATGCGCCAGACCCTGAAGGATCGCGGCCTGGTCTATGTCGATCAGAAAGACGTCTGATGCCTGTGACAGCCATCCCCTGTAGCGTCTATCGCGGCGGCACGTCGAAGGGCCTGTATTTCCTGAAAGACGATCTGCCGGCCGATACCGCCACGCGCGACGCGGTCCTTCTGGCGGCCATGGGGTCGCCCGATGCGCGCCAGATCGACGGCATGGGTGGCGCCCACCCCCTGACCAGCAAGATCGCCATCGTCTCGGCCTCACAACACGACGACGCCGATGTCGATTACCTTTTCCTGCAGATTTTTCCCGACAAGGCGATCGTCACCGATCAGCAGAACTGCGGCAATCTACTGGCCGCCGTCGGACCGTTTGCCATCGAGCAGGGCCTGGTTGCGGCCATCGGCGACGTGACCCCGGTGCGCATCCATATGCTCAATACCGGCAGCCTGGCCGTGGCCCATATCCAGACGCCGGGTGGTATGGTCGAATATGAAGGCGATGCGCGGATCGATGGCGTGCCGGGAACGGCGGCACCGGTGCCGACCGATTTCCTCGATGTGGCGGGCTCGTCTTGCGGCGCCCTGCTGCCGACCGGGCATGCCCAGGATGTTATCCAGAGCGTGCCAGTGACGCTGATCGATAATGGCATGCCGGTCATTGTTATCCGGGCGTCCGATCTGGGGCGGACGGGCTATGAGACGGTCGAAGCGCTGGAGGCCGATACGGAATTGAAGGCGCGTATCGAAGCGATCCGCCTTGAGGCCGGGCCCCTGATGAACCTCGGCGATGTCACCCATGCTTCGGTGCCCAAGATCACCTTAGTCGCGCCGGTGAAGGATGGCGCCGTGACCACGCGGACCTTCATTCCGCATCGCGTGCACGAGGCCATCGGCGTCTTCGGCGCCGTGTCGGTAGCGACGGCCTGCGTGTTGCAGGATACGGTCGCCAACGACATGCTGCGACTGGTCATCGGCGGCAGCGTGAAGCTCGATATCGATATCGGGCATCCGACCGGCTTTTTCACCGTGTCACTAGACATCGAAGGCGAAGGGAAAGCGCTTTTGATCGGGCGGGCAGCCCTGCTTCGGACGGCACGAAAACTCATGTCCGGTGAGGTGTTCGTGCCGTCGGAGGTATGGGCGGGATGAGTATCTCCACGATTGCCATTATCGGCTTCGGCGAGGTCGGGCAGGCGCTGGCCGCCGACCTCATGCGCCGGCCTGGCCTGACGCTGAAAGCCTTCGACCTGCATAGGCCGACCGGTTGCGCTACTCCCACCGAGGCCGTCCGCGACGCCGACCTGATCATCAGTGCCGTCACCGCCGCCCAGACCGTGGCCGCCGCGCGCTCCGTCGTCGCTGGCCTGAAGCCCGGGGCATGGTATCTTGACCTCAATTCGGCGTCGCCCGAGGCCAAGATCGAGGCCTGTGTGTTGATCAGCGCCGCCACCGGCCGTTATGTCGAGGCGGCGGTCATGTCGCCGATCGAACCGAAACGACTGGCCGTGCCGATTCTGCTGGGCGGTATTCACGCTCGTGACTTTGCGACCGTGATCCAGGATCTGGGTTTTACCGGCGCGGCATTCTACAGCGATACGCCTGGTCAGGCCGCCGCCACCAAGCTGTGCCGCAGCGTGATGATCAAGGGGCTTGAAGCCCTCATCTCGGAATCGCTTCTGGCGGCGCGCCACTACGGCGTCGAGGACACGGTTCTGGAAAGTCTGAATAATCTGTTCCCGCATCCCGATTGGGAAGGCTATGCGCGTTACATGATTTCGCGAATCCTGGAACATGGCACGCGCCGCGCCGAGGAAATGCATGAGGCGGCGAGGACCGTCGCCGCGGCGGGTATCACACCGTGGATGAGCGAAGCCGCCGCCGAACGCCAGGCCTGGGCGCCGGATTATGCCGCGGCGCTGAACGCCGACGGGCTGAAGCCGATGCTGGACGCCATCCGTACCCAACTCCCTGCCCGTAAGGACGCCGCCGAATGAGCCTGGACAAACCGCTGATCATCGACTGTCACGGCCACTATACGACCGCGCCGGCGCCATTGACCAATTTCCGTGACGCCCAGATCGCCCATTTCCGCGATCCGCTGAAGCCGGCGCCTGCCGGTGTCGTCGTGTCGGACGATGAGATTCGCGAAACCATCGAACAGAACCAGCTCAAGTTGCTGAAGGCGCGCGGCGCCGACATGACGATTTTCAGTCCCAGGGCTTCGGTCATGGGGCCACATATCGGTGATGAGGCGGTGTCGAAGCGCTGGACGGTCGAGAGCAACAATATCATCAAGCGCGTCGTCGACCTGTTCCCCGACACCTTTATCGGGGTGTGCCAATTGCCGCAGTCGCCGGGCGTGTCGCTGGACGGTTCGATCGCCGAACTGGAACGCTGTGTCACCGAACTGGGCTTTGTCGGGTGTAATCTCAATCCGGACCCGTCGGGCGGCCATTTCAGCGCTCCGCCGCTCTATGATCGTTACTGGTATCCGTTCTTCGAGAAGATGATCGAGCTCGACGTCCCGGCCATGGTTCACGTCTCGGGCTCCTGTAATCCAGCCTTTCACGCCACCGGCGCCTATTACATCAATGCCGACACCACGGCCTTCATGCAATTTATCGAAGGCGACCTGTTCAAGGATTTCCCCGAATTGCGGCTGATCATTCCACACGGGGGAGGGGCCGTGCCCTATCATTGGGGGCGGTATCGCGGCCTGGCCGACATGCTGAAAAAACCGGCCCTGCGCGACCACGTCATGAAGAACGTCTATTTCGACACCTGCGTCTACCATCAGCCTGGGATCGACCTTTTGTTCCAGGTCATCGACAACAAAAATATCCTGTTCGGCTCGGAAATGGTGGGCGCGGTGCGCGGTATCGATCCAGAGACAGGCTTCTATTTCGACGACACCAAACGCTATGTCGACGCACTTACAATCTCGGCGGAAGACAAATACAACGTCTTCGAAGGCAATGCCCGCCGGGTCTATCCGCGTCTCAACCAAGCTCTATTGGCGAGGGGGCTGTGATGGCGTTCGAAAAGGACAAGGACTGGCTGGACTGGTGCGCCAATCCATCGAAGCCGCTATTTCAACTACCGAAGGGTGCGGTCGACGCCCATTGCCACGTCTTCGGACCGGGCGACGTGTTTCCGTTTGCGCCAGAGCGCAAATATACGCCGTGCGACGCCAGTTATGAACAGCTATTCGCCCTGCGCGATTTCCTGGGTTTTTCGCGCAATGTCATCGTTCAGGCGACCTGCCACGGTGCCGACAACCGCGCCTTGGTCGACGCGTTGGTGCGGTCTGACGGCAAGGCGAGGGGCGTCGCCACGGTAAAGCGTTCGGTGACCGATGACGAACTTCACGCATTGCATGCCGCCGGTGTGCGCGGCGTGCGCTTCAACTTCGTCAAACGCCTGGTCGACGCCCTGCCGTTCGACAGCTTGAGCGAGATCGCCGAACGGATCGCAAAGCTGGGCTGGCATATCGTCATCTATTTCGAAGCCGAGGACCTGAAAGAATATTTCAACTTCTTCACCGACCTGCCGACGACGGTCGTGGTCGACCACATGGGGCGCCCGGACGTGCGCAAGGACGCTTTCGGTCACGATTTCGATAGGTTCGTACGCCTGCTCGAATACGATAATTTCTGGTGCAAGACGACCTGTCCCGAGCGCCTGACCCATAAGGGGCCGCCCTATGACGACGTCGTGCCGTTCGCCAGACGCATTGTTGAAGCGTTCCCGGGGCGCGTCATTTGGGGCACTGACTGGCCGCACCCCAATCTGAAATCGCACATGCCTGACGATGGCCACCTGGTCGATTTCATTCCGAAGATCGCAGTGACCCAGAGCCTGCAGCAGAAGTTGTTGGTGACCAATCCGATGCGCCTCTATTGGCCGGAGGAACTTGCGTGACGAAATCCCGCCCCTATGACGACGTCCCCGGCACGACGGTTTTCGACGAGCGCATGTCGCGCCTGGGTTATCATCTCAACCAGTTCTGCATGTCGCTGATGAAGCCTGAGAATCGCGAGCGCTTCAAAGCCGATAATCGCGCCTATCTCGACGCATGGAAGATGAGCGAAGAGCAGAAGCAGGCGGTGATCGATCGCGACTACAACCGCATGCTGTCGCTCGGCGGCAATATCTATTTCCTCGCCAAGATATTCTCCTCCGACGGCCTGAGCTTTCAATATGCTGCCTCGACCATGACCGGCGTCACAGAAGAGGAATATCTGAAAATGATGCTGAATGGCGGCCGTTCGCCGGATGGTAACCGCTACAAACACGAATGGGAGACACCGTAATGGCCCGCATTACCGCAGGTGTCGCCACGTCACACGTGCCGGCCGTCGGCCGCGCCGTCGATACGGGCCAGACGCAAAGCGACTACTGGAAGCCTCTGTTCGACGGCTTCGAATTTTCGAAACAGTGGGAAGCCGCCGAGAAACCCGATGTCGTCTTCCTTGTCTATAATGACCACGCCACGGCCTTTTCGCTCGACTTCATTCCGACCTTTGCGATCGGGGTGGCAGAAGATTACGCCGTCGCCGATGAGGGCTTCGGCCCGCGCCCGGTGCCGCCCGTCGAAGGTCACGCCGATCTCGCCTGGCATATCGCAGGTTCGGTCATCGAGCAGGATTTCGACCTGACCATCGTCAACAAGATGGATGTCGATCATGGCCTGACCGTGCCCCTGTCGCTGATGTTCGGACAGCCGGAAAAATGGCCGTGCAAGGTCATCCCCTTCGCCGTCAATGTCGTGCAATACCCTGTGCCGTCGGGCCGGCGCTGCTACAATCTGGGCAAGGCGCTCCGCAAGGCCGTCGACAGCTTCGATGGAGAGCTCAATGTCCAGATCTGGGGCACTGGGGGTATGTCACACCAGCTGCAGGGCCCGCGCGCCGGTCTGATCAATGCGCCATGGGACAATGCCTTCCTGAGCGACATTGTCGACAATCCGGAACGCCTCGCCGCCATCCCGCCTGAGGACTATATCCGCGAAGCCGGCTCTGAAGGCATCGAACTCGTCATGTGGCTGATCATGCGCGGTGCGCTCGATGACCAGGTCACCGAACTGCATCGGCATTACCACGTGCCGGCGTCCAACACGGCCATTGGCCATATCATTCTGAAAAACGAGAAACCCAAATGAAAATCGCACTGGCAGGCGCGGGCGCTTTCGGCATCAAGCATCTCGACGGTTTGAAGATCATCGCGGCGGAACAGCCCGACGTCGAGGTCGTGGCCCTGATCGGCCGTCGCTTCGAGGAGACCAAGGCCGTCGCAGATAAGTACGGCATTGCCCACACCTTTACCGATCTGAACGAGGCGTTGAAACTGCCGGAGATCGACGCTGTGATCCTGTGCACGCCGACTCAGATGCACGCCGATCAGTCCATCGCCTGTATGAAGGCCGGCAAGCACGTCCAGGTGGAGATCCCGCTCGCCGATTCCTGGGGTGATGCCCAGGACGTTCTCAACATGCAGGCCAAGACCGGGCGGGTCTGCATGGTCGGCCACACGCGGCGCTTCAATCCGTCACATCAGTACGTCCATAATCTGATCCGCGACGGCAAGCTCAACATCCAGCAGATGGACGTGCAAACCTATTTCTTCCGCCGCACCAATATGAATGCCCTGGGGCAGCCGCGCTCGTGGACCGACCATCTGCTGTGGCACCACGCGGCCCATACAGTCGACCTGTTCGCCTACCAGGCGGGTTCGCCGATCGTGAAGGCCAACGCCGTTCAGGGTCCCAAGCATCCGGAACTCGGCATCGCCATGGATATGTCGATCCAGTTGCAGGCTGCCAATGGCGCAATCTGCACCCTGTCCCTGTCCTTCAACAATGACGGCCCGCTGGGCACCTTCTTTCGCTATATCGGCGACACCGGCACCTATATCGCCCGCTATGACGACCTGGTGAACGGCAAGGAAGAGAAGATCGATGTTTCGCAGGTCGACGTGTCGATGAATGGCATCGAACTGCAGGATCGTGAATTCATCGCCGCGATCCGCGAGGGCCGCGAACCCAACAGCTCGGTTGCGCAGGTTCTGGCCTGCTACAAGGTGCTGCACGATCTCGAGCAGCAGTTGGAGGGGTAAAGCGTTCACGCGCGGTTCATCCTTGCAATATTAAGTCTTGATGTGTGGAATAGGTGGGTATGGTCTTACTATAGGGGGCGGTTTTGAAATTTTGCGGCTTGGGCCTGGTCAAGACCCTGTGTCTGCCATGGGTGATGATCGGGCTCTCCGCAGCGCCAGCCTTTGCCGAGACAGCCGTCGGCGCATGGAGCGGCGCCATCGACAATCACCTCTGGTCGTTAATCCGCATCGAAAAAGCGACGGATGGTACCTACACCGGCACCTATTCCAGCCATGAGCAGCCGCTCGACACACGCGATGCCCACGCCGTCACCGACGCGCCGCTCACCCATATCTCCGCCACACCAGACCATCTGAATTTTGAAGTGTCCTCGATCGGCGGCGCCCTGTTCGACGGCAAGTGGGATGCCGCAAGCCGCCAGTGGACCGGGACCTTTCAGTGGGGCAAGGACGGCTATACATCGTTTCTCAACCTGCGGCGAACCGATGCCGCCACGCTGACAGACGCGTTGGCCGACTCACGGAAACCGCATGTTTTCGCTAGCCTTGCCGAGGAAGGCGCCGCTATGGAGGCGCTGATCGACGGCTATGTCCGGGACGGCCGCTTCACCGGCGCCATCCTGGTCACCCGGGGCGGACATACCCTGGTCGACAGGGGCTACGGCCAGGCCGACAGGTCGGTCGGAACACCCAATACGCCGGCCACGCGCTATCATATTGCTTCGATCACCAAGTCCTTCACCGCCACGGCCATCCTGATGCTGCAGGACCGTGGGCAGCTCAGCCTTGATGATCCGCTCACCAAATATATCCCCGATGCCCCAACTGCCTGGCAAGGCATCACCCTGCGCCATCTGCTGGCGCATACCTCGGGTCTCGGGGATCACAATCCGTTGCTGGCGGGGCATTTCGGCGAACCTTTCACGCCCGCCCGGTTGTGGGGGATCATCCGCACCCTACCGCTCGCCTCCCGGCCGGGTGAGACACGCCAGTACAGCAATGCCGGCTACTCGATCCTGGGCCTGGTGATCGAAAAGGTCACTGGTCAGGCCTATGGCGATTTTCTGCGCGACAACATCTTCGTGCCCCTGCGCATGGAGGCCACCGGCTACAATCCGCCGGTCGGCCCCAACAACGCTGTTGGCTATGAGATGGGTGATGACGTGCCGGTTGCCGCCGCGTACCGCGATTTGACCAACAGCTTCTCCGCCGGAGGCCTGGTTTCAACCACGCATGACCTTCTGAAATGGCAGGAGGCCCTGTTTGGCGGGCGGCTGATCTCGAAAACAGCCCTGGCCGAGATGCAGGCCCAGGGTCTCGGCATCGAGCGCACAACGCCGGACGATCACACGGTTTATAGTCACAGCGGCCATCTGCCCGGCTATGTCGGCGATACGGCCTATCAGCCGGAAGGCGAGCTTTCGATCATCGTGCTGGGCAATCTCGACAACAGCTCGCCGTTATGGATATCGCGGGCCCTGACCAGCATCGCCCACGGCTTCCCGGCCGAGGTTGTGCCTCTTCCGAAGGCGATCGTGGTCGGGCCGGACATACTGGCGCAATATGTCGGAACCTATGTGTTGATGCCCGATCTCAGCCTGACCGTAAGCGTGGAGGGCGACCATCTTGTGGTGCAGGCCACGGGCCAGGACAAGGTCAGGGCCTATCCGGAATCGGCGACGATGTTTTTCGCCAGGACGGTCGAGGCCAGACTGGAATTCGTCCGCGACAAGGACGGCAAGATCGGCTGCATACTGCATCAGGGTGGACAGGACGTTCCGGGCGTCAGGCAGTAAGGACGCCGAGTGGCGGCACGGCGAAAAGTATCAGGTGAAGGGACAAGGATGGACAGGCGTCAATTCCTATTCGGCGGGACGGCGATGTCGCTCATGGCTTTCGGTGGAGCCGCCGGAGCAGTTGGCGATGACGCGGTCATTCCCGCGCCGAAGCTGAACCAGATCGGCTTCACACCTGCGGCGGCGAAGCAGTTCGCCCTGACCGTAATACCGGAAAAGCCAGCCCGCCGGTTCGATATTCTCGACGAAAGCAGCAAGGTCGTCTTCAGCGGTGAGCTGGGTGGCCAGATATTCGATCTGCGCAAAAGTGCCGGTGAATACGTCATGTGCGGAGACTTCAGCGCTCTGACCGGCACAGGGCGTTACCGCGTGCACGCCGGGGGCGGGATATCGCATCCGTTCGCTATCGGCGACGGTGTGTATCACGACCTGCTGCGCGATGCGGCGCGGTGTTTCCATTTGATCAGGGCCAATGTCGATATCGACGATCCTGGAACCGGGGTCAGGCATAAGGCCGGGCACGCGGGCGATACGGCCGTGATGGTCGATGGTCAAAAGCGCGATCTCAGTGGCGGGTGGTACAACGCCGGCGATTTCGGCAAATATACCCACATGCATGCCTTATCGGTAAGCCACATGCTGCGGCTGTACGAGCTCAGGCCGCAGATGGCCGGGCTCGGGCTCGATATACCGATGCTGTATGACGGGCTGCCGGATATCCTGCAGACGGCGCGCTGGGGGCTGGAGTGGCTGCTCAGGATGCAGAACGCCGATGGCGGCGTGCTGCACAAGGTCGACAGCCAGCCGCTGCTGACCTGGGGCAAGCTGCCGGCGGACGACAGCAATCCGCGTGCGGCGATGGCGGCGTCGAGCATAGATGCCGGCGTGCTCACAGGCGTGATGGGCCATGCGTCGCGCGTGTTCGCCTCCGTCGATGCTGCTTTTGCCGGACGGTGCCGGGCGGCGGCGCAGGCGGCGTGGGGATGGCTGTCGCAACATCCGAACGTCGGCCATTCTGACACCTATTATCTCGATCCGGATGCGCGTCAGGAGACGGTGTGGGCCATGTGCGAGATGGCCATCCTGGAAGGCATCGACAACGGTCAGGTCGTCCTGCCGGAGATGGGTGTCGTGCCGTTCTATTGGCCGTCGCCGCAGGTCCTGGGGATCATGTCGCTGGCGCTGCGCGGGCACGAACAGGCCAGGGCGATGATCATCGCCGGTGCGCGGCAGATCGTGGCGCGGACGCAGGGAGATGCCTACGGGTTCTCGGCGCTGGCGGAAAACTATGTCTGGGGTTCGAACGAGATGGCGCTGAACGAGGCCGCCGTCTGTCTTTATGCCGACCATCTGGCGCCGGACGCGGGCCTGCGGATCGGTGCGCAGAGACTGCTCGACTACATATTGGGCCGCAACAGTCTGGATCATTCGTTCGTGACGGGCCATGGCGCGCGGCCGACGCAGCGGCCGTTCCACTGGATCTGCAACTTGCAGAACATCGCTATTCCCGGATGGGCCAGCGGCGGCGCCAATGGCCAGGCGGGCGGGGCCGACACCTTGTTGAAAGCCGTCATCGAACAGGGCACACCGCCGGCGAAGTGCTTTGTTGATGCCTGCCGGAACGAAGGGTCGTATGCGTCGAACGAGGGGGAAACCTCGGAGAATGCAGCTCTCGTGTTTGTGGCGGGGATGTTGGGATCGGAGTAGCCTGCGTCCCGCCCTGTCCGAACGCTTCGACAGGGCTGGAAAAGTACGGAGGCGCAATGTCGTCGGCCATATTTTTAGAGCACAATCGACCGGTCGTGCGCGTCATCGGCCTCTGGTTCACCGTTCTGCCGCTCTGCCTCGTAGACGTGGCCTTCGGCAAGGGCCGGGCGATCGTCTGCGGGTTTATGGTCGAGGGCGGGGAGGCCGAAGATTCGGTCAGCCGGCAAGTGGCCGCCAACCAGGAGACCTGTATGCGGAGCGACGCCTTCAGGCCGCAGATCATGGTCACGGATGATCAACTTCGTTCACATCCAACGCGCTTTCTAGAGCGAAATGACTTTAGATAGAATCGTCATTTCGCTCTAAGTTTTTGTTTTGTCGCGCAATTTAACCGAAAACGGGGCCGCCCGTGCGGTGGCATCCCCTTTATCGGATTGCGCTCTAACGTGCGTAACCAGGCGAAAAAAGAGGAGGGCCGGGCGTGTGCTGTATCTTCGGGCATCATAATGCGCCTAACTTTCCAGAATGAGGTGTGCCAGTTTCGCTGGACTCTCAACGGCCGAAAAATGTCCCGTGTCCTTGAGGGTGAACAAACGGGCATTCGGAACCAAGGCGCGAGTACGCTCCCGTTCGGCCGGACGCGACCAGTCGCTATCCCCATAGATGAGCGTTACCGGGGTTGCGATCAATCGATACTGGTCTCGCGCCTTTCCCCAGGAACGCCATCCCGCCAGCACCTTGCGAGCGACCCGCCTGTATCCTGGCCGGCGCGACACCTGAGCGAACTCGGCGAGCAGATCGGCGGGAAGTTTACGTGGATCGTGATATCCGCCACTCATAATTCCGCCGAGCACCAGCCTGTTTTCCAGCGCGGCATTGATGGCGCCCAGTATTGGGATTTGCAAACTCCCGATGATCAGGTTCGCGAACCAGTTGCCGCGCCGGATGCCGTCGCCGTACCGCGTTTCGTAGTCGTAAGGATTAATGGCGAATACGCGCTTGATCCTTTGTGGGACCGCGGCCGCAACCGTGAGCGCCAGGGCGCCGCCGATCGACTCACCAACGAGTGTGACCCCGGTGAGATCAAGCGTCTCGATGAAACCTATGACGCCCTGCCTCAGATATGGCTCGTCGAAGCGCGCACGCGGGTCGATTGGCGAATGACCATGTCCAGGAAGATCAATAGTATAAACAGTGTATGATTTGTCCAGGATCGGAACCAGGCTTCGAAAATATTCGAGCTGCGTCCGGATGGTGTGGAGCAGGATCAGTGGCGGCCCGTCACCGGTCTTTTCATAGCGGAGTGTAAGTTTCTCCGATATTGGCAGCAGTGTCCCTTTGATCTCGTATGGCGTTACCACTTCGTCTCTCCTATCGTTCCGGACATGGGACTGCGTCGTCAGACATCCTGATTGTCATTATCGGTTACTGCGCCGAGCGGTGACCTCAACGCAGCAATGCGATCGGCCCCGAGACATTCACCCGCGCGGCGCTGGGCGCGCTGCCAGGCGGGGGCAAGGTCTTCAATGAGGCGCCGACCTTTAGTCGTGATCTGCAAGGGGTTTCCGCGACCGTCTTCTCCTGCGACCACCTCTTCAATCCAGCCGTTGGCGGCCATGACGGCAAGATTGCGGGTCAAGGTGGAGCGATCAATCGCGGCATAGCGGCCGATATCGGAGCGCCGTACCGGGCCGGTCTTGGCAATGACGACAAGCAGATTGAGTTGGCTGCCCTTTATGTCGTGCGGGCGTAGCTCTTCGTCGTAAATGGACGTGACGATACGAGCCAGTTTTCGCGTAGTCGATAAAAGGCAATGGTTTGCAATGTCGTCGATGGTGTCATCCGCTGCCATGTGTGCCTACCGTTAGAATCTGTACTTGTATATACAACAATATTTCGCGGGGTTGTCAAAGGCAGGGAACCGTTCGGCCACACGCCTGTATGTGGGAGATCAGCCGAAGCATTGCGTTTCCGATGCGCGGTGATGAACATCGCGACGGCGGACCGGCAATAGGAGTCTATTTCGTCGTCAGAACCCGGCGGGCTGAACGGAGCGATAATCAGGAGGTCCGATCCCTTGAAAAGCGCGGCGAACAGACGGGCGGATTGCGCAGGGTCGGGTATGTTTAGAACCGTCTTCCCGTGCAGCTGCCGCAACAGGGCCTCGATCTGGCTGATAAAGCGGACAGGGCCTGCTTCGTAATAAAGCCTGGTCAGAGACGCCTGGTTCGTCTTGTCGGCCATGAGCATGGCTTTGACGCTGCGTACCTCCGGGTTTTTTCAGTCATAAAAATACAGTACTTGACAGTATCTATACTCTGCGGTTACGATACCAGGCAGTGTCTAAAATGCGCCACCCATTGGATCATTGTCAACCATGTCCTCCAAATCAAATGTCTCCACCTTGGCAGCGTTTACGGCGCTGGTCGCCGCAACCGGTCTCGTAACGGCGATTCCGGCGGAAGCCGGACAGGTGGCCGGCGCAGGCCCACCGGAAGCTGTCGTCGGTCTCCCTGACACGGGGCATGCTCCGGGTGAGGTGGCAACCGTCACCATTTTTGGTGCGCAATCGGCCACGCATACGGCGCGCCTGCGTCAAATTTCCCTGGGCCGCCCGGCGATATCGAATGCGGCATCGTCCGGCCTTTCTACAGATTGATGGGTGACTTTCTCGTCGATGCCGAAGCTCTCGCTGCCCGTCTCGAGCGCGTATCGCTGGACGCTATTTCGCGCCAGGCCCATCCCACGCCCGTCCATCAACAACATGGAGCCTATCACAATGGATGACGTCATCATCATCGGCGGCAGCTTTGCCGGCCTCGCCGCCGCCCTCCAGCTTGGCCGTGCCCGTCGCAAGGTCACGGTTCTCGATACCGGCCTGCAGCGCAATCGCTTCGCCGGCCATTCGCATGGTCTGCTCGGCCACGATCACAAGCCACCGCAGGACATCCTGGCGGAGGCGCGGCGGCAGCTGGCGCGCTATCCCACGATCAGGCTGGTCAATGCCCGGGCCGACAGCATCTCCGGCATCATCGACAATTTCTCCGTCCTCACCGGCGACGGCGAAAGCCTTCGGGCGCGCCGCCTGATCCTGAGCTATGGCATTGTCGACCAGATGCCTGATGTCCCAGGCTTTGCCGAAAGCTGGGGCACATCCATCGTGCCCTGCCCCTATTGCGATGGTTTTGAAGTCGCCGGCCAGCATTGGGGCCTGGTCTGGTCCGGACCGCAGTCGCACAATCAGGTCAGGCTGTTCCACGATTGGACCGAAAGGTTGACGGTCTTCGCCGATGGTCACGCCATTCCGTCCGAAATCCGGGCCGATCTGACGCGCCGCAACACGCCTGTCGTCGCTGGTCGGATCACCGGGATCGTCCGTCGTGGAAGCCATAACGCCACCGTCAGGTTGGATACCGGCCTTGATATCGCGGTCGACATCCTGTTCGCCCATCCGCGCAACAGGCCGTCCGCAAGCCTGCATGAAGCGCTGGGTCTCGCCACGGTCGACACGCCCCTCGGCATCATCCTCAAGGTCGACGAGCGCCGCGAAACCAGCATGCCCGGCATCTACGCCGCCGGCGACCTCTCCAACCCCCTCATACCCTCGGTCACCACGGCATCATGGCAAGGCGCGATGGCGGGTATCTTCGCTCAGCAGTCGATGCTGGTTTGAGAGCGCAAATGCCTTCTCAGGTTGCCGGGGGCAATCATATCTGAAGGTTCTGGGCGCTGCCACGGAACGCGGGCCCCTCTCGCCTGAGGAGGAGCCTAGCAAAGAATGAATCAGAACAAGGATTTCGCATGGCAGAGCAAAATGTTTATCAGGTCACCGGTTGGAATGACCGAAGCGGGGAGCGCTGGGTCGCCCACCAGGCCCGCCTCGACGCTATGCTGGCTGTGTTTGGCGAGGCCGCCATCGACGCCGCCGCGCCTGCGGCGGGCGACCGCGTGCTGGACATCGGCTGCGGCGCGGGCGCTTCGAGTCTGGCGCTGGCCGCCCGCATTGGCCCTGTAGGGCAGGTGTTGGGCGTGGACATATCCGAACCGCTGATCGGCCAAGCGCAAGCGCGAGCGCCACGGGATTCGTCAGCCCTGTTCCGGGTGGCCGACGCCAGCAATGCCGACCTGCCCGAGGGCATGTTCGATATATTGTTTTCGCGTTTCGGGGTGATGTTCTTCAAGGATCCGACCGGCGCCTTCGCTCATATGCGCCGCGCACTCCAGCCGGGCGGACGGGTCGCTTTCGTTTGCTGGCGAAGCGCGGCTGAGAACGACTGGATGCGCCTGCCGTTGGACGCTATCAGTGCCATTGTCCCGCTTTCCACGCCGCCTGATCCCGAAGCGCCAGGCCCGTTCTCGTTTGGCGACCGGGGGCGGCTGGCGCGCATTCTGACGGGGGCCGGATTCACCGATATCGCCATAGCGCCCTTCGACGCTTCCGTCCCGTTCGGCGAGGGCGAAACGCGGGAGGCGGCGATCGACGAAGCGGTGCAAATGGTGTTCGAGGCAGGCCCGCTATCAAGCGTGCTCGCAGATCAGGCCGACGACATCCGCGCCAGCGCTTTTGCAGCGGTCCGTGCGGCGTTCGCCGCCCGCCCCGGCGCGCGCTCGGTAATGATCGACGGCGCGGCGTGGATCGTCACGGCGCGCAATCCTGCAAGCTGACATGGATTAACAGGTGAAACGCCCCTGGTCCGTGGGCCGGGGCGCCTTTTGCCAATCAGCAGGTCCAGATGAGGACCTATTCGCCGACGGTTGGGCGCATTCACGTTATCCGCGCGAATGTTCGTTGCCGCCGTGAGCGGCGACGAACATGGCGACGGCGGCCCGGCAATAGGATTCGATTTCGTTTTCGTCCATCGCTTTCGCCTCATCGAAGCGCGCGATAATCAGCAGATCGGATCCCTTGAAAAGCGCCCCAAACAAGCGGGCGGACTGGACAGGATCGGGAACGTTCAATACCCCCTTCTCGTGCAGTTGACGCAACAGGGCTTCGATTTGGGTGACAACACGGACGGGACCGGCTTCGTAATGGAGCTTGCTTAAGGACTTTTGGTTCGACTTATCGGTCATGACCATGGTCTCGACGCGGCGCACTTCGGGAGTCAGCAGAAGGCGAAGCAGGCTAATGCCAACGGCCAGAAGCTGTTCTTCGGCTGTGCCATCACTACCGACAAGGAGGGACTGTGGCGCAAACTGCTGGCAGCGTGCTGCGATCGCTGCGCTGAACAGCGCTTCCTTGTTCTCGAAATGCCGGTAGATGCTGAGCTTGGAGATCCTGGCCCGTTGCGCGACCTTGTCCATTGTGGTCGCCTGGAAGCCGAGTTCCAGAAAAAGCTCACACGCCGCATCGACAATCGTTTGTCCTAATGCCTCGTTGACGGGTCGTCCGCGTCGGACTTGATTTTTCTCAGTCATGATAATAACGATACTTGACAGTATCCACGCCTTCGCATAATGGTACCCTATAGTATCTAAAATACGCGAACCCTTGGATCATTGTCAACCATGTCCTTCACATCAAATCCCTCCGGGCTGGCGGCGTTCACCGCGCTGGCCGCCGCGACCGTGCTGGTAAGTGCCTGTCAAGCGCCGGTCCGATCCGATCAGAATGTCAAACCCCGAGTTCTGGTCTATCAAGTCGGCTCGGGCACCCAAACGGGGACGGCCTATTCCGGCACTATCCATTCGCGCGTCGAGCAGGATTTGTCGTTCCGCGTGGGAGGAAGGATCCTCGAGCGGAAGGTCAATATCGGGGACGTTGTCACGGCCGGCCAGTTGCTGATGCGCCTAGACCCCGCCGACTATCAGGACGCGGTCAACGGTGCGGCGGCGGCGGTTGCGGCGGCGCAGGCCCAGGCGACTCGGGCAACCGCCAGTTATGAGCGTCTGACCGCGCTGGCCGCCTCGGGCTCGACATCGGCGGATACAATCGAGCAGGCGAAGGCGACGAAGGATTCGGCAGACGCTGCCCTTCAGGCCGCCCAGGCCCAACTGGCGACGGTTAGAAACCAGCGGGCCTATACGGAATTGCGCGCCGATGGCGCCGGCATCGTTACGGCAATACCCGGAGAGGCCGGCCAGGTGGCCGGTGTCGGTCAACCTGTGATCGGGGTGGCGATGTCGGGCCCGCCCGAGGCCGTCGTCGGACTGCCAGACGCCGACCACACCCCGGGCGAGACGGCAACGGTGACAATTTTCGGTGCTCAGACCTCAACGTACAGCGCGCGTCTGCGCCAGATTTCGGCAGCCGCCGACCCGTCCACGCGCCTGTTCGAGGCCCGTTATGTGCTGGATGCGACGCTTGCCGATGCCCCGCTGGGGTCGACAGTCACGGTAACGCCGTCGGTGACCCACATTTCATCTCCCGGACTGGATATTCCGCTGTCCGCGCTCGTTGACAAGGGGCAGGGGACGCGCGTGTGGACCATCGACGCGGGCGGCCATGCGCGCTCAAAGCCCGTCAAGGTGTCGCGCCTCGATGAAGAGACGGCCTCGATCACTGAGGGCCTGGCACAGGGGGATGTTGTCGTCGCCGCCGGCGCGCAGTTGCTGCATGAAGGTGAAATCGTGTCGCCGGTTCGCGGAGGTGCGCTGTGAGCTTCCCTAATCTTTCCGCCCTGGCCGTCCGCGAGCGCGCCGTAACGCTCTTCCTGATCCTCGCCGTTCTGGCCGCCGGTGCCTTTGCCTTCATCAAGCTGGGGCGGGCCGAAGACCCCCGTTTCACCGTGAAGATCATGACGGTGACGGCGGTCTGGCCGGGCGCCACGGCAAAGGAAATGGACGAAAATGTCGGCGACCCGCTGGAAAAGCGTCTTCAGGAGCTCCAGTACTATGACCGCGTCGAAACGACCGCCCAGCCGGGCGTGCTGCAAGCCAAGGTCATACTGAAGGACTCGACACCACCCTCGGCCGTTCCGGACCAGTTCTATCAGGCGCGCAAGAAGCTGTCCGACGAGGCGCGCAAATTGCCGAATGGCGTGTACGGTCCTTTTTTCGATGATGAATTCAGCGACGTCTATTTCTCGCTTTATGCGTTGCAAGCCAAGGGATTGCCCAACCGCGACCTGGTCAAACAGGCCGAGGACCTGAGGCAGCAACTCCTGCACGTTCCCGGCGTCCAAAAAGTCAAGATCCTGGGCGAGCGCCCGCAGGCCATCTATGTCGATATCTCGCAGGCCCGCCTCGCCACCCTGGGTGTGGGTGCACAGGATATCATCGCCGCCCTGCGTGGACGCAACGACGTCACCCCGTCGGGCTCGGTCGATACAGCCGGCCCCCGGGTCCAGCTCCGGATCGACACCGGCCTCCAGTCCGTGGACGATGTCCGCAACGTGACGCTGAATATCCAGGGGAAGCTTCTCAAGATCGGCGACTTCGCCGAAGTTCATCGGGGTTATGAAGATCCGCCCAGCTTCGAAATCGACCATGCAGGCCAGCCGGCGATCGTGCTCGGCGTCGTTATGGCACCCCGATATAACGGCCTGACCTTGGGCAAGGCGCTCGATCATCAGGAAGAACTGATGCGTGCGCACCTTCCGCTCGGCATGACTGTCACCAAGGTATCGGACCAGGCAAAAGCCATCCACCATTCGGTCGATGAATTCATGACCAAGTTCGTTATGGCCCTCGGCGTTGTGATGTTGGTGTCCTTTGTCGCGCTGGGTTTCCGCGTCGGTCTGGTTGTCGCCGCCGCCGTGCCTTTGACGCTAGCGATCGTCTTTGTTGTCATGCTGCTCACCGGCCGCGACTTCGACCGCGTGACACTCGGCGCCCTGATCATTTCGCTGGGCCTGCTCGTCGACGACGCCATCATCGCCATCGAGATGATGGTGGTCAAGCTGGAGGAGGGTTACGACCGTATCAAGGCCGCGACCTTCGCCTGGACGACCACAGCCGCGCCCATGCTGTCGGGCACCCTAGTGACCATATTGGGGTTCATTCCGGTCGGCTTTGCCCAATCGTCGGCGGGTGAATATGCCGGCAATATCTTCTGGGTGGTCGGTTTCGCCCTGATCACGTCGTGGGTGGTGGCCGTGACCTTCACGCCGTATCTGGGCGTCGTCATGCTGCCCAACATCAAGCCGCGCCACGACCATGGCTCGATGTATTCGACGAAGATGTACAACCGGTTCCGCAACCTGGTCCGGCTGGCCGTTGATCGCCGTGGCGTCACCATCGCCATCACGGTCGGCCTGTTCCTCCTCTCCGGTGCCGGCATGGCCGTGGTCAATAAGCAGTTCTTCCCGAACTCGGACCGCACCGAACTGACGGTCGAAGTCAAGATGCCGGTCGGGTCCGCCTTCGAAGCCACCAAGGCGCTGACGGGGCGGCTTGAAGCGGACCTGCAAAAGCAGCCCGAGGCCACCGATGTCTCGGCCTATATAGGGCAGGGGGCTCCACGCTTCTTCTTCTCGCTCAATCCCGAACTGCCGAATCCGGCCTACGCGCAGGTCGTCATCCAGACGAAAGACGTAGAGGCCCGCGCCCGGCTCAAAGCTCGCATTCGCCAATGGGCGATGGATGGCCGCTATCCGCAAGCCCGCGTGCGCGTGACGCAATTCGTGTTCGGTCCGCCCGTGCCCTATCCGGTGCTTTTCCGGGTCATCGGACCCGATGAGGCCGGCATCATGAAGATCGCCGAACAGGTCCGCGCCGTCATGCAGCAGAATCCGGATGTGCTCGATCCGCACCTTGATTGGGGCGACAAGACACCGGTCATGCACTATGCGATCGATGACGCTCGTCTGGCGCAGCTTGGTCTGACCCGTCAAGCGGTGGAATTGCAGTTGCAGGGGTTGGTGTCCGGTGTTCAGGCGACCCAGATTCGCGAAGGCACCCGTACCATCGACGTGCTGCTGCGGACGCCGCAAACGGACCGGCATTCGCCCTCCGATCTTGCCGGAATGACAGTGACCAATGCCCAGGGGCAGGCCATTCCGCTCAGCGCCGTCGTCCGTGCGACGGTGGACAGCGAAGGCCAGCAGATCAAGCGCTATGACCGCGACCTGTTCGTCGCCGTCCAGGGCGATGTCCGCGACGGCGTCCAGCCCCCGGATGTCACGGCACAGATCCTGCCAAAACTGCAGGCGATCAAGGCGACCCTGCCCGCCGGTTATCGCATCGACACCGGCGGCTCCGTGGAGGAAAGCGCCAAGGCCAATGTCGCGCTTGCCGCCGTCGTTCCGGTCATGCTCCTGCTGACCCTGGTCGTGCTGATGATCCAGGTTCGGACCTTCTCGACCATGTGGATGGTCTTCGCGACGGCACCGCTGGGCTTGGTCGGCGCCGTACCCACCTTGCTGATCTTCAACCAACCGTTCGGCTTCAACGCCATCCTGGCCTTAATCGGCTTGTCCGGCATCCTGATGCGCAACACGCTGATCCTTGTGCAGCAGATCAACGACAACAAGGCGCACGGGGTCAGCGACTATGATGCCGTCATCGAAGCCACCGTCCACCGCGCCCGTCCGGTCATCCTGACCGCCGTGGCGGCCATGCTGGCCTTTATTCCCCTGACCCATTCGGTCTTCTGGGGGGCGCTGGCCTTCGTCCTGATCGGTGGCGTCGGTGTCGGCACCGTGCTGACGCTCGTCTTCCTCCCGGCCCTCTATGCCTTCTGGTTCAAGGTCCGCAAGCCGCAAAGCGAGATTTCCCATGCGTAAACTTCTGGTGCTTCTTCCCACCGTGGCGTGGCTCGCCGCTTGCTCGACGCCCACCGCCCATCTTCCCGCCGCGCCTGAGCCGGTCACTTGGCCCGTGGCGGGAAATGTCGCTCAACCCATGGCGAAAGCCTGGTGGACCCAAGGCGCGGACCCGATCCTTCTGGACCTGCTCGACCTTGCCAACCGCGACAGCCACGACATCAGGATGGCCGAGGCGCGACTGAAGGAAGCCAGAGCTGCCCACGTCGCGGCCAGGTCGCTTCTCTTCCCCGATATCAGCGCCGCGGGTGTCGCGCAGCGTGGCGACGTCGGCCTGACCTACAATTACCAGACGATAGACATCACGCAGGGGCAGCTCAATGCCAGCTACGACCTCGATCTGTTCGGCGGGCGCAAGGCGCGCTCGACAGCGGCCGGCGCCGTGGCAAAGGCGGCGGGCGCCTCCTTGGAAGATGTTCGCGGCGCCGTGCGTCTTGAAATCGTCGCGACCTATATCGGCCTGAGGCAATGCCAGCTGGATCTCGACAGCTTCCGGACGACGGCTTCGGCCGCCCACGAAATCTCCGCAAGCTTTGAACAGCAATGGCGGAAAGGACTGATCACCGAAGGACAATTCAAGTCGTCGGAGATCGAGGCGAGGGCGGCTGACACGGGCGTCAGCCGGCTCACCGAGGCCTGCGAACAGTATGTCAACGCCCTCAGCGTCCTGGCCGGTGACGACCGGATGGGCTTGAGACCCCGGCTTTTGGCTACGGGTGCGGTTCCGCAACTGCGTCACCCGGACACGACCGATGCCCCCATGAGCATCCTGCGTCAGCGCCAGGATATGCAGGCGGCGGAAGCCAACCTGACCGCGGCCCGGGCGTCGACGCGCTCGGCCCAGGCCTCCCTGTTTCCGGACCTGTCGATCGGCGCCTTTTTCGGCACCCAGGACACCAGCGTCGGATCGTCCGCCGATGTATGGAACGCGGCGGCGACGATCTATTGGCCGCTCCTGAATTTCGGGCGGATCAAAAGCCAGATCGACGCGGCGTCGGCGCGCGAGGTTGAGGCCTATGAGGGCTATCGGCTGAGCGCCATCGCCGCACTCGCCGACGTGCGGACGAAATTGAGCGCCGTCGAACAGGCGGACATCCGGCAGACCCTGGCCCAGGCCGATGTCGCGGCATCCGATCGCCAGCACGGCGAGGCCACGCGCCAATACCAGGCGGGTCTCATCCCGAAGATCGCCTATTTGGCCTCGGTCATTCGAAACGAACAGTCCCGCCGGGCGCTGATCGACGCCGATGCGGATCGTTCGACTCGAGCCGCGGCGCTCTACCGTGCCGAAGGGCTCTAGAGCGAAATGACTTTAGATAGAATCGTCATTTCGCTCTAATTTTTTGTTTTGTCGCGCAATTTAACCGAAAAGTGGCATCCACTTTATCGGATTGCGCTATAGCTACTACCTCATTCAACGCCCGCCAGCGGCATGTACGTCATTGAACGGCGCACGTCTTGTATCGCTGCCGCCCTTGCGGCATAAGGCGGCCATGATCGATACCCTGGCAAAATCTGTTTATGACAAGGCGTACCGCTTTTCTGTCGCGCCTATGATGGACTGGACCGACCGGCATTGCCGGGCGTTTCACCGTGCCCTGACCAAGCGTGCCCTCCTGTATACGGAGATGGTCACGACCAAGGCCGTGCTGCATGGCGATCGCGACCGCTTGCTGGGTTTTTCCGACGTCGAACATCCCGTGGCGCTGCAGCTGGGTGGCTCGGACCCTGACGAACTCGCACAATGCGCGCGCATTGCCGAAGACCTCGGCTATGACGAAGTCAATCTCAACTGCGGCTGTCCGTCCGACCGCGTGCAGTCCGGCGCTTTCGGCGCCTGCCTGATGCGCGAGCCTCAACTGGTAGCCGACGGCATGCGCGCCATGATCGAGGCGACCAGGCTGCCGGCGACGGTCAAGTGCCGTATCGGTGTTGACGACCAGGACCCGCGCGACAGCCTGTTCACCCTCGTCGAGGCCTGCGCCGCTGCCGGTGTCACGACCTTTATCGTCCATGCCCGCAAAGCCTGGCTGAAGGGCCTGTCGCCGAAGGAAAACCGCGACGTGCCGCCGCTCGACTACGATCTGGTCTATGAGCTGAAGCGCGCCCATCCGGAATTGACCATCGCCATCAATGGCGGGATCGCCACGCTCGATGAAGCCGAAGCCCATCTCGCCCATGTCGACGGCGTCATGCTGGGCCGAGCCGCCTATCACGAACCCGCCCTGCTGGGCCAGGCCGACCGGCGTTTCTTCGGCGAAGGCTGTGACGTCGGGCCGTTCGAAGCCCTGGCGGCCTATCGCGGCTATATGGAAGCCCGTCTGGCGCAAGGCGTCAGCCTGCCCGCCATGGCGCGCCATATACTGGGCCTGATGCATGGCCTGCCGGGCGCGCGCGCCTTTCGGCGTATTCTCACGGTCGATTCGATTGCCCTGGGTGCGGGGATTGAGGTCGTTGATCGGGCGACCGATGCCGTTCATGACGCCTTGGCGGCGGTGCAGGCGCGCCGTGAAGCCTATGCCACCAATCTCACGGATGCAGGATAAGGCTCGATGGCGTAGCCTCGAACCGGCTGAGGCGACCGAGATAGCTCATGCCCAGCAGCGAGGTGCTCAAGCCCTCCTTGACCACCAGGGCCTGGACATTGCGCACCGTGCTCTGGCCGACACCGACCGAGTTGAGGGTGACCAGGGCAGCGAAGCTCGGACCATTGGCGGTGATCACCTTCTGGTCGTAGGTCAGGCTTGACGCCGGGAATCCCAGACGTTGCGCGTCGGTCGGCGTCAGGACGACCTGGGTCGCGCCCGTATCGACGAGGAAGCGCACGGCCTTGCTGTTCACCGTCGCATTGGCCCAGAAATGGCCGTCCTTGCCCTTGGGGATGGCGGTGGTGTGGGTATTTGTCGTTGTCGAGGGCGCTTCGTCGCTGGCTTGCGCCACCGCGGCCGCAGCCCTGGGTTCATGCGGCGTATGTAGGGACAATATGCCCATGCCGGTCAAGACGGCGCAGAAGACGGCGCTGCCGACGATAATGGCCGATTTGTACATGGCTCGTACTCCGCGAACGCCGCCGGGCACCCCGCCGGGGACGGGCGCTTTTGCGCCTGCTCTTCAATCTAAACAAAGAGGGTTGATTTGGAATGAATGCCGGAAAAAGGCGTGAAAATCCATAAAAATGAAAAGTAAGAAAATTTTAACCAATATTAATATGTTTAAAAACAATATATTATGATATTTTAGAAAAATAATATGCTCCGGGTTCGGATTAGTTCTTGCATCAGGCGAAAATTGTGGCACATTGATCCCACGACGCGACGACGACTGTGAGGGTGAGGCCCGACGATAACGCCAAACCAACCCCCTGTGAGCTGCGCCGCGTCTTCTTGTCCGCATTTGCCATTTGGAAAAGGAGACGCAAACCATGCAAGACCAAGAAAAGAAAGCCCACGCCATGACCTCATTCGCTCTGTTCGGAGGCCTCTTCGCAAGCCCCCGCACCAAGACGGAGCGGGTTGTCAGTCGCCCTCAGGACTTCCGTCCCTTCGAACGGAAGTAAGCCTTACGCCCCAGGGACGCCGAAAAGACGTTTCGTGCGCCCATGCGCGGACAGCATAAAACGGCCCGCCGATCACTCGGCGGGCCGTACTTTATTTACGCTCGACCATCCCTGAAGTCATACCAACCTGCCCTGATTGAACATCATATGGCGCGGGTTGGTATGAGCATTTTCAGCTCAGGCGCCGCCTGAAGGCCGGCCCCGATGGCTCACGCACATGTGCGCAACGGCCAATGGGTGCTTTCTGGCGCGCCTTGCCAGGTGGCGATGACGATCGTCATCTCAGCCTGGAATCACAAGGTCTCGCAGGACGCTGTCAAGCCTAGTTGGCCGCCAGTTTCACGCCAGCCTTGGTCTCGGCAGCCGCCATGTTGGGGCTGGATTTGACGACCTTGGTCACGGCGCCGGAACCGTCGCCGCCGAACTTGCTGGACAGTTCGACCCAGTACAGGCCGTCCGCCGCCAGAAAATTGTATTTGAAATCGACCTGATAGTTGCCGCCGCGGAATTCGCAGGTTTCGATATTGACCATTTGCTTGCCGGTAACGGCAACAACCTTGGCCACTGTATCCTTGCCGACGCCGGCGGCCAGCATGCCGGCAGCGGACTCTTGATCTTCGGTGCAGGGGCTGGCGAAGGCCGGGGCCGCGATCAGGGCGCCTGCGACGATAGCGGTAATAAGAAGCGTCTTTTTCATCTGTTGTGTCTCCGTGAGGTTCTTCAGGGTGACACCGATATTAGGGTATATTGGAAAATATTCGGTAAATTCTTATACTTATGTTTTGTTAAACAACTTTAACAGCGGCCCGGCGGACGCCTTGAAAGGTAAGGGGGCAAGGGTTAACGGAGCCAAGTTCTATTCGCAGGTGCGAAAAAAAGCGGGAAAATTCCAAACAAACCTTCCCGCTTGAATCTTAGTTCGACGCCAGCTTCACGCCCTTGGCCGCGGAGGCCGCCGCCAGATTGGGGCTCATTTGCGTGACCTTGAATTCGGAGACTACGGCGCCCTTGACCTTGGCGCTGCCCTGGACCCAGTAAAGGCCATCGGCGCCGAGAAAATTGTATTTGAAGCTGACGTCCATGACGCCCAGGCGGGGTTCGCAGGCGTCGATATTGACCATCTGCTTGCCCTGGACGGTAACGGCGGCGCTGACTTTCTCGCCGGCGGCGACCGCAACGGCTTTACCGGCGGCGGCTTCCTGATCTTCGTCGCATTCGGCAAGAGCATGGCCGGCGACTGCTGAGAGCGACAGAATGGCAGCGGCGACCAGGCTGTTGCGGACAAATGCGTTGTGAGGCGCGGTTTTCTGCATTTTGCAAACTTTCACATTGGGTACGCGTGAGGACGCTTCGGGGAGGAGCGCTGTCCGTTTGTGGTAACGGACCGACGCAATTTAACTGCCACAGTATTTAATTTCATGTGAATCAATGTTGCGCTGCAATAGATTTCACGCATTAAAGCGCAAAAAAACGGAGAGGCCCTAAGGCATCTCCGTCATTTTCAGCTGTTGTATTTAACCGGTCCGCGGGGCCACGCGGACCGGTCTTCTCGTATCAGGCCGCTGTCAGTTCCGACAGGAAGCGGCGAATGTTCTCACTCATCGCTTCGGTTCGCTTGGTCAGCTGGTTGGCTGCGCCGAGCATTTCCGTCGATGCCTTTTCGGTATCGGCGGCAGAGGCCGACAACTGCGCCACGGAGCTTGACGCCATGGTGGTGCCGTCCGAAGCTTCGTTGACGTTGCGGGCGATCTCGTTGGTGGCATCGCCCTGCTGGTGGACGCTGTCGGCGATGCTGGAGGCGATCTCGTTCATGTGCTTGATCGTCTCGCCGATGCCGCGGATGGCGTTGACGCCGTTTTGCGCTGCGCCCTGGATGTCCTTGATACGCTCGCGGATTTCGTCGGTCGCCTTGGCGGTCTGCTGGGCCAGGGATTTGACTTCCGAGGCGACGACCGCGAAGCCCTTGCCGGCTTCACCCGCACGGGCGGATTCGATGGTGGCGTTCAGCGCCAGCAGGTTGGTCTGCTGGGCGATGGCGTTGATCAGGTCGACGACTTCGCCGATCTGGTCGGCGGCGCGGGACAGCTCGGCCATCGATTCATTGGTGCGGTCGGCTTCCGACACGGCTTCGGCAGCGATTTCCACCGAGCGCACGGCCTGGTCACCGATGACGCCGATCGAGGCGGACAGTTCGGTGGTCGCCGAGGCGACGTTCTGGACGTTGTCGGCCGAATTGCGGATCGACGAGACGGCCGATTGCGAACGGCGTTCGTTCTCGCCAGCGATGGTCAGCAGGGTGCGACCGTTGGCATCGAGGTCCGAGGCAGCCGACGACAGGGCGTCCAACATGTCCTGGGCTTCGTGACGGAAGCGTTCAGCCAGCTCCGACATTTGACGGGCACGTTCTTCGCGGGTCTTGGCCGTAGCAGCCTCCATGGCCGACAGGCGTTCTTTTTCCTCGGCGTTCGATTTGAACACGTTCAGGCTGTCGACAACGCTTTTCAGTTCGTCGCGACGGGCCAGGGCATTGATGTCGACATTGAAATTGCCGTTGGCCAGTTCTTCGGTCGTCTTGGCAATTCGGTTGATGCCGGTCACGGTAACGCGCGAGAAAACGAAGGCGATGCCCAGTGACAGGGCGGCCATGACGCCGGCGAAGATGGTCAGGAAGGTGATCCCGGCGGCCTGGGCCTTCTGGGCGTCTGTACCGGCCTGCTTGGCGGTGTCGACATTGGCGCTGATCAGCTGATCCGAGATTTGCGACATCTTGGCGTAGCCGTCGTCGAACTGCGACATCAGCGGCGCCACCGAGGCGAAGTCGACGTCCATGACGGAACCAGCGAATTCGACGGCTTCCTTATAGCTCTTCACTTCCTTGTTCAGGTCGTTCAGCAGCTTCTTCTGGCCATCATTGGTGTCCGAGGCGGCGTCAGTCTTCAGAGTTTCCGAAATCTTGCCCAGGTCTTCGGCGACCTTGTTGACTTCTGCCGATGCGTTGGCGGTCGGGTCCGTCGCCTTGGTGGCCAGGGCGTGGAACAGCTTGCCATTGGCTTCCTTGATCGCGGCCTTGATGTCGCCGACCTTGACGATTTGCGGCAGCGCCTGGTTGTTGATGCCGTCGATCGTCTTGCCCTGACCGTTCATGATATAGATCGCACCACAGGTGAGAACGGCCATGATGGCGGTGGCGACCGCCGCGGGCGCCATGAATTTTACGGTAAACGGCCAGTTCGAGATCTTGAACCCGCCGCCGGAGTTGGTTTTGCCTGATTTCGTCATTTTGGCCCCTGACTACTAAGGATGTGTGGCAGTAATGGTTATGGTTTTCGTGAACCTGGCCTATTCCGCGGGGCGCTTTGGGCACATTCAGGCCCAGGCGACTCATGGTTAAGACAAGCTTTCGCGACAACCTGTCAGATTAAGGTTGTTGAAATCCTAACAAGATCAGGATTGTTACGACAAATGCCGGCTCAGTACCGATCGTCCGCCTATGGCGGCACACAATGCGGACGGTCAGACGCCGACCTGCTGTAAATAGTGCAAAGAGTGAATGATTCTGGAGGGTTACGGACGTAAGGAAACGATACGTATGGCGCTCTTATTATTTCGCAGGCACTTTAGCGATATTCGCGGCGGGTTTTCAAACACAAGACCAATCCTGTACCGGCGGATATGCGGGAGACGACGGGAAGCGTCATGACGATAAGCAGTGGTGACAAGGCACTGGACAGCTATCTGGCCGCTATTGTCGAGTCCTCGGACGACGCCATTATCGGCAAGACCCTGGACGGCGTCATAACCTCATGGAACGGCGCCGCCGTACGTCTCTTCGGTTACACACCCGACGAAGCGATCGGCCGCCATATCAGCATGATCATCCCCAAGGATCGCCAGGATGAGGAATTCATCATCATCGGCAAGGTCAAGTCCGGCCAGCGCCTGGAACATTTCGAGACCGTGCGCCAGTCACGAGATGGGCGCCTTATCGATATATCGCTGACGGTGTCACCTATTCGGAACAGCGAAGGTGACGTCGTCGGTGTATCGAAGATCGCCCGCGACATCTCCACCGCAAAACAGGCAGACCGGTTACGCGCCTCCCTGGCCGCCATTGTCGATGCATCGGACGACGCGATCGTTTCGAAGACGCTCGACGGCGTGATCACGTCATGGAATCCGTCGGCGGAACGCATATTCGGCTACACGGCCGACGAGGCAATCGGCCAGTATATCGGATTGATCCTGCCGCCGGACCGGATAGACGAGGAACATGCGATACTGGGCAAGATCAAGTCGGGCCAGAAGGTCGACCATTTCGAAACGGTCCGTCGCACGAAATGTGGCGACGCCGTCGAGATATCCCTGACGGTATCGCCGCTGTTCGACTCCGCCGGACGCATACTGGGGGCCACCAAGGTGGCGCGCGACATCACCGAGCAAAAGAACAATGACCGCGCGCTACGCGACAGCAACCGTCGCAAGGACGAGTTCCTGGCCAATATGAGTCATGAACTGCGCACGCCGCTGAATGCTGTGATCGGCCTGAGCCACATACTGAGCCTGTCGGAAAACCTCAATCCCAAGGAACGGCGCTGCGTCTCGATGCTTGGCCAGAGCGGTGAAAATCTCCTGTCCCTGATCAACAACCTGCTCGATTTTTCGAAACTCGAAAGCGACAGCCTGCACCTGGAAGCGATTGAGTTCAATCCGGCCGAACTGGTTGAAAATGCCGTCATCCAGGTGCAGCTCAAGGCACAGGAAAAGCATCTGCCGATCCGGGTGTCGTATGACCGCAACCTCAAGGACCGCTATATCGGCGACCCGTTGCGCGTGCAGCAGGTCATCACCAACCTGTTGTCCAATGCCGTCAAGTTCACGGAAACGGGCCAGATAGAGGTTGCGCTGCGGATCAAGGACGAACGCCCGAACGAAACGGTGCTGGGCCTGGACGTGACCGATAGCGGTATCGGCATCCCGGATGACAAGGCTGGGATTATCTTCGACAAGTTCGTCCAGGGCGACGCTTCGACGACGCGCCGCTATGGCGGTTCCGGCCTTGGACTGTCGATCTGCCAGTCGATCGTACGCGCCATGAACGGGACCATCTCGGTCGTCAGCCGGCCGGGTTTCGGTTCGACCTTTACGGTCGAACTGACCCTGAAGAACGCCGCTCAACAGACCTTGCTGGCACCGCAAAGCCAAGGCGCCGAACGCCCTCATCATAACGTCCTGGTCGTCGAAGATTACGCGCCCAATACCATGGTGGCGACAACCTTGCTGGAACATCTCGGCTACACCTACGACATCGCGGAAAACGGCATGGAGGCGTTGCGCAAGGCCGAGCGCGGCAGCTTCGACCTGATCCTGATGGACATCCAGATGCCGGGCATGGACGGGTTTGAAAGCACGCAATTGATCCGCGATTATGAAGACGAGCAAAACCTCAAGCCGACCCCTATCATCGCCATGACGGCGCATGTGCTCGATCGTGACAAGGCGTTGTGTCTCCAGGCCGGCATGAACGACTTCATTCCCAAGCCGTTCGACCCCGTGTCGTTACGCGCCTTGCTGGCGCGCTATCTGAACGCCGAGGCCACCGTAAAAGCGTGAGCCGGCGTCTTGCCGGTTGCATGCCGGCGGGAAGCCGCCCATTGTGCCGGCCTCTTGACGGCAGGGCCCCATGATCGACCTTCTGCTTCCGGCCGCCTCGGCAGCCCTGCTGATGACGGCGGCGCTCAGCGCGCGGCAGGTCCGCTTACCCGGGCATCGCGATCTGGCGCTGTGCCTGGCTGCCGGCGCCGCCTGGTTCCTGTTCCAGGCCGATACGCGGCAGTTTCAGATCCTGTTGCCGGTGCTTTTCACTGGCCCGATCCTGTGCAATCGCGCCTTCCGCGCCGCCTTTGACATGCGCCGGGATCCGGCCTGGCTTGACGCCGTTCTGGCGGCCCTGCTCGTGCTGGAAGGTGGGCTGGGCTATGTCTGGCCGCATCTGGGATGGGCGGCGCGCGGGTTCGATATGCTCAGCCTGTTTCTGTTTGCCGATGCTACGCTTGTGGTGTGGCGCGGCCTGCCCGACGACCTGGTCGAGGCGCGCCGTCACCTGCGGCTGTGGCTTCTGGTCCTGGGCGCCGGGATTAGCCTCGCCGTATCTTTGGCCGCCACCTTCGGCTACGGGCATCTCGCAGCCTGCGTCGGCGCCGTGGCGGTGCTGGGCCTGTGCCTGACAGCCGCCGCCTTCGGCCCGCAGCTTCTGGCGCCCATCACGCAGGCCGCACCCGCCGTGCCGCGTCCGCTCGATGATCGTGAACAGAAACTCCTGACACGCCTGCGCACGGTCATGAGCGCCGAAAACCTGTACCGCGACCCAGGCCTTACCCTATCGCGACTGGCGCGCCGGCTCGACATCCCTGAACACCGCCTGCGCAAGGTCATCCATGCCGGGGAAGGCGATGGCCATTTCAGCACCTATGTCGCCCGGTGGCGTCTGGCCGAAATCAAGGGACATTTCGATGACCCGGCGCGCGACGGCGATACCCTCCTGAGTCTGGCGGTCGAGGCCGGCTACAGTTCGCTGTCGGCTTTCAACCGCGCCTTCAGGATGGCCGAGGGTACGACGCCCAGCCTTTATCGCGCGGCGCGCAAGGCGGCGCGTACAGCGAACACAACGGCTGCGACCACGGCCAGGGCCGACGGCACCAGCGCGGCATAGAGGGCATAGCCGGGCAGGAGCGTCCCGGCGGCGACCGACACCAGGGCGCCGACCAGGCTGGTCATGCGAAAAGCGTGTTCGGCCGGGTTGAGCCGCCGCCGCCAGTTGGTCGGAAACACGGTGCGCAGGATATCCCAGCCGCCGTAAAAGGCCACGCCGCCGACCGTGGCATAGACCCGCGCGGGCTCCCAGTTGACGGCCGTGCCGCTGCGATACAGTGCCAGCAGACCGGCTGCCAGGACCAGCATAGCAAGGGCAGGCAGCAGGTCGGCGGGCCGGCGGCCATTGTCCCTGAGCCGCAGGGCGCGAATGCCGGCCCACAGGTGATAGCTGACCAGCAGGGTAACACCCAGCAGATCGGCCTTGCCGCGAAACAGAACGGCGCCGGCCAGGGCTGCCACCATGCTGATGGCGACAATGGTGACGGTGATCCTGCCGAGCCGGCGGTGCATCGCGTCGCCCTTGCGACGGGCCAGCAGGACAAGGCCCAGGACAATGGCGATGCAGCCCGTCGTGACATGAATCAGGATATTGAGACTATGAAGGGATGGCATGCGGCGCTCCGTAAATGGAGCTTCGGTGACATCACCTATGTGCGGCCGTGGCTGCGCGATTTCAGAAATCGCTCAGTTACAGGGAGCGGAATTTTGCCCGGGAATTTGCCCCCTCTTATCGCTCCTCATTATACATTCCCAAAAATTCTTCGAATTTTCAGGGATGTATAGGTTGCTTATCGCTTGACCGACATAAGCCGGTCTGTCGGTTTGCCCGGTCGCTCGGCGTAACCGTGCTGATAGACCTGGTCGATCAGGGCGCGATGCGAGGGCAGGTCACGGACAGCCTGTTCGCCGATCATGTGGATCTTGTCGAAGATCGCCTTGGCTTCGGCGGCCTTGGGGTGGCTGGACGCCTGGGCAGAGATATCGGTCGCGAAGTTCATGCCGTACAGAATGTACTGGTAGTTGAAGTAAGCAAAGGTATCGATGTCGTCCATGATGTCGAAACGCGACGGCATGCGGTACTTCCACATGGCCAGCAGTTCGTTCAACTCGTCGGGAATTGTCGCCGGATCGGCATTTTCGCGCCAGAAGGTTTCCTGGCGTTTGGTGACGCAGTAATGCAGCTTCAGGAAATTGACCAGCTTCTCGTTACGCAGCGTCATCAACCGGTTGAAGATGGCGGCATTGGCATCGATCGGTCCGGCATGGGGGAAATATTCGGTCAGCATGCCGATCGCCACCTCGATCATCATGATGCCGGTCGCTTCCAGCGGCTCGAAAAAACCACCCGACAGTCCGATGGCAACGCAGTTCTTGATCCACTGGGTCTCGCGATAGCCGGTATCGAACTTGATGACCCGTGTCGTGAAATCGGTCGCCGTGGGCCCGACATAGGCGCGCAGGATTTCCTCGGCGCGATCGTCGCTGCTGTGGTCGGAGCTGTAGACATAGCCGACGCCGCGGCGAGCGTTCAGGCCAATGTCCCAGGTCCAGCCGGCCTCGTGACCGGTCGACACGGTATAACTTTCGATCGGCGCGTCCGGCTCAGGATAGGGCACCTGGCAGGCGATGGCGCGATCGGTCAGCAATTGCCGCCGCACCGATTTGAACGGCGATCCGAGCGCCTTGCCCAGTAGCACCGAGGCGAAACCGGTGCAGTCGATATAGAGATCGGCGATCAGTTCGCCATGGCTGTCGGTCATCACGCCGGCTATGGCGCCGTCATCGCCCAGGCGCACGTCGGTGATCCGCCCCTGCAGATGGGTGACGCCCAGGGTCTTGGCATGACGCGATAACAGGCGCGCCAGCTTGGCGGCATCGAAATGGTAGGCGTAGTTGAGGGCGCCGCCGAACCGGTCCTCATACAGGCGTTTTGGGGCGCTGCGGTTTTCAGCCACGCGCTTTTGCAGCGTAACGGCCTGGGCGAACGGCACGCGGGTCTTTTCGTCCTGCAACAGCCAGTAGGGCAGGAGGCCGGCGCCCTCGACAGGATAGGGCGGATCGAAGGGATGGAAATAGTGGCTGTGCCGCCCGTTTTCCGGCGTCTTTTCCCAGTCGACGAAGCGGATGCCCTGTTTGAAGGTGGCCGTCGATTCACGCAGGAAGGTGGCTTCATCGAGCCCCAGGGTCCGCAAGGTGGTGCGAATGGTGGCGAAACTGCCCTCGCCGACGCCGATCGTACCGATTTCCGGCGACTCGACCAGGGTAATCTGCGGGCTGGTAGGGCCGCCTTGACCCAATACCTTGGCCAGATAGGCGGCGGTTAGCCAGCCGGCCGTGCCGCCGCCGCAGATCAGGACTTTACGAGGTGGGGCCATGTACGATTCTTATGCATGTGGGCTTGAATTGGTACTATACCATGCATACCAGAGGACAGCAAGATATCGACCGTCTTAACGGAACCAGACGACGATCGCCCCGGTCACCGCCAGCAGGCCGATCGAAAGGACGCGATAATTCTGATACCATTTGACGGTCTTCAGATGCTCGGTCTCGGCGCGCCACACGTCCTTCGAGAACATCAGCGGCGCGATGCGGACCACGTCGGGCGCCGGCGCCAGGAAACTGCCGCCGATAATGGCGGCCATGGCGATCAGGAAGATGACCATGGCAGCGTCGAGAAAATGGATCGGGATGGCGTGGAAATGGATGGCGTCGGCAAACAGGACGATGCTGGCCGTCGTCCCGGCGATCAGTCCGGCGGCGGCGCCGGCCTTGTTGACGCGGCGGATGAACAGACCGGCGACGAAGACGGCGGCGATCGGCGGCACGAAATAGCACAGGACCGCCTGCAGATACTGCCACAGCGTATCCTTGAAATGGATGATCTGCGGCGCCCACAGGATCGACAGCACCATGATCACCGCGGTCACGATCTGGCCCGTGCGCACCAGGCCCTGTTCGCTGAGATCCGGCTTGAGGCGATGGATGAAGTCCATGGTGATCAGGGTCGAGGTCGAGTTGTAGATGCCGGCCAGGCCCGACAGGATGGAGATCAGGCAGGCGGCGATGATCAGCCCGGTCAAACCGTGCGGCAGGATGTCGAAGACGATATGCGAAAACACCTGGTCCGGATGGTCGAGATGGGGAAACAACAACAGGGCGGCGGCGCCCGGAATGATGACCAGGAACAGGTTGGTCAGCTTCAAAGCCCCGCCCAGCAGCGAGCCCCAGCGGCCGTGGTCCAGGGACTTGGCGGCCAGAACGCGCTGGACCATCATCTGCGATGTGCACCAGAAATAGAAGCCGATGAGCGGCACACCGGTCAGCAGGCCGGTCCACGGCATGGCGTAGTCGCTGCGCGGCCGCACCAGGCTCAGCTTCTCGGCCGGCACCTGGGTCATGACCGTATGCCAGCCATGGGCCGCGTCGATGGTAAACCAGGCGAGGGCACCGCAGGTGACGATCATGATCAGGCCCTGGACGGACTCGACCATGATGACGGCGCGCAGGCCGCCGGCGATCAGGAACCCACCGGCCAGTATGGCCAGCAGGGCGCAGACCTGCCACAGCGGCCAGTCGGGCACCATGATCTGGAACAGGACGGCGCCGGCGAACAGGGCGCCGGCGGCGTCGAGAAATATGCCGAGCAGACAGGCCAGGCCGGAAACATAGGTGCGGACAAAGCGGCCGTAGCGCAGTTCGAGAAATTCCGGAACGGTAAAGACCTGGGACTTGATATAGGTCGGCAGGACGAAGGCGCAGAAGATGGTCAGTACGACGGCGGCCATCCATTCGTAGTTGAAGACACTGATACCGTGGGCGTAGGCGCTGCCGGTCAGGCCGACCAGCGACGTCGCCGAGATGGTCGAGGCGTAGAGGGCAAAGCCAATCTTAGGCCAGGACGCCGACTGTCCGGCCAGGAAATGATCACGGGCTTTCAGGGATCTATGGCGGTCGCGCACGCCCATGAAGATCAGGACGGCGATATAGGCTCCGAAGACAGCAAGATCGAGCAGGCTGAGCGTGCGCGCCGGAGTCATTGTGCCGTCCCTGTCATTTTCCGTCTATTGTCAGTAGTTTGGCAGTGGTGGGCGGACTAGACCACAGATTCGTAAAATGAAAAGGCCTATTCGTCCGGTGACGGGTGGCCGCTTCCCCTGGGAAGGCATGAATACGAAACCACGGTGTGGCGCACAAAAAAGCGCGCCGGATCGGAACCCGGCGCACTTTTGATCAAAATTGTCGCGGAGCCTACTGGCCCATGCCCGTCGACTTCAGCGCCACTTCGGACGTGATATCCTGGGCGGACTTGCCGGACAGGGTCGATTTGACCTGAACCGCCTTGATCGGCGCGGTGTCGGCCTTGTTGACCGCGGCGATCAACTGGGTGCGCGCTTCACCGGTCGGCGAGACCGTGGTCGGCTGCATGGCGGGTTGAACGGGTACGTCGACCATGGCGACCTGGGCTGCATTCAGGGCATCGCTTTCCATCGGCGCAGCGTCGTCGCCGGCCTGGATAACCTGCGGCATGGAATCGGACGGAACGACAACGCCGTCGCCGCCGATACGCGAGCCGCGGCCACGGAACTGATAGAAGACGTGGTTGCCGACCTGGGTCACGCGATCCATGGTGCCGGACCAGCCAGGATTGACGCCGGTGGTGTGGAAGTTGGTCGCCGTGCCGATGGCCGTCATGACGTAGCCGCCGAGCGCAGCATTGGCGATATCTTTGGCGCGGCGCCAGGCCCAGCCTTCCAGCGGACGGCCCATGGCGCCGTTGCAGACGAAGCTGAACTGGCATGAGGTACGCAGGTAGGCGCCCTGATAGACGACGTTGCAGATCGTCTTCGGGTAGGCCGGATGACGGACGCGATTGAGAATGACCTGGGCAACGGCGCGCATGCCGTCGACGCCTTCACCACGCGCTTCATAATAGACAGCCTGGGTCAGGCAGTCGGAGTCGTTCTGGGTGTGCGCCTTGAAGGCAAAGGCCGACGCTGCCGGAGAGGCGTGATTGGCGACCACGGGTGCCGTGGGAATATCCAGGCTGGCGCGGATGATGCTGGCGCCCTGCAGACGGTGGTCGTCCGATGTCCGGATGGTGGTCAGGGTTTGCGACAGCGCGACATTGGGCGCGTCGCCCGTGCCGGCATAGTGCGAAAAGCGCATGGCGATGTTCATGGCCGTCAGGCTGACCGGCTGCGAGTCCGTCGCCGCTTCCAGGCGATGGATGTCGTCCTCGTCGATCCGGCCGTCTTCGCTGACCGAAGCCAGTTGCATGATGCGGCCGGCCGTATGACGGGCGGTCGTGTCGTGCACCAGGGCGCCGCCGATATAGGCCGAGCCTATGGATGCGCCAATAAGAATACCTATGGAACTTGCCGCCATGAGTGCACGTCTGCGATAACGTGCGATTGTGATTGAACCCAAGACTATCTGGTCCTCTGTGGCGAGGGCTGTCTGCCCCCCGGGAAGTGCGTCTGACCGGGACATCCACCTTCTGGTGTTCACGTCTCGTGCCAGCGTCAGATAGGCGCAACCGAACTTGGATGGCCGCGCCAAGCGGCTCTCATAGGGGGCAAATATGGCGCAAATGTGTTAAATTGTGATTAACAGCCCGTTAGGGATAGTTTAACCTATCGTCACATAGGGAATGTGTAAGCATATAGGGCGTTATACACGAAGCTTAAAACATTTCTATTGACCTGTAAAATGAAGTATTCAGCGGTTTGATTATACGGGCGAGCGATTCTTTATTATTTGGTTTTTCTTTATAGTCGTATTTTTATGAAGAGAAACTTAACTTAAGAATGCGTTAAGGGTGACTTTCGTCGGTATTTTTATCGCACCTGCGTACAGGCCCGGCGGGGCGGTTGGCATAACGGACTGGAATCATAACGGAAATCACGCCGTGTTACAGACCACGCTGACAAGAATTGACGCTGCACCGCGTCAGAATCACTTCGCACCGCTTCGGCTACGTCAAGGTGTCGCAGGCAAAAAGAAGCCGCGGAATTTTTGTCGCTCTCTTTCATTTTTTTCCCTCGGCCTTATGTTACGTTCATGAACCGTTCCCCGCAAAACCCCGGCGTCTCCGATAATTCGGGCGCGTTTGTGGCCGATTTTAACCCAGTCCACCCGGTCACCTGGGTCCCGCACCGGCCGCAGCGTCCGGAAAAGTCGGAAGGTGGGCGGCGTTTCCGCCTGGCGGCGCCCTATGAACCGGCCGGCGACCAGCCGACAGCCATCGCGGAACTGATGGAAGGCGTCAATGCGCATGAGCATGATCAGGTCCTGCTGGGCGTCACCGGCTCCGGCAAGACCTTCACCATGGCCAAGATCATCGAGCTGACCCAGCGTCCGGCCCTGATCCTGGCCCATAACAAGACCTTGGCCGCCCAGCTCTACAGCGAGTTCAGGGCCTTCTTTCCCGACAATGCGGTCGAGTATTTCGTCTCCTATTACGACTACTACCAGCCCGAAGCCTATGTCCCGCGTACCGACACCTATATAGAGAAGGACTCATCGGTGAATGAGCAGATTGACCGCATGCGCCACTCGGCGACGCGGGCGGTCCTCGAACGGGACGATGTCATCGTCGTAGCCTCGGTGTCGTGCATCTACGGTATCGGCTCGGTCGAGACCTACACCGCCATGACCTTCGAGCTGAAGGTCGGACAGTCGATCGATGAAAGCCAGTTGCGCGCCGATCTGGTCGCTTTGCAATACAAGCGCAATGACCAGGCGTTCGAACGCGGCACCTTCCGGCGGCGCGGCGACGTCATCGAGATCTATCCGGCCCACTATGAGGATCGCGCCTGGCGCATCAACATGTTCGGCGACGAGATCGAGTCGATCCAGGAATTCGACCCGCTGACCGGCAAGAAGTCGTCCGACCTGACTGAGGTAAAGATCTATGCCGCCAGCCACTATGTCACGCCGCGCCCGACGCTCAACCAGGCGATCGATCGCATCAAGGCCGAATTGAAGACGCGGCTGGAGCAACTTCACTCCGAGGGCAAGCTGCTGGAGGCCCAGCGCCTGGAGCAGCGCACGACCTTCGATCTGGAAATGATGCAGGCGACGGGGGCCTGCGCCGGCATCGAAAACTATTCGCGCTACCTGACCGGACGCGGGGCCGGCGAGCCGCCGCCGACCTTCTTCGAATATTTGCCGGAAAATGCGCTTTTGTTCGTCGACGAAAGCCACGTCTCGGTGCCGCAGATCGGCGGCATGTACCGCGGCGACTTTGCGCGCAAGAGCGTCCTGGCGGAATACGGCTTCCGTCTGCCGTCGTGTATGGACAACCGGCCGCTCAAGTTCGAGGAATGGGACGCCATGCGACCCCAGTCGATCTACGTCTCGGCGACGCCCGGGCCATGGGAAATGGGACGCACCGCAGGCGTCTTCGCCGAGCAGGTCATTCGCCCGACCGGCCTGATCGACCCGCCGGTCGAGATCCGCCCGGTGCACAAGGACGGCTTCAGCCAGGTCGACGACGTCATCGCCGAGGTCCGTGAAGTCGCCAAACACGGTTATCGCTCGCTGGTCACCGTGCTGACCAAGAAGATGGCCGAAAACCTGACCGACTACATGCACGAGCAGGGAATCCGGGTGCGCTACATGCACTCCGATATCGAGACCCTGGAGCGGATCGAGATTATTCGTGACCTGCGTCTGGGCGCCTTCGACGTGCTGATCGGCATCAACCTGCTCCGTGAAGGGCTCGATATCCCGGAATGCGGTTTCGTCGCCATTCTCGACGCCGACAAGGAAGGCTTTTTGCGCAGCGAAACTTCACTGATTCAGACGATCGGACGGGCCGCCCGTAATATTGACGGCCGGGTTATTCTGTACGCCGATCGAATCACCGGATCGATGGAGCGGGCCCTGGCCGAGACCACGCGCCGTCGTGAAAAACAGACGGCCTATAATATAGAACACGGCATAACACCTGAAAGCGTCAAACGCGGCATTTCGGATATTATCGACAGCCCGTTCGAGAAGGGTGATCGAGTCCAGATTCCCATGGGCGTGGCGGAGAGTGACACGAAACCGTTTCTCGGCTCGAACTTCCAGGCGACGCTCAGGGATCTGGAAGCGAAGATGCGCGAAGCTGCCGGCAATCTGGAATTCGAGACGGCAGCCCGTCTGCGCGACGAAATCAAGCGCCTGAAGCTGCTCGACCTGGAGTTCGCCAAGGACATGATCGGTGGCGATTAGAATCGCGCAACGGCGTGCCTGAGGCAGGCGTCACACACCTGCCGATGAATCGAAAAAATCAGGCCTGTTGCGCAATATTCATACTGGATTTTTATCTCAAATAAGGTGACTTTAAGGCATCTGCAAAATGGTCGGGCTGACTCGCCAGGGAGCCGGGTAAAGAGGTTGTTAACCTTGTGCGCGGAAACTTGACGGTACTGACACCGAGTCTGGGGTAAAAGATGCGTAGGACAAGATTAAACGTGGTGCCGCCTGTTTCCAAAGAGGTTGCGCTGGGTCAGGTCATCGACGGAGACAAGGTCATGAGCCTGCCCGCCCACGTGGCACACAAGGCGAGTTTCGATGAGACTCCCGCCACCGTGCGCGAAAGCCGCACGTCACGTGTTCGTCGCCTCCAGGAAGAGGCCCGGGCGCTGGCGCGTGAGCAGATCAGCGAGTTTGAAGTGCTGATCGACGCGACGGCCAAGATGGCGCTGGAAATCGCCGATGGTGGTGAAGTCTATTCGATCGGCGCCCGTGAAATCTGTCGTCGTCTGGCTGACGAACTGCCGCGTACGCTGCAGACTTTGCAGGTGATTTCAAAAAAAAACTGAGTCCGGGACAGTTCTGAGCCGGCGATAAGTCGTCGGCAAGTATCTGTGCACATGTAACGCCGGTTATAATATAACTCTGGCATGGACTCATAATTTCCCCTAGGATTCGGCTCTGTAAAGGGGATTTCCATGGTTCTGACCTGCCGGTCACCGGCCCTTGGGGGGCGGCTTCTTGCGTTCGCACTGATCGGGCTAACCGGTCTGGTGTCGGGCTGTGGCAAGAAACCGGCGGCGCCTCCGGCGCAACCTGCCGTGGCACCCGCCCCTGCCAAACCCGCCATTCCGTTACCGCCGCGCACCCCAGGCCTGTGGGAGATGACCCTTACGGAAGAGGGCAGCGAAGATTCGCCGCAGATTCTGCAGATCTGCATCGATGCTGCGACCGATCTTCATCTTGGTATATTGGGCACCGATCTGTCGGGTGACCGCTGCCGCAAGACGGTCAGCAAGGTCGATACCGGCTGGGGCGTCCTGGCGGCCTGCGACATGGGCAATAATGTCAGCAACGAATATTCGGGTTCGATCACCGGCGACTACACAACCGACTACACGATGAAGCTGCGCTCGCAGACGACCAATCCGCAGTCGCCGCAGGGCAACCGCGTTACCAACTATGCCGTGGCCGCCAAACGGCTGAGCGCCTGCGAAGCGGATCAGCAACCGGGTGACGTGATCAATGACGGCGTCAAGTTCAACCTGTTCGACATGGCGGGTCTGCGTCCCAGGAGCTCGGCCAATACGACCGCCAGCGCTGCGCCGGGCAACCCGGACGATGTGGTCGACTAAGGCCTAAACCAGCCAGGCCTTGGGATTGGGATAGGCGCGGTTATGGAACAGGTGGTTGAAGCCCATGACGCAGCGGGCAGCGACCCAGCCCAGCACCGGCATGACGGTCAGGAAGGTGGCCGAGATTTTCACCGCTTCTTCGGATATTCCTGCGCGGACCAGACCAGCGATTATCGCCGGCATGAACAGCATGAAGATGATGATCATGACCAGGGTCGGTGCGATACCTATCCAGAAGGTACGGGCCTGGAACTGGTAGTGGCTCTTGATCCAGTCCGGAGTCTTGTCCGAGTCGGCAAATGTGGTGAGAATCAGTGCCAAAATACCCGTCAGGCCGAACGTCAGCACCATGAAGAACAGCAGGGCATAGATCAGCATGGCCATGCCGCGGCCGTCGGCGAGAAAGGTCGCGAGTTGACTGGCGGTGCTGGCGGGTTTGGTCATGCGTAAGTCCTTGTGCGTCCGTTCAACCTAATACGGCGGACCTATGCTGCATAGCAAAATCTAGGCCAGATCCGGCACCAGCGGCGCCAGGTCCGTCACCCCGATATCGAGACCCATCTGGCTGAGAAGGGTGGTGATTTGCCCGCGATGATGGGTCTGATGATTGAAGACATGGCTCAGCACGAGGCCCAGGGTCTTGGTGAACGGCTCGCCGCGCATATTGCTGTAGACCAGAGGTCCGGCGATATCGGAGTCCGACAGCCCATCGATAAAGCGGCGGATCAGGGCGTCGAGTTCAGCCCGTGACGGCGCGAACGATGCCATATCGTAATGCAGCGTATCGGTCAGTGCCGTCGGACGGGGCAGGGACTCCAGCTGTGCCAGGGCAGCACCATAGGGCTGAGGCCGCATCCGGTTCAGCCACACCAGGTCGGCCACCATCAGGTGGTTCAGGGTTCCGAGGATCGAGCCGAAAAAGGCGCCGCGCGATTCCTGCAACTGCGCCGTCGGTATCGGCGCCAGAAGCGCTACAAGCTTCGCGTTCATCACTTCGTTGTAGCGCGCCATCAGGCTCAGATGGTCTTTGAAGGCCAGTGCCATATCCGCCTCAATGGGTGTAGGTAACCGTCACGCCGGCGCGGTCGGCATCGCTTAGCGCTTCCGGCTTGTGGATTGACAGTTCGACCCTTTGGACATGCGGCAAGTCTAGCAAGGTTGTCGCCATATCCTCGGCCAGGGTCTCGACCAGGCGGATATGGCCGCGGGCGATATAGTCGCGGGCGATTTTGCCAACCAGTTCGTAATTCAGCGTGTCCTTAAGCCCGTGAATGTCGTGCAGGCTGAGATCGATCAGTGCGTCAATGACCAGCGGCTGGGTGCGGCCGTGTTCATGGTCATAGACGCCGATGGCGGCCTCGACCTTCAAACCCTGAACGAATATCTGCCGATGTATGATCACGAAAACGTCCCCCAGGAGTCGACCGGTAACAGGTCGTTGAGGCTCATATCGGCGCGGTGACACCATTCGCCCAGCCGGATAGGGCAGGTCGCGACATCGTCCGGCGTCAGGATAATGCTGTTGGTTGGCGTCTCTTCGATCTCGAAACGGACGCATTCGAAATCCGGCCGGAAGGCAGCCAGTATGGCGTTGAGCTTCATATAGAGCGCCGTCGCTACCGCCTCGGTCGTCGGGTCGCCTTCGATGACCAGCAGGCGCGGCAGCAGGTCCGGCTCATGATCGCGGAAATAGCCGAGCATCGGGTCGTCGTGCCCCAGTTGGAAGGCATGATCCAGGGCGTCGTCGACAAAGCCATGCCAGTGCCGCTTCAGGTCGGCGAAGCTGGCCGTGTAGTTGGCATTACCCCAGTCCATGCCGGCGGCATCCGCTTTCTGCTGCAGGCTGACCGCGACGAATTCGTTGTGGCCATGCGGCGTCATGCATTTCGATACGGAATCGAAGCGCAGGCGGTGGGCCATGGAAAAGCGGCGTTTGAACTGGATCAACATGCGGAAAGACCTTTGGGGCCTTCAAGCGCATATGGGGGCGCAAGTCAATTCACGCCCTGCTACATAAAAGCGCTGGAGGGTTTGGGGAAGCTGATCTACGGATGGTTATTCCCGTTTCGAGAGCCGACATGGACAGTGCGATCAAACCCTTCTACGCCATGGACATCAGCCGCCTGGCGCACCGTCTGAAGGGGGAGGGACGCTCGATCATCCATATGGAGTTCGGCCAACCCTCGACCGGCGCACCGAAAGACGCCCTGGTCGTCGCCCACACCATTCTCGACAGCGAAGCCATGGGTTACTGGGAAAGTCTGCCGCTCAAGACGCGGCTGGCCAGGCATTATCGCGACAGCTACGGCGTAACCGTCGATCCGGACCGCTTCATCCTGACCTGTGGGGCTTCACCGGCCCTGTTGCTGGCCCTGATCTCGGGTTTCCCCGCCGGCGCGCGTATTGCCATGGCGCGGCCGGGCTATGTCGCCTACCGCAATACGGTCAGGGCGGTGCATATGGTCCCGGTCGAGATTCCCTGCGGCGCCGATGTTCGCTTCCAACTTACCGCCGCCGCCCTGGCCGCGCTCGACCCGGCGCCCGACGGTGTCATTGTCGCCAGCCCCGCCAATCCGACCGGGACGATTATCGAAGCTGCCGAACTGGCGGCTATTGCCGCCGTGTGCCGTGCGCGTGGCATCCGGATCATTTCCGACGAGATTTATCACGGCCTCTCCTACGTCGAGCCGGCGCATTCCCTGCTCGAATTCGCCCCCGAGGCTCGCGTGGTCAGCAGCTTTTCCAAATATTTCAGCATGGTCGGCTGGCGTCTGGGCTGGTTGCTGGTGCCGGATGACGAAATCCGTCACGTCCGGGCCTATTGCAGCAACCTCTTCCTGACCGCGCCGTCGCTAAGCCAGCATGCCGGCCTGGCGGCGCTCGACTGCCGCGACGAACTCGAAGGCCATGTCGCCACCTACGCCGCCAATCGCCGCCTGTTGCTGGACGCCCTGCCGGCCATGGGCTTGACCTCGATCGCGCCGCCCGACGGCGCTTTTTATGTCTATGCCAACATTGCCCACCTGACCGACGATAGCCTGCAATTCTGCAAGGAGCTGGTGCTGGCGACGGGGGTGGCGACAGCGCCGGGGATCGATTTCGATCCCGTCGATGGCCGCCGTTTTATTCGCTTCAGCTTCGCCGTCTCGACTCCCGAGGTCGAGGAGGCGATCAGGCGCTTGACCGGATACTTCGCCGGGTTGCCGTTAACAGGCCAGGCACAGGTCCGCGGATAGGGGCAATCCCGCTCGCGACGGGCGCTTGCGCAGATCGCTGGCACAGGCCCGTAGCGCGTCGGTTTCGCCCAGGATGCGTTCGACAATGACGATCAGGTCTTCGCCGGCCGCCGTCAGGCCCGTGATGCGCTTGCCGCGCCGGACGAAAATATCGACACCCAGTTCGATTTCGAGCTCGCGGATACGCTTGCTGACGCCGGACTGTGACATGTAGAGGGCATTGCCGACTTCGGTCAGGTTGAAGTCGCGGCGCTGGGCTTCGCGAACAAACCTCAGTTGCTGGAAGTTCATCCTACACCCGATGCAATGGCGGCAGCTTATAGCTGCGGTCGAGAATGGCCGTGCCCGGCTGGTAGGTGCGCAGGATCAGCTGGAATCGCCCGTCCGGCGCCGGCAGCCAATTGGCGGTATCGGCCGGCGCGTCCTTCTGGATCAGAAGGGTGAGCGAACCGTCCACCCCCGGCTCAAGCCCTGGCGTACGGTCATTGATGGCGTAGCGGTTGATCGGATTGTCGACGAGAAAGAAGTCAGGGCCATACAGGATCAGTGACCAGAAGGCCTCGACCGGCGGCAGTTGGCCAGCCGGGAAGGTGAGGCTGTAGCGGTTCTGTCCCGACAAAGGCTGGCCGTCGGCATCGCCGGTCGCCGAGAAATACAGGGCTTCTTCGGCAATATGCGCCCCGGGTCCGTAACGGTTGACGCCAGCGCGAACGAGGGGATCGGCGATAAACTTGCTGATATGAAAATTGACGCGCCAGCCATTGATGACCTCGGCCGGGTTGCTGGCCTGGACACGGGCCCATGCGCGCGCAAAGGCTTCACCGAGGACAGCGTCGCTGAGGGCGCCTGACTGACGGCGCTGGGCATAGGCATCGGTTCCGAGACCCAGGGCAGACAGGCTTGCAAAGGTCTCCGCTTCCCGGCCGGTCGGCGGCCAGGCGCGAACCCGCCGATCCAGCTCGTCGAAATAGCCGGCTCCCGCCGCCTTCAGATCGAGCACCGGCAATATGTTCAGGACATCTTCCTGGACGATGCCGCCCGTTCTGCCGGCTGGATAGGTGGACAGGGGTGCCAGGGTATAATGGAGCTGCAGGTCGGCGGCCAGGGGCGCGTCGGCCTCTCCGCGCACCAGGGTCCGGGTCAGGGCGAAAACCAGCGGGGTCGGGGCGGAAATCAGCCGGGTGCCCGCCGGCAGGCTGCCGGTCCAGCCCGGTGCTGCGATGACATAGGTTCCGGCCCGGGTGCCGGTCTCGCGGCGGCCGACATAGGCGAAGGTGTTTTCGTAGGCATCGACCAACTGGATCGAATAGTAGCGATCGCCGGTATCGGGCACATCGAGCACGATCGGCTCCTTCGCCAGGTCCAGCCAGGCAAAGCCATAGATGGTGTCGACATTGGGCCCGGCCACCTTGAGGCTGGGCGTGGCCAGCTTCGGATTCAGGTAGAAGCGGTTGAAGCCGATGCCCGACTGCCGCGACAGGTCGAGATAACGGCCGGTCTCGACCAGAGGCAGTCCCCAGATGGCGGCGGCTTCGGCGACAGCGGAAAAATCGTCAGCGGCAAAGGCCGGCGGGCTGCCCAGGGCGGTGAGGGCGCCCATGCCGGCGGCCGCGGTCAGTATGTGGCGTCGCGACAGTGCAGGTGAAGAAGAGGGCAGATTCGTGGCCATGCGACGACGGTCCTTTTAAGCGTGAGTCAGGGGAAAGGGGCCGAGCGGCGTCGTCGCATTCACAAGGCGTAATACAACAGTAAATTAGTGGTGATTTACGTCAAAAGAGAAATTCTAAATTCTGGCGGCAGAATTTTTCCAAATCTTGTTGCGGCGCAACCAAGTTGTTGAATTACCTCAGTTTTGAAAATTAAGCCGAGCTATTTCAGGTGCTTATGACAAATGGTCATTTGGCTGGGGCCGACTGAGCTTTTCTAATGAACGCATTCCAGGCGCCGATCGTCGTCTGGCCGAACGCCGGGAACCGCCTGGCGACGGTGCCCATTTTGCGCTCATCTGAGGAAGTTTCATGTCTGTCTTGTTATCGTTCCGACCCCGGGATACGCGTTACCGGAAACCCCGGCTAAGCGCGGCCCTTCTTCTGGCGTCGACCGCTCTTAGCTTGGGCTTGGGCGTCGGTGCTGCCCACGCCGAAGACACGGCAGACGCGGCCGCTGAAATTGCCGCCGCCGGCGGAGGCGCGATCGAAGTCGTCGTCACCGCCCGTCGCCGCAGCGAAAGTGTCCAGCGCGTGCCGATCGCCATCTCGACCCTTTCGGCCTCGCAGATCGAGGGCAGCGGCGCCTACCGCCTCGACCAGCTCAAGCAATTGGTGCCCAGCGTCCAGACCCTCACCTTCAACCCGCGCAACGCCAATGTCAGTATCCGCGGCCTGGGTGGCAATGTCTCCCTGACCAATGACGGACTGGAGCAGGGCGTCGGCTTCTATGTCGACGACGTCTATTACGGTCGCCCGGGCCAGTCGCAATTCGACCTGGTCGATCTGCAGCAGGTCGAGGTGCTACGTGGACCGCAGGGCACGCTGTTCGGCAAGAACACGACGGCCGGCGCAATCAATATCGTGACGAAAGAACCGTCCCAGGTGTTCGGCGGCACGCTGGAAGCGACCGGCGGCAATCTCGGCTACCAGCAGATCAAGGGCAGCATCACCGGCCCGATCGTCGACGGCAAGCTGGCCTTTCGCGCCTCGATTGCCGGCACCCATCGCGACGGCTATGTCCACAACCTGCATGATGGCCGCGAACTGGGTGGCTACGACAACCTGACCGCCCGCGCCCAATTGCTGGCCACGCCGACCGAAAACCTGAAGATCCGCGTCATCGCCGATTACGGCCTGCAGCGCCAGGATTGCTGCATCGGCGTTGTCGTCGGGGTCGCCAATACCCGCGTCGACGGCACGCCCCTGCCCAATGACTACTATGCCCGTGCCGCCCGCGTCGGCTATACCGTCCCGGCAATCGATCCCTATTCCTACAATGCCGATATCGACTCGCGCGTCCGTACCCAGATGTACACGGCGGGCCTGTCGGCCAAGGTCGAATATACCACTGACAGCCTGAGCTTTACCTCTATTACCGCTGGCCGTTCCTGGGACTGGAAGCCGGAAAACGACGCCGACGGCATCGGCCTGCCCGCCATTCGCCAGGCGCGGATTATCGACCACCAGAAGCAGCTGTCGCAGGAATTCCGCATCGCCTCGCAGGGTGAGCGGACCATCGACTGGGTCGCCGGCGTCTATTACTTCTGGCAGAAGGTCGATGGCTATTCGACCTTCTGGTACGGGCCCTACGCCGCCAGGTGGAACCTGCCGCCGGTCCTGTATCCGACTCCGGAACAGGCCGCCCTGGCTACGGCCGCGCTCGACGACTACCAGATCGCCGCCTATTCGCGCCCGGAGACCAAATCCTGGGCCCTGTTCGGCCAGGCCAGTTGGAACGTCTCCGAACATTGGGAGCTGACCGGCGGCCTGCGCTATACGTCTGAACAGAAGACCGGCGTCTATGAACAGCACGTGGTCGGCGGCGCCCCGCTCGACAGCTTCGCGCCGGCCGACCAGGCCTATGTCACCAAGATCCGCAACCTGGTTGGCGCCGGCAACGCCTATACGGTCGACACCGACGAAAGCAATGTCTCGGGCCTGCTGACCGCCAACTACCGCTTCAGCAAGGACATCCTGGCCTATGCCAGCTATCAGCGTGGCTACAAGTCGGGCGGGCTGAACCTGTCCAACCTGGCGCCCAGCGTTCCCAAGGCGGTCGAGCCGGAACAGGTCGATTCGTACGAGCTGGGCTTCAAGTCGAGCCTGCTCAACCGCAACCTGACCTTCAACGTCGCCGCCTTCAGCACCGACACCAAGGACTACCAGACCAACGTCTTCGACACCCAGCTGTTCACCACCTATATCGCCAATATCGGTCTGGTGCGCTCGCAGGGTATCGAGAGCGACATCCGCTACCGTCCGACCGAAAATCTCGGCCTGTACCTGTCGGTCGCCTATACCGAAGCCGAATACGCCGATTACAAGCAGGCGCCGCCACCGGTCGAATATACCGGCCTGCTGCCGGCGACGGCGAATTATATCGACCTGTCGGGCCGCCAGTTGCCGGGCGCGCCGAAATGGTCGGCCAGCTTCGGCGCCGATTACAGCCACCCCCTGCCGGGCAGCCGCTACGAGCTGTTCGCCGCCGCCGACGCCAACCTCAAGTCGGCCTTCTTCGCCACGATCAACGACTCGGCTTCGTCGCGCATCAACGGCTTCACTGTCGTCAATGCCCAGCTGGGCGTGCGCAGCCAGGACGGCACGGACAGCCTGACCCTGTGGTCGCGCAATATCGGACAGGCCAAATATTTCGAAACCCTGGGTGCCGGCACGGCGGGCGCGTCCGGAGTCATTACCGGCATCCCGTCGCAACCGCGCACCTATGGCCTGACCCTGCGCCACAAGTTCGGAGGCTAGACCGTCATGAACACCAAATCCGCTTCCGCACCGGGCGTGCGGCTTCCAGCCTTCACCTGGGCCGCCTTGCCAGCCAGATTTCCCGACTGGCTGCGCAAGGCGGCGCGCGAGCCGCTGGTCCATTTCATCCTGATCGGCGCTGCCCTGTTCGCCGCCAGCGAAACGATAGAGCACTACACGACGCGTTATCGCGTCGTGGTGACGCCGGAACGCGTCGACCGGCTGAAAGACACCTTCCGCCAGCAGTTCGGCCAGGCGCCGACCGACGGCCAGCTCCACACCCTGGTCGACAACTATGTCCGCGAGGAGATCGAGTATCGCGAAAGCCTGGCGCTGGGCCTCGACAGTGACGACGAAATCGTTCGTCGCCGCCTGGTTCAAAAATACGAGTTCCTGCAACAGGATCTGCAAAGCCTGCAGACCCCGTCGGATGCCACCCTGCACGCCTGGTACTCGGATCATCAGGCCGCCTATGGCGAGCCGGAGCGCCGCGCCTTCACCCACGTCTATTTCACCCCGGACAAGGGTGATGATGGCCTGGCCCTGGAACGCGCCAAGGAGGCATTGCCGCGCCTGATCGCATCGCACGCCGAGCGTGCACCCGAAGCCGGCGACGTCTTCCCGGGCCCCAGTGACCTGGCTGATTTGACTCAGGGCGACGCCGAACGCCTGTTCGGCGCCAGTGCGCTCAGCCACGAGCTGTTCACGGCCAGACCCGGCGAATGGGTCGGTCCTTTCCACTCGGGTTTTGGCTGGCACCTGGTTCGCGTTACCGGCGTGACCCCTGCCAAACCCCAACCCTACGAAGCGGTCGCCACCCGTGTGCTCGACGATTGGCGCGCCGCCCAGCGCGAAAAGATCAACGGCGACACCCTGGCCAAGCTGCGCAAGTCGTACAACGTCGTGGTCGAGGCGGCAAAATGACCCAGTCGGCCACCAGCACCCCCGTCGGGCTGCACCTGGATAAACGTCTCCCCCTGCGTGCATTTCGGCAGGCAATTAAAGCACAGTCCTCCACCGCTTGCGGGGGAGGTGGCGCGAAGCGCCGGAGGGGGCAACTCGAGACGTTCAGCTTGGCGCAACGCGTCGCTGATAAATGCGCAATCAGTCCTGCATCGCATAAACAACAATTCCCCCCTCCGTCGGCTTCGCCGACACCTCCCCCGCAAGCGGTGGAGGACTGGCTTGGTGGTATAGCCCCAACACTCAGACTTATACTCGCGACAGTGTTCCTGCTCCTGACCGGTTTGGCCGCCGTTGCCAACGCCCACGAGGTCCGCCCGGCCTATCTTGAAATCACCGAGCGCACCGATGGCCATGTCGACGTGCTGTTCAAGCAGCCGGCGACGGCCAGCCTGGCGGTGCGTCTCGATCCCGACATCTCCGGCGGCTTGTTGTCGGGCCAGCCCACGGTCGAATCCGGACCCGGCTACCAGACGCGCATCTGGCGCGATCTCGATGCCGGCAAGACAGGCCTCGGCGGCCGCACGGTTACGGTCCATGGCCTTGACCGCTCGATCACCGATGCCCTGGTCGTCATCCACTATGCCGATGGCCACGATCTGCAGCAGCTCCTGCGGCCGCAAGCGGGCACTCTGTCGCTCGATCGGCGCGGCAACAACCTACCGATCGCCACCTATGTCGGCCTGGGGATCACCCACATCCTGACCGGCTACGATCACCTGCTGTTCGTGCTCGGCCTGGTCCTGCTGGTCCGCGGCATACCGACCCTGCTCAAGACCGTCACCGCCTTCACTGTCGCTCACAGCATCACCCTGGCCCTGACGGCGCTGCACGTCATCACCGTCAAGCCGGCCCAGATCGAAGCCCTGGTCGCGCTCAGTATCGTCTTTGTCGCCGTCGAACTCACCAACTTCGCGCGTGGTAAGACCAGCGTCACTCAACGCTGGCCGTGGCTGATCGCCTTCGCTTTCGGTCTGCTGCACGGCACCGCCTTCGCCGGCGCCCTGGCCGAGATCGGCCTGCCCAGGGACAACATCCCGCTGGCCCTGCTTTTGTTCAACGCCGGGGTCGAGATCGGCCAACTGATCTTCGTCGCCGTCGTCCTCCTCGTCATCTTCCTCCTCAAACGCGTCAAATTCACCCGTCATCCGGCGCTCATTCACGCACCGAATTACGTCATCGGCGTCTGCGCCACCTTCTGGGTGTTCGAACGCCTCCATGCCGCCCTTCATTAAAATCTCAGGGATATCCACCATGAAAACCAAGCTGCTCTCTACCGTCGCCCTGACCGGCCTGGCTGTCGCCATCGTCGCCGGCGCCGGTTTCGCCATCGCCCGCCAGCAGGCTGTCACAGCCGCCGTACCCGTTGCCGCTCCGCCGGCTTCGACGGCGCCCGAAGACCGTCAAGCGTGGTATGGCGACCTGCACCTGCACACCACCAACTCCTTCGACGCCTATGTCCTGATGGGTACCAAGACCACGCCGGATGAGGCCTACCACTTCGCCCGCGGCGAGGAGATCAATTATCTTGGCGAGAAGGTCCGCCGCGGTGAACCGCTCGATTTTCTGGCGGTCACCGACCACTCGGAAAATATCGGTGTGTTCAATGAATTGGACGATCCGAACAGCGCCCTCTCGAAAAGCGAACTGGGGCAGCGCATTCTGAAGGCCAAGGCCGAGGGCAAGCTCGACCTGACCGCCAAGCGTGATGGTGTATCGGAAGCCCTGGCCCTGATCGGTCAGCTGCTCAAGGGCGACATTCTTAAGGGCATACCCGGCGTCAATATCGCCGATCTCACCTCCTCGGCATGGCAACGCGAGATCGACGCCGCCAACCGCAACTACCAGCCCGGCAAGTTCACCACCTTTATCGGCTATGAGTGGAGCTCGATGCCGAACGGGCAGAACCTGCACCGCAATGTCATCTTCCGCGGGAGTGCGGCGCCTCACCCGTTCAGCTCGATCGATTCGTCGAAGCCAGAGGACCTTTGGTCATGGCTGACCAAGATCCGCGGCCAGGGCTTCGAGGCGCTTGCCATCAGTCACAACGCCAATGCCTCCAACGGGTTGATGTACGACTGGACCACGCTGGATGGTCGCCCGATTGACGTCGCCTACGCCACCCTGCGCAGCGAGAATGAGCCGCTGACCGAGATTTCGCAGAACAAGGGCACGTCGGAAACCCATCCCAGCCTGTCGCCCAATGACGAGTTCGCCGGCTTCGAAATCTTCGACCGCCTGCTGATCTCGCCGCAAAAAAGCCGCCCGGCAGGCTCCTACACCCGCGATGCCCTCGGCAAGGGCCTGGTCATCAACGAAAAGATCGGCGCCAATCCGTATAAGTCCGGCTATACGGGCTCGGCTGATTTCCACGGCGGCCTCAGCGTCTCCTCAGAAAAGGACTTCGGCGGCAATATCGGCGGCGCCAATGTCGGCGGCGGCAAGACATCGGTCGAAGCGGCCCGGGCGCTGCTGTCGCCGTCAACCGATCCGGCGGCGTTCAACGCCACCATCACCGGTTCTGCCGGCCTGACCGGCGTCTGGGCCGAGCAGAACACCCGCGAGTCGATCTATGACGCCTTCCGCCGCAAGGAGACGTTTGCCACCTCGGGTACGCGCCTCAAGGTGCGTCTGTTCGGTGGCTGGGACTTCGCGCCCGGCTTCGACAAGAAGAGCGACGCCGTGAAACAGGCCTATGCCCATGGTACGCCGATGGGGTCCGACCTGCCGGCGCGTCCGGCGAATGCCGGCGCCCCATCCTTCCTCGTCTGGGCTCTGAAAGACCCCAATGGCGCCAATCTTGACCGTGTCCAGATCGTCAAGGTCTGGGTCGAGAACGGCGTCCAGAAGGAGAAGGTGTTCGACGTCGCCTTCGATGCCGGCCGCGGTCATGACGCGTCCGGCAAGCTGAAGCCGATCGGTAATACGGTCGACCTGAAGACCGGCGCCTATACCAATACCATCGGTTCGGTCGCCCTGCAGACCACCTGGCGCGACCCGGAATTCAAGGCGTCGCAATCGGCGGCCTATTATGTCCGCGTGCTGGAAATCCCGACACCGCGCTGGACGACCCTGCTGGCGGTCCAGAATGGTCTGCCTCTGCCAGATGGCATTGCGGCGACCATCCAGGAACGCGCCTGGTCGTCACCTATCTGGTACACGCCGAAAGCCTGAGCGGCTGCATCCATCAGAGCAGCAAAGACGTAATATACAAAGGTTTCGCCCTCCTCGCGTGCGGGGAGGGGGGACCGCTGAAGGCGGTGGGCGGGGGAATACGACCAGTCGAACCGCTCGGCATGTCGATTTTTCCCTCCTAAAGGACCTCACACGTGGACTCCCTCCCTGCCACCGAGCAGGTCATCAGCACCGCCTCGCCGAGCGACGATACGCCGGTTATCTATGTCTGGGGCCGTCGCAACCGCGAAGTCGGCAGGGCGACCTCGGCGAGCGAAGGCGTGGTGACCTTTTCTGACTATGCCCTGCGTCCCTTGCTGCGGCCAGGGGAACTGTCCGAAGTCGTGCCCGGCCTGGCCGCCACCCAGCATTCGGGCGAGGGCAAGGCCAACCAGTATTTCCTGCGCGGCTTCAATCTCGACCACGGCACCGACTTCTCGATCTTCCTCGACGGTGTGCCGCTTAACCTGCGCACCAATGCCCACGGCCAGGGCTATCTCGATATCAACACGGTGACCCCGGAACTGATCGGCAGCATCAGCTATCGCAAAGGCACCTACTATGCCGATACTGGCGATTTCTCGGCCGCCGGTACGGCGTCATTTAACACAACAGCCAGCCTGCGGACCTCGTCCCTCCAGGTACAGGCCGGTGGCAACGGTTATGGCCGTCTGGTGGGGGCTTGGCGTATTACCGACGACGCCTATGTCGCTGTCGATGCCCAGCGCAATGACGGCCCGTGGACGACGCCGGAAGATCTGCACAAGCTGGGCCTGCACGGTAGCTACCGTTTGGGCGCCTGGCGGATTAGTGGACTGTACTACACGGCCGACTGGAACTCGGCCGACCAGATACCGCTACGCGCCGTTGCCGCCGGGACCTTGTCGCCGCTGGGCGTCATCGACCCGTCGGACGGCGGCCGTAGCCAAAGGACGATCCTGTCCGCCCGCCGCCAGACCGACGACAGCGACCTCGTTGTCTATGCCCAGGCCTACCGGCTGAACCTGTGGTCCAACTTTACCTATTTTCTCGATGACCGCGAGAACGGCGACCAGTTCGAACAGGCCGAACGACGGTGGGTCGCAGGCGCATCCGCCAGCAAGCGGTGGCAGGTGTCGCCGGGTCTCGACCTCTCGACAGGCGCCGATCTGCACTATGACGATATTGGCCGGATCGGGCTATATGCGACAAAAAGCCGGCATAGGCTGGCGACGCGGCGCGAGGATGCGGTCACGCAGCTGTCGGCGGGACTGTGGAGTCGCGCCGACTGGCAGACGGGTGCCTTGCGCACCAGCCTGGCCGTGCGGCTCGATACCTTGCGCAACCAGGTCGATGCCGCCGATCCCGCCAATTCCGGTACGCGCGGCCGCACCATAGCCAGCCCGAAACTGACACTGGCCTACCGACTGTCGCCATCGTGGGAGTTTTACGGCGACTGGGGCCGGGGCTTTCACAGCAACGACGCCCGCGGCACATTGGCGGCCGTCGATCCGGCGCCTCTGTTTGCTGCCGCCACCGGATCGGAAATCGGGGCGCGCTTCGAACGTGGTGGGCTGTCGGCCAGCCTGACGGCGTGGGCGCTCGATCTCGATTCGGAACTGGTCTATTCCGGCGACGCGGGTGATACGGAATCGAGTGCGGCCTCGCGCCGGCACGGCGTCGAGTTCACTGCCAGCTATACGCCGGTCAGGGCGCTCAACTTCGATTTCAGCTATGCCGCGACCCATGCCCGCTACGTCACCGGTGAGCGAATCCCGAACGCGCTCGACTACGTCCTGACGGCAGGCGTGACGGCCAAGGCCGGCCCGCACGACACGTTCGAAGTCACCTTCCGCCGTCTGGGACCCTCTGCCCTGATCGAAGACGATTCAGCACGTTCGCGGACCTCGACCCTGGTCAATGGGGCGTGGAACCACGAATTCGGCCGCGCCGCCCTGACCCTTGACGTGCTGAACCTGCTGGATAGCGGCGACAACGACATCACCTATTTCTATGAGTCGCGCCTGGCCGGGGAAGCTGCCGGCGGGGTGGCCGATGTCCACTTCCACCCCCAGGAACCGCGTCAGCTCCGCATCGGCCTGAAGTTCAGCCTGTAGGCAAACCTCTACAGATAGAACTGGACCATGGTCGACAGGCCGACCGGCTTGATTTTCGACGCATTTCCGGCCGCGCCGAACTGTTCGAAGCGGTCCTCGCAAACCTTCTGCATCATGGCATAGGCCGGCTTGAAATAGGTCCGCGGGTCGAACACTTCGGGGTTCTTGACGAAGGTCTCACGAATGCCGGCCGTGATGGCCAGGCGCAGATCGGTGTCGATATTGATCTTGCGCACACCCATCTTGATGGCCTTTTGCAGTTCTTCGACCGGCACACCCCAGGTTTGCGGCATGTTGCCGCCGTATTCGTTGATCATGTCCTGCAGGTCCTGCGGTACCGACGACGAACCGTGCATGACCAGGTGCGTGTTGGGCAGGCGCTTGTGAATCTCGGAAATGACGTTCATGGCCAGGACGTCACCGTCGGGCTTGCGCGTGAACTTGTAGGCGCCGTGCGACGTCCCCATGGCGATGGCCAGGGCGTCGACATTGGTCCGGGCGACGAAATCGACCGCCTGGTCCGGATCGGTCAGCAGTTGCGAATGGTCCAGCACGCCTTCGAAGCCGTGGCCATCCTCCGCCTCGCCCATGCCGCTTTCCAGCGAGCCCAGCACGCCCAGTTCGCCCTCGACCGAGACACCGCAGGCATGGGCCATTTCAACCACCCGGCGCGTCACGTCGACATTGTAGTCGTAGCTAGCGGGCGTCTTGGCGTCTGCCATCAGCGAGCCGTCCATCATCACCGACGTAAAGCCATGCTGGATGGCCGAGGCGCAAGTGCCGACGCTGTTGCCGTGGTCCTGGTGCATGCACAGCGGAATTTCGGGATAGATCTCGACCAGGGCATTGATCATGCGCTTCAGCATCAGATCGTTGGAATAGGCGCGGGCGCCGCGCGACGCCTGGATGATCACTGGCGACTGCGTCTTGCGCGCCGCCTCCATAATGGCCAGGCCCTGTTCCATATTGTTGATATTGTAGGCGGGCATGCCGTACTGATACTCGGCCGCGTGGTCGAGCAATTGACGTAAACTGATACGAGCCATTTAACTTCCCTTTTCAATGCGGCCCTGTGGCAAGGCCGGTCAGACGCATGACGACGGTGGTCTTTGACCTGTTTTTTCCGTCGTCGTGCAAATATCGAATTCATTTCCCCTTACTGTACTGTACTCAAGCCTGCAGACTGTACTCAAGCCTCCAATGCGGCAACACCGGGCAGGACCTTGCCTTCCATCCATTCCAGGAAGGCGCCGCCTGCGGTCGAAACAAAGGTCATGTCATCGACCACGCCGGCATGGTTCAGCGCGGCAACCGTGTCGCCTCCGCCAGCGACCGCAACCAGCTTACCCGATTTTGTTTGCGTTGCAGCAAATTTCGCAGCGGCGACGGTTGCAGCGTCGAAAGGTGGCAATTCAAACACACCCAGTGGCCCGTTCCAGATCAGGGTCTTGCTGTTGGCCATGACCTCGGTCAGTTGCGCCACCGTCTTCGGGCCAGCATCGAAAATCTTGTCGTCGGCCGTCAGGACGCCGCCGGTCGCTTCGGTACGGTTGGCGGCGTGGGCCTTGAACTCTTGCGCCACGACGACATCGACCGGCAGCAGGATGCGGCAGCCTTTGCTTTCAGCTTCGGCCAGGATTTCCAGCGCCGTGTCCTTCAGGTCCTTTTCGCACAGCGAGCCGCCGATATCGACGCCCTGGGCATAAAGGAAGGTGTTGGCCATACCGCCGCCGATCGCCAGGGCGTCGAGCTTGCCGACCAGGTTTTTCAACAGGTCGAGCTTGGTCGAGACCTTCGAGCCGCCGACAATGCCGAGCGTCGGGCGCTGCGGATTACCTAGTGCGGCTTCCAGGGCGTCCAGTTCGCGGCGCATGCTCTCGCCGGCATAGGCGGGCAGCAGGCGCGCCAGGCCTTCGGTCGAGGCGTGGGCGCGGTGGGCGGCCGAAAAGGCGTCATTGACATAGATGTCGCCGATTGCCGCCAATTCCGCGGCAAATGCCGGGTCGTTCTTTTCCTCGCCGGCGTGGAAGCGGACATTTTCCAACAGGGCGACGCCGTCGGACGGCATGCGCTTCAGCAGTTCGGCGGCATCGGGTCCGACGCAGTCGGCGGCAAAATAGACAGTTTCGCCGAGTAGTGCCGACAGGGCAGCTGCGACCGGCTTCAGCGACATTTCCGGCACGACCTTGCCCTTCGGCCGGTCGAAATGGGCCAGCAAGGCAACGCGGGCGCCCAGCGCCTTCAGCCTGGCGATGGTCGGCAGGGCGACGCGCAGGCGGGTGTCGTCGGTGATGCGTCCGTCTTCCATCGGCACGTTGAAATCGACGCGCACCAGGGCGGTCTTGCCATTTAAATCGGAAACGTCGTCGAGGGTCTTGAAGGGCATGTAAGAATCCTGGATGTCGAAAAGCTAGGCAGGTGACCACTTTCTCCTTGAAGACATCTCTAGGTCTTGTCCTCCACCGCGTGCGGGGGAGGTGGCGGCGAAGCCGACGGAGGGGGGACACTTCACACATTAAAAACCCCGCCGGCTGACCGGCGGGGTTGGGTATCAGATCAGCTTGCCGAAGTGGACGGCCGTGTCGGCCATGCGCGACGAGAAGCCCCATTCGTTGTCGTACCAGCTGAGGATGCGGACCATCTGGCCCTTGATCACCTGGGTCTGGTTCAGGGCGAAGGTCGACGATGCCGGCGCGTGGTTGAAGTCGGACGACACCAGCGGCTCGTCGGTATAGTCGAGCACGCCGTGCATCGGGCCATCGGCGGCAGCGATGATGGCGGCGTTGATCTCTTCCTTGGTCACCGACCGGCCTGGCGTGAACACCAGGTCGACGGCCGAGACGTTCGGGGTCGGCACGCGGATCGACGAACCGTCCAGCTTGCCCTTCAGCTCCGGCAGGACCAGGCCGACGGCCTTGGCCGCACCGGTCGAGGTCGGGATCATGCTGAGAGCCGCGGCGCGGGCGCGGTACAGGTCCTTGTGCATCTGGTCGAGCGACGGCTGGTCGTTGGTGTAGCTGTGGATCGTGGTCATGTAGCCGCGTTCGATGCCGCACAGGTCGTGCAGCACCTTGGCGACCGGCGCCAGGCAGTTGGTGGTGCACGAAGCGTTGGAGATAACTTCGTCGGCGGCGGTCAGCTGGTGGTGGTTGACGCCGTAGACGATCGTCTTGTCGGCGCCGTCGCACGGCGCCGAAACGATGACCTTCTTCGCGCCGGCCTGCAGGTGGGCGGCAGCGGTATCGCGCTTGGTGAAGATGCCGGTGCATTCCAGGGCGATGTCGACGCCCAGGTCCTTGTGCGGCAGTTCGGCCGGGTTGCGGATGGCGGTCACCTTGATCGGGCCCTTGCCGACGTCGATGCTGTCGCCGTTGACAGTGACCTTGCCCGGGAAGCGGCCGTGCACGCTGTCATAGCGCAGCAGGTGTGCATTGGTTTCCACCGGGCCCAGGTCGTTGATCGCTACAACTTCGATGTCCGTGCGGCCATGTTCGATGATGGAGCGGAGGACCAGGCGGCCGATGCGGCCGAACCCGTTGATGGCGACACGTAAAGCCATGGATGGAGTTCCTTATGTCTGCGAGCTGTGTGCAAAGCGTTTTTGCGCCGTGGTTCTTTAACCTCAAGGCCTTGAAGTCAAGCCCTATTTCGCGGCGCAACGTATATGATAGCGCTAACGCCGAAATTCCATGGCCGGGCGAGGCTTATGTCCGATAAATGGTCAGATTTGAAATGGATTTGCGGGTCTTGCTGGTGACCGGGATGTACAACTGATTGCAGGTTGAGTAGTGATTGGTGTGCGCTGCCGACGCGGTTCGTGGCACGGGCGGGGGGAGATCGCACAATGACTGATTTCGTGGGCGGAACGGGCAACGATACATTCGATGGCGGCACGGGTGATGACACCGCGCGGGGCAATGACGGCAGCGACACCCTTAGCGGTAACGACGGCGCCGACTTGCTGGATGGCGGTACGGGTAATGACGTCCTCTATTCGACCGGTCCGCTGGGTAAATATAACGACTCTTCGGTGCCCCCCTGCTTGACCGCGGGACAGAGGTCGACACCCTGTTGGGGGGCGATGGGGAGGACATCCTGTCGGCCGGCTATGGCGACAATGTCGATGGCGGCGACCAGTACGGCGGCTACCATGACGTTCTGTTCATCAGCTTCCAGGGCGCGTCGATTGGCGTGACCCTTGACATGGCGCTGGCCAGCCAGACCATCGGCGGCGGGACGATAAAAAACGTTTTGAATGCCGGCTGGATCGAAGGCAGCCAATATGACGATACGCTCACAGGTAGTTCAGGTACGTATGGCGCCATCTTCAATGTCATCTACGGCATGGGTGGAAACGACCATCTGATTGCCGGCTATTCCACCGGCAGTCTTTACGGTGGCGATGGCAATGATCTGGTCGATGGACGGGGGTCCCAGTATCTGAATCGCGTCTTTGGCGGTGCAGGTGATGATACGCTTTATGCGAGCACCAGTACGACCACGTACGCGTATGGTGATGATGGCAACGATGTTATCTACGGCTACGGCAGGACCTTTGGTGGCGCCGGCAATGACACGATCATGATGACCACCTACTACAACAGCGACTTTGTCCATGGTGACGACGGCGATGACGACATCAACGCCGCGGTGACCCCCTACAATTATCCCGCAAGCGATCCACTCTATGGCGACGGCGGCGACGACACTTTGCACGGCGGGGCCGGCAACGATGTGTTGAATGGCGGCGCCGGCAATGACCGCATCATCGGCGGGCCCGATACCAGCACCACCGCCTCCCTGGGGAGTGTCTATGCCGATATGGCGATCTACAGCGGCAAGAGTACGGACTACAAGGCCACCGAAGACCCGGAAACGCACCTGATAACGTTGAAGGATCTGCGCGCCGGTTCGCCTGATGGCACGGATACACTCGATCTCTCCGTTGAGCTGTTGAAATTTTCGGACGGAATCTATCTGATCAAGAACGTGGTCGCTGGAATTGGGCTTGGCGTGACCAATCTTGTCGGTAGTGGACGACCTGACACGTTCATTGGCAATGAAGACGATAACAAGGCGAAGGGCAACGGAGGCAACGATACGCTTAACGGCAATGGCGGCTCCGACGTACTTGAGGGCGACGCGGGGTCTGATCTTCTGGTTGGTGGACGGGGAGAGGACACGCTTTATTCGAACGGGTCTTTAGGCAACTGGTCCCCGCCTTACTACAACAATATCTACGTGGCGCCCAGGCTCGATCGTGTTGCCGAAATTGACACGCTCAACGGCGGAAGCGGCAACGACCAGATTTCCGCGGGTTACGGCGACAAAGTCGATGGCGGCGAGGGCTTTGATACGCTGTTTATCAGCTTCCAGGGGGCATCGAGCGGCGTAACGTTCGACATGACACTGGAAAGTCAGGCGATCGGCGGCAGCACGATCACCAACATCGAAAACGCCGATTGGATTGAGGGCAGCGAATATGCCGACGTCATTACGGATGGCTCGCGAAGCTACTATGGTGGCAAAGCTGTAATCTTCGGCATGGGCGGTAATGATCAGCTCTACGCTGCCTACTATACCAGCAACCTCTATGGCGGGAACGGCGACGATGTTGTTGATGGGCGGAATTCGCAGTATCTGCAGCGCGTGGACGGTGGCGACGGCAATGATACGCTCTATACCAGCGCCAATACGTTTGCCGCAGCCGATGGGGGCGCTGGCGACGACGTGATCCACGCTCAAGACACGGTGTTTGGTGGCGCCGGCAACGACACCATATACATGGTCGGGTCCCCCATAAGCGGAGCCGCGCACGGCGATGACGGCGACGACCGGATCGACGGCTCGACCGCGTTGTCCGCCTACTTCGATGGTGACGGCGGGGACGACACCCTGATCGGCAGCGTGAACACGGATGTACTGGAAGGTGGTGCCGGCAATGATGTCATCACCGGTGATAGGAACAGTTCCGATCCGACGGGCGATGTCGCCGTCTATAGCGGCGCCAGGACCGACTACCAGGTAAGCGAAGATGCCGGTACACATCTGATCACGGTTTCCGACCTGCGTGGCGGCGCGCCCGACGGTATCGATACGCTGGACAACACGATCGAATCCCTTAGGTTCTCCGACGGCACCTTCGCGCTGGACGACCTGCTTTCTGGCACCGGTCCGGTTCCCGACAACTTTGTCGGAGACGGCGGTAACGATGGCTATGCCGGGAATCGGTACGATAATACGGCTGTGGGTAACGGTGGCGACGATGTGCTGGGCGGCAAGACCGGCAATGACACAATCGAAGGCGATAGCGGCGCGGACAGTCTGGACGGCGGAGCGGGTAACGATGCCCTCTATTCGGACGCACCCGTGGGCTACTATATTACCCCTTATTATGAAGGCTATTTTATAATCCCGTCGCTTGATCGGGGCAATCAAGTGGACGCCCTGACGGGCAGCGACGGTGACGATACCCTTTCCGCCGGCTTTGGCGACAATGTCGACGGAGGTGACGGCAGTGACACTCTGTTCATCAGTTTTCAGGGCTCATCAGCCGGCGTGAACTTCGACCTTAAACTGGCCAGCCAGGTGATTGGGGGCGGGACGATCCAAAATATCGAAAGTGCTGGATGGATCGAAGGAAGTGAACACAACGACACGATCACGGATATGCTTTACGAGCCCTATAATCTTTCCAGTACGATATTCGGTATGGGAGGTGACGACAGTATTGTCGGGGGCTATATGACCGGTGATATTCGTGGCGGGGACGGTAATGACGTTATTGACACTCGACTGAGCCAATCCGGCCACTATGCTTTGGGTGGCGCCGGCAATGATACTTTCTATGCGGTGAGCAATGCGTACGGTAACGACGGCAATGACCTCTTCTATGTCACCAGGGGCGCCGATGGCGGCGCAGGCGACGACACGTTCGTCACAGGCTATTCCCTTTATGGCGGCGCCGTTATTTATGGTGGTGAAGGTTTTGACAGCCTGACGGGCGGCAACGGCAATGACGTGCTGGACGGTGGCGACGGCAATGACACGATCACCGGCGGTGCCGATAATGGCGATGGAGAAACGACTGGCGACACGGTCATCTACAGCGGCAACCGGGCCGACTACCAGGTGCGTGAAGACGTCGATACGCATCTGGTTACCTTGATCGACCTGCGCGGCGGTTCGCCCGATGGCAGCGATACACTTGATCACACCATAGAACTTGTGCGGTTCGCCGACGGCACCATGACACTGGCCGACGCGCTTGCGGGTGTTGTCCCGGCACCCGATAATTTTTACGGTAATGGCGGTAACGACAGCTACGTCGGAAACCTGAACAATAATACGGCCGTGGGCAATGGCGGTGACGACGTGCTGGTCGGCAGGGCCGGCAGTGACACGATTCAAGGCGATGGCGGCGCGGATACCCTGGATGGCGGCACAGGTAACGACATCCTCTCTTCGGACGCGCCCACGGGCTATTTTTTCCGGCCCTGGTACGGCAATCCCTACACCACGCCGGTGCTTGATCGCGGCAGCGATGTCGACGCGCTGACCGGCGGCGCTGGCGACGACATCCTGTCGGCGGGCTATGGCGACAGTGTCGATGGAGGGTCCGGTAGCGATAGGTTGCTGATCAGCTTCCAGGGCGCTTCGATCGGTGTAAAATTCGACCTGTCCTTGTCGAGCCAAGTCATCGGCGGTGGCACTATCCAAAATATCGAGAGTGCAGAGTGGATCGAGGGCAGCGAATATAACGACACCATCACGGATGGAAATGGCAGTCCTTATGCCGACTTCGGCCCCATCTTCGGCATGGGTGGCAATGATAGTCTCGTTGCCGGCGACTACACCGGCAACGTCTACGGCGGCGAAGGCAATGATACGCTTGATGGGCGAGGGGCTGGCTACGGCTATGGCCTCATGCTTTACGGTGGCGCTGGCAATGATGTTTATCTTGGCGGCGGCTACATGATTGAAGCCGAGGACGAAGGCACGGACACGGTAATAAGCGAGAACAACTTCACACTGAGCGACAATTTCGAGAACCTGACACTGAAAGGCGCTTCGGCCACGCATGCGACGGGCAACCAACTGGCTAATCTTATCACGGGGAACGGTCTGGACAATTGGCTGTCAGGCCTTGACGGCAATGACCGGCTGGTCGGCGGAATCGGCAATGACACCCTGATTGGTGGCACGGGAAATGACACCTTCTTTATCGATGCGGTCGGTGACGCGGTTGTTGAACAGTCCGGCGAAGGTACCGACCTGATCTACAGCTATGTCAGCTATACCCTGGGCGACAATTTTGAGGATCTTACGCTCACGGGTAGTTACGCCACGGATGCAACAGGCAATCAGTTCGGCAATCTTATTACCGGCAATGGATTGAACAATTTGTTGACCGGTCTTGACGGCAATGACCGTCTGGTCGGCGGAATCGGCAATGACACCATGATCGGTGGCACGGGAAATGACACCTTCTTTATCGATGCGGTCGGTGACGCGGTTGTTGAGCAGTCCGGCGAAGGTACCGACCTGATTTACAGCTATATCAGCTATACTCTGGGCGACAATCTTGAAAGACTGGCACTCGCCGGAACTGCTGTCACCGACGGGACAGGCAATCAATTGGACAACATCATTTCGGGCAACGCCAAGGCCAATCACCTGTCTGGCCTTGGCGGCAATGACCGACTGGACGGCGGCACCGGCAACGACACGATGACTGGCGGTTCCGGTAACGACACCTATGTGTGGAGCGATGGTGATGTTCTCATCGAACTGCCGGGCGAAGGCACGGATGCCGTAATCGCGAATGCCAATTACGTCCTCAGCGGCGGCTTCGAAAACCTGACCCTGACCGGGGCGGCCCTGCTCGGTTCCGGCACTGCAGTCGACAACGTCCTGACCGGCAACGATCACGACAATATCCTGCGCGGCTTCGGCGGCAATGACAGACTGATCGGTGGTCTTGGCAAAGACGGACTGTTCGGTGGCATGGGCAACGATACCTACTGGGTCAAAGCTGGTGACTACATTCGCGAACTTGCCGGTCAGGGCGTCGATACCGCCTATGCCAGCACCTCTTTCAGTCTGGCGGCCGGGCAGGAAATCGAAAGCCTTATTCTGACGGGAACGGGCAATAACAGCGCCACGGGCAATGAATTCGCCAACAGCCTGACCGGTAACGCAGGCGATAACCGCATCATCGGCGGTCTTGGCGGCGATACGATGGAAGGTGGCAACGGCAACGATACCTATTATCTCGACAATTCCGGCGATATCGCAACGGATTCCGGTACAGGTGTCGATCTGGTCATTTCGACTGTGGACGTCTACCTGAGTGCCCATATCGAAAACGTGACCCTGACCGGCAGCGATAGTTTGGGTGCCTGGGGCAATGACCTGTCGAACAGGCTTTCTGGCAACGGTGGTAATAACACCCTTGACGGTGGCGTCGGCGCAGACACGATGAATGGCGGGGCGGGCAACGACAGCTACTATATCGACAGCAGCGGCGACCGGGTCGGAGAGCTGGCCGGCGCAGGCTGGGACGCCGTCTACGCGTCTGTCAGCTACGGCCTGGGCAGCGAGGTCGAAGACCTGTTTCTGATAGGAACGGGCGATCTCAGTGCCGGCGGCAATGCTCTTACTAACCATATTACAGGGAATGATGGCAGCAACCGTATCAACGGCGGTGCCGGCAATGATACGCTGACCGGTGGCCACAGCGCCGACACCTTTATCTTCCTGGCCGGATCCGGCCTTGACTTGGTCAGCGACTTTAGTGCGGTCGAAGGCGATAGAATCCACCTGCGTACCTACAGCAACAAGATCGCCTATGGCGGCGGTATCACGATTGTCCAGACGGGCGCCGATACGGTTATCGACCTGGGCGGAGGTAATATCATCACCGTGCAGCACGCGGCTGTCGCCGATGTGACTAGCCATATCATCTGGTAAGGCAGTCCGAAACTTTAGGCTGACAATGACTTGTGCTTGACACAAACATTTGGCATCAAATTGAAAGGGCCTATCGACGCGGATGTCGAATCACAAGGCCAAATGAGGGGAAATATCACAATGACGAACTTCACCGGTGGTACGGGCAACGACACGTTTGATGGCGGTGCTGGCAACGACAGTGCCAGTGGTAATGACGGCTTCGATACGCTGAACGGCGGCGGCGGCGCAGACACCCTGGATGGTGGCGCGGACAACGACGTACTTTATTCGGACGTGGCCACGGGCTATTACAACCGGCCCTATTACAATAATCCTTACACAGCTCCAGCGCTTGACCATGGGACCCAAGTCGATACGCTTATCGGGGGCGGCGGCTATGACGTGCTGTCGGCAGGCTACGGTGACAATGTCGATGGCGGTGACTACAGTAATCTGTTGCTGATCAGCTTCCAGGGCGCGTCGTCCGGCATCATCTTCGATATGAACCTGACCAGCCAGGTTATCGGCGGTGGCACAATCCAGAATGTCAGCAGCCTTGGCTGGACCGAGGGCAGTGAATATAACGACACCATAACGGGTGGCGGCGGCAGCGACGGTAATTTTGACCCCATCTTCGGCATGGGGGGAAACGACAGTCTGGTTTCCGGTTACTACACGGGCAACCTCTATGGTGGTCAAGGCAATGACACGCTCGATGGGCGTGGTTCCGGCTATGGTTTCATCCTCTCCGGCGGCGCTGGCGATGACATCTATCTAGGCGGCCAGATCATGGAAGACGCCGGCGAAGGTATGGATACAGTCATAAGCCAGTACACTTCGAGCTTAGGCGCAAATGTCGAAAACCTGACCCTGACGGGGTTTTACGCGGCCGATGCCACGGGCAACGAACTCAACAACGTCTTAATAGGCAATGACGGCGACAATCATATTTACGGTGGCGCCGGCAATGACACAATCACCGGCGGGGCCGATAATGGCGACGGAGAAACGACCGGCGACACAGCCATCTATAGCGGCAACCGGGCCGACTATCTGGTGAGCGAGGACGCAGGGACGCATCTGGTGACCATAGTCGACCTGCGTGGCGGGTCGCCCGACGGCACCGATACCCTCGACCATACCCTTGAATTGGTCCAGTTCGCCGACAGCACAATGACGCTTGCCGACGTGATTTCAGGCGTTGTTCCTGTTCCCAACGACTTCGTCGGCGACGGCAGCGACGACAGCTATGGTGGCAATGAACGTAACAATACAGCCGTGGGCAATGACGGTGACGACACGCTAGGGGGCAAGGCCGGCAACGACACGCTGGAAGGTGATGCCGGATCGGATTCGCTGGATGGTGGGGCCGGTAGCGACGTGCTTTATTCGGACGAGGCGACAGGCTATTACAACCGGCCCTATTACAGTTATTCGTACACACCGCCGGCGCTTGACCAAGGGACCGCCGTCGACACGCTTATCGGCGGTGACGGTGGCGACCTGATATCGGCAGGCTTCGGCGACAATGTCGATGGCGGTGACGGAGATGACCTGCTGCTGATCAGCTTCCAGGGTGCCTCGACCGGTGTGGTTTTCGACATAAACCTGTCCAGTCAGGTCATTGGTGGTGGTACTATCGAGAACGTCGAAAACATCGTTTGGATCGAGGGCAGCGAATATAACGATACCATTACCGATGGCGGCGGCAGTGGCGGAAATTTTGACCCACTTTTCGGCATGGGCGGCAACGATAGTCTCGTTTCCGGCTATTACACCGGCAACCTTTATGGCGGCGACGGAGATGATACGCTTGACGCACGCTGGGCCGCTTATGGTTTCCCCATTTTCGGCGAGGCGGGCAATGACACGCTCTATTCAGGTGGCGGTGCTGCCGATGGCGGTGACGGCGATGACCTCCTGTACGGCTATGGTCAGGTTAATGGCGGCGCCGGTAATGACACGCTTGCCATGGGGTATGGCGGAACAGCTCACGGTGATGGCGGTGATGACGACATCACGGCCGGCGATTCTGGCCAGACGCTGTACGGCGACGCCGGTAACGACATTCTGCGCGGTGGCGCTGGCAATGATTTGTTGAATGGCGGTTCCGGCAATGACACGATTACCGGTGGCGACAATGCCGATCCGTTTGGCGATGTTGCGGTCTATAGCGGCGCGCTGGCCGACTACCAGGTCACCGAAGACGCCGACACCCACCTGGTAACGATCGTCGATCTGCGCGGCGATTCACCGGACGGGACCGACACGATCGATCACACGATCGAGGCGTTGACATTCTCGGATGGTACCGTCGGACTCGACGACCTGCTTTCCCCCGCCGGGCCGGTCCCGAACGATTTTGTCGGTGGTGAGGGCGATGACACCTACGCCGGCAATTTGGTCAATAACACGGCGCAGGGCAATGGCGGTAACGACCAACTGGGCGGCAAGGGCGGTAACGACACGCTGGATGGCGGTGCTGGTTCGGATACCCTTGATGGTGGGGCCGGTAGCGACGTGCTTTATTCGGACGTGGCGACGGGCTATTACAACCGCCCCTATTACAATAATCCGTACACCGCGCCGGCGCTTGACCACGGGACAGAGGTCGATACGCTTATCGGTGGCAGCGGCTATGACGTGCTATCGGCAGGCTACGGTGACAATGTCGATGGCGGTGACTACGGCAATCTGTTGCTGATCAGCTTCCAGGGCGCGTCGTCGGGGATCATCTTCGACATGAACCTGACCAGTCAGGTAATCGGCGGCGGCACTATCCAGAATATCAGTAACCTCGGCTGGACCGAGGGCAGTGAATATAACGACACCATAACGGGTGGTGGCGGAAGCGACGGTAATTTTGACCCCATCTTCGGCATGGGCGGGAACGACAGTCTTGTCTCCGGCTACTACACCGGCAACCTGTACGGCGGCGAAGGTAATGATACGCTTGATGCGCGGGGGACGCCCTATAGCTTCCTTGTTTATGGGGGTGCCGGCGATGACGTCTATCTTGGCGGGGGGCAGATTATAGAAGCAGTTGGTGAAGGTACGGATACGGTCATAAGCCAGTACGACTTCACATTGGGCGAGAATCTCGAAAACTTGACCTTCAGCGGTGACTGGGCAGTCAACGCGACCGGCAATCAGCTTGATAACGTCCTCACCGGCAACGCCCTTGGCAATTACCTGACCGGTCTTGACGGCAATGACCGTCTGATCGGCGGTGCCGGCAATGACACAATGACCGGCGGCGCGGGTAACGACACCTTCATTGTCGACGATCTGGGTGATCAGGTCGTCGAACAAGCCGCACAGGGAGTGGACATGGTGTCTGCCTCATTCAGCTATTCCCTGGGTAATAATGTCGAAAACCTGACCCTGTCAGGCGCCGCTGCAATTGATGGGATGGGCAATGGGCTCGCCAATGTCATTACAGGCAACGGCGCTGCCAATCACCTGACGGGCCTGGGTGGCAACGACTGGCTTGATGGCGCAGCCGGGGCGGATACCATGACCGGCGGTGTCGGCGCCGATACCTATATCGTCGATGAAATCGGCGATGTGGTGATTGAACTGGCCGGACATGGCACGGATACTGTGAAGTCGTCAGTGCGTTATACGCTGGGCGACAATGTCGAGCGGCTGACCCTGACGGGGACGCTCAATATCGCCGGTACTGGCAATGCGCTCGACAATATTCTCATCGGCAACGAAGGTAACAATCGACTCGATGGCGGCGCTGGCGCCGACACTATGGCCGGCGGCCTGGGMAATGACTTTTATACGATCGACAATGCCGGCGATGTCATCCGCGAAGCGGTCGGCCAGGGAATTGACGGCGTCATCGTCGGTTTCTCCTACGCTCTGGGCGGTCAGTATGTCGAAAACATCACGCTGACCGGCACGACCGATATCAATGCAACCGGTAATGCGCTGGCCAACACGCTGATCGGCAATTCGGGCAACAACGTTCTGAACGGCCTTTCGGGCATCGACAAGATGTTTGGTGGCGCCGGGAAC
>NZ_JBFUDU010000006.1:0-366914 GCF_056404555.1 Asticcacaulis sp. P2_C5
GACCTGACGGGCCAGCAGGATGTGCTCGCGCGTTTGCGGCATCGGGCCGTCGGCGGCCGAAACGACCAGGATCGCGCCATCCATTTGCGCGGCACCGGTGATCATGTTCTTCACATAGTCGGCGTGGCCCGGGCAGTCGACGTGGGCGTAGTGGCGGTTCGCCGTTTCATATTCGACGTGCGCCGTGTTGATCGTGATGCCGCGTGCCTTTTCTTCCGGCGCCGCGTCGATGTCTTCGTACTTCTTTGCCGTCGCACCGCCCGACTTGGCCAGCGTCATCGTGATCGCCGCCGTCAGGGTCGTCTTGCCATGGTCAACGTGACCGATGGTGCCGATGTTGCAGTGAGGCTTGCTGCGGTTGAATTTTTCCTTGGCCATACTCTAGAGGCTCCGTAATGCCCAGTTGGGCGAAGGTTGAATTCATTTCGAGAAAAATCGAAATGACAAAGCAAAAAAGCCAAGACAAAGCGAAGGGCCACCCCGAGCTTTGTCTTGACCGCATGGTCCGCGTTGAAAGTACACTGAGCGTCAGCGAAGGACTTTCAACGCGAAGTAAATGGAGCGGGTAGTCGGGATCGAACCGGCATCCTCAGCTTGGAAGGCTGCTGCACTACCGTTGTGCTATACCCGCCGAAGTCCGTTCGCCTTGCGGCGTCCGGGCCTCGAACTGTGTGATCTGAGCCGGGTCGTGATAATGTGAGTGATGGTGGGGGAAGCAGGACTCGAACCTGCGAAGCTTACGCAGGGGATTTACAGTCCCCCCCCTTTGCCGCTCGGGACATTCCCCCATGCACTCACAAAGTCATAAACCGGACGCCTTAAACTCGAACCCGTGAAAAAGCTCAAGTCCAAAATGAAAAAAAACTTTTTGATTCACAGGCTTTGGTCGTAAAGACGCCCTGCTTGTCAAAAAGCCCGTTTCATAGGCCTCAAATCGGAGCGCGTCTTATAGTGTCCTCTCATCGCGAACGCAACGACCCGAAACGCCTGAAAGGCAAAAACCCGGCACAAATTTTCAAATCGCCACAAAAAGCCGGCCCGCGCCCCGAGGCGCGCGCCCCGGATCATGCTAAAAAACCGCAACAAATTCATAAACCTAAGGTCAATGATGACGGCTGGCTATGGGGTGTCCACGCGGTCGAGGCTGCGCTCAAAAATGTGAAGCGCGATGGTCCTTTGAAGCTGTTTTTGAGCGAAGAACGGGCAAAATCGACCGCATCCGCCCTGCTTAACCGCTCCGGCGTGCGGGTTTCGACCCTGATGATGCCCGATATTGCCCGGCTTTTACCCCAGGGCGCGGTGCATCAGGGCATGGCCTTGCATGCGCCGGTGCTGGAGGGCGATTCGCTGGACGCCGTCATGGAGACGCCCAGTCCGATCGGCCGCGATGTCATACTGATGCTCGACCAGGTCACCGATCCGCAGAATATCGGCGCCATTTTCCGTTCGGCGGCCGCCTTTGGTGTCCAGGGCCTGGTCATGCAGGATCGCCATTCGCCGCCGCTGCAGGGCGTGCTGGCCAAGACGGCGGCCGGCGCCATCGATCAGGTGCCGTTTGCCCGCGTCACCAACCTTTCCAGATCTTTGGAACAGTTGAATGAGAACGGCTATGTCAGTGTCGGCCTGGCCGGCGAAGGCGAGCACAATCTCCACGACCTGCTGGCGCAACAGGGTTGGGGTACGACACTGAACAAGCTGGTCCTGGTCCTGGGCTCGGAGGGCGAAGGCATCCGACGCCTGGTGGCGGAACACTGCGATCACCTGGCGCGCATACCCATGCCCGGCGGATTCGAGAGCCTGAACGTCAGCCATGCGGCGTCGATTTCGCTTTATGAGGCCTGCGCGCGCGTTTAGCTCTGGACACCGGCGACCGATCGCTTATCGTTAAGACGGTATCGCCGACAGGAGCCGAATGTGAGTTTCGACCTAAACAGCCTTGTGGCCAGCCTGAAAGGCATGGTTGATGCCGATGTCCTGTCGCAGGGCCTGGCCTTTATCCAGGTCGTATTTATCGACATCGTCATGGCCGGCGATAATGCGGTTGCGGTCGGCATTGCCGCAGCGGGACTTGCGCCCGACAAGCGCCGCAAAGCCATTTTGTATGGACTGATCGGGGCTGTGGTCATTCGGATCGGTTTCGTCGTGATCACCGTCGAGCTGCTGAAGATTGTCGGCCTTCTTCTCGCCGGCGGCCTGCTGCTGCTCTGGGTCACGTGGAAGATGTGGCATGAGTTACGCGACCACCATGCCGCCGAAGCCGCCGCGGCCGCTCACACCAAGGCCCACGATGCCGCTGTTGCAGCAGGCCGGGCGCCGCCCGAGCCCATCGCTTCGCCCAAAACCAAGAGCAAGACGCTGTTTTCCGCCGTCCTGCAGATTCTGGCTGCCGATATCTCGATGTCGCTCGACAATGTCCTGGCTGTGGCCGGCGCGGCGCAAAACCATGTCTGGGTCATGGCGTTCGGCCTGATCTTCGCCATTGCCGCGATGGGCCTGGCCGCCAACCTGATCGCCACGATGCTGCACAAGTTCGCCTGGATCGGCTATGTCGGCGTCGCCGTCGTGCTCTTCATCGCCCTGCGCATGATGTATGAAGGCTCCATGGAGCTATGGCACGCCGGCCATTGTGACATGACCCTGAAATGCGTCCCCAAGGCCGCCCATGACGGACTGGAATGGCTGAAAGCCATGAAAGCGCAATATCTTCCTGCCTGACGATCCGGAGACCCTGCCATGTCCGACCTGCATCACCGCCTGAAGCAATCCGGCGACCACCACCACAGCCACGGCATTATCCATATGATGATCGAAGGCGCGCTGATCGGCGGCGTCACCGCTCTGCTGGCGCACCTGGTCTCCAACGGCATGAGCCACGTTGTCGAAAAATGGCAGGACGGCCATCACCACGCTGTTGGCCCGGACGACCTCAAGGATATCCTGGGCGACAAGCTGTCGGCCATTTCGGAGAAGACCGGCCTGTCGATGGAAGACACACTGAAATATCTCGCCGATCACCTTCCGGGCGCCGCGAAGTCCCACTTCGGGCATTGAGTGAACACCTCCGTAAATTCGTGAAAGCCGCTGAACCTTAAACCGCCTCTTCCCGTTTACGGGGAGAGGGTGGCGCGAAGCGCCGGGTGAGGGGCAATTCCACCGACGAAGCGGTCGCTTCGACCGTGGAAATTCGTACTATTGGTTATCGCAATAAAGAACAGTGCACCGCAGTTTTTGTTCTGCGGAATAACAACCAATCGCGGACGACTACTGCCTTTAGACTTGGCCCCTCAGGCTCGCCGCCCCGCGCCGATCGCTTTCGCTGCGCTCAGCTCTCGTCCTCTCCCCGTAAGCGACGGGAAGAGGCGGACTTCCTTACCACCTACCAAAGACTGCGGTAGCCGCCCTTGGGTGATGGACCGAAGCGGTTTGCGCCTTCGGTGCCCTCCTTGATGCACAGCTCGTAGCCGAACCAGATCCAGCCCAGAACCGGCACCAGCAGCGACAGGGTCCACAGCCCCGACATGTCGCGGTCATGGCAACGCTTGATGACGACGCACATGGTCGCCAGTTGGACGACGACGAACAGTATAAAGCGCCAGTCAGTCCCCAGCCAGGCCTGGACAAAACCCGCCATGTCGCGCTCGTGTTGCGCCATGGCCGGCATGAACGATACCGCGTAGAAAGCCGTCAAGGCCAGCAGGTACAACAGAAAATCGCGCCGGCGCACGCGGCCAAATACATCGAACAGGAATACCAACAGCTTCATGACCCAACCCCTTGAACCCAAGGGTTTGAATGCAAGCCTCATACCAACTTTTGCCACTACCTTTTGCTTCGAGAAAAGAGCCCCGCCCACCGCCGAAGGCGCTGGGCGGGGCTCTTCTCTAACCATCGACCGCAGGCGTTAAGCCATATCTTCGGGGATCTCGTCGCCAAAGTGCAGCGCATGATCATATCGGCCCCGCAGCGGCGACGGCCCGTATTTGTTGCCGCCGCGCGTACCGGCCAGAAACCCGCATTCGACCAGCGCCCATACCTGCCCGACCAGCGGCACCAGAGCCAGCAACAGCCACCAGCCGGACCGGCCGCGATCATGCCAGCGCTTGACCAACAAGCAAAACGCCATCCACGCTACCGGCAGGGCCAACAGCAACCCGATCCACAGCGGACGTTTGAGATCATCGGCAAGCGACGCCAGCAGGCCTTCGCCGCCTTGCTGGGTCAGGTAATCGCCCAACATAGCGAGGGTGATCCCTGCAACCAGGGTCAGAAATATTACGGCCAGCCACGCGCCCCAGAAGCCGGCGCGGGTGATGCGACCATTGGGACTTAACAAGGTATCGGTAATACGCATATCCGTCCTCCCAGTTGTGCGAGCGCTTGGGCGACTCGTCATTTGGGAGAGCTTATATCACAGCGGGACACATTCCCGAATGGGGCGAATTACGCGGTCAGAATACTGCGGATTCGTTGCCGATTCCCTTGGGTGAAGGCCCGTATTGATTGCGCCCCGGCGTACCGTCGAGACAGCCGCACTCAATAAAGGTCCAGATAACACCTACCAAGGGAATCAACAGGATCAGGTACATCAGGCCCGACTTGTCGCGATCATGCCAACGCTTGGCGCCGATACATACGCTGGTCCACAACGACAACGGCACACAGATCACGTAGGTCAGTAACATGATCGGATTAGGTGTCTCGCTCTCCACGCCGATACTCGCGCGAGTGAGCAGTCCGATTGCGGCGTAGAGCACCATAAAAAAGATAAACTTGCCGATCGACCACAACCAGTAGTCCGTACGCCGAATGCGCCCCTGGGCGCTGAACAGCATATTTTGCCACGTCATTGGAATCTCCCCCTTCAGATGCCTAAGGCTAACCACGAAACGGATAGCCCGTAAAGCGCGCAACTTCAGCGCCAAGCCACTTAGACGCCAAGCTACTTCGGCGACCGGCCGAAGCGGTTATCGCCCGGCGTGCCTTCCATAAAGCCGCATTCAATCAGTTGCCACAGCCAGCCGATGACCGGCACGAGGCCGATCAATATCCACCATCCCGACTTGTCGCGGTCGTGCCAGCGCTTGACCGTCACGGCCAGCTTGGCCCAGATCGCCGCCAAACCCAGCAGGCCGAACAACGGATTGTGCTGCAGGTAAGTGACACCCAGGCTGACGAAATGGTGGTCGTTGTGATGGACCTCCCAGTGCCCGAATTGCCAGAACAGCCCGCCATACACGGCGCTCAGGCACAGGAAGAACAGCCAGAAATGAAGACGGCGGATTCGCCCGTTGAAATCGAACAGAAACTGAACAATCGACATGATAGCCTCCCAAAGCTTGATGACGATTATAGACGGCGTGCGAGTCGCCTCCAGTGAATTCGCAGTAAGGTTCAGAAAGCCGCTCGTTCGTTGCCGAGTCCCTTCGGAGAGCGTCCATACTGGTTTCGGCCCGGCGTACCATCGACAAGCCCGCATTCAATCAATGTCCAGAGGACGCCGACAAACGGAATAAATATGATCATAAACCTCCATCCCGACTTGCCCATGTCGTGCCAGCGTTTGGCGATAAGACAGACATTTGCCGTAGCCAGGGCCCCGAGCAGCACGGAATAGACGCCTAAGATGGCAAACGTTCTGCCATTTTCGCTGAGGCGAAGGGCCGAAATAATCAGAAAGGCCGCGAGGAACAGGATCGCGGCCCCGAAGAATTTACCGATCATCCAAATCCAGAAGTCGCGCCTGCGAATACGCCCCTCGGCGTTAAACAACATGGTCATCCAAGACATCACTCCCCCCTATCGCGCAAATGCACCCTGTTACAAAACAAAGCGGCAACGGGTCCGTGTGTCAACGATATTCTGCCTTGGTCAGTCTTCGCTGCCACCGAAGCGTTCGGTCCATTCGGCGACCTGCGTGTCTTCGATCTTGCGGAACAGCAACTCACCTGCCGCCACGGCCTGACCGGCTGTCAGTTGGTTCAGTTCCATCCGCGCATCGCCTGACGGCCAGTTCAGCGGCAGATCCGCCCCGACGCATTTCGCGATAGCTGCGGCTGTTGCCGGCATCAGAGGCTGGGCCAGTGCCGCATACAGCCGCACCAGGTTCAGCCCGTGACGCACGATGACCGCCGCGCGATCGACATCCGTCTTGAAGGCCGTCCACGGGGCAGCCTCCTGCAGATATTCGTTGCCCAGCACCCAGATACGCCGCACGGCCTGGGCCGCCTTGCGCATCTCCATCGTCTCGAAGGCTTCGGTTGCCTCGGCCAGCATCTCGGTGATGTCGGAATAGAGCTTTTCCTCGATCGGCCCCGCCTCACCGCCCGCCGGCACCACGGCACCGAACTTGGCCTCGGTAAACTTGGTGATCCGGTTGACGAAATTACCCAGCACGTCCGCCAGGTCCTTGTTGATCACCGTCTGGAACTGCTCCCAGGTGAACGAGCTGTCGGAACTTTCCGGAGAATTGGAAATGAGATACCAGCGCCAGTAGTCGGCCGGCAACAGCTCCAGCGCCTGGTCCATGAACACGCCGCGGTTCATCGAGGTCGAGAACTTGCCGCCGTACCAGTTCAGCCAGTTGAACGCCTTCAGCGTGTCGACCATCTTCCACGGTTCGCCGGACCCCAGGATGGTCGCCGGGAAGCTGACCGTATGGAAGGCGACATTGTCCTTGCCCATGAATTCGACATAACGGACGTCGTCGGCGCCCTGGTCCAGCCGCCACCAGGTTTGCCAGCCGTCGGGTTCGCCCTTCGCATCGAAATATTCGCGCGTCGCGGCGATATATTCGATCGGCGCGTCGAACCAGACATAGAAGACCTTGTTCTCGAAGCCCGGCCGCGGCGCGCCGTCCTTGGTCACCGGCACGCCCCAGGCCAGGTCGCGTGTGATGCCGCGATCGATCAGGCCTTCGTCGAGATGCTTGTTGGCGATCGAGCGCGCCAGTTGCGGCCAGTGATCCTTGGAGCCTATCCATTCGCGCAGCCGGTCCTCGACCTTGGTCTGCAGCAGATACAGGTGCCGCGTGTCGCGAACCTCGAGATTGCGTGATCCCGACACGGCGGAATAGGGGTTGATCAGGTCGGTCGGATCCAGCAGGCGACCGCAATTGTCGCACTGGTCGCCGCGCGCCTTGTCGTAGCCGCAGTGCGGACAGGTGCCCTCAACATATCGGTCGGGCAGGAAGCGGCCGTCGTCGATGGAAAAGACCATCTTGTCGACCCGTTCTTCGATCAGCCCGTTGCGGTCCAGGGCGTCGCAAAAGGCCTGGGTCAGATCGCGGTTCTGCGGCGACGACGAGCGGCCGAACCAGTCGTAGCTGAGCCCAAACGCCTCCCCGGCCGTTTTCTGGACCAAGTGCTGCTCGTCGCAATAGGTCCGCACGTCCTGGCCGGCCTTGGCGGCGGCCAACTCGGCGGGGGTGCCGTGTTCGTCGGTGGCGCAGATATAGAGGACCTCATGGCCCCTCGCCCGCATGAACCGCGCATAGACATCGGCCGGCAGCATCGACCCGGCCAGATTTCCGAGGTGCTTGATGCCGTTGATATAGGGAAGCGCGGAGGTGATAAGGATGCGGGACATGATTTCAGGCTCTCAAATGAGGAGAGTGTGCGTCATAGACGGGTCAGGTTGATCATGACAATGTCTATTGTCGCCCAAATCGGTTGCCATGGTGATTTTGTCAACCAAAACGCCGCAAACTGTACTGGACAATCCGTTTGCACCTCGGCATAAGGCGCGGTTCGTGGTGCGCCGGCTTAGCTCAGATGGTAGAGCAGTTGTTTTGTAAACATCAGGTCACGGGTTCGATTCCTGTAGCCGGCACCATGTCTTCTCCAGTGCAGTTTAGAGAACGCCGTCGCGTCGAAGCACAAATGGGCGAAGACGGACCGGTGGCCGCTCGCTACGGCTCGGCAAGCTCCCTAGGACAATTACGCAATTGAGTAGTGGCCAACTTGGCGGGGCTTATTTTCTGACGACTCAACCATCCGAAGTTAGAGAATTTCCGCAATTGGCAACCTGTCACCGAAACCATGCTTAAAGTGAAGCATCTATGCAGCCAAGTTAGTCCGTGCAATCATTAATAGAAGAATCACACAAAAGGTCCTCACGTGTCCAGACGATTACGGCTCTGTAAGTTTAAAGATCTTAATTTGGCCGATCCTTTTTTTGATAGCCTGAAGGCTGGTTACGAAGAATTCCCGGTCTGGTTTGCTAAGAAATTGAACGAAAACGTCTTCGTCGTTGACGATGGAGACAAACTTTCCGGTTTCATATATCTCAAGCCCGAACATGGGTCAGTTGACGACGTCGTCCCACCTTTACCGAAGGCGAAATGGATAAAGGTTGGCACCCTAAAGATCGTGGCGCAGGGCACCACGCTGGGAGAGCGGATCATTAAAAAAATACTTGATTTCGCCATTTCAGAAAAAGCAGACGGTGTTTACGTAACTGTTTTTGAAATACACAAGAGTCTGATTGAACTTTTTGAGCGGTATGGTTTTGCACGGCATGCAACCAAAACCACAGTGAACGGCACTGAGATTGTTTTGGCCCGCCTGTTCTCCCAACTCACCGGTGATCTCCGCGCCGACTATCCATTTATTCATACTAAAGGCCAAGCCTCGTGGCTTTTGGCTATTTATCCAAAATATCATAGTCAACTGTTGCCGGATTCCATCCTCAATAACGAACCTCAAAGTATCATTGAGGACGTGTCGCATACAAACACCATACATAAAATGTACACATCGGGTCTTTTCCTTAATCGGATGAAAAGGGGTGATATTGTCATTTTCTATCGCACTTCCGACGGAAAAGGACTCGCGCGCTTCCGGTCGGTAGCAACTTCGGTGTGTATGGTCGAGGAAGTCAAAACGCGTAAGGATTTCATCAACGTCGACGCCTATCTGGCCTACGCGCTAAAGGGCAGCGTTTTTACCGAGGAAGAGCTCCGCCACCAATATAATACTTGGAGCCGTCTCTATGTCGCCAAGCTGACTTACAACGCAGCCTTTCAAAAACGCTTGACCCGTGGGCTATTAATGGACGATGTCGGAATACCTGAACAGCCAAGATGGGACTTAAAACCGATTACACGAGATCAGCTGTTCAGGATGTTAGAATTAGGTGGGGTAGATGCGCGTCTTATTGTCGATTAAACCCGAATATGTTGAGCGCATATTTGATAGGACGAAACGCTTTGAATTCCGGCGAAAGCCTTACCTCAATCGAAGCGTACAAACCGTCGTTATCTATTCGACGAAACCGGTAGGCATGATTGTCGGTGAATTCGATGTGCGGGCAATTCTGAGCGCTCCGCCTGACGATCTCTGGTCAAAAACCGAAAGTCAGTCGGGTATTTCCAGAGCTTTTTTTGATAACTATTTCGAAGGGCGCGACATCGCCTATGCGCTCGAGATTGGTGATGTGCGGATTTATGCCGTGCCGTACAATCCGTTAGAAGTCATTGAAAATTTCACCCCTCCCCAGTCCTACATGTACGTAAATGACGGCCCCCCCTCGCAATGGCGTCAGAGCGACCAACTCGTGCTTTTATGAGATCTTACTGGCTGTACACTCCATTCCGGAAAGAATAGAAAAAATGAACGGGACGCTTGCACTCTGGCACGAACAATTGTCACCTGTACCTGTGCTCCAGGAAGTTCTTCCAAGTGTAACTCCCGCTGGCGAAGAAGACGACTCAAGTAAATCTAAAGTAGAACTGCATTTTAATCTCTGGCGCGAGCACACAGCCGACCTTAATTTTCTTGATATTGGCTTCCGCTTTAAATCCGTCAGAAAACTGCGTCGATTTCACCTTTATGTTCCAACAAGCTTGCAAGCCAGTCAGATTAGGGACCTCTCGCCCCTTTTGAAATTAGGGCCGACGCTAAACGCAATATTCAATAGCGTAATCGACATAACCGATGAAGGCGATGATTATTTTACAACAACTGAAGATGAAAAGCATCATGTTACAATTCACCAAGTCACCATCGGCGAGAGTAGTGATATATGGCTTGAGCCGTTAGAAAATGACGACGGTACTCGCGGCACAGTAATAGTATTTAGTGAAGCACTCTGCGCTCGGCTAAGACAGCATGCCCTGCAATCGGACGACCACGAAAAAGACCAGTACCTGCGCATTCGGCTCGATCTCCACGGCAACGCGGCTGAACTTTTCAGCCAAGAGGTGACGGGGAATGGAGGGTTCTTCGTGTCGTCTCTATCTCGGTTAGAACTGATAGAATTCCGTTTAAATGAAAAGCGTAGTTACCCTAAAGGTGTTGCCGTTCGGTCGGAACGGAAAGCCTTCTTCATTACAAGTATACATTACTTCCTTATTCGAGATCTGCAATACCACTTGCTCATGCAGCATGAAACCTTTCGAAAAGTCAGGCGGTTGGAAGGTATGCTATGGCGCAACTACCTAATTGGCGACGCAAATGAAGAGCAGCTTAGTATGTACGAAAAGGTCGCCCGGCGCATGGTTATCTACTACTGGCGTAAAATCGATTCTAACAAGCCCGGCAAAACCGATGTTGAGGACTTCCTTGCGTTTGCCAGTTTTCGCGCGAGCATATCCAACCTGTGGAAATATGCTATTGGCGTTATTGCGATCGGCGGCGCGGGCAGTGCCGCTGCGGCCGCGTGCGCAAGTTACATGAAAACGATTGGTGGCCCGATCAGCGCGTGGCCTAATATTGCAACTTTAATTTTGCTGCCAACTCTGGCATTTGTCTTAATCCTGTCAATTACAGCACTTCTTCGTACTTGGCGGAGACAACCACTAATAGAGCGCCCCAAGTAGAACGCCTTATTTGACAGTACGCCCGTCATTTTTTGACTAAACGTCCAATCGCACTCAATAGGCATTGAATGTCGCCCGACGAGATCGTTACAAAAGGAATACCGAGTCGTTCTGCTTGGGTTAATGAACATTCCCTCTCCATATTCTGATATGCCTGCGCTTCTGCTCGGCTCCACGGCAAATGCCGTCTCTTGCGGCGCTCTACAATCCGAGCAAGTTTCTCCTCCACATGCACAATCAAGCTGGGCGATAGGGCATCAAAAATTTGCTCTGGAACAGGCATAGGTCCGTCGTCGGTTTCTATGGTTGCATGACCATCGAGCAAAATGTCAGTACGGCCAATAAAATGGTGCGATCGCAATGCTTCGATCAATACTGCTTGATTATCCATGGCCTGTTGCCGAGTTAGAGGACGTATAGGCTGACCGCATTCACGTAAAAGCTCACTTGCCTTGACATGAACAAACCCTGGCGCCGCCTCGACCGCGCGCGCCACAGTATGACTTTTACCAGAGCTCGAAATTCCTGTTACGAAAATCATGCCCTTATTAGGATCAGCATATATTCCACTGCCCTTTTCACCTGCCAAAACGCTAGTTTCAATTTCAGAAATTCGGTAACACCTTATGCAGTATCTAAACACAACTATTCTATTAGAGCCAATTCTTGGCACCCTGCCCGGAGAATTCCTATTTGACGACCTGTCACCGACTACCGAACAAACTGATCGGAAAATGCTCTGGACAATTTCGGAATATCGTAAACCTTCACCGAAAACTCTGAAAGACCCTAATGGAGCTCGGCAGTAACGAAAACGGGGCTATCCAGTTTCGTGGCGTCGAAAACCTGAGCCGTTACGGGCGGCAGCGCCGACTTTTTGCTGCGAGCGATGTCAAGATCGCGATCCGATTTGTCCGAAATGATGAAATAGCCTAAGCATAAACTATCACCAAAATTACACGCCAAAAATATTGTAATTTATGCCACGCTATCCCTGTTCCCGACTCCGGTTTTGTAAAATACCCGAGAAAGTCAGGATGAATAGAGAAGTTATCAGGGAGCCAGCCAAGGCATAAAATGCTTTAAACCAACGCCAAAATTTAGGGTTCTCGAGATTTGATGGAGGCTGCGAAATTTCGTCGCCGCCCGATATCATTTGTCCGGGCTCACACTTGCTTTCTTGGCGCAAGTCAATGAATGGTATAAAGACGTCTATGGCGTATAAAGTGGGTTCAATTAGATCGCCACAAGGAGTTTTAACTGAATTCGGATCCGTATTTGACACAAAAGCAATTCCAGGCAGAGGTTTGACAGTAATGAATGGTGTGCCCGATACTGGCATTGCATCTACATCCATCATTCCATGACTGTTAGCATAGCTAAAGGCGACACTTCCAACAGAGATGGAAACTAGAAAGGTTGCGAGCGCTCGAATTGGAGAGAGTCCGAAGCCAAACAAAAATCCAAATAGCTGCCTAGGTAACCAGGCCACAATAAGCAGAATTAAAGAAATAATAAATGTAAAAATAAAAATCAAAAAGCAAATTGTGACAACAATAGGCACAACAGAGTATATAATAAATTTTGAATAATTTTTAGCTCTGGCTTCTATAAACCATCCTCTAAATATATCCATAGGTAACCGGTTTAATCGAATCCAAATAAGAGCTTGAGAGTCACAGCTTCTCTGACGCCAATATTTTGCCAAATTTCTGGCCGCATCATACAAGCCCATTGCGCAAAATACGGTGTAAAGCTGTACATAAGGCTGAGGTCTGAAATCATTATACGGCTCCACATATTTTTGGAACCACCGTTTTCTAGATGACCACGTAAACCAATTATTAAATACAATCCTATTGTAAGTAAAACCTTGCAAATACAATTTTGTTCCTGCCCCACCCCACCCCTCACCATCATTATCTATCAACGTTCCTGCCGATGCATCAGTTAAATCCCATTCAGTTTTCGATGAATCAAGAGAGTCAACAAGTAAAATTAGATTAATTCTTGCGCCAATCAGCATTAATTTTCCAGTGTTGAAAAATTTTGGCCCTATATGTAAGTCTTGCCCAACATGTATATTGCAAGCATTTATAGTTATAAAATCATCATCCGAATTCGAGTTTCTAAATTTACTATCCTCGGCATCGATAGATCCATCTACTCTCACTCCAAACAATAAAACACAACCAATACTCTCAAAATTTTTGTTAAAAAAACAAGATCCACCAATATGACCATTTTGAACATCAAGCGCACATCCACTACCATCTTGGACACAGTTGCGGAGTTTACCGCCAGACATTTCCAAATTTCCAGAAATTTCCACCCCTTTTAGCCAAACGCAACCATCAGCTTCAAAATTATTGCGTAGATAACATGATCCACCAATGTAACCGTTCTGAACTTCCAAGGCGCAGTCACTGCCATTTTCAGAATAATTTCGGAACTTGCCGCCGCTTGCGTCTAGATTGCCCGCAATCCTTGCTCCATTCAACCACACGCACCCGTCTGCTTCAAAGGGCTTTCCAGTGTCCAAACAAGCGCATATTAGCAACTTCGAGCGGAAATTGGTTGACTGGCCATTGAAGGCATAACCTTCCGCCGATTTTAACGTCGCGCCAATAAACCAAGCTTCACTGCCAACATCTGCTCCGGCCAGAATAATTCCGCCTATAGCGGTCACGAAAAAAGCACGTAATCGCCCGGTAATCTCGGCGTCACGCAACTCTAAGGCGTAGTTATAGTGCATCTCAGCAGGCACCTGTGATCGCTTTTGCGGTGCGATAAATTGCGCCCGTATACAACTCAAATCGCCATCGATTCGGGCACCATCCATATTCACCCAGCATTGCTCAGGCAGATCTCGGACTGGCATTGGCACAACGTACGACAAATCAACTTGACCGCCGACGCTCATTTCACGGCCGGATAGCTCCCGCAGGCGGCTGCCTCTGAGAGATAGGCGTTCTACATCTGCATGATCCAATCGAATTGGATCGGCGATGTCGCAATACTCCAATGCCAGGGCAGGCAAGTTACTTCCGCCTATTCCGCAGGCGTCAGTCAAATCCAGCGTTCCGCTGATTTTCGCTCCAATAATCCGCACTCCTGTGGGTGCGATGAACCAGGGCTTGCGGTCATGGCCTTCAACTGGAAGGCCCAACAGTAAATGCCGAAGAAATTCCGATCGAACTATAGGTTTTCTACCCGATGGCTGAATCAATGGATCGCTAGATCGCGACAAAAGGCTAGCCCATTGTCCGGTTGCCGTGGCGGCAACGATCTTTTTCTCCGCAGAATTAAGGGCGCTGGGATTGAATTGATATCTTGCCATATATTCTCACCATGCAACTGCTTGCAGCGGTTATCCAAACCCTTACGGCAATCTCGTCATAGTTGTCATTCACAATCTCAGTTCAGGGGAATTTCGCGAGGTAATTAACTCTGTCATCACATCATGCGATCTGCGAAAGCCTTCTGCCGAGCCTTCATTCCATGCAAGTCGAATAGGGTGACAGGAGCAATATTCCTCAACGTTTTAGACGCAGCGCTTGGGGAATAGTCCTCCTGTCCCCCCATTTCTAGCCTCTCGGCAAGCCCCTGGGTCAGCAGAGTAGCGTTTTACAGCGATCTTAGCGGGAAATATTTTTCATAACGGCCAATCAGTCGCAAAATTCTGCAATTGGCATGTCACCGTAATGTGTCGCTCAGGTGCGGGACGGCTACCGCGTACTGGGCGACTTGGAAACGCAGTTTCGGTCATCGCGTGCAGGGAAAATCGTCCTCACCAATCGCCAAACCTGATTTTGCTGCCTATAGTGTCGCCGATGAGGTGGGGCCGTTCAGACTGGGCGGCGCGTATTCGGGGCCAGATATGCGGATCAGGACTGTTGCGTTTGTAAGCGCGTTAGGATTGGCTTTGAGCTTGACCGGGGCTTTGGCCCTTTCGTCGCCGGCTATGGCTCAGGCGGCCGCGGCCCAGGCAGTTGCAGTTCCGGTCGCCTACAGCCAGAACGACGACCCCGCCATGGCCGACTATCGCGACGGCGACTATGCCGAAGCCATCGCGGGCTGGACGCCGCGCGCCAACGCGGGTGAAGCCGACGCCCAGTACTGGCTGGGCCAGGTTTATTACCAGGGCAAGGGCGTGCCCCAAGACTTTACCGCCGCCATGGACTGGTTCCGCAAGGCTGCCAGGCAGGGCCACGACTACGGCCAGTACTGGATGGGCCGCATGTACGAGGACGGTAGCGGCGTGGCGCCGAACTACGCCAACGCCGCCTTCTGGTACGTCAAGGCCTGCGACCAGAACGTCACGCTTGCCTGTTTCCATCTCGGTGGCCTGTATGAGCGCGGCGGCGCGGGGCTGCCGCGAGACCTGGTCCAGGCCTATGAAGCCTACGAATTGGGGGTCATGGCCATTCCCTCTAATTCTTATGTTTTTGACGACGTGGTGGCGGCACGCGACGCCGTGGCGGCCCGGCTGACGCCGGCTCAACTGTCCACCGCCACGCAATGGCTTCAGGTGCGCAAGCCCGGCTATGACGGGCCGGCGCGGCCGCCTGTGCCCAAGCCCATACCGACACCTGCCGTCAAACTCGATACCCGCGCGCTTATCCGGCTGACCCTGAGCGCACAACTTGGCGATGCCCCTCGCCAGGCCGAACTCGGTCAGGCCTTTCTCGGCTACCGCGGTGTGACCAAGGACTATGCCCTGGCCCTGGGCTGGCTGAAAAGGGCAGCAGATCAGGATTACGAAGGCGCACAGGTCGAACTGGGCCGGATGTATCGTGATAGTGTGGGTGTGCCTCAGGACTACGCCGCCGCCGCTGACTGGTTCCGCAAGGCGGCGGACCACGGTTATGGCGAGGCCCAATACCAGTTGGGCAAGCTTTACGAAAGCGGCCTTGGTGTGGCCCAGGACGATGTGCAGGCCTATCTGTGGTACGATCTGAGCACCCGGGCGACGCGGGGCCAGCTGTTCGACGATGCCGACGCCAAGGCGCGCGATGCGATCGCCGGCCGTATAACCGCCGATCGGCTTGTCCAGGCCAAGGCGCTTGCCAAGGCATGGCAGCCGTTGCCCCCGACCCAGGCGCAACAGGTCAACGCCGCCGGCGAGCTGTATAACCGCAACGACTTAGCGGGCGCTTTGGTCGCGCTTGCGCCCCTGGCCGAGGCGGGCAGCGCCCAGGCCCAGTTCTGGCTCGGCGAGATGAACGACTTCGGCGACGGCGTGCCGCAGAACTGGACTGTGGCGGCGGCCTGGTATCGCAAGGCCGGCGACCAAGGTCACGCTGGCGCGCAGGCAGCGCTGAGCCGCCTGTACCATGAAGGCCATGGTGTGCATCAGGACGCGGCGGCGGCGGCGGAATGGATCGAAAAGGCGGCCCATCAGGGTATGGGCTATGCCCAGGTCAATTGGGGCCTGATGTACCTTGCCGGCGACGGCGTGCAGCAAAATGCCGGCAGCGCCGTTTATCTGTTCCAGAAGGCGGCGAACCAGGGCACCGATACCGGCATGTTCTATCTCGGCGTAATGTACTTCCATGGCAATCGCGTGAAAGCCGATCCGGTCGAGGCCTATAAGTGGTTGTACCTGGCCGAGATCTACGCGATGAACGATGAGGTTCGGAGCGAGGCCGTGAACATGCAGGCACGTGTCGCGACCGGCATGACGGCGCTTCAGATCTCCAATGCAAGGAACATGGCCAACGGATGGCACCCGGTCTTTCCGACGCCCTGATAAAGCGGTGGATTATCGCTTCCTCAGCCTCCGCAATTTCGAGGACAGGTTATTTTTCGCATTTGGTAACGTCTCACCGCGACCTTCCACCGAAACCTTCCAATTAAACGCTGACGCGTGCCGCCAGGCGGGGACCTGGGAGGTTTTCTCTACGGGCGTTTTGGCAATGACTTAAAAAGTGTTCGTTTTCGATCTTTCTGGTCAATCCGGGCGAACACATTTAAGAGAAATTACATTTTTTAATATATAATTCAAAGCATTAGTTATTTTGCCAGTTGATGCTACTGTAGCACCACAAACTCAGTCATGGGAGCGACGATCTCAATTTGTGATCGCTGCTGCCTTATGACGTTGGCACCTCAAGTCTGAAAGATATTCATAAATATGAACTCCAAAAAAAACCTGCGGGGAATGAAGGCCCGGATCGTCTTCTCCGTGAGTCTGGCGGCGGTGGCCTTGTTGGCCGCATGTGGCGGAGGTGGTGGAGTGGCATCTGCCAATTCCACTGCGTCGTCTTCGTCATGGGCGCCGTCTGACGGAACCTTTCACTGGACATCAAGCGCGCCGCTGATCGGTCCGCAACCTGACCCGTCCCAAACCGTTTACGCGGTAAAGGATCCCTCCGTTGTGTTTGCGAACGGAAAATACCATGTCTTTATGACCACGGCCGGATCAAACGGATGGGGTATCGCCTACACCAGCTTTGCCGATTGGTCGTCCGCCGCGACGGCGCCGATCTTCCCCCTCGACAAATCGCCGATAGGCCCTGGCTACCGCGCGGCGCCGGAAGTGTTCTACTTTGCTCCGCAAAAGCTCTGGTACCTGATATTCCAGGGCGGCGACCCTTTTTATTCCACGACGACTAACATCGACGACCCGATGTCCTGGAGCCCGGCTCGCCCCTTCTTTGCCACGGCGCCGGACATAACGAAGCCGCCCGCCGGGACGGGCTGGCTCGATTTCTACATTATCTGCAACGACACCAAGTGCTACCTCTTCAATACCGATGATAATGGCCGTGTCATGCGGTCGGAAACATCGATAGATCAATTTCCGAATGGCTTCCACAATACCGTCGTCGTCATCAACGAGCCCAGGAACGACGCATTCGAAGGCAGCAGCAACTATCGGGTAAAAGGCACCAACACCTACCTTACCGTCGTAGAGGCGATCGGCCCGAAGGGGCGTTATTTCCGGATATGGAAAAGCGACGGTTTGGAAGGCGCCTGGGTACCGCTGGGCACAGCTAGCAAGAATCCCCTCGCGTCCGCCGACAACGTGGAAAGCATCTGGTCCGAGGGCATCTCTCATGGCGAACTGCTCCGGGACACGGCAGATCAGACCCAGGTTATTGACCCGTGCAAGCCGCTTCATTTCCTGTTCCAGGGTAACGACCCATTGATCCACCCTTCCGATTACATCCAGCTTCCGTACCGACTGGGCCTTCTGACAGCCAAGGGATCAAATCCCATCGCGGACATGTGCACCCAATAGACCAGAGCCGGTTGGTTTCCCCGAGAAGGACCTTACACCGGCCTTGGTCTGGCTGATCGGTAGCCTCCCAACCGATCAGCCCTTGCAATTCCCGCCGAGTCCTTCTGGAGTTGCATCGAAGTCTCAAGGACTCTTCTCCCCCACCTTGTCCTCCCGGCGTTCTTATGCCGGGAGGATTTTTTTATCAGCGCGAACGCGCATGTCGACGACGACATCAAGTTGCCTTACACGTTGGGCGTCATCACGACGACAGGGACAAATCCAATCAGAAGGTCGCCGCGCGAACCGATTCGGTTATTTCCAACGGACGTTTAGCGGCGAGAAGCCCGGCAGGCGGGAATCTGAGTCTTGATTATGGCCTGTCGTAGAGCGCGAAGGCCAGGTCGATGGCAATGATGTTCCATAGATTGCGCGAAGGTCGAAATCTTCACGGAACGATTGTAACGATGACCCGCGCATACCGCGTCAACGGCGGCGATCCCTTATCGGTCACCTTCAAAATAAAATGCACCGTCTCGGGCCTGGTGACCACCGGCGCCGTCACCGGCACCCGGTACAGGTTTTCCGCCCAGTTCGGGGCAATCGGCTTGGCCAGGCTGCCCGCCTCGACATAGTTGAACCACAGATAGCTCAGGCTGTCTCCGTCCGGATCGGTTGACCCAGCCGCACTCAGAAAAAACGTTTCACCCGACTTGACCGTGAAATGATCGGCGTGGCCCAGCCTGACAACCGGGGGATGGTTGGCCTCGCCGTAGGGCTTGATCGTCCAGTCCATGCGCGCAGCGAAGTCGTTCTGGAAATCCTTCCGCCACCGCCACAGGGTCGTCCTGTAGCCGGTCGATGACGCACCCGCCGGTGCGACGGCCCGCCCATGGTCCGCCGCCACATAGGGTGTGTAGGTGTCGATCGCATTGGTCCAGATTGGCCGCGTCTCGGTCTCTATCGGCACCCCGCCGGTAAACCCGGTCGGGTCCATGTCCGCCATCTGAGGTATATAGAGCTTATACCGGCCGCCCCATCCGCCCCAGTCCGGGTGATCCGGTGCATTCAGGCCATTGGGGATCAGCCACAGGAACGACGGCGTATCACCTTCCATGCCGTAGGCGACATCCGGGTACATCAACCCCAGGGGCCCGTGCCCTTGCTGGATATTGTCACTGAGCCAGCTGGTGCTGATCTCGCTATTATCTAGCCCTGGCTCGGCATGCATTATCCCTGTCCAGGTCCCCGCGCCATAGCCACCCGGACTCACCACATAGTACAGGCCCGGAAACGTCTTACGCATCCATGCCCCGCTGTCGTCCTGATCGGAGATGGTATAGACCCGCAGCTTGGCGACCAGTCGCGCCGCCTCCGCTGGTGACCGGCTCTTGCGGATCGTGTACAGCGCCTGGGCCAGCGTGTTGGGACCGCCCCACACCGCCACCCACACCGGCCGGTCGTCGGCCTCGTCCAGGATCTGCACGATGCGCCGCGAACCCGGCGACTCCTTGCCGTCGCCGACGCCGGCCATGCCATAGACGGCCGGGCCTTCGCTTACCCGCGCCAACAGGCTCGCGGCATCGGGATAGCCCGCCTCGTGCTTCAACAGGTTCGGCTGCACCTTGCCATAGGCTTCGATCGTGCGCCGGATCGTGTCTGGCGCCACCATCGTCTTCTGATGCACGGACGTCGTAGCGATGATAGCCTCGATGTCGATTTCACTCGAATACAGCAGCAGGCGCACCAGCGATTCCGAGTCGTCCGCATCGGCTTCGATATCGGTCAAGACAATCAGCCGTGCCTTGTCCGATTTTGTCTCAGCGCTCATGCCCTGCGGCGCCGTGGCCATAACCATGACGACCGCTGCCGTCGCCAGCAATATCTTTTTCAACACGTTTTCTCTCCTATTAGGCCCGTCATCAAACGACGTGACCTTGTGGTAATCGGAGTCCTGATCATCGCTTGTCGTAGAGAGCGAAGGCGAAGTCGATGGAGGCGCCGGACCTGTCTTTGAGCGGCTGGCCGTCCCCCTGCGCGGCGCCGGCAGGATAGACGTCGCTGCGGCTGGCGCGCAGGAAGACCGTGAGCGCCTGGCGCTCGCCAGCCAGCTCCAGCACATAGTGGTGCCCCGCCTTCAGCAGGACCGGCTTGGCGGTTGCCAGGTCGAAGCTCAGCAGGCCCGCCCCCTGGGGCTGGTAGGCGATGGCCAGGCCGCCCGGGGCGCCGAGCAGTTCGGTGCCGCCGTCGATGCCTTCCGCCTCGCCCAGGTCTCGCAGCGAAAGCCGCAGCGAGCGCCCGTCACCGGTGCCGAGGCCGTCACCCGCGTAGAGGCTGATGCGTGAAAGCGCAATATCGGCGGATGGCACAAAGGTCTGCGCGATGCGGCTGTGACCGCCGTCGCTGTTGAAGCCCACGGGCTCCGGCGCCTGGTTGAAGGGGTCGGCCACAGACGCCAGCGCCGGCGTGCCGGTCCATGCGGTCGGATAACCCTGCGCGAATTGCTGGACGCGCACGGCGGGGTCCGAGCGGCCGTAGTCAATGGCCGGCGCAGGTACGGCGGGCGTGGGCGGCACGCTGATGCCGGCCTCGGTCTGTGTGATGGGCGCGATGCTGCCGTCGGCGCCGTAGTGCAGGTACTCGATGGTGACGCTGCGGCGCGCGCCGGCGCCGGTCTCGCCGTTGGCAAGGGTCAGCGTGCCGTTGTGATACACCATATAGGACTGGCCCTTGAAGTCGAGCAGACCGGGATGGACGGTATAGCTGTTCTTGACCGGGCCCATGATGAGGCCGCCATAGGTCCACGGCCCACGCGGGCTGGGCGCCGTGGCGTAGGCGAGGTGCTCCCACGTACCCTGGTGGGCCATCGCCGCATAGGTCAGGTAGTAAAGGCCGTTGCGCTTGGACAACCACGGTCCCTCGGTATAGTTGGGCAGGGCGATAGTCTCGATGGGCCCATCAAACTCCGTCATGTTGGGCTTGAGACGAGCCATGTGGAGCACCGGGTTGCCCCAGGCCAGCCACGCCGTGCCGTCGTCATCGACGAGGACGGTGGGATCTATGTCGTCCCAGCCGTATGGGCCGGGCGTTGTGGTGTCGGTGACCAGCGCCGAGCCGCGCGCGTCCTTGAAGGGGCCCAACGGATTGTCGGCCACTGCCACGCCGATGGCCCTGCCCGGGTGGCTGTTGTCATGTGTCATGGTGGCGTAGAAGTAGAAACGCCCGTCGCGCTGCACCGTTTGCGACGCCCAAGCTTCGCCTACCGCCCAGCTGAAGTCGGTCGGCTTCATGATGCCGCCGTGCGACGTCCAGTGCTTGAGGTCGTGCGATGAATACACGCGCCATTCGTTCATGCGGAAAAATTCGTCGCCCTTCGCCTCGTCATGGCCGACATAGAGGTAGGCGGTGTCGCCCACCACCAGCGGCGCAGGGTCGGCGGTAAATACGTCGCGCAGCAAAGGGTTGCTGCCCGGCGCCGGTTCGGCAGCCATCAGGCTGGCAGGCAGGGCGACGCACAGCAGCAGGGCGCTGCGGGCAACCCAGGCCAGGAGCGATGAAGAGCGTCGGACCGACCGGAACCCTGAAGACGAGGTAAAGGTCGTGCGGGGTGACAGGCATGAAATCATTCGGGTTCTTTCTTCGGCTATGGCGATGGTGGCCGCCAGGGTGGGTGGGCAGGCGTAAATCGGCGCGGCGCGCGCGATTCAGGCGGGCAGTTGTGGATGACACGTTGTGTGCCACGCGGCCCGGCGCGCCCTAGGGCTTCGCAGGGCCGGTCAGGCGCAGCATCAACACGCTGTGCGGCGCAAGCCGCGCTTGCAGTGTAGTGCTGGTATCACCTGTCTTCTTGCTCCACAGGTCAGACCAGCTGTAGACAGCCTGCTTGAAATCGGCCGACCGGTTGCTCATGTCATCGGTCAGGACTTGCGCCTTCCAGTCATGGCGAACATCAAGAGGCTGATTGGAGCGGTTCAGGAACATCAGTGCCCATTGGCCGCCGTCGAGTGGCTTGGCATAGATCTCCAGCGGACCGTCGGCGATCACACGCAGCGCCTGCACACCCAGCTTGTCCTGGCTCACCGCGATCACGCCGGGGTTGGTCAGGATGCGGCGGGTCGCATCGGACATGGTACGCAGGTCGTTGCCCAGGATGAGGGGCGAGGCCATCATGGCCCAGATTGACAGATGGGCGCGATCTTCATCTTCGGTCATGCCGTTGCCCACTTCGAGCATGTCCATATCGTTCCAGTGGCCGGGCCCTGCGAACTTGCGCAGGCCTGCCTGCTTGTCGAGGATGCGCAGCACGCCCAGACCCGTCGAGAAACCGGGACTGTATTCGCAATCGAAGCAATTATAGATATCGGGCGTGGTGCGCCACGAATGGGCAACCGGGCCGGCCCACTCCCACGGCTTGCTCATGCCCCATTCGCACGCGCTGAACAACATCGGACGGCCCGCCTTGGCGATCGCGTCGCGCATCGTGGTATAGGCCGGTTCGGTGTTCATGCCCGGGGTGTTGCACCAGTCGTACTTGACGTAATCGATGTCCCAGCTCGCATAGGTACGCGCATCCTGATACTCGTGGCCGCGGCTACCCGGACGGCCGCCGCAGGTGGTCGCGCCGCCGTCCGAGTAGATGCCCAGCTTGAGTCCCTTGCCATGCACATAGTCCGCCAGCGCCTTTATGCCGGACGGGAAGCGCGTGGGGTCGGGGTGAATGTTGCCGTCGGCGTCACGCTCGCTCTGCCAGCAATCGTCAATGTTCACATATTGGTAGCCAGCGTCCTTCAAGCCCGTCTCGACCATGGCATCGGCGGTCTCGCGGATCAGGCGCTCGTCGATATTGCAGGCAAATTTGTTCCAGCTGTTCCATCCCATTTGCGGGGTGCTGGCCAGGCCTTCAGCCTTCTGAGCCCAGCTATTGCCGCAAAGGGCGGCACCCAGCAAGATGCCTAACACGAGTAGCGCTATGCGTTTGATGTTCATCTCGAAACCTTTCAACATATGGATGGTGGCGGTCCTCCACGATTTGGAAGGTTCCACGGACGCCGCGGTTTTTGCCAGAAAGCTGCAGCGCCCTTCATCCGGGTGTGCCGAAGCATCGGTTGATTGCACGGCGTACCGGTGGCTCGGCTGCTAGAGCGAAATGACTTTAGGTAGACTCGTCATTTCGCTCTAACTTTTTGTTTTGTCACGCAATTTAACCGAAAACGAAGCCGCACGGGCAGCCCCGTTTGTCGGATTGCCCTCTAGGCCGGGGCGAAGACCGCGGCAATTGTCGTCGGATTAAAGTCGGCACCGGTGGTGCGGTTGAACAGGCCGCACGAGTGATTTGGGTATGAGCCGGTATCCCAATAATAGGGTGCGAAGCCATGCCGGATCGCGGATCCGGTGACGTACTTGGTCCAATAGTCCCTGTACTTCAGCGATGGATCATATTCGGTCTTCGATATGGCGCAATATTCGCCGATGATGACAGGGATGCCCTTGTCGGCATAGGCGACCTTCGCCTTGTCGAACTGGGCATCGACATGGGCCTCATTGTCCCACGCTTCGGCTGCTGTGGGATCGGTCGCGATCGAACCCCACTGCCAGATGGCGCTCGCGTCGTTCAGCGTGAAGTTGTACGAATCGTAATAATGGAACTCCATCATCAGCCTGCCGCTGATCGTGTCGGTTGGCACGGGAGCTCCGCACGCTCCAAGCGTATTGTTGATGTCGGTATTGTACCCCTGGAATACCAGTGTTCGCGAGGCATTATTGCCGCCGGTCGCGCGCACCGCGTCGATGAAAGCCTGATTGAAGCCTTCCTGAACGGTGCAATTTTCCGTCGACGGCACGCCATAGTCGACGTGGATTTCGTTGGTGCCAGCGAACAGCAAGTGGTTGTCATAATCTTTGAAATTGTTCGCGATTTGCGTCCACAATTTTTTGTACGCCGCATTGCCGGCAGCCTGGTTTGCAGCCGTCGGGTTGTACCAGTCGCTCCTGTGCTGGTTGATGATGACGTACAGCCCGGCGTTACGTGCCATATCGACCACTTGCGTGACCCTGGCCATCCAGGACGGAGTGACGTTCCCGGAGCTGTCGATATATTGTTTCCACTCGACAGGAATACGCACGCTCTTGAAACCGGCGGCCGCGACCGCGTTCAGAAATTGCTGGTTTACCGCCGGATTGCCGAAAACGGTCTCCTGCGAGGTCGTATAGGGAGGGCTGTAATCATTTAACGACTCAAGCGTATTGCCGATGTTTAAGCCCCTGCCGAGCTGGACCGTGGTGACGGCCGACAGCGTAGGCGCCGGAGGGGGTGGAGGTGGAGGCGTAGGTGCCGGAGCGGACGATCCGCCGCCGCCGCCGCCGCAGCCGGCGACAGCCAGGGCCAGGACGGCCGACAGAACGATGCGGTGGCGCATTTGTTTGTGAAACCTCATTCAAAACTCCTGTGTTACTTGAGCCCGGTCGTGGCGCCAGTCGTCGAAACCCTTGCCACGGCGGACTCATATTGTCCTACAAATAGACAGCACCCTGTTCAGTCATCAATTGAACACACGATGCACCGGTGCCGCCGCTTTTATTCCGACCAGATAAAGCGCGCACCGTCGCTGTTGTCCGGCATGGGTCCGGGACTGTCGGCCCGGATATCCCCTGTCTGCGGATCGATACGCAGGAAGCGGTTGGTGGCCAATGACATCAGCACCAGTTCGCCCGTCGGCGTTTCAATCCACTGGAAGTTTTGCGCCGGGCCGGACTGGCCGGACACCAGCGTTACGGCTCCGTCCGCACCGACCGTGACATAGCGCCCGTCCGATCGCAGGGCGACGCGGCCCAGACGGCGGTCGACGACCTCGAATCGAGCCGGGACGGCCGAAGCCAGGCCCGAGGGGCCTGCCGCCAATCCCGTTGTCCCATGAAACGAAGTCAGCTGGATCGATCGGCCATAGGGAATGGGCCGCATCAGGCCGTGGGTATGCGGCTGATAGACGTCGATACTGTCGAAATCGGCAAAACCGCCCTCAGCGCCGGTCGTATTGTAGCTGAACAATCCATAGCGAACGCCCTGGAAGGTATAGGTCTGGTAGAGCAGCGCGACTGCGTCGCCGATAGGGCTAAAGGTGACACCGTCGAACGAATAGCTGAAGCGCGCCTTTTCGGTGAGAAAATCGCAGTCGGCTCGAAGCCAGATGCGCGTCCCGGTCATTTTCACCCGCGCCGTCTTGTCGAGGCGTTGGTCAAAGAAGACGACGTCAAGTCCGCCGGCGCTTTTTTCGACGCCTAAAGTCGCATAAGGCAGGTTGAGCAGCCCCAGGCCAGCCGTGTCGCCCGGCTTCAGGTTGGACGCATCGAGCACGACGGTCGGCGTCGACATCGGTCCGATCGCCCGCTGCGTCAGGGTATCGCGCGCGTCATAGAAGGTGGTCGCCGGCAGGGCGTGAAGCCGCAGGAAGCCCGGCCGTTCAGACAACGACCACTTGCCGTCGACCGGGACATGGTTCCACTGCCACAGCGGCTGGAGCTGCGCCGCCGAAAAATCGTCGCTGCGTCGATAGGGCACGCTCACCGGCTGCGGCGCGGCAGTCTTCGGCTTCACCCAGGTCCGCGGCGAGCGCGTCTCATTACCCGGCAGGCCGAAATACGGCCAGCCGTCCTTCCAGGTGATCGGCGACAAGGATGTCAGCCGGCCGACGGAATTGAAATCCATCATGGAAAAGCCCCACCATTCGCCCGCAGGCGTCTGGATAATGCCCCCCTGGTGCATCGCCAGGCTATGTTTGGCGGCGGGATCAGGTCCCCAGGTGCCGAACGGCGGCTTGGCATCTCCCAGGCGTATGCTGGACGCCATGCCGAAGTCCTCGTGCAAACTGATCGATCGATTGACCTCGTAGGGGCCCAACACGTGATCCGCCCGCGCCGCCGGCATGCGGAAGCCGCCGGCATATTCGGCGCTGATGATGTAATACTTGCCATCGATCTTGTAGAAATGCGCGCCCTCGCCCATCCCGGCGTCGGCGGTGAACAGGGCACGCTCAGTGCCCGGCACGATGTCGGTCAGGTCGTCCGTAAGCTGGGCCAGGTGCATATCCTGGTGACCCCAGACGACATAGGCCCTGCCGTCGTCGTCGAACAGGACGGACAGGTCGTGAAAGCCGCGCTTCATCTGCGTGTGCGTCCACGGCCCCCTCGGATCGGTGGCCGTGAACACCTGTGTAGTCTGACCGTTAACGTTCGAGAAGATGTAGAACTTGCCGTCATGGTAACGGAAGGACGGCGCCCAGATGCCCTGGCCGTAGACGTTCTTGCCATCTTCCAGCCGGAAGGCTGGACCGAGGTCGAGCTTGTCCACGGCATAGGCGACGAATTCCCAATTGACCAGGTCCTTCGAGCGCAGGACCGCCAGGCCAGGCATGGTGTGCATGGTGGTGCCGGTCAGGTAAAACCAGTCGCCGACGCGGATCAGGTCGGGATCCGAAAATTCGTCATAAAACAAAGGATTGGTGAAGGTACCGTTGCCGTTATCCGGCGTCCAGGTCGCGGTCGACAGGCCCTTGGACGGGCTCGCCACCGGACCGTCTTGGTTCAATGCAGACACCGGCGCCGCACATGACATCATCGTCAAGGCCAGGCAAGACACCAGGCCAGACTGGACCATTCCGGACAATTTTAACCCACGCATGACGCTTCCTTTTTTGCCCTTGATATCATCTGAGCCGGCGTTCACAAGTGGAATCGAATTTTAATTTTACCTGTAAAACATTAAATAAATTAAGCTTGTAAAGCCAGAAGAAGGCACATATCCACAGGGGAAGGCTGAAATTGTCGGGCTTTTGTCCAAGCGCGTGGCGCTCAGAACATTAAGCCATAAGAACAGTATCGGTGAGGAATGCGTATGATATTCGGTAGGCGTCATTTTCTTTTTTCGTCGGTTGCTATAGCTGCGGTCTGCACGACCGGTGGCGGTGCTGCAAGCGCCAACTCGTCGTCTTCCGCGTCCTTATCCTTGTCCGCTTCCGGACTTTATCCGAGCTACAATACAAGCCCTATCGCAAGCGATTCCACGGGCATGACCAGCACGGCGATGGATATTTCCAGGCACATCAAGCTTGGCTGGAACGCCGGCAATACCCTGGAAGCCATTGGCGGCGAAACCGCCTGGGGAAATCCGGCGATCACCCAGGATTTGATCAACAAGATCAAGGCTCTCGGCTTCGATGCAGTCCGCCTGCCCTGCGCCTGGGATCAGAATGCGGACCCGACGACCGCCAAGATTTCCGACGCCTGGCTCAATCGCGTGAAGGACGTCGTGCAATATTGCATGAACGCCGATCTCTACGTCATGCTCAACATCCATTGGGACGGCGGCTGGCTGGAACGACACGTCGATACCGCCAACAAGGACGCCGTCATCCCCAAGCAAAAGGCGTTCTGGGAGCAGATCGCCACAAAATTGCGCGACTTTGACGAACGCCTGATGTTCGCCAGCGCGAACGAGCCTTCGGTCGATACGGCCGCGCAAATGGACGCCCTGCTTGCCTATCATCAGACCTTTATTGACGCGGTTCGCTCAACCGGTGGCAAGAACGCCCATCGTGTGCTGATCGTCCAGGGGCCGGGCACCGATACGGAAAAGACGGTTTCGTTCTGGAAGACAATGCCCGTCGATACGGTGGCAAGCCGCCTCATGTTCGAAGTGCATTTTTACTCACCCTTCCAGTTCGCGCTCCTCGATTCCGACCAGTCCTGGGGCAAGATGTTCTATTATTGGGGCAAGGATCATCACTCCATGATCGAGCCCGACCGCAATGCAACACATAGTGACGAGGCTTTTGTCGATCAGCAGATGCTGGCGATGAAGCAACGCTTCGTCGACGCCGGCATTCCTGTCATTTTGGGCGAATATGGCTGCATACGCCGCACCAACCCGAAGGACCTGCCTACCCATAACGCGGCCGTGACGTACTGGATGAAATATGTCACGCAACGGGCGCTCGCCAACGGCATCATGCCCTTTGTGTTCGATGCCGGAACTATCATCGACCGGCGCACCCTGGGGGCTGTGGACCAGGCCTCGCTGGATGCCCTGCTCGAGGGCGCCGGCAAGACGTAGGTCAGCTGTCGATCTGCTTTTACTCAGACATAAAGTTGCGCTGCTAATAGCGCGATAATTCACATGGGATACTATCAATGCGCCTTCTGACCTCCGTGGCCGCAATCGCTGCTGCCCTGATCCTGCCGGTTGTGGCCCATGCCGCTGATACTCCGGTTCAGGTAACACTCGACGCGTCCAAACCCGGCGCCGTGATCGACCGCCATATCTTCGGCCAGTTCGCCGAGCACCTGGGCAGCGGTATCTACGGCGGTATCTGGGTCGGCAAGAATTCCACGATCCCAAATACGCGCGGTATCCGCAACGACGTCGTCGTGGCCTTGAAGGCGCTCAAGATTCCCGACGTTCGCTGGCCGGGCGGCTGCTTCGCCGACGAATACAACTGGCGCCGTGGAGTAGGCCCTGTTCGCATGCCGGCCGGCGGGGGCGAGCCCAATACCTTCGGCACCGACGAATTCATGGATTTCGCCAAGCAGATCGACACCGAAGCTTTTGTTTCGGTCAATCTCGGCTCCGGCACCGCGCAGGAAGCGGCCGAATGGTTTGAGTACATGACCGCGTCGACCGACCACGCCCTGGGTGCCGAGCGCGCCAAAAACGGCCATCCTGAGCCGTACAAGGTCGCGATCCTCGGCCTAGGTAACGAATCCTGGGACTGCGGCGGCGCGATGACACCGGAATTTTACATCAGCGAAATGAAACGCTTTTCGCATTTTATCCATAACTATAACGCCCCCCAACCGATGAAGCGCGTGGCCGTCGGCCCGAGCGGTACAGACACCACCTATACAGATGCCGTCATGAAGGCCTGGAAGACACGTTCCTGGGCCTGGGATATCGAAGGTCTGTCGCTGCATTCCTACAGCGTGGGCGGCTGGCCGCCGCATATGCCGGACACCGGTTTTGACGAAAAGGACTACGCCGTCCTGCTGAAAGACACGATGGGCATGGACGACGCGCTTAAGGTGCAGTCGGCGGTCATGGACACGTATGATCCCGAAAAGAAGGTCGCCCTGGTGGTCGACGAATGGGGCGCATGGCTGGTGCCGTCGTCAGGAACGAATTCGGGCGGCGCGGTGCAGCAGAACAGCCAGCGCGACGCTGTGCTGGCCGCGCTCAACTTCAACATCTTCGCGCGCCACGCCGACCGCGTCCGCATGGCCAATATCGCGCAGATGATCAACGTCCTTCAGGCCATGATCCTGACCGACAAGGACAAGATGGTGTTGACCCCGACCTATCACGTCTTTCACATGTACGTGCCGTTCCAGGACGCGACCTTCGTACCGCTCATCTTCGACGCCGGCATCTATACGACGGACGGCATCACCATGCCGCGCGTCGACGCTATCGCGGCTCGGGACAAGACGGGCAAGGTATGGATTGCCGTCACCAATATCGACCCGAAGTCGCCAGCGACCTTCAGCGTTTCACTTACCGGTGTGACAGCTACGAAGGCTTCGGGCCAGACCCTTTCGGCGCCTAAGGTCAACAGTATCAACACCTTCGACGCACCCAATACCGTCGCGCCCAAGGCCATGTCGGCCAAGGTCGCGGGCGGCAAGCTGACCGTCACCGTGGCACCGGCATCGGTGACGGTGCTTGGTCTCGAATAGTCGGAGCGTCCAGGCGTGATCCGATACGCTTCCATCTTAACCAACCAATCAAACCGAGATTTCGGTTAAAACACGGAGAGACACATGAAAATTCAAGCAGCACTCCTGGCCGCCAGCACCCTGATTCTCGCGTCGGCCGCCTCTGCCCAGACCGCCGGCACGCCCATCCTTGCCCCGACGGCGGATTGGATCATTTACAGTGCGGGACCGCACCAGCCCATCAATGATGCCAAGGTCGAGGGCGGCAAGGCGGAAGAGGTGCAGGCGCCCGGCACGGGCGGCATTTGGGAAGTTGCCGGGATCCACCCGGTCGATGGCGGAATTGCAAAAGGCGACCGTATCGTAGCGAGCGTTTGGGTGAAATCCAGCGTCCCCGCTCAGTTCGTCTTCCGCATCGAAACACGAGCAGGTGCGGCTCGCGTTGGCGAGCGTAACATTGATATCGGGACGGACTGGTCCCAGCAAACGCTCGATTTTGTGGCTACGGACACTTTTCCCGCAGGCACTACGCAGGTCGCAATTCTCTTGAATTCGGGGAAGCAAACCATTGATCTCGGACCGATCTCCGTTGTCAATAAGGGCGCCAACTAGAGCGCAATCTAATAAACGGATCGCCCGTGCGGTGGATGCCATCGCACGGGCAACCCGTTTTCGGTTAAATTGTGCGACAAAACAAAAAGTCAGAACGAAATGACGATTCAGCCTGAAGTCATTTCGCTCTACTGCATGACAGATCTGAACAGGTCATGACGCCGCACGTCGCTGCCTCAGGAAGTCGTCATTATCGGGCAAGGTGTTTGCACGGTTTTTAATGATGCTTTTCAAGCTTTGAAGGCTATTCGGACCTCGGCTCCGGCATGAGATCGGCTTGCGGATCATATCCCTCGGGCATTAGAGCGAAATGACTTTAGATAGAATCGTCATTTCGCTCTAACTTTTTGTTTTGTCGCGCAATTTAACCGAAAAGTGGCAGCCACTTTATCGGATTGCGCTCTAGCCCCTGGCCAAGCAGGACGGTACTCCAGCTTTTCTCTCTGAAGAGTCTGGTGTAAAATGCCTAAAACGGCACGCATCTGGCGAGGTAAACAGGATCGGCGCCTCCTGAGACGCTGATCAGCGCCCCCGATCTTTCGAAGCGGACTGTTTGGACACCGATCGCCGCGCATTCAGCGTCTAGTTTGTTGAAATCCTGCCTGTTACAATGCCGCCAGCACCACGCGCGACATAAACCGTGCCATATTCCATCGGATCACCGGCAATAGCGCCGCCGTCATTGAAGCGATGGACGTCGTCATTAATGCGCACCCAAGTCTTGCCTTCGTCGTCAGATCGCCAGATGCCGGACAGGCCTTTTACGCGTCCTGACATAAAGACCGCAGGGTAGTTCGATCCGGGCCCTGCCTTGCCGAAGCTGATATGCCAGGCCTCGCTGACATCCTTAATGTTGACCATCGGTTTAGCGGCGCCAGCTGAGTGCAGAAGTCCGAACGGCCCAGCCAGCCATAGATCGCGCGGCTGACCAGGTGCCGCCGCCAGCTCGGAATTGTCCCAAGGTTGCAGCGTAGGAAGCCCCTTGACCACAGGACTGTAGTTCTTGCCGCCGTCTGCGCTGATAAGTATATTGCCGACTTTATGGTCATAGACGTAGAAAACCCCGTTCAGGGCGCGGTCGGCCACGGGATCCGTTTTTCCGTCGCTGTTGTCGGGCCAACCTGTCGTCGGCGCCCAGGTCACCCCTTTATCGACCGAATAGTATGCCTTGTCATTTGGGATGTCCCAGACGATGGAGGTCCCCTCTGCCGACACAGCCAGCTTGCCCATCGGTCGCCAGTTTCCCTTGGCGTCCTGCGGTGAGTAGGGCGTCGTCGGGAAAGCTTTCCAGGTCAGAGCGCCATCCTCGGAATAGTATCCGTAAGGCTTATTATCGAACGAGCGCGCGGTAAAGGCAGGATTCAGCCATGCCACGGCGACAGATCGATGCGTGCCGCCCTGAAATACTCCGGAAGCCGGGGGTGATTGGGTCACATCATCCCATACCCCGCCACCAACATCGTTGAACGCGGCGAGCAATACGCCACCGGCAGGCGGGGAAACCAACTGCTGGATAGTCGTTTCTTCGAGGTTGTCATCGGCGAAATCAAAATCCACGCCATTTCCGGAATCTGCCGCCGACAGATTATGCGTCATCCACAGACCGCTGCCAGTGCCGTAGGTCAACTCGTTGGAATCAAATGGGTTAAGTTTGACATCAGAGATCAAACTGCCCATCCGCTCGCCATCGCGCCATGGAAACCGCGTGACGAACCGTGATGTCTTTCGCAACGCCGTCCAATGGGCGCCATCATCTCTCGACACGAAGACGTCGTCCTGCTCCGGCCACCAGCGGTCAATCGTCGACGCTATGACCGTGCCGGGATGCGCCGGATCCACTTCCACGCCAGAATAGCCAAACCCCTGACCGCCCGGGACGGGTTTCACGGGCGTGATATCGGTCCAGGTGCCCGTCTTGAGATTCATCTTCCAAATCCCGCCGACCACGGCGTTGTTGGGATTGACGTCATTCTTGTTGTCTTCAGCGGGGGCCGCAAAAGCAACGTATAGATTGCCATCCTGACTTATCACCGCGTGCTGGGGTATTTGTCTCGGTGCGCCAGGGACGAGGGCAAAGCTTGCGCCGCCGTCCCGGCTGACCCAGAGGCCGCCATGGCCGTCCGCAGCGCCCATAACGCCCGAACCGACAAACGGGGTTTGGCTGGGCGCGCCCGTGGCGCCTGAGGCAGGGTCGAACACGACCAGACTGACGTCGGGTACGGAGAAGCTCGTCACCTTGGTAAATGATTTGGCGCCGTCCACACTCTTCCACAGGCCGTCATTGTTGCTGCCGAGAAAGAGGATCGTTCCCGCATTTGGATCGACCTGCAGGCGTTCGCCGGTCCCTCGACCGTCCGCATTTCCCCCCACCTTGAAGGTCAGGTTCGTTGTCTTCCATGTGGCGCCTTGGTCATCCGAATGCAGCACAGCGCCTTCCTGGTCCCAGGTACCTGTGCCGAGGCCGCAGGCCATATAGACCTTGCTGGCATCGTTCGGGTCGAGCGCAAGGCTTAATACGCCCGTGAAACGCCCGTCGTCGCGGCTGAGGCTATCAACCAGCGGAATCCAGCGCTTGTTGGCGTGATCATAGCGATAGGCTCCACCAACATTTGTGCGCGCGTAGAGTAGCCCCTTGACCTTCGTATGGTAGGCGATGCCATCGACATAACCGCCACCGCCCCAGGACACTGTAGCCCAACTATAGGGCTGGGACTTTTCGGCCGCCTCAGCCCATGCCGGCAGGGAAAACAAAATGGCCGCTACAGCGGCGCTGCACGATAACCATGACCCCATCGATTTTCTCATGTTTCTCTCCATCTGTGCGCTTTTTTTGTTTGACGCGCCGGCTTGTTCAGGCCGGTATTTCCATCCTGCAATAGGATTGGATGTAGGCGGCATGCTCGGGTAACAGCTGGACCGCCTTCAGAATGCTCGCCTTCAGATTAAGAAGGGCGCGCTGCATCTCCTCCGCAGGGATGCTATCGGCCACCGGGTCATATCTTGCCGGCGTGACACCTTGGCCAAGCATGACCGCCAACCAGCTGTTTTCCGTAAAAAGGTCATCCTGAAAGCGGAATATCCGGCCACTGTCGCGAAACAGTTCAACCTTGTGGTTCAGACTGTCAGGCACATCCATATCGCGACAATACCGCCAGAAATCCGTATCGCCGCGCCGCGTGGCCTTGTAGTGCAGAATGATGAAGTCGCGGATCTGCTCATATTCCATGATGCCGGCGCGGTTGAATTCTTCGCGCAATACCGGACTGAAATTCTTGTCCGGAAACAAGAGCGAAAGTCTCGAAATGCCGGTCTGAACCAGATGGATGCTGGTCGATTCCAGCGGTTCAATAAAACCGCCGGCCAGTCCGATAGCGACCACGTTCTTGTCCCAAAGTTTTCGCCTGTGGCCCGCTTTGAACCGCAGGAAGCGCGGCTCCGCCAGGGCTTTGCCATCCAGGTTCACACGCAGTCTGGCAGCAGCGCTTTCGTCATCAAGATGTGAACTGGAATAGACGTAGCCATTGCCTTGTCGGTGTTGCAACGGAATGCGCCAGCGCCACCCCGCGGCATCCGCCATGGCGCGGGTATATGGCAGCAATGGACCCGTATTTTCGCTTGGCATGGCGACCGCACGATCGCATGGCAGCCAGTGGTTCCAATCCACATATCCCGCCTTGAGTGTCTGCTCGATCAGGACGCCGCGAAACCCGCTGCAATCCAGGAAAAGATCGCCTTCAATCGTGCGTCCATCTTTCAGCACCAAGGAGGTGACGAACCCATCGTCACTTTGCTTGACCTCAGTGACAAGACCTTCGATCCTTTGCGTGCCACGTGCTTGCGAATAGTCGCGAAGGTAGCGGGCATACAGCGTTGCGTCGAGATGATAGGCATAGCGCAGGGACGCAACCAGATCGCCCTTGGCCCTCGACCTGCCAAAACGGTTGAGTCGCGCCGCCATGAGCGTTAGATTATAATCGCTGATATCCCCTATATCTGGCGACAGTGACCTCAGCTTCAGCCACATCTGGTGGAACTTCACCTCGGGCCTGTCCAGCCCATAGGCGCCGAAAGGATGGATGTAGCGCTCCCCCAGCCCCCCCCAATCGCTAAACTCTATCCCCAACTTGAAGGTGGCGCCGGTCTTTCGCATAAAGTCGGTTTCTTCAATACCCAGAATGGTATTGAAGTTTTGAATTGAGGGAATCGTAGCCTCCCCCACGCCGATCGTTCCGATTTCGTCCGATTCCACCAGAGTAATCGATACCTGGGACGCCGGCAGCATGCGTGTCAGCAGGGCGGCGGACATCCAGCCCGACGTTCCGCCCCCGACAATAACGACTTCGCGGATAGCAGACGGGTTCATGAGGCGGCTTTGACGGCACAAAAGCGTTGAATATAGTCTCCATGCCCGGGCATGGCGTTGACATTGCGTACAATCGTGTTGCGAACGTGGTCCATATATTCGTGCAGTTCTTGATCACTGATACGGTCTGCCAAGGGATCATATTCGCGCGGAATCAGACCCTGTCCTACCATCACAGCCAGCCAGCTCGGCGGCGTAAAAAGATTATCCTGCGAGATAAACATTCGGCCGTGACCGCTGAACAGTTCCATCCTGTTGATGAGAGTCTCTGGTGCTTCCAGGTCCCGGCAATGCCGCCAGAATGGCGTGTCGTCACGGATCGTCGCCTTGTAATGCAGCATGAGAAAATCACGAATATCGAGATATTCCCTCTCACTCATCTCATTGAAATTGTCGATTTCGCGGGAGTTGCCCTGGCAGGTGGGAAAAAGCGCCAGAAACTTCAGGATGCCAGCCTGAATGAGATAGATCGCAGTCGATTCAAGTGGTTCCAGAAAACCAGCGGACAAACCGATCGCCACGCAATTGCCCACCCAGAATTTCTTGCGGTGTCCGGGCAAGAATTTTATAAATCTCGGTTCCGTCAGAACTTGCCCATCGAGCGTTTCCATCAGGCGCGCTCTTGCCTCATCATCACTGATAAAGGGACTGGCATAGACGTATCCATTGCCCGTGCGGTTTTGAAGGGCAATACGCCAGCGCCAACCCGCGGCGTCGGCGGTGGCGCGCGTATAGGGTATGGGTTCTTTTATTTTCGCGCATTGAACGGCAACGGCCCTGTCACACGGTAGCCAGTTACGCCAGTCGTTAAAGCCGATATCAAGAACCTGACCAAGGAGCAGACTGCGCATACCACTGCAATCTACAAAAAAGTCACCTGTGAAGCTGCGACCGTCTTCCATGAGAATACGTTCGATGTCACCGCTTTCTGCGTTTCTCAGCGCGCCGGAAATTTTACCCTCTATTCGCGTAACGCCGCGAAGTTCCGAGTATTTTCTCAAAAACTTTGCATACAGGCCCGCGTCAAGGTGAAAGGCATAGCCCAGGGGTGCGACGCCGACATCCTTGCCGGAAATCGGGTGAGCAAATCGTTCCTTTCGCGCCGCCACGCAACACATGTTGTAGTCTTCAATATTACAGTCTTCACCTCGGGCGCGCTTTGCGGCGGCATAGCGAAACCACATCTGGTGAAAGGCAATATTGAAGTTGTCGCGACCATAGGTGCAAAATGGGTGGATATAGCTTTGATTTAATTGGCCCCAGTCGATGAACTCAATGCCCAGTTTGAAAGTGGCATTACATTCCCGCATGAATTCGGCCTGATCAATTCCCAACAGGCCATGAAAAGCGTGCATAGCCGGAATCGTCGCCTCGCCAACGCCAATCGTGCCGATCTCTTCGGACTCAATCAGCGTGATCTTGACATTCAGCCCCTTCAGCCCTTCTGAAAGCGCAGCAGCCGTCATCCAACCGGCGGTACCACCTCCGGCGATGATGATGTTTTGGATCCTAGAGCGAGACTCTGTCATTGTTGTACCATTTTGTTTTGCATTCCGGATGCATCAGATTGTTTTGCGACGACTTGTGAAACAAGATCGCGGTTCTTCGGCAGGACAGTTAAAGCGTATTCACCCTGTCGGCGCACTTCCGCGAAGGCAGCACGCGCTTCATCGTGAAATTTATATGCCTTTGCGCGAGCAGATAAATCCGTCTTGTATCCCATTCCATAAAGAACATACTGCCAATTTGCAGGTGTAAAAATATCGGCGCTGAGATCAACGTCAACATAGTCAGGTATCCGAAAACGCCATTGCTCCAGTCGATCTTTAAGGCCGTCCGACAAGGTCGAAGGATTTCGATTGTCCAGCCAGAAATCCGAGTCGTTCCGCTTGCTGATCGCGTAGTGGAGCTTTACAAAGTCGACCGTATTCTCATAACGCCGTCTCATGAACCGGTTGAATGTGGCCGCACCAGCGTCAATAGGTCCGTCCCACGGAAATAAGGTTGCCAGATAGAGAGCCGCGACCTCAATAAAGCCGATACCGGTCGCCTCCAGAGGTTCAATAAAGCCGGCCGACAGACCGATGGAGACACAATTCTTCACCCATTGGACCGGGCGGTAACCTGCCTCGAATTTCAAAAAGCGAGCTGAGACGTCTTTGGCAGAAGCGCCCGCATAGGTACGCAAAAGACTTTCCGCAGCATCGTCTGAACAGTGGTCCGAGGAATAGACATATCCAATGCCCTTGCGAGTACTGAGACCAATGTCCCAGGTCCAACCATGCGCCTGCGCCGTGGAAACAGTCGCCGAAGATATTGGCGCATCAGGTCTGTTGTATGGAACCTGCATGGCTACCGCGCGATCAGCAAATATTTGATCGCGGCAAGACCTAAAGGGACTCTTCATGGCACCTTCTATCAGTCGCGCCCTGAACCCCGTACAATCAATAAAAATATCCGCGTCAATATCGCCGTGTTTCAGCGTCTTGACGCTTCTTATGCTCCCGTCCTCAGACATGTTCACCGATTGAACAGTATCGGAGATATGCTGCACGCCGCTCGACAAGGCTCTGGCTTTCAACAGTTTTGCCAATTCCACGGCATCGAAATGATAGGCATAGGCCAACGGCCCGTCAAAATCAGCATGTTCGCTTTGCTTGGGCGCCCTCATATCCTGAACGACACGCCATTGAGGAGTACAGACTTGAGCCCACTCCCTTTCGCCCGCTGCGCCGAGCAACCAATATGGCAGGAGTTGCAAACCACTGGGCTGGTCGTTGATCTGAAAACCGTGGAGGTATTCGTCTGGAGTTTGCGGACCATGTCTCCAGTTTACGAACTGTACACCTTGTTTAAAGGTTCCTCCGGCCTTGGCAACTAAGCTGGCTTCATCCATTCCCAGTCGCTGCAGAGTCTTTCTTATGCTTGGAAAGGTGCCTTCTCCGACGCCGATGGCGCCGATTTCCTCGGATTCTATAAGCCGTATGCTCACGCCACCTGGCATATCGGCGGATAGCATCCGTCCCAGATAAGCCGCGGTCATCCAACCCGCCGTGCCTCCGCCCACAATAACGACTTGCCTGACCACTCCAACCTGCCCCTGCCCGCTTCCTGCCAACTTTAAAAGCCAACCGCGCGAGCGTTCTTATTATCAGTGATGAAGAGCGGGCTTTCGTCTGTTGCGACGAGAGCCCGCTCTTTTATCGGTAGCCAACTTAACCTGGAGCAAAATGACTTAAGGTAAAATCGTCATTTTTCTCCAGTTTTTTGTTTTTGCGCGGAAATTCACCAAAAAGTGGCCGCCCGTGTGGGGCGTCCACTTTCTTGGATTGCGCTCTAGTAGCGTAAGAAAAGATTAAAGTTCACGCGACGATCGGAGATGTAATAGCTGCGCGTTACAAACCAGCCAGGCGTCAATTCCATGACCGTCTTGTACTTGGCGTCCAGGATATTGTTGGCTTGGATCGATACGCGCACGTGATCAGTGAACTTGTGACTCATACCGAAATCCAGGGTGCCATAGTCGTCGGCATAGGTCGGCAGACTAAAGTGCTGGCGGGGCGAGCCTGTAACTGGGTTGTCCCGTTCCGGCCAATCCAACCTATAGGTGCTCTCGGTAAATACTCGGTAATCACCCGTTGTTCCGTTTGCCGCCGTATTCTCGAGATAACGGCTCCTCCAAGTATAGGCTAAATTGATGTCCCAGTCATGGCGGCTATAGTAGAGATTGATATTGTAATTGTACCTGGAGAGTCCAGGAAGCGCGAACTTTCGGTCGAACGGATGGAACAATACATCAGTGCCGGAAGGTTGCGGCAGATAGCTTTCCAGATATGTAAAGTTCGCCTCGACGCCGAACCCTTTGATCGGAAGGTTGTCGAGATATTTGCGCAGACCCATCTCGACACCTTTGAGATTGGCTTTGCCGGGCCAATTTACCTGTTGGTTCGTGGAAGCAGAGAATTCCTTAATCTCGTCCTTCCCCGTGGCTGCATTATGCCAAAAGAAATTGGCCTTAACCTGCTCACCGCTTCCATTAAACCGACTATCATATTGTACGATTTCGTCCTGAAGATCCTTATAGAAGAAAGACATATGCGCGTTGAAGCTATCGCTCTTGTACCACTCGAACGCCAGGTCATAGTTGTTTGACATGGTTGGTTTCAAGTGTGGGTTGCCACCGTATTGCACAGTCCAATTGCCGCCAACCACCGGGTAGGTTTTACCCGGAGTAACGACATGGGTAACCGGGTCGACAGATTGACCAGTATTACGGGTGTTCCCTACCGCGTTCTCAAGCGTGATACGATAGGAGGGATTTGCGCTGCCATAGCCCGGTGGCGACATTGTCCGGGTTATCGCTGCGCGAATAAAGAACTTGTCCGTCGGTTTGAAATTGAGGTTCAGCGAGGGCAAAACGCGCGAATATCGGAACTCCGCCTCAACCGGCGTAGATGTGGGAATCAGGTAGTTAAAATTCGTCGCCACACCATTATGAGCCTCCAGATCAGCATTTGCGTCGTTTTGGCTTGCGTAGAAGGGTATATAGGTCTGCTGGAGGTTGCCAGTCGACTGGAGTGTGATTTGAACACCCCGCATGCCGAGATTACCGCTGAAAGGCGGAATAATGCCGTGCCATTCATCCGACTTGAAGTCGCCCTCAATGTAAAGCGCCTTGTTAAATACGCGCGTTTTAACCTGTTGAATTGGATCGTCGCCAAAGAGCCGCTCCGCCTCACTGCTATACGGTCGCGTCTCCGACCCGTGATCGAAGCCATAGGTTGCACCGAAATAATTATAATCCATGCCCTTCATCAGAGCTTCGCTCGGATACCAGAAGTCCGGCAGTGCCGTCGCCTCGCCGCGGAAGAAGTCCTTGAAGACATAGAGTTCGGAGTCGGCAGGCACCTTATCAAGGTGGAAATTGCCATTGGGGTATGCGTTAGGACCTCCGGTCCAGTTGCCGCCATCCCAGTCATTGGCCAGGGGCGCCCAATAAGAGCCGTGGAAATTATCATGTTCCCAGTGATCCGCGAGACGCACTCCACCGCGCACCGTGCGGAAGAATCCGCCACTCAGTTCGTAATCAAGATCGATGTTGGCCGCCGCCATGGTGCCAAGATTTCTCGGCCGTATAGTGCCCATCCAATCCCACGTATAGTTGCTCTGGTTTGCCAGGGCCGACGTGTCCGTGATCGCCAAATGCGGAACACCATCGCCGCGGATGTCAAATGAATAACCGTTCAGAGACGGAGAACTTTGGCCCACCCCGACGTTCATGAGATCCTGGCCCGCCCAGGACCTTACGTACTGCAGCGCGCCTTTAACGCGGAGCTTCTCAGAAGCGTTCCAGGTAAATCCCTGGCTTGCATCGACCGTCGCCCCCATTTGAATAGCCCGTCCACGGATAGACTGCCCCGTCATCTTAAACGGTGCCACGGTGCAATTCGGCGGGAACACACTCCAGTTCAGCGTGCTGTGATACATACCGCCATAAGAATCGTTACAGCTTACTTGTTGCTCGGGAGACAGCCAGCCCTGTCCGATAGTAGAGCCATTGTTGCCGAATGAGCCGCCATACCTTTTGACTGTACCGGCAAGCAAGGCGCCGTGGCTGTCGTAAACTGCATCCGCCCCCGGAACCGGCAAGACCACACCGTCGACTTCAGGCTTGCCGCCCCCAATATTGGATTCCGTACCCAAGCTCGTCGAATTGTAAGCAGACCCGAAGAAATATTGCCAGATGGTCAAATTGTCATTCGGCCGCCACTGAAAGGCTTCATACAGCCCACGACGTTCACGAGTCTGAAAGTCGTTGCCGAAGTTGAATCCCGAAGGGATAAAGACGTTTTTGTTCAGGGAAGGCACATAGGTTGAAGCATACGGCTCTGTACGGATGAAATTATCGCCCGATTCAAGTTTCGAATAGGCCAGATCGAGAAGCAGCCCCATCTCTCCGACAGGCGTATCGAACCGGCGCGTAACCAGCCCCGAGATGGTCGGCGACACCTTTCCTGCCAGGTCGCCATAGTTGGCGCCTAGAGTGATATCCGCTTCCGGCTTCTTGTAGTCAAAGGGCATTCTGGTGCCCATATCAATGGTCCCACCCGTACCACCTTCGATCATGTCGGCCCGGTTGGCCTTGTAGACGTCAAAAGATGCACCCAGTTCCGGCGTTACCTCACCCCATTGCAGGCCGGTGCCACCATTGGCGCTGAAAACTTCGCGCCGGTTCACAAAACTGGCAACCCCGTTCAAGCCGCGAATCTGCAAACCGGACCCCTCTACGAGAAAATGGTTCGGATCGCTGAGGCTGGAGTGCGTGATCGAGACGCCAACGACGCGCTGCAGAACTTCTGTGACCGAATTGTCTGGAAGCTTGCCCGCTTCATCGGCCACTATGGAATCGATCATGGTGTCGGAATTCTTCTTGCGCTCGGTCGCGTTCTGCAGCGCCTTACGGCGCGCGGTAACGACGACGACCGTACTGTCAGCGGCTTCTGCCGTCGGCGTAGGGTCAGGCGTGGCACTCTGCGCTTGCGCCTGACCCGATGTCAGGGCGATTGCGCCCAGAGCCAAAGCCGACGCGCCTGCCCCCAATAAAGATTTGCGTGTAAAATACTTCATCTCTGTTCCCTCTAGGACCGTGTTTCATTGATGCCTGGGCTGGTGTGGATCACCGCTCCGACTATTTGTTGTGACGCGAGAAACCCACCTCAGCGGAGGTGGGTTAGGTACGGGCTGCAATTTAATTAGGCTGAACCCTGACCGCGCCTGCACAAGTTAGCAGCTTCGGCCTTCAAATCTAAACCATTGAATATATTAATATTATAATTGATTTGACGCGCGATGCACGGCGTTGGTCGTTCGCATTGCTCGGATACGAACACTGATAGCCGGTCATTTGTGCCGTGGTTGCCCGGAAGATTATTTATTCGCTGCCGAGGACCGATATCGACGGATCCATCGTTGAAATCGTGGAATACACCGCAGACACGATGAGCGCGAAGCCGGATGAGATCGCGGCCGCCGCGAAAAAGTCGCCAATGGATAGCGGGATATGATCCGCGAAGGAATCGAGCCAGCCACCCATGAGTATCCAGGCTGCTGGCCAGGCGACCAGATTCGCGATCAGGATTGGACCGTAAAAAACACTCAGCCTATCGTGGACAATGTCGAGAAAAGAGGCTCCCAGGGCGCGCCGAATGGCCGTTTCCCGAACCTGATGGCGAGTTTGGAATATGGACAGCCCGACGAATCCAAGGATCGACAGGACAGCCGAGACAGAGGATACAATTCCAGCGACGAGAATTTGGTGGTGCAGCTCGGCGTACTGGTCCGTGAGATAGTCGTGAAACGTACTTTGAATGATGGGCACCTCGCCAGCCGTCAAGCTGTCCCACAGTTGATCGATCCGGCCTATAGTCTTGTCGGGATGATCAGGACTTATACGAATGCTGATCTGTGAAAAATAAGTGCCATCATTGTCGAAAACCATCGGCTGAACAGGCTCGTATACAGGTGCAAATCGCATATCCGGAATTACGCCGACAATACGAGACCGGAAATGTAACTGATCGGCGTCATACTCTACGGTCTTGCCTATCGCGCTGCTTGGTGCGGAAAATCCAAGAGCCCGTGCAGCAGAATTGTTGAGGATAATCTCTTTTGGCGCGTCAGGAAAAACATAGGTGCCCGTCATATTGCCGCCGGCCAGGAACGGCACGTGAAAAACTTCAAAGAAATCCGGTGAGACAGAATTTCGCGCCAAGGCGATCAATCGCCCGTCACGCCCCTTAACCCAGGCGGGTCGAATAAATCCTGCCGTCGGCGTGCCGAAGGATTCTGCAACGGTTTCAACCCCTTCGACGGTTCGCAAGTTCGAGATGAAAGCAGAGACTTTAAGGGAAAAGCGCCAATCGGTGTGTTTGACCAATAAGACGTTGGCGCCATCAAAATTCAGCGCCGCGCCCGTGGCATAGGCCCATTGCCGGGACATGGTCCCCGCCGCAATCAGCAACACAATCACAAGGGCCAGCTGAGCGACGATCCAGCCTCGCCACCGTCCAGACCGATGAAGTTTAGTCGTCAACCTTGACGTTGACTCACTATAACGAAAGGGCCTTGACACGATGAGTGCCGGAAACAGCCCGCTGAGCAAGCCGAAAAGACAAGCGCTTCCAACAATCGCGGCGGACAGGCCGAAGGGCTCTTTCCAGAGCGACAGCCCCAGGGCAAACGCACTATTCAAGGCCGGCAAGATTTGTTCGGCCAGGGCCGTGGCCGTCAGGGCGCTGAAGCAACTTACCCATAAGGCCTCCTGAATGACTTGCCAGATCAGGTCGTGGCGACTGGCTCCAAGAGCAGCCCGCAGAGACATTTCGTCGCCGCGTTCGTTGGCTTCGGCAAGAATGAGTCCGGCCAGGTTGACTCCCGCATGAGTAATAACAATAAGTGCTACCGCGCACAGAGATATGACCAGCTCCCAGTGGCCACGCGGCTTCATTTGATTGTCACCGGGCGGATGAAAATGCAGCTCAGGCATTCTGATAAGCTCAAAACCGACCGGTACAGTGTTTTCGCCTTGCCACTGTCTTAGGCCGATCCGCAAGAGCGCCTGTTCGGTTTCAACCACTGCGGTGCCCGGTTTAAATGTGATGTAAGTATAGGCAATTGGCCATAAGGCGATCGATTTGGCGTCGAGGACCGATATTTCGCTAAAAACGCCGCGACCGGAAATAAAGATCTCCCGGTCCAAACTCGTATTTGCCGGAAAATCCTTCAAGATAGCGGTGACATGAAGTCCAATCTTGTCCCATGTCATAAGCTTTTGGCCAATGGCGTCGGCACGACCAAAATAGGCAATGGCCATCCTTTCGGTCAGAACGACGCTTCCGGGCTCGGTCAGAGCCGTCTTCAAATCGCCCCGGGCAACAGGCAATTTCAGTATGTCGAAGATGTTTGGATCTGCCCAATAGAATTGTCCCCTCGTCTTTTTACGGGTGGTCAAAAGAGGCCATTCCGAGGGTATGAGCCGCCCCACGGCTTCGACGTTGGGAAGGTCGGCTTTAACCCATCTGGCCACGCCCGCTGGGGCCATATCGCTTTCGATGAGCGACTGGCCCTCCGCGCCATATTTCGTCGCTATCAGGTAAATCTGGTCGGCACCTGGTAGAAAGCTATCAAAGGTAAGTTCATTGCGAACATAAAGTCCTATGATCAAGGCTGTACAAAAACCAAGTGTCAGCCCGCTGATCATCAGGAGATAAATTACCCATCGCCCAAAAATAAGTCGCAAAGCGGAAAGTATTTTCCAATGCCAACTTTCCGTCATTGCCATCGACTCGAATTGGGAATTCTGCCTTCATGCATTTCCAGGACGCGCGAGGCGCGGTCCGCCTGAATCATGGAATGGGTCACCATGATCAGCGCCGTACCTTTGGTGTTCAAGTCTCTCAAAATGCTCACGACCTGCGCTGCGTTTCTGGAATCCAGACTACCGGTTGGCTCGTCGGCCAATATAACCTGAGGGTCACCGACTATGGCCCTCGCAATTGCGCAACGCTGTTGCTGCCCGCCCGACAGCTGATGGGGCAGATGGTTGGCTCGATGACTTAGGCCAACCTGGTCCATTATCGCTACAATCCGGTCGCGTTCACTACCCTTCCGGCGATCGCGACGATAGCGCAATCCAAGTTTAATATTATCGTAGACGGTCAAATGGTCGATAAGATTGAAGTTTTGGAAGACAAATCCGATCTGTGCCGCTCTGATCTGTGCGAGTTGAAAAACGGACAGGGCGCTCACATCCTTATCGTCAAAAATATATCGTCCTTTGGTGGGCCGGATCAAGGTGCCGACGATATTCAGCAGTGTCGTCTTGCCGCTACCGGATGGTCCGACGATTGCGACAAATTCTCCAGCCTCGATCTCCAATGATACGCCGTGTACGGCCGACACAGAGTGGTCGGTGTCCCCATAGGCATGGTATATATCGTGAAGGCTTATCAGCGCCATTGAAGTCCCGGACCTGCCCTATCTATAAACATTAGAGTCGATTGAGCCCTAAAGGTTGACTGGGAATGTGAATGCAAATGTTGTCTTCCAGCTGCCAACTGTCTCGAGGAGTTCCAGATTTCCGCCATGGGCAAGCGCAATTTGTCGAGCCAGATTCAGGCCGGCACCTGTGCCTTTTGACTTCGTCGTCGTAAATGCCATAAACATGCTTTTTTTTATACTTTCCGGAACGCCTACGCCATTATCAGAAATCTTGAAGACAAGATTCTCACGCAACACCTGTACGGTCAAACCGATGCGCCGTGGAGGAGCAATGTCTTCAGTCGCTTCAATCGCGTTCGTCAGTATATTTATCATGGCCTGACCTACCAGCGACTCGTCCACGGCAATTTTCGGGAGATTATCAGCAAGTTCAAGCTGGAAGTCGATATCGATCGCCATCGGGTGGTGCCGCAATACGGAAATCAGATCCACAATCAGTCGACCCGGATCGACCGGTTGCAGTACAGGGTCCGGAAGGCGAGCCACGGAACGATAGGCCTCGATAAACCGGGTCAGGTTGTTGGCGCGCCGCGCCAGCATCTCCAGGGCTTCCTTCGCCGGCTGGGCGGCCGGGTTCGGGTCCGACTGCAGATAGCCGTCAACGGTATCGGCCAGGGCGGATACAGGTGTCAACGAGTTCATAATTTCGTGGCTGAGTATGTGCAGTGTATCCTTCAACGCCGATGCTTCCGCCTTATTGATCTCGCCCTGGACGTCAGTGAGTGCAGCCATCCTGACAGAAGCGCCTTCGGAAAAAATCTCGCTGACGCTTAAGGCGTATCGTCGTCCCTGAATCTGCAAAATCGGCCGTGAACTCGATATGGGTTCGCTTAGCGCCCTGGATAATTCGCCAGTGCCGGTTCGAATAACATCATCCGTCTCAAAGAGTGCCCGCGCAGCGCGATTTACCGCCATCAGAACCGTTCCGTCCGACGAACTTACCAAGGGCATCGGCAACTGGTCGAACAAGGTATAATGGTTTTCGGGGCTCGTTTTCGCCGGGCTCAAGGGGTCCGTGCTTGTGACATGCCGTATCTCATAGGTTGCCGCCACGGCCATTAGCAGAGCGGCGCAAAGGCAGCCCCCGAGCACGAGGTTAGCCCAACGTCCATTTATGGCGGAGTCGTATGTAAAGATCGACATGGCGATTAGCGCGCCGACCACCAGCATTTGAAAGCTACGGGAATTAAAGACCATATTTCGCCATTCGCCTGTAAAGCGCGTTCCGATTGAGGCCCAGTTCGCTGGCGGTCGCGGTCACATTGGAATTATTCCTTTTGAGCGCGTCCTCGATCATAGTCTTTTCCGTGGCAGCCAGGCTGACGTTCACCGCGGCCAATCCAAGCTCTGAGCGACTATCCAGCTCGAGTTCGGCCCTGGAAATGACGTCTCCCTCAGTGTTCAAGACAGAGTTATCAACGACATACCTCAATTCATGAATATTGTCCGGCCAGGTTTGCGCCGACAAGAGCGTTTTGGCTTCGGGCGCCAAACTCTTTATTTTGATACTAAGCTGCTGACACATAACGCGTACAAAGTGCTCAGCTAACAGGACTATGTCGTCCCGTCGGTCGCGAAGTGGAGGCATTGCGAAATCTAACCGGCTGATAGCATAGGTCAGACCGCGATCCATGCTGACCTGTGATCTGAGTTTTGTCGTCGTTGAGATCAGGCGGCTATTTCTTCTGGGTGCGGCATAGATCCAATTGACCAAATGCGGAATGTTCCCCGAATCGAGCCGGTCAACATTTTCCAGCAAAAGCGTTTTGTCGGGGTTGTCATCCAGGTCGGAGATCGTGAGTGCGCCGGCATCCACGACTGTCAGGTTGGTGCGACCAGATTGACGATGAATAATTTTCGCCGCCAGTGTCTTTCCGGTCCCAGCTTCTCCGGTCAGCAGGACCGGAATGTTCAAGGGCGCACAGCGATCGACCGCAGCCAACACCCGCTTCATGACCTCAGTTTCGCCCACGAGTATGGACGGGTCATCCGCCTCGGCCGTACCGTGCCGCCGCGATGCCACGGCCTTCGCAATCGCCTGGAGCAATCGCTCGTTATTCCACGGCTTCATGATAAAATCGGCGGCGCCGGCCTGCAAAGCCTCAATGGCAATCGATAGTCCGCTATGGCCCGTAACAACGATGACGATCGCACCAGGATCGTGTCTGAGGATGTTGCGTAAGCACTCCAGTCCTTCTTCGCCGGTGGTTAGTCCTTTTGAAAAATTCAGGTCGAGAAGGACGACGTCGATTGAATTCGAAACAAGATGACTTATGGCTTCGGCAGGGCTGGAAGCGCTATAAAACTCATACCCCGCCTTTCGCAGCGGAAATTCCGCTGTCTTTTTTACATCCGGGTCGTCATCCACAAATAGGACGCTGTATGTGGATTTTGGCATTGTTACATTTCCGAGCAGTGCGAACGATTTACCGAACACCCCTAATGAAGATTTCTTAAATTAGCAAATGTTTTCTGACGGTTAGGATGTGAGCGCTTTTGCAGTCATGATGCTGTCTAAATCGTGACGCGCCGCCAGCCGAAGGACGATCAAAGAATCGCGCTGAGGCGGTCGCGACTGTCGGTTGCAGGGCATACAATGAAAATGATGATACGAGACACCACGACTTGCGGATCTCTTGAGGCGCTCGACAATTCGCCGCCGGACTACCGGGCCCCCGCCTTAGATAAAGGTCTCGACATTATTGAACTGCTGGCCCGGGCCGGCAGGCCAATGACGCTTGCAAGAATTTCCGGAAAGTTGAACAAGTCCGCCAACGAGCTGTTTCGCATGGTCCGCGTGCTGGAACGTCGGGAATATATCGAACTTCCGAAGGGCCAGACGGGGTACGTACTCGCCGACAAGCTCTGCCGTCTTGTGATGGCTCGTGGCGATCTTCCAGCGATGAGGCGCATCCGTGAGCTCGAAGAAGAAAATACGAAGCTGAGACGCGTCGTCGCCGAACTGTTGATAGACAATGCCGCAATCCCGGATTTTAAATCGAACACACGCTGATACGCGCTGCCAGGCGAGGACCTGCGAGGGATCGTCACCGACTTGGTCGATGATGGGTTGAGGCTGGCATCGCCGACGTCCTTGTGCAGCACCCAGGCCAGCGATCCGGCAGTCCGCCAACCAGCAATTTCGGGGCACCCATAAAAATTGAGTGAAATTTACCTGTGAAATTTAATATCACTTGTGATATTAGCGTGCCTGATCTGGCGATGAAGCCTGAGCACCGATCGCAATCTCCACTCTATAAACAGGACTATACTCTCTATGTTCGCAATCTTGACCGTGGCAGCATCGGCTCTTTTCATCACATCGCCAGACAAGTCGGTTGAATTTAAATTGTCGCAGGACGGCGCCCACTACTCGGTCTATCGCAACGGAGAAGAGATTGTCGCATCGTCGCCCCTCGGTCTGGTGCCTTCGCAGGCCGCGCCTTACGCGCCCATGTCCGCCGTCGGCGTGCACAAGGACAGGCGCCGGCAAACTATAAAACTGGTCGCCACCAAGGCCGATAGCGCGGTCGACGCCTATAACGGTATCACTGTGACCTACCGTGAGACCACAGGCCTTCATCGTGAAGTGTCCGTCGAGGCCAGGGCCTATAATGGGGGTATCGCCTTCCGCTATCGTCTGCCCACTGGCGCCGGCTACGCCGTAAAGGGCGAGGCGACGGGATTCCTGTTCCCGAACGATGCGGCGTGCGAAGTCAGCGAATATGCCGGCCCCCACGAAATGACCTGGACCAACCTGAAAATTTCCCAGCTCGCGACCACCAAGCTCTACGACATGCCGGCCGTGTGCGCCTCGGCCAGCGGCCGGACGCATTTTGCCATCGCGCAGTCCAACATCGTCGGCTACGCCGGCAGCGGGCTTGAGGCTGTGCCCAACGGGCTGCACGTGCGTCTCACAACCCTGCCCGGCAATCCGGACGTCGCGGTACAGTCCCCTGATGGCCTTTCGACAGCCTGGCGGGTCATCATGATGGGCGATCGGGCGGGCGACTTGATCCCGTCGAACCTGGTCGGCAATCTTGCCCCACAGGCCCAGGGCGACTTTTCGTGGGTCAAGCCCGGTAAGGTCGCGTGGGATTGGTGGTCGGGGCCGACCGCGGGCGAAAAGCCCAGCATGGAACGCTATAAGCGGTTCATAGACTTCGCGGCCGCTTCCGGTTTTCCGTACTTCCTGATCGATGCCGGCTGGGCTTACGGCGCCACGCCCTGCTGCTATCCCGATCCCAATACCGACGTCACGCGGGCCGATCCTGCCATAGATATGCCGGCCCTGGTGCAATATGCGGCGGATCGGCATGTCGGACTGCTCCTGTGGGCCCACTGGAGCCATGTCGAACCGCATATGGAAAAGGTCCTCGACACCTATCAGGGCTGGGGCATCAAGGGCATCAAGGTCGATTTCATGGAACGGGACGACCAGGTCATGGTGAATTTTTACCATGACCTGGCCCAGGCGACTGCGAAACGGCATTTGCTGCTCGACATGCACGGCGCCTATCCGCCGGCCGGCCTCCAGCGCACCTTCCCGAATTACATTACGCAGGAAGGCGTGTTGGGCGCCGAGTGGAACAAGTTCAGCAAATTTGTGACTCCGGCCCACAATGTCCGGCTCGCCTATACGCGGATGTTGCTGGGGCCGATGGATTACACGCCGGGTGGTTTTCACAATGCCACGCCCGATACCTATGCTGAGCGCGAAATCATGCCCATGACGCAATCGACCCGCGGTCAGGCCCTCGCTATGTACGTCGTTTATGACAGCCCTCTGCAGATGGTGTCCGACGACCCAAGCGTCTATGTCGATGCGCCCGGCTTCGACTTCGTGAAGATGGTTCCGACCGCCTGGGACGAAACACGCTTTATCGGGGGCACGCCTGAAACCTACGTCGCCCTCGCCCGCCGCAAGGGCGACACCTGGTATGTCGGTGCCATGACCAACGAACAGGGCCGCACCGTTGATTTGCCCCTCTCATTCCTGGGCAAGGGCACATTTTCCGCGCAACAGTGGAGCGATGGCTCCAGCCCGAACGATGTCAGCAAAAGCGTCTCGGAAGTAACGGCCAAGGGACATGTCTCGCTCGCCATGACGGCAGCGGGCGGCGGCGTCATCGTATTGACCCCGAAACGATAATTCGGCCGGCTATGGTTAGCCAACAATCATATCTGAAACTATTTTTCCTATTGAAAATGCCCTATGTGTCGCTTAGCGTGGCCGTAAAAAGGGGAGAGTACTCATGCCGGATCGTCGCCATCTGTTAATCAGCCTGGCCGCAACTGCGCTCGCGCCGTCTACACTATCCGCCCAGACCTTGACCGACGAGCAGCGATCGGCGCAGAAGATCGCCAATACCGACCCGACCCTGGCCCCCGACCTGCTGTTGCCTGAAAAGGACATGGCGTGGTGGCGCGACGCCAAGTTCGGCGTCTTCGTCCACTGGGGGCTCTACGCGATCCCCGCCAAGGGCGAGTGGCATATGTTCAATGACAAGGTTTCGCCGGAAGACTATGCGAAACTCGCCAGGGAATTCCACCCGCGCCACTATGATCCGGACAACTGGGCCAGTCTGGCGAAAACGGCCGGCGCCCGTTACATGGTGATGACCGCGCGCCACCACGACGGCTTCGCCCTGTGGGACAGCCCAGCCAGCTACGGCCATTTCGACGCCATGCATTCGGCGGCGCATCGCGATCTGGTTGCGCCGTTCGTCAAGGCCGTCCGCGGGCAAGGTCTGCGCGTCGGACTTTACTATTCGCCGCTCGATTGGCGGTTCCCGGCCTATTTCCACCCGAAGGAACTTCCCGACAATGCGGCGCTGTTCAAGCGTCAAACCTATGCCCAGGTCGAGGAGTTGATGCGCCGCTACGGCCACATCGACATCCTGTGGTGGGACGGCGGGTGGCTGGCACACAAGGGCACGGATGCCGACGCCGCCTGGTTCTGGGAACCGGACAAGCTGAACCAAATGGTACGCACCTATCAGCCGGAGATCGTCATCAATCCGCGCTCGGGCTGGCAGGGCGATTTCGATACCTCTGAAGGGCCAAGCCCCATCACCGGCCCAATTCGTCCTCGCCCTTGGGAAAAAGCTTTCTCCATTAATCAGGGCGGGTGGGGTTATACACCGGAAGACAAGGTGATGAGCACCGACCAGTTGGTGCGGCTGCTCGTCGATGCGGTGACCCGCAATGGAAATGTCCTGGCCAATGTCGGTCCGGACCGCGACGGTGTCATTCCGCCGAAGCAAACCGAGACACTGAAAGGCGTTGGCCTTTGGCTGAAACGCCATGGCCAGGCTGTCTACGGCACGCGCCCGGGACCGCTCCAGCCCGTCGACGACGTCTATGGCACGACAACCGCCGACGACAGCGTCTTCGTCCATATCGTCGGCTGGCCTGCGGACGAACTGTCGCTGCCGCGCCTGCCCGGCAAGGTCCTTGAAGCCAGGAACCTGTCCGGCGAGGTCGTGACATGGAGCGCACAGGGCGATGGTTACACCTTGTCGGTGCCCCCCTCCTCACGCGGACCGGCCGTCACTGTCATCGAATTGCGGCTGGCGCCAACAGCGGTTTAACAGCCTGAGTTCGCAGCGGCCACAGCCCCCATTGTCGTAAAAGCTTCAAAAACCACCTCTATAGCTTGACGGTTACCAGTCTTCGTAAAGCGCACGCCGATGATGACCGTCTTCTACCGTCAAGGCGACCGGATCGAGCAGGCTTTCGCGCGGCCGAACCATGCCATCCCCGACAATCCGGTGTGGATCGACCTGAATAACCCCAGTTTTGAAGATGAGCGCCGCGTGAAGGCCTTGCTGGGCGTGACCATTCCGAACCGCGAAGAAATCTGGCGCAACCACATTACCAATCACATGTATGCTGACAATGGCGTTGTCTATATGAACGCCGCCGTCATCCATCATAGCGATGGCGCCCATCCCAAGACCAGCGCCATCACCTTTATCGTGGCGGAGACCTGCCTGGTCACCATACGCTACATCTACCCGACCAGTTTCGAACATTTTCAACGCCGGCTGAGCGGCAGCGCAAAGAATTTCCCAACACCTGACCATATCGTGTCGGGCCTGCTGGAAGAGATGGTGGCCCGCGTGGCCTACCATGCCGAACTGATCGATCAAGGTTTGGACGACCTGTCGTACAAGATCTTCGACGACCACGCGTTTGAGAACAAGCAGGGCAATCCTTCGCTTATCATGCGACGACTGTTGCAGAAGCTGGGCAGCCTGAACAAGCGCAATGCGAAAACCTATGAGAGCCTGAGCTCGTTCCTGCGACTGCTCAACTATTATCGCGACGAATTGGCAAATGAACATTCCGCCCTCAAGCGCCGGATCGAAGTGCTGCTGCATGAAACCCAGACCCTGGCCGATCAATCGACCTTCCTCGGCAACCAGATAAGTTTTCAGTTGGACGCGTCACTCGGCATGATCAATGTCGAACAGAACATGATCAGCAAAGTCTTCACCATAGCGGCGGTGTTTTTCCTGCCGCCAACCCTGATTTCCAGCATCTACGGCATGAATTTCGCCCATATGCCGGAGCTCAACTGGCTGTGGGGGTATCCGTTCGCCATCGGTCTGATGATCGCGGCGGCCCTGGGCACCTTTTTCTGGTTCAGGCGCAAGGAGTGGCTGTAGCGCGAGCACACGGTCAATAAACGCCTTTTGGATCCATCCCGGAAAGTTCACGACATCAAATATTTCGGGTTGAATTGATCATGGACAACTTATGCCGATCACGGCTAGCGCTATAGGTGGCATGCCAGCCCAAGGAGACGCATCATGACGACCTATACCTATCACCTGATCGACAACAATACCGGCGAAGAAGTCTATGCCTCCGACGGCTTCGCCTTTACGGCCCCGCCGGTTCCCGAACACCGCATCCATGATGCCGAACTGCGCGACCGCTTCGGCGGCCCGGCCATTGTCAATCGCGTCGAGGAAAGCGAACTGACGGACGGCACCATCGAGGTCAAGGTCTATATCGACGGCACCGAGGAACAAACCAATGCCGACGACCAGGACGAGAATTACCGCCGCTCGTAACGCTCCCCTCTTGCCATTTCTCGCCGCTTCCGTCATATTGAACATTGTTCAAATAAATGGGGCAGCGATATGGACGATCAATCAGGGCATGGCGCCAATCCGGCGCGGCTTCGGGCCGGCTGGTATGCCGTTGCCCTGTCGCGTGACCTGAAGGCCAAGCCCCATCGCCTCGTTTTCAACGGCCAGGCCTATGCCGTATGGCGTAGCCGGGATGGGCTCCACGCCGTCCTCGACCTGTGTCCGCATCGCGGCGCGCCCCTGTCGATGGGCCGGATCATCGAAGGCCGGATCGCCTGCCCCTATCATGGCTGGCGCTTTGACGGCCGCGGCACCTGCACCCACATGCCGGCGCTGGACGGCGCACCGCCGGCCGCCCATATTCTGGCCCTGGCGGCGGCAGAGGGTGACGGCCTGGTCTTCCTGTGGTGGCCGGGCGCTAGTCGCCAGTTGCCCCCGACGAGTCTGCCTGTAACGCCGCTTATGACCAGCAGCTCCAGCGTGATCATGACGGGCGAAGTCACCACGACCCTGGCCGATTTCGCCGAAAACATCCTCGATACCACCCACACCTCGGTGGTCCATGCCGGCTATCTGCGCGGCAGTGAAGACCGCCGGCATATCGTCCCCGCCATCGTTACGGGCGCTGACTGGATCGAAGCCCGTTATCCGCCGGCCGCCACGCCCGATGGCTTTATGAGCCGGTTTATGGGCACCCGAGGCTACCATATCACCGACCGCTTTCGCCCGCCCAACCTGACCGAGGTCGAGTACCGGCAGGGTGACGCCCTCAAATTCGCCGTCCGTTTCCATCTGACACCCACGGACAGCGGGCGTATTCGCGCCTTCGCCATCATGTCGGTGATCGGCACGTCGATGGTCGCACGCGCCCAGATCTGGCTGCTGAAACACCTGTTTCGCCGCATTATCGCCGAGGACCGCGTGATCCTGACCGCCGTGGCCGCCAATCGTGCCGCCTTTGGCCGCTCGCCCCTATATATCGCGCCCCAGGACCTGCTGCGCGCCGGCATCGACGCCCTGTTGCGCGGCGAAATGCCCGTCGCGGCCCCCACGGCCCCGGTTATCCGCGTATGAATTTCTTCACCAGCCTGAACTTTACCTCGTCGAACGAGGATGGTGACACCGAACGCCGCGCCCTCGCCCTGCGTCCGACTGACCGCGTCCTGTGCCTGACGGCCAGCGGCACGCGACCGCTCGACCTGCTGGCGGATGATGTCGCCGAAGTGGTGGCCCTGGACCTCAACCCGGCGCAGAACCGCCTGTTGGCGTTGAAAATTGCCGCCATCCGCACGCTTGATAGGGACGACCTCTACGCCTTCCTGGGCCTGGCGCCGGGCGATCGCCTCGCCCTCTATCGCAGGGTTGAAACCGCCCTCGCCGCCGCGGATATTGCCTTTTGGCAGCCACGCCTACATACCCTCCGCAACGGCATCTGGTATGCCGGACGGTGGGAAAAGGTCCTGCGGTTTGGCGCCCTGGGTACGCGCCTGCTGCGCGGTCGCCATATCGACGCCCTGTTCGCCGCGAAATCACTGGAAGATCAGGCGGCCATCTGGGCGCAACATTTCGATGACGCCCTATGGCGTTCGGCCATCCGCCTGCTTTGCGCACGCGGCTTCTGGCAGCACATCATCGGAGAACCCGGCGGGGCCTTTTTGCCCAGCCCCGATGTTTGCGTCGAACGCCTGACCGGTGCCTTTCGCCGCGCGGCCAGTCAGTTCTTCTTTCGCGACAGCGATTTTGCCTGGCTGATTTTCTACGGCCGCCATGATGTCAACGCATTGCCGGTCCATCTTCGTCCGCACCATCTGAATTTCGTCCGCAGTCGTCTCGACCGTCTGCGCATCGTCGATGGCGGCTTGGCCGATATGCGTGAACTGGGCCGTTTCGACGCCTTTTCCTTGTCGGACTTCGGTTCCTACTGCGATCAGGTGTCGTATGACGCGTGTTGGAACGGTATACTTTCCGTTGCAAACCCTGGTGCGCGACTATGCGAACGGGTGTTCATGAATCCACTTGTTCCAACCGCCAAGCTGAATTTCGATACAACGCTGACGCCGCAGGACAAGGCTATTATTTACGACATTCGCACCATCAGCCTGTCATAAGATTTGGCCACGGATAAGGCACGGATGATGCGCTGGCGCATCTACACGGATGACCGCAGCCCAATCTCACCTGATAAGGATGTCATCCACCGTCGATCCGTGTCGCCGCATAGCGGCATCCGTGCCTTATCCGTGGCCGAATCTTTTACAACTCACAGCTCAAATACCCACATCCGGATCATCGCCCGCCCCAGATGCCGCGTCCAGTCGGCATTCAGCGCCACCAGGTCTTCACCACCGATCACATCGTGCTGAAACACTAGCTTCAACCCAGCAGCGTGGGCCGCCGCCTGGATATCGACTTCGCTGTGGGCGAAGCTTGCCAGCCGCACGTGCTCGCCATCGGCCGCCACGAAATTAGCCTGGGTGCCCGCGGCAATGCGATCGGGATGGATCTCCGACATATAAAATCGCCCGCCTGCACGCAGGCAGCCCGCAACGTGCGCAAAAAACGTCGGCAAATCCGCTATATGTTCCAGAACTAGTGCCGTCACCACGGCGTCAAACACGCCCACATCGGCCGTGAGAAAATCCGCCTCAACCAGACTCACATCATCAAACCCTGCCAGTTTCTCTCGCGCCACGGCCAGCATGCCGGGCGACAGGTCGAGCGCCGTGACACGATTGCCCTGCCCGGCCAGTCGCACAGTATGGCGCCCCGTGCCGCAGCCGATTTCCAGCACATCCATATCGCGTACAGGCGCATAGGCGGGTGGGAAATACAGGTCATCGACGGCGACCGTCGAGTTGACATAGCCGTCATATAGCTTCGCCCATCGGTCATAGCCGGCGCGATTTTCGGAAGAGGTATCGGAGGACGTAAGAGAAGACATGGGGCATGCTCCTGTAAACAGTTTCGGACCCCGAAACCTGAGGAGCGTAGATGTTTCCACCGTCCAAGACGGCGGCAGCGCCACTGCACGCCCGCATTACCAACTGAAGGCGCACCTGTCCAGCCGCCTACCCGCCTTTTGTCACACGCCACACCACATTGCCGACGTCGTCGGCGACCAGCAGGCCACCTGCCTTGTCGATCGTCACGCCGACAGGCCGACCCCGCGCCTTGCCGTCGTCATTGACGAAACCATTCAGGACCGTCTCGGGCGGCCCAGCCGGCATGCCGCCACTGAACGGCACAAACACAACGTCATAACCGCTAAGCGGATTGCGGTTCCACGAGCCGTGGCGACCGACAAAAGCGCCACCGTTGTAGCGGTCCGGTAAGGCGCCCGTCGTGTAAAAGGTCAGGCCCAGCGACGCCGTATGCGGCCCCAGCGCGTAGTCGGGGGCAATCGCCCTGGCCACCAGGTCGGGCCGTTGCGGCTTGGGACGGGTGTCGACATGCTGGCCATAATAGCTGTAGGGCCAGCCGTAGAAGGCGCCGTCCTTGACCGAGGTCATATAGTCCGGCACCAGATCGCTGCCCAATTCGTCGCGCTCATTGACGACGGTCCACAGGGCGCCGCTCTTTGGTTGCCACGCCATGCCGTTGGGATTGCGCAGGCCCGAAGCAAAGACGCGCTTGGCGCCGGTTGCCAGATCGATTTCCAGGATGTCGGCCCGGTTCTCTTCCGCCGCCATTCCGTTTTCACCGACATTGCTGTTGGACCCGACCGTGGCGTACAGTTTGGTGCCGTCCGGGCTGGCCAGGATATTCTTGGTCCAGTGATGGTTGATCGTCCCCGCCGGCAGGTCCGTGACCTTTTGCGGTGTGGCTGTGATGGCTGTCGCGCCATCCGCGTAGGGCACCTTCACCACGGCGTCGCTATTGGCGATGTAGAAGGTCTGGCCGACCAGGGCCATGCCGAAGGGCGAGTTCAGGCCGCTCAGAAATACCGTCTGCACATCGGCGACGCCGTCGCCGTCGCTGTCGCGCAACAGGGTGATGCGGTTGGCGGAGGGGACCGTAGCGCCGGCCTTGCCCATGACCTGCTTCATCACCCAGCCACGAATGCCCTTGCCGTCATCGGGCTTGGGCGGTGCATTGGTCTCGGCGACCAGGACATCGCCATTAGGCAGGACATACAGCCAGCGCGGATGATCCAGCCCCTTGGCAAAGGCCCGGACCGAGAGTCCCTGCACGGCAGTCGGAGTCTGACCTTCGGCCCAGCCGATCGCCGGAGCGATCTTGGTGGTCGGAATGGCGCGTCTGACCGGCGCGGGCAGTTCCGGGTTATGGCCCGTGCCGGCGGACAACGGCAGGCGGGCCGTCTCACCGCACCCCGCCAAACCCAGGCTCAGGAAACATATGACACTACACGCCCGCAGTTCAGCCCCCCTGTATTTGACATCATCGGGTGGCAGGTTCATCGCGGCAACTCCTTATGAGGTGCAGTCACCACTAGGCTCCGGCGCGTGAGAATGTCGTGCTGTTTTGCGCTACGGCGATAAGTTTGCCGTCAACAGCGGCCGCGCGTGCCATCCGGAAAATGGTGGTTCAGGTTTTACACCGGTGCACGAACCACATTCTTCGGACGCCCGCCTTTTTGGCCGTTATTTCGGCTCGCGATTAATCGACGCTCAGCCTTGGCCATGACAGGCGACCCGAGCAGATCAGCGAATAGTCGCGAAACTGAGATATCCGCGTCAAGTAAAGGTAAATGAAGACCAAACCCCAGCCCCTGCACCTCAATTTTCCTCAAGGTCGCGGGTGTAGCATGCTCAAGTCCCTTGATGGCCGTTATTGGAAACGCACTTACAACGCCATTCGTTAGTTGAATAAGTATGCGCTTCGAACGTGCATCATACTTTGCGCTCTCAGCTCGAAATAACGCGTTGTTTCGCCTTTTTTTCGCAAAATCGCCCAGCGTGACAGTTTTGAATTCAGCCATGAATTTCGCTCCATTTGGCACATATGGCATCAATATTTTCGGCGACGGCTTCACCCACCTCATTTAACTCGGTCAATTTAAATCCTTCATGATCCCAGAGCTCAACCGGTCCGTCCGGGCAGTTCAGCTTGAAGCGCGCTTCACCTTCATTACCTTTAAGAGCATGGACATGGGGCGGCGGATGGTCGTTCGTATAGATCGCCACTCGAATATTTCGTATTGTCAGAACTGTAGGCACAACTGAATATAGCACTAACCTAAACCATGAGCTAGGTTAATTAGTAGCGCCCAAGACAGACCAGCCTGTTACGCCGCCCGCACCAACCTGTTGTCTGCGCCGTCCTGCTGCAGATACAGGTCGGGCATGGTCGCCAGCATCGGCTTCAGCTGCTCCAGCGACGGCGGCTTGACCATATAGCCCGCCGCCCCCAGGGCCTGGGCGCGGCTCAGGTCGTCGTGATAGGTCGAACCGCTGCACATGACCACCGTCGTGTCGCGAAGGCCGCTGTCCTGCCGCAACTCCTCGAGCATTTCAAACCCGCTCATGCCCGGCATGTTGATATCGAGCAGCAACAGATCGATCGCGTCCCCGCGCTCCGCCGTACGGCGGAGCATGTCCAGCGCCTCGCGGCCACCGTGGGCGATATGCAGGTTAAAGCGCAGCCGATCACGGACCTGCAACAGCACACGTGTCAATTCAACATCGGCTTCGCGGTCGTCGACCAGCAGAACATTGGCAAGGCGGAATCCGGACGTCGTCATGTAGGCCTTATCGTTATCACCGGCACCCGCCGTCGGTTGGGCCGCGGCGCCTGCCTTGGCCATGTTGAACAAAAAGCGCCCGCCTTCCGAAGACGGCTCGCACCAGATACGGCCGTTGTGCAGCGCCATGACCTTGCGGCAGATGGCCAGGCCCAGACCGGCGCCTTCTTCGCTGAGGTTGAGGCGTTTGAAGGGTTGGAATATGCGTTCGGCGTCGCGAGCGTCCAGACCGGGACCATTGTCGAGAACGCTGAACCGCCAGCTGTCGCCGATATCCTGGGCTTCGACGCGCACCTTCACGCCCGGCGGGCCGTGGCGGATGGCATTGGCGATCAAATTCTGAACAAGCTGCATCATATGAGCGGCGTGCGCCTCGATCACCGGCAGCGGGCCCGTGGTGACCTCGGCGTGGCGTTCACGAATCAGTTGCGCCAGATTGTCTGTGGCTGCCCGGACGATCTGGGCCATGTCGACCGGCCGCATGACCACGCGGGCCGGATCGTCGAGCTGAGTGTATTGGAACACGGTATCGACCAGCATATCCATTCGCTCGGCAGCGCGGAGAATAAGGTCGAAATAGGCGGCCTGAGTTTCGGGCGGATCCTCGCCGATGGCGATCAATTCGGAAAAAGCGCGCACAGTACGCACCGGCTCCTTCAGATCGTGAGCCAATGCACGGGCGAACACCTCCAGCGATTCATGCTGGGCGGCGATGCGCTCCTGCTGGGCTTCCAGCGTGCGCACTTTTTCGCGCAGCGAGTCGTACAGGCCGGCATTTTCCAAAGCCACCGAGGTCGTATCGGCCAGGGCCTGCAAAACCGCCATCTCTTCAGCGGTCGGCCGGCGGTTGGTCGCCCAGTAGTTGCCGATGGCACCGATAGGTCTTTCACGGCGAATTGGCACCATGGCCAGGCTTTTGACGAAGGTCGGGCGATAGGCGTCGACCGGAACGCGCGGATCGGCATAGATGTCTTCGATCGTCACCGCTTCGGCATGCATCATGACCCAGCCGCTGACGCAGCTTTCGAGTGGAAAGCGCATACCTTTCCACAGTGGAGCGATGGCGTTCTCGTCGGCATAGTAGCATTTATCACCGTCGCGCAGGACGAAGCTGGCGCCGTCCGCTCCGGTCAGGCGCCGCGCCGCATCGCGGACAATCGCGGCAATCGCATCGATATCACGCGCCTGAGACAGGCCCTGTACCACCCCGACAAGATCCTCCATGGCGTGGACATACCAGGATGACCGCGGCGGCGCGGCGGATAGTTGGACTAGGCTTGCGCCCATACTTGTGCTCCCCGATACAAATTCTGATTGAGTCGCCGCCGCAACCCCATAACACTTACCTCAGATTTTTCAGCGTGCTTGCAAGGCCAACACGCGAAATCACGCAAAATTTATCGCGTCAGACGCGAAATAATTATGTACAGAGCCTTCACGATCGGACGTCGGGCAGGCATCTCTCCACGTATTGTCGTGACAACAGGTGACGATAATGGAATGGAGCTAAGGGGACGTAAATGCGCCAAAATCCTTCAAAGCCATGGTTTGCGCCGAAGCCGTATGGTTATGGTTCCGGACTGCCGATTGCGTGGCAAGGTTGGGCCGTGCTCGCCGCCTATGTCGTGACCTGCTGCGGAACGGCGCTCATCCTGCCGTTGATTATCCCTAAGCCCGCCATCTTTTTCCCGCTGGCGGGTGTGGTTGTGCTTATTGCCACCGTCGTCCTGTGTGTCATCTGCATGGCGAAGACCGAAGGCGGCTGGCGCTGGCGGTGGGGCAAAAAACCCTGATCGAAAGCGTTCGTCCCGATACGGTTAAAGATCGCTCAACGGCTTGCTGCTAGGTTGCCTGAAAAGTCCGGGAGTGAGCTCATGATTACGGTTTTCCATTTGCCGGCGAGCGGTAACGGTCGCGTTGCCGAAATGCAGCTCGACCCCACTCACAATGTACCCGATGAACCGGTGTGGATCGATTTGATCAATCCGACCGAGGAGGAAGAGCGCAACCTGCCCCAGAACCTCAATATCGCCCTGCCCCGTCAGGACGAGATCTGGCGCAATCACGCCCTGAACCGGATGTATACGCGCGACGGCATTTCCTACATGACGGCGGCCATGCTGTGCGACGTCGACAAGGGCGCTCCAAGGACCAGTCCGGTCACCTTCATCCTGACGCCGGAGTTCCTGATTACGATTCGTCGCATCGACCCGACCTCGTTCCTCAGCTTTTCCGAAAATCTTCTGCTTAATCCAAAGCGCTTCCCGACCAGCGCCGACCTGCTGGAGGGCCTGCTGGAAGAGGTGATCGTGCGCGTCGCCACACGCCACAATGATGTCATCAAGGGACTGGACGCCCTGTCGCGCCGAATCTTCAGCGATAGTGCCTTTGACAGCCGCCATGGCGACCCGTCGATCCTGATGCGCGGGGTGCTGAAAGAACTGGGCTATCTCGCCGATCTCAATTCGAAAATCAATGAAAGCGTCCACAGCCTGACCCGCATGTTGACCTATTTCAAGGAAGACCATGACCACGGCAGCACAAGCGTCCAGAAGGACGCCGAACGTCTGATCAAGGACTGCCGGTCACTGTCGGAGCAAACAGACTTTCTCAATAACCAGATCAATTTCCAGCTCGAGACCAGCCTGGGGATGATCAATGTCGAACAGAACCTGATCGCCAAAATCTTCTCGGTTGTCGCCCTGATCTTTCTGCCACCGTCGCTGGTTGTCGGTTATTTCGGCATGAACTTCGCCAACATGCCGGAGCTGCATTGGAAGTACGGCTATGTTTTCGCAATGGTGGTGATGGGCCTGTTTGCGGTCGTGCCTTACGTCTGGTTCAAACGAAAGCGGTGGCTATAAGCGAAAGCCCAGATCTAAAACCGAAAAAGGCCGGCCCTTGCGGACCGACCTTCATGATCTCAGCGCTAAAAGCGTTGATAAATCAGGCGTTTTCGAGCTTTTCAGCCGACATCTTGCCGGACTTGGCGTCGCGCGCCAGTTCGTAGCTGACCTTTTGGCCTTCGTTCAGGCTGGAGAAGCCCGCGCGCTCAACAGCGCTGATATGAACGAAAACGTCCTGGCCGCCATCGGTAGGCTCGATAAAGCCGAAACCCTTGGTCGCGTTAAACCACTTCACTGTACCTTGGCTCATGATAAACCCTTTCAAATAACAGTATTGTATACGCAGCCGGACGGAATGCCCGGATGCCTCTCGCTTCAAATTTGAATGGGAAGGTTTGCAAGGTGCGTTCTTATCGAACGCGAAACAAATCAGCAGACAAGTGTAAATCGATGGTGCCGGATTACAGGTTAACGACGCCGGGGTCAAGTTTATTCGTGGTGCGATACGAATTAACCCTGCGCCTTGTGATTTGCATGGCCGTTCAGTTCACATTATGTTCCCGTCAAATCAGGAACCTGACATGGCGCACTACTATTCAACAATCGACACCCCCTTCGACACCTTTGCAGCCATTGTCGATGACGACGGCGCGGTGACGGACTTCAATTTTCATGTCGATATCGAAGCGCTGGAAAGCCGGGCGCGGCGCGACACTGCGCGGCTGGCGCAGGTTCAGCGCCAGATCGATGCCTTCTTTGCCCGCAGGCTGGAAACCTTCGATCTGGTCTTGCGGCCGACGGGCACGCCGTTTCAGTTAAGGGTATGGGAGGCGCTGCGTGGCATACCCTTCGGCCACACCATCTCTTATCAGGAACTGGCGCGCCGTGTCGGTGACCCCAGGGCTGCGCAGGCCGTCGGACAGGCCAACAACCGCAATCCGATCCCGCTGATCATTCCGTGTCACCGGGTGATCGGAAAAAACGGCGCCATGGTCGGTTTCGGTGGTGGCCTGGCGTTGAAACAGCAGTTGCTGGCATTCGAAACGCCGCTATTGCTGTAGCTCGCCTTTGAAATACTGGCGGAGGAAGGCCAGCAGGTCCGCGCTCGAGGCGGTCATACCGCCCAGGCCGACGATCAATTCCGACCGTTTTAGAAAGCGCGCGCACAGTCGGTTGAAGGCATAGACCGGCATAGGCCCCAGGCCCATGTCATGACTCTCGGTCGTCAGGGCTTTGGGCTCGATCTGCGCCACATATTGCCAGCCCTTGCGATAGACGATGATACGCTCGATCTGGCTCCACAACAGCGGACCGCGCGTCAGGCGGCGATCATGCAGACCCGATGCGGTCAGGATCAAGACAGGCTTGCGTCCCACCAATTCCCATACCTGCGTGGCGAAGACGGCGAGCATCAGGGGCGTCAGCAGGACCATCTTGACCGTATTTTTCGTGACCATCAACATCCCGTTGCGCCACGACCAGCCGGCAGCCAACGGCCCAATCAGGTACCAGATCCATGCGGCCAAGGCCGCCGTCACGGCCAGGACGATCAGGCTGTAGGTCAGGGTAAAGCGGGCTTGGAGAGACGGCATGGCCTTTCTTAAAACGTCCTGTCCACGAAGGCCACGGCATGCGGCAACCTGTCATCATTTGTAACCCGGGAACCGCTTGGCGACGTCCCGAAAACGGCGCAAAATGGCGATCTTCGAGGGACAAATGGGCATGAAACGGTTCTATCTGGCGATACTGACGGCGTGTTTAATGGCCAGTGCCGCACAGGCCAAATCCCCTGCGCCGCCGCGGGAGGTCATCGACGCCGTCCAGGCCCTGGTCGTCGATGGCTGGCTGCCCTATGACGCAGAAAATCCCGACGACAGCGGTCCGCCGCCACCGAAAGTCGACGACGCCACGATTCAACGCTGGCAGAAGACAGGCCTGCTGAAACGGATCAACCTGACGCCCGGGCCTCTGCCAGACTACCTGATCGACACCGAAAAGACCGAATATCCGGCCGCCTGGTGCGGCACGGGTGGTTGCCTGATCGAAATCTGGTCACCCGGCGCCGATGGTCGCTACGTCAAGATATTCCATAACCAGATCCGCGATCGCCATTTCCGCCATATTCCCGGCACCGATCATGGCTGGATGGAGGTCGATTTCCATGGCTACGTGTGCGGCCAGGCGGGTGTAGTCGCCTGCCCGTGGGGCTTCGAGTGGCGCGATGATGGGCTGGGAAAACCTGCCTTGCGGGCCAGTCTGAGGTTCCTCAACGAGAATTCAATTCACGCCGGCGCGGCGCCTCAGGCGCTGGATCCGGGCGACAGTCCGGCCGTCGATAGCGCGCCGGCGCCGTTGCAGACCTTGATAGCGGCGCAGATTGCGACCTGTGCCGACCTCAAGGGCAGCCTGTCACCCGAAGGCATGGCCAATCGCATGCCCGACCTGAACGGCGACGGCATCGACGACTGGAGCTATGACGGGTTTTATCTCAGCTGCGATTATGCCGACGGAACGCCGGCCGAACTGGAAGAATTCGATTTCTGCACCCGGTTGGACTGTGGTCGTCAGGTCTGGGTGTCGCGGCGGGATGGCGACGCGGTTGCATGGGATCAGGTGCCGCTCGACCAAAGCGTTACCACGGCCCTGGCGCTGCATCCCGGCCATCCACCTACGCTGATCGCCCTGGTCAATCGCCCCGGCTTCAAGGACGACGAGGACGGCGCCTGCTACACCTTCCTGATGGAACAGTGCGTCGAACAGCCGATTTCGCTGTCGCCAAAACCATAAGAGTCGCTTAAAACTTCGGCGACATCATGGGGTGATTATATGAAACGGTTCCTGATTATCGGCGCGGCGGTCCTGGCCCTGGCCGGTTGCGAACGCAAGGCGGACAATGACGACGGCGCGGTGGTGCAACTGGCCCAGCCGGTCGAATACAGTGCGGAAGAAAAGGCGGCCCTGCTGGCGACCTTCCCGGCACCATACAACGCGGCCGACCTGGCCGATGGCGAGAAACAGTTCGCCAAATGCCGCGCCTGCCATACGATTACAGCGGAAAAACAGGACCTGACAGGTCCGCACCTGTACGGCGTCTTCGGTCGCAAGTCCGGCACTGTGGCCGGTTACAGCTTCACCGACGCCATGACGGCGCACAATGTCACCTGGGATTTCGCAACGCTCGACACCTATCTCGAAGCGCCCCAGGCCGTGGTCAAGGGCACCAAGATGAGCTTTCAGGGCATAAAGGACGCCGATCAGCGCCGTAATCTGATCGCTTATCTGAAGCTGGAGGCCACGCCACCACCTGAGCCGGCAGTCGCGGAATCCACGTCGTCCAATTAAGTATCGTAGCCGGGATTTTCGCGCTTCAGCTTGCGGATCAGGCCTGGCCAGGTGAGGACGCCGACAAAGCCGACGCCCATCGACAGCGGCGCGACCTTGTCCTGGATGGCCTGCGGTACTTCGATCACCTTGTCACGCCCGGCGCTCAGGGCCGCGATCTGCTGGCGACAGGCCTGTTCCAGGAAATACATGATGGTGAAGGCCTCGGCCGCCGTCGTTCCCCAGGTCAGGGTGCCGTGATTGCGCAACATCAACGCCTTTTTGGTGCCGATATCCCGGATAATCCGGCCGCGCTCTTCCAGGTCGAGCGCCACGCCTTCGTAGTCGTGATAGCCCAGTTGCGGCCGCAACAGCAGGGCGTTCTGGGTCAGAGGCAGCAGGCCTTCGTGCTGCACCGACACGCCCGTCATGGCGTCGGTATGCAGATGCATGACGTAGTGGGCGTCTGGCAGGGCGCCGTGGACGGCGCTATGGATGGTAAAGCCGGCCGGGTTGATCATGGCCTTGCTATCGCCGACGGCATTGCCGTCGATATCGATCTTGACCAGATCCGACGCCTTCATCTCATCGAAAAACGTGCCATAGGGATTGATCAGGAAATGATCTGTCTCGGCCGGCGCATAACTTCCATCTGGTTGTTTGACGAAGGATTCGGCGGCGGGTACGCGGGCCGAAATATGGGTGAAGATCAAGTCATCCCAGCCATAGAGGGCGGCCAGGCGATACAGGGCGGCCAGGTCGCAGCGTTTTTGCCATTCGCCGTCGCTGATATGGGCGCGCAAGGCGGTTTGATCATCGTGGGGCATGGCGTTTCCTTATCCATTTTGCCCGATATGGAGCCGGATAGGCGCAATTTGCAAATCAAAACTGCGCGCAAAGCCAAGTGACGTAGGGGAAGAGAAGTGACGCAGAATGGCTAAGCGGCATGGTGAGTCGAAAAGGCATGGCTTTCGAGCATCCGAAGCGATGTGTACTTGAGTACATGAGCGAGGACGCGCAGAAAGACGTGGCTTTGCAGACCACCAGGGCGCTTTAGCCGGCGGCCTTGACGTATAAGCGGCCTTCGTGCACCCGCTCGATAACGACGCGATCCTTGTGCTTTATGGTCAAGGCCTCGCCGTCGTTCAGAACGGCAGGCCATTCAACGCCATCAAACAATACCCGGCCCGTGCGCTCACCACCGTCCACCGGGGCGAAGCCGCTGAGAATTTCCGCCTGTTTGCCGAGATAGCGTGACTGTGCGTCGTTGACATCGGGTCCATGGCCATGAACGGCGAGAAAGCGCTTGGTCAGGAGGGCGCCGGCAATGCTGAGTATGGCAAAGGCTATGACCTGGGCGACCAGGCCGAACGGCAGGCCCGTCAGGCAGACGACGGACACAAGACCGGCAGCTGCGGCGGCCCACAGCAGCCACTGCGTGCCAATCAGCACCTCCACGCCCAACAACAGTATGCCTATGGTCAGCCACACCCAGAAGGCCTGCAAGCCCATGGGCGGCATCAGGATGATCGGAGTCAAATCGCTCATCGCGCCCTCCCCTACTTACGCGCCGGCGGTGGCGGCGGCGAGGAAGTGACAGACTTGATCAGCTCGGCGACGCCACCCACCGTGCCGGCCAGTGACGACATGTCCGCCGGCATGATCAGGGTCTTGGTGTTGGGCGAGTCGGCAAAGCGGCCGAAGGCTTCGACATATTTCTGCGCCACGAAATAGTTGAGCGCATTGACATCGCCCTTGGAAATGGCCTGCGATACCATGTCGGTGGCGCGCGCCTCGGCCTCGGCCGACCGTTCGCGGGCTTCGGCGTCACGGAAGGCGGCTTCCTTGCGGCCTTCCGATTCGAGGACAGCCGCCTGTTTCGAGCCTTCGGCTCGGGTAATGGCGGCCTGCTTTTCGCCCTCGGCCTCGATGATGACAGCGCGACGTTCGCGCTCGGCCTTCATCTGGCGCGCCATCGAGTCCGTGATGTCGTGCGGTGGCTTGAGATCCTTGATTTCGATGCGGTTGACCTTGACGCCCCACGGCGAGGTGGCGTGGTCGATGACATTGAGCAGGCGCGAATTGATGGCGTCGCGCTGCGACAGGACTTCGTCCAGCTCCATTGAGCCCACGACGGTCCGCAGATTGGTCATGGCCAGCTGGGTAATGGCATTGTCGAGATTATCGACCCGATAGGCCGCCTGGGCGGCGTCTATGACCTGGGTAAAGACGATGCCGTCGACCTTGACCGCCACATTGTCCTTGGTGATGACCTCCTGCTGAGGCACGTCGAAGACACGTTCCATCACATTGACCCGACGGCCGATCGCCTGGACAAACGGCGTCAGGAAGGAAATGCCGGGTTTCAGGACGTGGGTATATCGGCCGAAATTCTCGACGGTATATTCGTAGCCCTGGGGCACGATCTTGACGATGCTGAACAGCACCATCAGCCCGACGATGATCAGCGCGACGACAAGTATGGTGAAAACAATCGACATGTCTCAGCCCCCTTATGTGTGTCCGGGTGGACATCTTCTATATGGTTGAGGCAGGCGTTACACGCAATTGCTCCGGCGTCAACTTGCCGTGACCGCCTGCGGCGCGTCTTCGGCATCCTGCTCGGCCCCATCCTCGACACCGTCCTGCAAGTGCAGCAGCCGGGTCACGGTACCGATCAGCGTATCCATGATAATCGGTTTGGCGATATGGGCGTCCATGCCGGCGGCATAACAGCCTGCGACCTGGTCCTTCATGGCATCGGCCGTCAGGGCAACGATCGGCACGTGGCGGCCTGGGGCCTCGCCGGCGCGGAACAGGCGTGTGGCTTCCAGCCCGCCCATCTTGGGCATGTTCAGGTCCATCAGCACCAGGTCGAAGCGCGACATGTCGCAATCGAGCGCTTCCTGGCCGTCGGCCGCCTCGGTGATAATGAAGCCGAACGGTTCGAGGAACAGGCGGGCGACCTTGCGGTTGACGGGATGGTCATCAACCAGCAGGATACGCATGCCGGGCAGGTTTTCGTCTTCCTCGGCGAGGATCGTCTGTGACGGCGCCTCGGCATGCGGCGCTTCTTCGGCCACGGCCTCAGACTTGAACGTCATGACAAAGGACGAGCCTACGCCTTCCTGGCTGGTGACCGTCAGGGCGCCGCCCATCAGTTCGGCGAGGCGGCGGCTGATATTGAGCCCGAGGCCCGAGCCGCCGTATTTGCGCACCGTCATGGCGTCGGCCTGGCTATAGGCTTCGAACAGGCGTTCCATGACCGCTTTCGTCATGCCGATACCGGTGTCGCGGACTTCACAGCGCACGACATAGCCACCGCCGCGGCGTTCTTCGGCTGAGACCAGGATGCGGACCGTGCCTTTTTCGGTAAACTTGACGGCGTTAGAGACCAGGTTGGACAGGCATTGATAGACGCGCAGCACATCGAACAGCATGACGGGCGCGGCACTTGGGTCCAGGTCATAGCGCAGGACCAGGCCCTTGGCCTCGACCAGCGAACTGTAGGTATTGATCACGCGCTCGATCGTGTCTTTCAGAGACGCCGGGCTGGGCGCCAGTTCGACCTTGCCAGCTTCTATGCGCGACATGTCGAGAACGTCGTTGAGCAGGGCCAGCAGGGTCTGGCCGGAATCGACAAGAATATTGACCTGTTCCAATTGGGTCGGATTGAGGTCGTCCTTCTTGCGCAGGGCCTGAGCCATACCGAGGACGCCATTGAGCGGCGTGCGCAGTTCGTGGCTCATCACCGCCAGGAAGCGTGACTTGGCTGAGTTGGCGGCTTCGGCGTGTTCGTGGGCTTCGTTCAGGCTGGCGTGCAAGCGACGCATACGCATGACCCAGAAGGCGCCACCGGCTACGATAACGATGAGCAGAAGGGCGATAACACCCGCCGCCCCCAGCAGCATGCGCTGCATCTGGACTTGTTTGACGAGAAGGCGGCTTTCCTCTGTCTTGCTGTCCAGTTCTTTGCGCAGGGCCTTATACATATTCCGAACGGACGCAATCCGACGCGTTTCGGCCATTTTGGCGGAATCTTCGGACCAAGCGTCCAGAGCGTCAAAGGCTTCGTGATAACGACCAGCTCCGGCCAGCAGATAGGGCTGAAGCGACTCTTCGAAATGGCCGTCTTGCGCGTAAAAATTTGAAGAGACGGCGTCGAGTATATTCAGATAACGCTTTGTCTGCGCTTCGTTTCCAAGCCGCGCAAAAGCTTTTACAATCAGGCGAAGCTTGAAGGCGTCCTGTTCTGTGGCGATTTTCCCCTGCATGGCGGGTTCATTTTTCAGACAGCTTATGACGCTGCGAAAATCGCCGGCCTTGTCCGCGACCATGGCACACAGTTCCGTATCCATCGGCTTGAAGTCCGAAATGCCGTGCCGGGCAACATTTGCGGCATACAGTTTTTGAAGACGCTGCGCAGGGGCGATATCGTTTCTCAGCGCCGCTAAATAGGCAAGATCATACAGCATATCCATCTTCTGTAGGAAGAAGGAGTCAGCCTTGGACAATAAAGCCGCAGAATACATATTTTGCGCGTAGCCATCGAAATCGCCGACCCGCGTCAGGTCATAGGCCATACTTTGATAGGCAACTATCAGAGCTGCGCGTGCTGGCGCGCCCTTGGCTTCGAGCCTGACGATCAGGCTGTGGCCGAGGTCAATGGCATCGGCCCACTGTGCGAAATACTGAAGATGCCGCTCCCTTTCAATCATGGCAATATTTTGCACGGCCTCGTCGGGCGCCTCGAGATAGGTCGCCCACTCGCGATCCGTCATGAGCGTGAAACCCTTGCCTTCGTTTTCGAAGGACTGCCACATAAAGCGGGCGAAAAGATCCAGGTTACTATCGTTTTCAGCTTGGGCCCTAGCCGAGACGATATTTCTCCAGTATTCGATTTTCGCTTTGTTTTGCCCGATTTTGTAGGCATAGAAGACGCGCCACAGCGCATAGATCCTGGCGTCGCCGGACAGGCTTAGCGCGGAACGGCCGTAGTCTTCTACTTCATCCTTTTTGTATACAAAGGGCGTCGAAGCGATCAATTCATAGACCGTTTCGACGTTCTGCTTTGGAAGGTCGGCTTGCGTCGCGGACTGGGCATGCACAACGCCAGCATAACCCATCCCCAGACAGACGAGCAAGCACGCCAGATTGCGGCCGCATGTCTTTAGTGTCAGCACATATGCCACGTGTACGCCTTGCCCACCTTAGTTCGGGACATCACTAGGCGCACAAACTACTTATTATTCAATTAAATACGGTTTCTCATACGGCGATACAGAAAAAAAACAGGCGGGTCTCCAACAGAAACCCGCCTTCCTTATCCAACTTTTGGCTGGAATTAAGAGCACATCATTGGATTGCAATGCGTGACTTGAGCCATCGCGCTCGTTGCAACTACACCAACACCTGTAGCCGCGGCCAGAACGGCAACGGCGATCAACAACTTCTTCATAAGCTACTCCTTTAAAAACTCACCAACAACCATCACGCTCCGGCTATTTTGCCGGTTTTTTCTTTGGGCCAGCGCGAGCACTGTAAGAGCCCGGCCTGCCTTACCCGGAACACAACCGGTGGGGGAGTTTTCCCCAGCAAATGTGAGCCGTTAATCTTTTATTAATTGTTTTTTTACTTTCGCGCAAGATGTGCGTTAAAAAATCGTTACCTGTCGCTCAAATGCTGCAGACAGATCGCAACACGCGAGGGGCGAGTTTGCTTCTCGCCCTAAAGGCGCAAATTAACCAAACGCCTTATGTAGGACATCGCGCAAGTCTTGCTGCGTAACGCTTTTCAGCGCCTCTTCACGCGACATGAAGCGCGCCTCGGCCGCGTCGTCGCCGGCGACCGGCTCGCCTGCAATCCATTGCGCGGCGTAGTCGATCAACACATAGTGGTGATCGTTTTCGATAATTTCGTAGACGTCGAGCAGGCGGGTTATTGTCGCGCGCACGCCCGTTTCTTCAAACAACTCACGCAGACAGGCGTCATGCAGGCTCTCGCCCAGGTCTATCTTACCACCGGGGATCGACCACGCGCCCTGACGCGGAGGACGGCCACGGCGGATCATCAGGACTTCGTCGCCGCGCAGGCAAACCACACCCACCGCCGGAACCGGATGTGAGCCAAACTTAGCCGTTGTATTAGTTATTGTGTCTTGCACTTGCGGTTCGCCTCCCTTAAGCGCCAACGGCGACTCCCCGGATGTTACTCAAGGTTAATGCAATGTCTACGCCCGCCCCCGCCAATGCCATTCCCGCCGTCGATCCCGAGATCATTGCCCGGATCAAGGCCGTCGTGGGTGAAGCCGGATTCAGCGAGGATCCCGGCCGGGTCGAGCCCAAGCTGACCGAATGGCGCGGCAAGTGGAAAGGCCACACCCCCCTGCTGGTCCTGCCGAAGACCACGGCGCAGGTCGCCGCCGTGGTGAAGATCTGCTACGACAACAACGTCGCCGTGACCCCCCAGGGCGGTAATACCGGACTGGTCGGCGGCCAGATCCCGTTCGGCGAAATCCTCATTTCGCTTGAGCGCATGAAGGCCGTCCGCGACGTTGCTCCGACCGACGATACCATGGTGCTGGAAAGTGGCCTGACCTTGCTGGAGGCCCAGCAGATCGCCGAGAGCGCCGGGCGCTATTTCCCGCTGTCACTGGCGGCCGAAGGCACGGCCACCGTCGGTGGCGTCATCAGCACCAATGCCGGCGGCACGGCGGTCCTGCGCTATGGCGTCACGCGCGAACTGGTTTCCGGCCTGGAAGTCGTACTGCCCAACGGCGATATCTTTCACGGCCTGAAACGGCTGCGCAAGGACAATACCGGCTACGATCTGAAGCACCTGTTCATCGGCGCCGAAGGCACGCTGGGTATCATCACAGCCGCTTCGCTGAAGCTGTTCCCGATCATGAATTCGCGCTCGACCGCCATTGTGGCGTTCGAAAGCGCCCAGAAGGCCATCGATCTGCTGGTCCGCGCCAAGCAGGAAACCGGCGGCCAGGTCGAAGCCTTCGAACTGATGGGACGATATGGCCTGTCACTGGTGTTGAAGCACATTCCCGACACGCGCGAGCCGCTGGAAGCCGAATATCCCTGGTACGCCCTGATCGAGGTCGCCTCCGGCGATCCGGACGGGGCGGCTTCATCGATGGAGCGCCTGCTGGGCGCGGCATTCGAGGAAGAGCTGATCGTCGACGGCGTCATCGCCCAGAACGAAACCCAGGCGGCGGAGTTCTGGCGGCTGCGTGAGGATCATTCCGCGGCGGAAAAGGCCGAAGGTCCGGCATGGAAGCACGATATTTCGGTGCCGCTGTCACGCATGGCGGAGTACATAGTCGAAGGCGACAAGGCGGTGCAAGCCTTCCTGCCCGGTGCCCGTCTCGTTGCCTTTGGCCACGCCGGCGACGGCAATGTCCATTTTAACGTGATTGCCCCCGAAGGCATGGATGCCGCTGAATTCAACGCGCTGCGTGACGCCGGCGCCCGGGTGGTGCACGATCTGGTCAATGAATATGAAGGCTCGATCTCGGCCGAACACGGCCTGGGCCGGATGAAGACCCATGAAGCCGGAATCTACAAGGACCCGGTGACCATAGCGGCCATGCAGGCGGTTCGCGCTTCACTGGATCCGAAAAGGATCATGAACCCGCACGTGCTCTTCTAAGCTGTCGCCGCCACGGGTTGGGCCGGCTCTTCAGCTTCGTGGTGGGCGCGTATAACCTGAGACACCGTGCGCAGCAATTCCGGCATGACAAAGGGTTTGGGCAGGCAGGCGTGGGCGCCCGCCATCTTCGCCGCGCCCAGCACGTGAACGGCAGTAATCTTGTCGTCGACGCCGTCGGATGTGGCAATAACCTGAACATGCGGCCAGTCGTGACGGATTTGCATTGTGCCTTCAATGCCTCCGATGCCCGGAATCAGGACCGAGGTCAAAACGACGTCGATCATGCCGAGATTGTGGTCGAAGAAGGCGTCTTCCATATTGGCGGCATAGGACACCTTATAGCCGACCTGCTTCAAAACGGCGCAGACATCGCGACGAAGTTCCGGATCATCCTCGATGACCAGGATATGGTGTTCCTTCATGCGCTTGCGATGGTAGCTGTTGGTGTCGGCCAGCAGGCTCTTCAGCTTGTCAGGCGTAAACGGCTTGGGGACGACGAAATCGGCGCCGGCCACCCGCGCCAGTTCCAGGGCCGACTTGGTCAACTGGCCTTTCAGGACATTGTCGGACATCATGGCCAGCGGCGCATCGTGGGCCTGTGATCGCATCTGTTCCAGCATGGCCGGTGAATCGAGCCCCGTAACATAGGCGTCGAACAACAACAGATGGAAACGGCTGGCCTTGAGTTGACGAACAGCCATGCGCTGATCGAAACTCAGCACAGACGTCCACTTCTGCTGACTCAGCATACCTGAAATGCGTTGCGCCTGATCCCTGTTGGGGTCCAGGATAAGCACGCTACCCAGATTCATGACGCGCTCCCAGCCTCAAAGGCTTTTCCCTTCACGCATTCTAGAATTAAATGTCTTAATATCTTAACAACGCGTGACAGTTGCCGATATTGCAGTACTCAATCCGTGCGACCGAGCCTTGTCTTGCAGCTACTTAACAAGTGAAGCGCCACGATCATTTTGAAACACTACTCATTGAAGACAAGTATGTAAGCGCTTTCATGCAGCTATACTTTTTTCCGTAAGCACGGCCTCGACCAGATAGGTCAGGTCCGACGCGGTAAAGGGCTTTGGCAAAAGCGCATTGGCCCCCATGTGCCGGGCGGCTGACAGGACCTGGGTATTGGCGACCTTCTCATTCGCCCCTGCCGACATGGCGATGATGGCCACTTCGGGCCACGTCGCCTTGATGATGGCGATGCCTTCGATCCCCCCCATGCCCGGCATGAAGATATCGGTGATGACCACGTCGATATGCGCGATGTCGATCCGTTCAAATGCCTCCTCCATCGAACGCGCCTCGCTGATGCGATAACCTTTTTCGGCCAGGGCGTTGGTGGTCAGTTTGCGAATGACGCGGCAGTCATCGACCACCAGAACATGCCTTGGCGGGCTCGCGGCACGGCGCATCTGATAGGCTTCGTCGAGAATGACGCGCAGATCGGCGGGTGTGAACGGTTTGGGGAGGACGAAATCAGCCTGGGCGCGACGCGCCGCGTTCAGGGTAGAGTTGAGCGCCTGACCGCCGGCGCCACCGGCCGTCATAATGGCGATCGGGATATCGGACGTCAGTTCGCGTATCTCCGGCAAATGCAGCAAGGTATTGCCGCCTTCGACATAGACATCGAGCAGAAGCAGATCGACCTTGGATGTGCGCAACTGGCTGTAGACCGCCTTATGGTCGAACGCCAGCACGGCCGACCAGTCCAGGGACGTCACCATCTTCGATATCAGTTGCGCCTGTACGCGGCTGTCTTCGAGTACTAGCACCGTGCCTAACGACATCGTGTCATCCTCATGGGCGTTTCTCTTGTTAATATTGAGACTATCACGCCCGGGTTAGGCCAAGGTAAACGCGACGCGCAAATACAGGAAATATAAGTGCTTACCACCGCCCAGACGCATGGTTGTCAGGCGGCGCCGGGCTCCTTATGGTACCTGAACATCGAATCCCGGGAACCCCATGCTGACCCTTCTCTCCCCCGCCAAATCGCTCGATCTTACGCCGCATCAGGCGGGTCCGGCAGCGACCGAACCCCGCTTCCCGGAGCAGAGCGCAAAGCTGTTGAAGTCGCTGAAGCGACTGAAGCCCAGGGCGATCGGCGAATTGATGGACATCTCGAAGGCGCTGAGCGAACTGAACTATCAGCGTTATCAAGGGTTTGAGGATCAGACAGCGATGAGCGCGGCCTTCATGTTCGACGGCGACGTCTATACCGGCCTTGAAGCGCGCACCCTGGACGGTGAGGCTTTGGCCTGGGCGCAGGACCATATCCGGATCCTGTCGGGATTCTACGGCGTATTGCGTCCCCTGGACGCCATACGGCCCTACCGTCTGGAAATGGGTTCGCAACTGAAATCGGGGCGCGCCAATTCGCTGTACGAATTCTGGGGCGACACCCTGGCCAAGGCCCTGACCGTTGAATTGAAGGCTCAGGCCGCCGATACCCTGGTCAATCTGGCCAGCAACGAATATGCCCGCGCTGCCCTGACCAAGGCTCTGAAGGTGCGGGTGATCAGCCCACGCTTTCTCGAAGAAAAAGGCAGTGAGGCGAAGATCATCTCGTTCTTCGCCAAGAAGGCGCGCGGCCTGATGGCGCGTTTCATGATCGACCATCGTATCGACACGGCCGACGGGCTGAAGGACTTCAACGTCGCAGGCTACACCTACCGGCCGGACCTGTCCAAGGACGGCGACTGGGTTTTCTCACGACCGCAGCCGGAATTGATCGGCAAGGCGAGGAAGAAAGAAGATTGACCACGGAAGCCACGGAAGGCCGCGTTGCGGCAGCACAGAAAAGCGCGGAAATCCGGGTTTTGTGAACTGAACGCGCAATGTTCTGTGTCATTCCGTGGCGATGGCCGCAGGCCATCGTTTCTGTGTATTCCGTGGTCAAATTTTCCTACCCTACAAACCCGGCCGCGCGACGAATGCGATCATTGATCGCCTCGCCTATGCCGTCTTCCGGTACGGGAGCGATGGCGATATGGTCAGGCTTTAGCCGGTCGGCCGCGCGCAAGGCGGAAAACAGCCTGGACGCTGCCTCCGTTACGTCGCGGCCGGCACTCAGCTGAATCACTGGTCCGGCATAGTCCGTTGGGCCGAAAGCCAGGTAAGCAGCCCCCTTTTCGGGCCGGTCAATATTGATCCGCACGGGTGCATCGGGCGCATAGTGAAGGCTGAGCCGCCCAGGCGAGCGGTGACCTTCGGCGTCGTCCGGCGCCAGAGATCCAATCACGGCCTCGATTTGCGCACGCGTCACCGCCCCTGCCCGCAGATAGCGCGCATCGCCCAGCAGGCTGACAACGGTTGATTCCACGCCCACCGGACAGGCGCCGCCATCAAGCGATACAGCGACGGCCGATCCGGTCTCGTCATAAGCGTCGGCCTGGGTTGTCGGGCTGGGACGGCCGGAGCGGTTGGCCGACGGCGCCACGACACCGCCGCCGAAGGCACGCAAAGCTTCCAGCGCCAGGGGATGCGAGGGCATGCGCAGGGCCACACTGTCGAGCCCTGCCCGCGCCAGGTCGCAGGCAGCATCGCCATCGCGCAGGGGTACGACCAGGGTCAGGGGGCCCGGCCAAAAGGCTGCCGCCAAGACGCGCGCGCGGTCATCGAACTGGCCAATCCGTTCGGCCAGTTCCGTCGTGCCGACATGGACGATCAAGGGATTGAAGCGCGGGCGGCCCTTGGCTTCGAAGACCCTGACAACCGCGACCGGGTCGTCGGCACGTGCCCCCAGGCCGTACACGGTCTCGGTCGGCAGATGGATCAGCAGGCCTTCACGCAGGGCGGCAACGGCCGCGGCAACCGTCATGACGCCGCTTTGGCCTTCAGCTTGATGCTGACCGACACCTTGGCCGGCAGGTTGTCGGTCGCGGCAAATTCACCGGCGCCAACGCCAAAGACGGTCCGGTCGATATCGACGCTGCCTGACATGTCTGCGATACCATTCTTGATGACCAGGCTAAACGGCAGCTCGCAGGACTTGGTGACACCGCGCAGGGTCAGTTTGCCGTGGGCGACAAAGTGCGTGGCATCCTTTTTCGTAAAGGATTTTGACTCGAAAACGGCTTTGGGCGTTGCTGCCGTGTTGAAGAAGTCCCCACCTTTCAGCGTAGCGTCGCGATCGCTGTCACCCGACGAGACGGAGGTCAAGTCTATGCTGACCTTGACATGCGACTTGTCGAGTTGCGCCGGGTCGAAAACGATCTGGCTGGCATAGCTCGAAAAGCTGCCCTTGATGGCCTCACCTTCGAACGTGGTGGCGAACTGGATTGCGCTGGCAGACTTGTCGACCGTCCAGGAGGTGACCGCCACGACGGAACTGCTGGAGGCAGAGGTCGAGGCCGCGACAGAGGTCGACGCCGACACCTCCGCCGTGCTTTCCGCGGCTGCACCTTCGGTAGGCGGTGGTGTCACGGGCGCTTCCTTCTTATCCGGAACGCCACGATAAAGCCCAAAGCCCAGCGCCGTCGCCAGGCCGGCAACGCCCAGGGGGACGATCCAGCGCCAATTCGCAATCGGTTGCGGCTTAAGGCCCGGGACCATATGTTCCAACACCTCGTCCTTATCAATAAACTGGTGTTTTAACGCAGCCAGGACATGCAACGGCACCATCAGATAGATAATCGCCTTGGCGATCAGACCATGTATCGCTTCGAACAGTTCGTGGGCGTCATGGGTCTGGGGGACCGGCAGGTGGGGCCAGTCAAACAGACCAAAATAAGGAATAGGCCGCACGCTGGTCGATACCATCAACCAGCCGGTCAGCGGCATGCCGATCATCACGACATAGAAACCCAAATGCAGAGCCTTGGCTGCCAGCAACTGCCATTTCGGCACCGGCGGTTCCGCGGGTGCGCGATAGGCCAGGCGTACGCCGATGCGCACCAGGCTAAGCAAAAGTATCGTTATGCCCACCGATTTGTGCAGGGTCACGCGCGCCAGCCGCATTGAATCATGATCCTCCAGGCGCCAGCCGAGGAAGATCATGAATATAATCAATCCGGCGATCAACCAGTGCAGCCATCGGCTATAACGATTGTAGGAAGCGGGGGTAAGCGCGGACGGCGCGGTCTCTGGCACGGACATGGGGAGTCTCCGGCGGGCACAATTTGGCGACATATAGCACAGGCAGAGCCGTCGTCATGCGGAAATAAATGTAACTGATTCTATTTCGGTTGATGCCAATAAGTTGACGTTCACGTAAAATAAACTTGCCTGACCTAACGTCATCACGCTTTAATGCCGCCACATTATCAGCCGCATAAAAAAATGAGTCAGGAACATGACCTACCGCCCTTCCGTCAAGGACATCACCTTTTGCCTCGACCATGTCATCGGCACCTCCAGGCTTTATAACAGCCCGGCCTTTCCGGATTTTGATGCTGATCTGCGCGACGCCGTGCTCGACGCCGCCGCCCAGTTGGCTGGCGAGGTACTGGCGCCGCTCAATCGTGTGGGCGACCTGAACGGAACGAAGCTGGACGGCGACCGTGTGGTTGTGGCGCCCGGTTTTCTCGAGGCCATCAAGGCCTATGCCGACGGCGGCTGGTACAGTCTGGCGGCCGATCCAGCCTATGGCGGGCAAGGTCTGCCGAAGTCGCTCGAGCAGGCCTGTTTCGACCTGTTCAACGGCGCAAACATGGCCTTCACCCTGCTGCCGACCCTGTCCCAGGGCGCCATCGAGGCCATCCATGCCCACGGCACCCAGGCGCAAAAAGACATCTATCTGCCGCGCCTGACCGCCGGCGAATGGTCGGGCACGATGAACCTGACTGAACCTCAGGCCGGCTCCGATCTCGCCGCCCTGACGACCAAAGCCGAGCCGAATGGCGACGGCACCTACGCCATTACCGGACAGAAGATCTTCATCACCTGGGGCGAGCACGACGGGGCGGCCAACATCGTGCACCTTGTCCTGGCTCGCCTGCCCGACGCACCCAAAGGGACGCGCGGCATTTCCCTTTTTCTGTGCCCGAAATTCCTGGTCGACAGCAACGGCCAGCCCGCCATGCGCAACAGCGTAAAATGCGTTGGGCTGGAACATAAGCTGGGCATTCACGCCTCCCCCACCTGCGTCATGGCCTTCGAAGGCGCGCAAGGCGAACTGATCGGGCCTGCCCACGGCGGTCTGGCCGCCATGTTCACCATGATGAACGCCGCCCGGCTGGCGGTCGGTTTCCAGGGGGTCGGCCTGGCCGACGCCGCATGGCAAAAGGCCCAGGCCTATGCCATCGAACGCCGCCAGGGCCGCTCGGCCATCACGGGCAAAGACAGCGCCGTCATCTACGACCATCCCGATGTCCGTCTGATGCTGGCGCGGATGAAGGCCAAGACCGAAGCCGCACGCGGCATCTGTATGCTGACCGCGGCCGCCATCGACGAAGGCCGGATTGCCGAGGATGACGACGCCCGTGCCCGCTGCAAACGCCGCGAGGATTTCCTGGTTCCCATCGCCAAGGCCTGGTCCACCGACGTGGCCGTCGAGGTCGCCTCGCTGGGCGTCCAGGTCCATGGCGGCATGGGCTTTATCGAAGAAACCGGTGCTGCGCAGTATTATCGTGACGCCCGTATCGCACCGATCTACGAAGGCACCAACGGCATCCAGGCCGCCGATCTTGTCGGCCGCAAGCTGAGTAGCGACGGCACATCGGCCAGGGAACTGGCGGCCGACATTGAAGACTTCCTGAAAATAGGAAACGATAGTTTTGCGACGGAAATGGCTGTCCTGCGTGGTGCCCTGTCGGCCTTCATGACGGCCACCGATCACCTGCTGGCGCAAAAATCCGCGGCGCCGCTCGATGTCGCGACCGGCGCCACCACCTATCTCGCGCTGTGTGGCGATCTGGTCGGCGGCTGGCTGCTGTTGCGCGGCGCCGTAGCCGCCCAGACCGCAGCCGGCGACGCCGCCTGGCTGGCTGATCGGGCGCGGCTGGCGCGCATCTATTGCGCCCATGTCCTGTCGCATGCACCTGCCCAACTTGCGGCGATCAAGGCTGGATTTGGCGCACTCGAAGGTCTAGAACTGGTGCTCGACTAATCGGGCGACAAAGATGAAATTCAAGAAAACCCTGTTTGCCGCAGCGGCCATAGCTTTCGGTCTGTTTGTGTTCGTGACGATGAACAACAAGAAGAGCCCGGTCGTCATGCCGAACCAGACCGTGACCTTCTCGGTCGCGCCCGAGGCCGAAGCCGGTTTCATAGCGGCCGTGCGAAACTATGCCACGGCGCGGCAAATGGGCTTCGTTGATCAGCCGGATACGCCGGGCGCCATCATCATTTTGCTTCAGGCCAAGGACGAGCATATCAATGTCACGCGCTATGGCGGCGCCGGCAAGCCGGTCTCGGCCAGCTTTTATCGTACCGGCGGCTGGTTCGGTACCAACAAGGCGACCTTGAGCAAGGATGCGCGAGAATTTACCGATATGGTCACCCAAATACCGGGCGTCTCCTTGCTCAAATAGCCGTCTCGTCAGGCCAGGGTACGCACAGCCGGTTCACGCACATAGTAACGGCTGGCGCCTGCTGCCGGCAGATCCTTCAGACCCACAACCCCGGCATCCGCTACGACGCCGGCCTTGTCGAGCAAGGGTTTCGCTTCAGGAGTGTGGCCGATCGCCTTGAGATGGCCGAATGCATCCATGACAAACTGCACGGCCGCCGCTTCTTTCAGCAAGGCGGCAGTGCCGGCTTCCGACAGAACCAGAGCCACCGCGTCAAAGATCTGCGACGGTGATCCGGCAAGTTGGCCGTCGGCCTTCATGACCTTGCCGTCCGACAATTTGGCGCCGCCGACCTTGGGCGCGACAATAAAGGCCTTGCCGCCGGCATCGGTCACCGCCTTTTTGAGCAACGCCACAGACGCGGCATCGCTGCCATCATTGATCAGGATGCCGACGCAACGTCCTTTCAGGGTATCCAGCATATTCTTCTGGATGCTGAGCGCCGGCGATGGGGCCATATCGATTGGGGCGCGAGCCGCCGGATTGGCCTTCAGCAAGGCCACTCCCAGCCCTTCCGCCACACGTTTCGCAAGGTCGTCATCGACATTGCGCAGATTGGCCAGCGTCCGCGTCTGGACCGGCGCAAGGCCTACCTTGGACAGTTCGAAAACAAAGCTGGACGCGATATGGGCACGTTCATTGTCGGTTTGCGACTGCCAGAACAGGCGTGCCTGGCTGTAATGATCGGCAAACAGTTCGGCCCGGATGCGCAGTTTTCCGCCCTGCTCGTCCCGGTCGTCGCGGCCTTCGAACGTCACGAAGCCTGTCATAGGACATTCACGCGGCCCGCCATCTTCGCCATTATCGGCCAGGGAGTTCGGCTCGTAATTGGCGCGGCCCTTGGGAACGGCCGTTTGCATCAGGCCGTCACGCTGGAAATTGTGCATCGGGCATTTCGGCGCATTGACCGGAATCTGGTGAAAATTGGCTGTCCCCAGGCGCGACTTCTGCGTATCGAGATAGGAGAACAGCCGCCCCTGCAACAACGGATCGTTCGAAAAATCGATGCCTGGCACTATATTGGCCGGACAATAGGCGACCTGTTCCGTCTCGGCGAAGAAGTTGTCGGGATTGCGATCCAGAACCATGCGACCCACGATGCGCAAGGGCAGGACCTCCTCGGGTATCAGCTTGGTCGAGTCGAGCACATCATAGGGCTGCGCATCGGCAAAAGCCTGGTCGAACACCTGAAGACCCAGTTCCCATTCCGGGAAGTTGCCGGTGTCGATGGCCTCAAAAAGATCACGGCGATGATAGTCGTTGTCGGCCGCCTGCAGTTTCAGCGCCTCGTCCCACAGCGTCGACTGGACACCCAGTATCGGCCGCCAATGGAACTTGACGAAGCTTTCCTTGCCTTCGGCATTGACCATGACGAAGGTGTGGATGCCAAAGCCCTCCATCATCCGCAGGGATCGCGGCAGGGTACGGTCTGACATGGCCCACATCAGCATGTGCGTCGTCTCCGGCATCAGGGAAGCAAAGTCCCAGAAGGTGTCGTGCGCCGATCCGGCCTGGGGATAGGCCTTGTCGGCCTCCATCTTGACGCTGTGGATCAGGTCGGGGAACTTGATGGCGTCCTGGATGAAAAAGACGGGAATATTGTTGCCGACCAGGTCCCAATTGCCTTCTTTCGTATAGAACTTGACCGCGAAACCGCGCACGTCCCGCGGGGTATCAACACTGCCGGCGCCGCCAGCGACTGTAGAAAAACGCGTGAACAGCGGCGTCTTTTCTCCGACGCGCTGAAAGATATCGGCCTTGGTGATATCGGCCAGGGACTCGGTCAATTCGAAATAGCCGTGGGCGCCCGAACCGCGGGCATGGACGATCCGCTCCGGAATGCGCTCATGGTCGAAGTGGAAGATTTTTTCGCGCAGGACGAAGTCTTCGAGTAGGGTTGGCCCCCGTGCGCCGGCCTTGAGACTGTTCTGGTTATCCGAAATGCGGATGCCCTGATTGGTCGTCAGATGGATGTTGTCGCTCGTCGGGCTATGTTCGCCACCGCGATGATGCACCTGCTGATGCGTTTCGCCGCCCTTGCCTTGCTTCGTTTCGAACCTGTCCATATGTTACCACCTTTATTATTTGCGAATGGCCCCAGATGGTCATTTGGCAGATAAGGGAACAATCAGGAGACCGGGGCGTTCGTTGCGAAATTGGATAAAGTCGACTCAGGCCGCCGTCTGACTGGCGTACCGGCGGCAATGGTCCAGATAGGCGCCCTCATGCGCCATCACCAGTTCAACGACGCTGGTCCACAGCCATGACGGCGCGTCCAGGGTCTTCGAACGGTTTCGGTTCAGCTCCGACCGCCATGCCTTGCGCGTGGCAGCATCCATTTGTCGCGCATGGGCCTTGCCTACGATGACGGCCAGGAACCGCGCCACCTTCAAGGCCTCGGGCGGATTGAGGTGCTCGATCTCAAACTTCAGATCCTGTGGCAACAGTTCACGAAGAAACACCGAACGGTCGACAACCTGCGCCCGTACCATCCGTTCGCCAAGGGATGGCGACAGGTGCCAGGCGCCTTCCACGACCCGCTCAGCATTGTCACGCGGCATCTTGCGGTCAGAACTGCGCGGCGCCAGGGCCGTCACAGCCTCCTTGACGTCCATCAGGCACAATTCGCCTCCTTTTCCACCTACCCCAACAAGCACGGCATAGCGCAGGTTACCAAGACTGCTGCAGCCCTTTACCCAGAAGGCGGCGTCGAGCACTTCGATCTGGGCTTCGTTGTCGCGGCTGCGCAGCGATGTCACCAGACGACGTATATGTTCGTCGTCGAACAGGGCGGTCAAGGCTACCTGCTCGTCCCGCGACAATGGCCAGAACCGCTTGCCCAGGGGAATGGAGGGGTGGGCGCCGCCAATCCGGTCCTGGGCCAATTGCCGCCATTGCCTGCGAAGAGCCAACTGCATGGCCGCTTCGACCGACTGCGGCCGTTCGATGTCCTGGCTATTGTCGTCATCGAAGGCCGATGTGTAGCCCTCGATCAGCTGTTCCATCATCCGCGATGTCATGACCCCGGGCAGGTCCGAGCCGCGCGCGGCACTGGCCAGGGACAGGCCCAGCCGGATAATATCGTGGGCAGGGTTGCCGATCACCGTCTGGTCAAGATCGCGAATTTCGATCTGGATCTGTCCCTTGGCATTGGCGATCGGTCCCAGATTGCCGATATGGCAATCGCCGCAGATCCATACCGGCGGCCCTTCTGGCACATAGCTTCCAGTCTGGGCCAGCCATTCATAAAAACGCGCCGTATTGCCGCGGACATAGGCGTGAGCCGACCGCGCCATTTTCAGTCGCCGCAGGTCGCCCAGAACCTTGGTGCGATCATCGACGGCTGTATGGTCCACGGTTTTCTTTTTCATACTTACGCTTTCAATATCGATGTCGGGTCAGTTCGCGCCGGCATTGGGCGCCGGCTCTTCGGTCGATATGGCATCGGTCGTGCGACCTGGCTGTTCCTTCGAGCCGTCGGCATGCTCGATCATGATCTTGATTGGGCCCGGTTCCATCGGGCCGAACGGCGAGCAAAAAGCGATTTCCGCCGCGTCGCGGCCAACACCGATACGAACCAGGCCGTCGAGATTGGCCTGGCGGGTCGCATCGAAAAGCCACCACCGGCCATCCAGATAGGCCTCGAAGACGGCGTGGAAATCGCGTGGCTCCAGGCCATAGGCATAGCAGCTTACAAAACGCGCCGGAATGTTCAGCGCGCGGCAGAAAGCAATGCCCAGATGGGCAAAATCGCGGCATACCCCGGCCCGCAGGATCAGGCTTTCTGTCGCGGTTGTCTGTTCGTTGGATGTACCGCGCCGGTAATCGATATGGTCGTAAATCCAGTTGCAGATCGCGGTGACGCGGCTATGACCTCTTGGCATTCCGCCGAATTCGCGCTGGGCAAAGGCTGACAAACGGTCGGAAGGTACAAACCGCGACGGCAGCAGAAACGGTATGATGTCGAGTGGCAAACCGGCCACGGATGTCTCATTGATCGTCGCCGGATCGGCGCGGTAAACGTCGAGCGTGACCTCCGCTTCGTAAAGTACCTTTAGCGGTCCGGGTGGCGCATCGACGCTGACATAACGGTTGTTGATATCGACCACCGTATGGGTGTTGCGCGGCAGATCCGGCGTGATGATCAGTTGTTCTGTGAGATCATGGTGGCGCAACAGCCGTGCGACCTCGATGTTGAAAATAAAGACGGCCGGCCCCAGGACGTTGTAAGACAGTTCACATCCCAGCTTGTAGCGAATGGTCATGGATTTCCCCTTTTGCCGTGAGCCACGGTCAGTTCAGCCTATGACCAACCCTGGAGCTTTTTTATAGATTTGGCCAAGGCGGGAAAGCCATGAGGAGCGCGGCGAGCTTATATAAGCCCGATATAAATCAACAGCTTTTCAGACAGTGGCGGCCCTGCCGTCAAAATGAGGCGTTGCGCGCCGATATTACGCTTTCATTACAAATATGTCTCATTTCCTGCATTTTCCGAATATCCGGTCTCCGAGTATCGATAGGCCTTGTTTTCATAAAAGGAGGCTACAATGGGTAAGGGAATACTGCTTTGGCTGCTTGGGGTTCCAATCCCGGTGATCATCATTCTCGCCATCCTGTTTCATCACTGAGGGACAGAGTCATGGATACGCCATCAGTCCTGGGCCACGCCGACGGCCCCAATCTCGAATCCACCAAGTCCGGCATACATTGGGCTTCCATCCTTGGGGGCGCCGCGACGGCCACTGCAATTTCTCTGGTTCTTTTACCCCTGGGATCAGCGCTCGGCTTCTCGTCCTTCTCGGTCTTCACAGCGACCAGCCAGAACGCCGTCGTCTTCACGGCCGGCTGTGCAATCTGGCTGGTTGTCATGCAATGGGTATCGTCCCTGGTCGGTGGCTATATTGCCGGTCGATTGCGCGTGAAATGGGCAGACACCCATAGCGACGAGGTCTTTTTTCGCGATACCGCGCATGGCTTTATTGCCTGGGCCGTGGCGACGATCCTGACCATCGCCATCTTTGCCTTTGCGGCAGGGTCAACGGTTAGTACGGCTGTCACTGCCGGCTCCAACCTGGCCGCCGCCGCCAGTCCGGCAACGAACGACCAGGTCGGCTACTTCGTCGACGGATTGTATCGTGGCGCACCGTCGGCGGCACCCGTCGACGCCAACGCCGAAACCGCCCGCATTCTGCTCAACGGCGCGGCCAATGGCGGCGTTCCGGCAGACGACAAGGCCTATCTCGCCCGTCAGGTCTCGGCGCGAACGGGTCTGGCGCAACCCGAGGCCGAAGCACGCGTCAACGCGATTGTGGCGCAGATCGACAGCGCAAAGCAAAAGGCTGCGCAAGCCGCCGAAGCCGCGCGCAAGACGATCGTCAATGTGTCGATTATCTTCTTCCTGTCGCTGGTCATCGGCGCGTTTATCGCCAGTGTCAGCGCCGCCCTGGGCGGTCGCCTGCGCGACGCCTATTAATTGGTGGTACCCGAGGGCTTGGCGGCCTGACCGGCCGGATTGGTCCGCGACCGCGTCATGTCCTCGGTATCCGTCGTTGGCCCGCCCGGTGTTGTCACCGGCGCGGGCGCAACCGGTTTAAGATTGGCCTCGGGACGCAGGCCCGTCGCCTGGGCCTTCAACATGATATCGATGGTTTGACGGACAAAGATGGCGTCGGTCACCACGCCCAGTTCCAGGCGCTGATTATCGTCCTCGACCTGCTTGATCAAGACGCCGGCGACAAAGGTGCGGCCCTTGGGTCCGTCCGTCGTCATAAAGACCGGTCCGCCCGAATTGCCGGGCACAGCGGTCAGGTCGATCAGGAAGGTCGGATAGGCCGAGGAAGGTGCGAGCGGATAGGACGCCAGACGACCGGCGCGCAGGATTGGAAAGCCGGCTACATTAGCCGACAGGCCGTGCGGATAACCCAGGGTCATCATCTCTTCGCCGGCCTTGACGTGCTCGGCGGCAAAGGTGGTGTCGTCAGCCAGCATGGCCTGCGGAATGGCTTGATCCTTGAAACTGGCCGGAGCGCTAACCGGAATGACGGCAATATCCTGCGTCGGATGCTGATACCAGGTCGGGCCGCCGGTGTTACGGATGGTAATGTTGGAAGGCTCGTAGATCCACGCGCCTTGCGCGTCCTGATACCGCCAACCGACTCGCACATCTCCGGCCGGCATTTTTTCGAAGACGTGCGCCGCAGTCACCAGCACGACCTGGGACGAACCATCCGCCCTGGGTACGGACACCAGGAAACCGGTGCCCACCATGCGTTTGGCTTCATTGATCGGTTGATCAATCTGTACGGTCGCCTTGATCAGATCTACCGTCAGGTCAACAAACATCGCGCCCCGTGCTCCCCCGCCCAAACGGATCTGCCAAAATTATCATGACTCTACACAAGCCATTTGACGCGTCTTGTGGAATGGGTCAATCCTTGGCGTCACATGCTTAATGTGTCAGGTGAAAGCGCGCATGAAAAGCCGCCTCACCCTGAGAAACGTCATTTCACCTCCGTGGCGACGCGTTTTATGGTCAAGTCTGGCTTTGCCGCCACACTTGACAGCCGCCAAAAGCCAAGTTTCGAGAAAGCTCCCTCCCCTGTGATCCCCCAAATCAAGCCGAGCCTGCCCCAAGCCCCCGTACCCGAAAAAAAGCCGTTCGAAATCGAGCAGTTGGGTTACAGGCGTGTCGACGATTATCACTGGATGAAGGACGACAACTGGCAGGCGGTCCTGCGCGACCCAGGCTTGATCCGGCCTGATGTGAAGGCGGCGCTCGACGCCGAAAACGCCTATAGCAGCGCCATGCTGGCCTCGACCCAGGCCTTGCAGGCGCAGCTTTTCGCCGAGATGAAGGGACGCATCAAGGAGGACGATGGCTCGGTCCCCCTGGCCGACGGCCGGTGGGAATATTATTCACGTTATGTCACCGGTGGCCAGCATCCGATTACCGCCCGCCGGCCGCGCTCCACGCAGCCGTTTGCCGAGGGTGTGCCGTCCATCGAATCAACCCTGGCGGAGGAACAGATCCTGCTCGACGAAGACGCGCGTGCAAAGGGTTATGATTTCTATGAGACCTCGGCCGCCCAGCACAGCCCCGATCACAGCCTGTTCGCCTGGGGCGAGGACATCCAGGGGTCGGAATACTATACAGTTTACGTCAAGGACATGGCGACGGACGAAATCCTGCCCCACCCGATTACCAGTTGCGACGGCGGTTTCGCCTTCTCGCCGGACTCTGCCTATCTCTTCTGGACCTGGCGCGACGAAAACTCCCGCCCTGCCAAGATCTTTCGCCGGCCGGCGCGTGGCGGTGAGGATGTCCTGGTCTATGACGAACAGGATGACGGCTTCTTCCTCAGCATCGGCACGCTCAGTTCGGAACAGTTTATACTGATCGGCTCCGGTGATCACGAGACCAGCGAATCCTGGCTGATCCCTGCGACCGACCCGACGGCCATGCCGGTCTGCGTCGAGCCTCGACAAACCGGAATTCAATACAGCGTCGACCATTGGGACGACCGCTTTATCATCCATACCAATGCCGACGACGCCATCGACTTCAAGATCATGACCTCGACCGCCGGCCACCCGTCGCGCGACTCCTGGCAGGATTTCGTACCCCACCGTCCGGGCATCTATGTCACCGGCGCAGAGGTCACCAAACGCCATATGATCCGCAGCGAGCGTGAAAACGCCAATACGCGCATCGTCATCACGCGCAAATCCGACCTCAGCGAGCACTTTGTCAGTGTCGAGGAAGAGGCCTACAGCCTGGGCGCAGGCAGCGGTTACGAATACGATACCGATATTATCCGCTACACCTACACCTCGCCGACCACGCCGGCCCAGACCTTCGGCTACGATATGGAATCGCGCGAAAAGGTGCTGCTGAAGACCCAGACCATCCCTTCGGGCCACAATCCCGCCGACTATGTCGCACGTCGCCTCTATGCCGCGGCGCCCGACGGCGAACAGGTACCGGTGACCGTCCTGATGAAGGCCGGCACCAAGCTGGACGGCACCTCACCGCTTCTGCTGTACGCTTACGGATCGTATGGCATGCCGATGGAGCCCGGTTTCTCGATCCGTTCGCTGAGCCTTGTTAATCGCGGCTGGATCTACGCCATTGCGCACGTCCGCGGCGGCACGGAAAAGGGCTATGGCTGGTTCCTCGACGGCCGCAAATACAATAAAAAGAATACCTTCACCGACTTTATCGCCGCCTGCGAAAACCTGTGCGACCGCGGCTACGGATCGCGCGGCAAGGTCGTCGCCTATGGCGGCTCGGCCGGCGGCATGCTGATGGGGGCCGTCGCCAATATGCGCCCCGACCTGTGGGCCGGCATTATCGGCGCCGTACCGTTTGTCGACGTGCTGAACACGATGAGCGACACCACCCTGCCCCTGACGCCGCCCGAATGGCCCGAATGGGGCAATCCGATCGAGGATAAGGACGCCTACGACTATATCGTCTCGTACAGTCCATACGACAATATCGTCACGGCGCCCTATCCGCCGGTCCTGGCGACCGGCGGTCTCAGCGATACGCGCGTCACCTATTGGGAACCGATGAAATGGGTCGCCAAACTGCGCGAAAAGTCGACCTCGGGCGCGCCCATGCTGTTGAAAATCAATATGGAGGCCGGCCACGGCGGCGCCTCGGGCCGGTTTGAATTTCTCAAGGAGATCGCATTCGACTATGCCTTTGCGATCTGGGCGCATGACAAGGAGTGGCTCAGCCTATGATTCGCAACGCGACCGAAGCCGATTTCCCGGCCATTACCGCCATCTACGCCCACCACGTGTTGACCGGCACCGGCACGTTTGCGCTGGAGCCGCCGCTTGAAGCCGAGATGCTGGCCAATCGCCAGACAATCCTCAGCATGGACCTGCCCTATATTGTGGCCGAGCGTGACGGCGTCATCCAGGGTTATGCCTATGCCTCGCCCTTTCGTACGCGTCCGGGCTATCGCTATAGTATCGAGGACAGCATCTATATCGCCCCCGACGCCATGGGTCAGGGGCTGGGCAAGATACTGCTCAATGAATTGATACGATTGTGTACGGCGCGGGGATTGTACAGCATGATCGCGGTGATCGGCGACGGCGAGAATGGGGCTTCGATCGGCGTTCATCGCGCCTGCGGCTTCACCGTGACCGGCAGCCTGCCGCGCGCCGGCTACAAGTTCGGCCGCTGGCTGGACGTGGTCTTCATGACCCGTGACCTGTTGCCACAGGCCGATCAGCCGGAAGGTGACGGCTGGGCGGGATAGATTTTATTGTGATAGGGAGAATTGGCTGGGGAACTAGGACTCGAACCTAGAATGACGGTACCAAAAACCGGAGTGTTACCATTACACCATTCCCCAGCAGAAGCTGGCCTCTATTGGCCTAAGCCAAGAGAGGCGCTTCACTAGCCCAACCTTTTATGACATGCAATCCCTGTCACGAAATTTTCCCCAAGCTTTTGGAAAGCCAGCGATTTGGCGCCGTTACCACTTATTGTCCTGCTGCCGGGTACCGACGGCACCGGCGCTTTCTTCGCAGATCTGGTCGCGGAATTGTCACCCCATGCCGAGGTGCGCGTCATCGCCTACCCGCAATCCGGACCGCAAGGCTATGAAGCGCTGGGCAGGTTGCTATTGCCGAGGATGCCTGACGATCGTGACTACATCCTGGTCGGGGAATCGTTCGGCGGTCCCTTGGCCATATGGCTTTGCACGCATGCAAGCCGTAAGCCCGCCGGCTTGATCCTGGGCGCCAGTTTTGCCGCTTCCCCGTTCGGCGTCGTCGGCCGTATAGCGCAGCTGTTTTTGTGGCTGGGCGAGGTCCTGCCGCTATGGACGTGGCAGATCGACCTGATGCTGTTCAACGGCCGCAACCGTACGATGGCGCAACGCATTCACAACACCGTCAAGCCCATACCGCGCAGGGTTTTGCTGGATCGTGTCCGGGCGGTTCTGGGCTGCGACATGCGAACCCTGTTTGCCAGGCTGCCCCTGCCCGTCCTCTGCCTGAACGCGGCCCAGGACAGGCTGATCCCACCCTGGCTGCCGCGTCATTTCGGTGGATTGGCCGGAGCGAGCATCGTTCCTGTCGATTTGCCGCACATGATCTTCCAAAGCGACGCAAAAGGCCTTACGGAGGCCCATATCCTGCCCTTTGTACAAGTTTGCACGTCATGTTCGTGATCGCCGCCTTCTATCATTTCTTTGACTTTCCGCAGTTCGAAGCGATGCAACAGCCGCTGCTGGACCGCCTCAAGGCCCTGGACATCAAGGGCTCGCTGCTGATTGCGCGCGAGGGAGTCAATTCGACGATTTCCGGGAAACGCGCGGCGATTGATCAGTTCCTGGTCTATCTGCAGGATGAGGTCACAGGCGGCCCCATTCGATGGAAGGAGTCCTATGCCGACTACCAACCCTTCGGCAAGGCACGGGTAAGGCTGAAGAAAGAGACCATTTCACTCGGCGAGCCCGTATCGATGAAGCGCTTCGGCCAATATGTCCGGCCAGCCGACTGGAACGATTTGATCCGTCAGGACGACGTGGTTATGATCGATACGCGCAACGATTACGAGGTCAATCTAGGCACATTCGGCGGCGCCCTGGATCCGAAAATCGGCAATTTCAAACAGCTTCCAGCCTGGACACGCAACCATATGGATGCGCTTAAGGGCAAAAAGGTCGCGACCTTTTGCACGGGGGGCATCCGCTGCGAAAAATACACATCCTGGCTGATCGATCAGGGCGTCGAGGACGTCTACCACCTGCAGGGTGGCATATTGCAGTATCTCGAGGATGTGCCGCGCGACGAGTCGCTGTGGCAGGGCGAGTGTTTCGTCTTCGATGAGCGAATCGCCGTCGACCACGATCTGCAGCCGTCGCGCACCGCCGCCCTGTGCAAACATTGCGACCACGCTCTGACAGCCAGCGACCAGGCCGATCCCGCCTATGTCGAGGGCGTATCCTGTCCTCACTGTCACGGTGACGCAAAATATGCCCACGATACGCCGCCCGGTCAGGGCCAGGGTCAGGTAAAATACACCGGCCGCACGAAATTTTAGAATTTGCGTGCGAAACTGCCTTTGGATGGTGCAGGCCGGTCACAAGCCTGTTCAAATCGTTAATTATAATGCGGACTTCATTTGACCTTCCGCCATTAACGATTATGCTGTCCGGTGCATAAATGCGTGGGGATGATGGGTTTCGCATGAAACAGTTTTTTATCACTCTGTCGGCCGTGATTGCGGGCATGATCATCGTTCTGGTCGGCTTGCCGATCGCGCTGATCGTTGGCCTGGCGTCGTCGGCCCAGCCGCACACGACGGGCGACGTCGTGGTGTCGCTGGACCTGCGCGAAAAGATGAGTGACCAGGGTTCGAATGCGCCGTTCGACTTCCTGACCGGCAAGAGCCTGTCGACGCTCGAGGTCGTGACAACCCTGCACAAGGCTGCCGATGATCCGCACGTCAAGGCGGTCTTCGTGCGCCTGCCCGAAGGCGGCATGTCCCCTGCCGCTGCCGAAGAGATTCGCGACGCCATCATCTATGTCCGCCGCGCCAGCAAGCCGGTGATCGCCCACAGCCAGGGCCTGTATCCCGACACCATGGTGATTTCGTCCTATATGGTGGGCGCCTCGGCCAGCGAGCTGTGGATGCAACCGCGCTCGTCGTTCCAGGTGACCGGCATCGCCACCTCGACCATGTTCATGAAAAAGGCCTTCGACAAGTACGGTATCTCGGCGCAGTACGAGCAGCGCGCCGAATTCAAGAACGCGGTCAATCCGTATCTGTATGACGACTATACCCCGGCTCACCGTGAAGCGACCCTGTCGTGGATGGGCAGCATCTATCAGTCCATGCTGGGCTATATCGCCCACGACCGGCGCATCGATGCCGCCGCCCTGAAGACGACCTTGGAAGCCGGCCCCTACGGCGCCGAAAAGGCATTGGAACTGGGCCTGATCACCAATCTGGGCCAGGTTCACGACGCCCAGGATGCGGCGCTGAAGCGTGGCACCGACGCCAAGATCGTCGATCTGCGCGAATATGAACGCACCCTGGTGCCCGACAGCAAGGGCGAGGTGATCGCTATTATCGACGGCGAAGGTGCCATCATGACCGGCAAGGCCGGTGGTGCAGGCTTCGGCGGCGAAAAGAAGATGATGTCGGACGACATATCCAACGCCTTCTATGCCGCGATCAAGGATCCCAAGGTCAAGGCCATCGTTTTCCGCGTTTCGTCACCGGGCGGTTCCGACACGGCGTCCGAGCAGATCGCCAATGCTATGAAGGCCGCCAAGGAAGCCGGCAAGCCCGTCGTCGTTTCGATGGGTGAATACGCAGCTTCGGGCGGCTACTGGATTTCGTCGGGGGCTTCGGCCATCGTCGCCAACCCGAGCACCCTGACCGGTTCGATCGGCGTGTTCGGCGGCAAGTTCGCCATTGGCGACGCGCTCAGCCGTTTCGGCATCGATATTCGCGACATCTCGGTCGGCGGCGACTACAGCCAGGCCTTCAGCGAATCCAAGGGCTTCTCGCCGACGCAGCGGGCAGCCTTGTCCAGCTGGATCGACCAGATCTATAACAGCTTTATCCTGCACGTCGCTTCGGGCCGCAACATCCCCGAAGACACGGTGCGTGAAATCGCCAAGGGCCGGGTATGGACCGGGGCCCAGGCGGTCGATCTGCGCCTGGTCGATAAGACGGGCGGCTTCTATGACGCCGTCGACACGGCCAAATCCCTGGCCAAGATCGAGGCCTCTGCGCCCGTACGCCTGGTCGATTACCCCGGCAAGCCGGGCATGTTCGGCGGCGTACAGAACAGCGTCAAGATGAGCCTGACCGGCCTGAAGACCCTGTCCTTCCTGGGCTGGGCGATGAGCGATCCGAAAGCGGAGGCTGTGATCGATCATGTCGCCGATGAGCGCCTGCGCGAACAGGGCGCCAATGTCATGGCTCCGGAACCGTATGAGAATACGGCGCGGTAAGACTTAAAGCCGAGCCCACAGAACCAGAACGCCCGGCTGACCGCCGGGCGTTTTTGGTAGGTGGATAGCGTGAACTGGTTATCGGGTTACGGTCTGCGCCACGTAATCCTTGAGTTATGCTCCACCGCTACGCGGCTAGGCGATTCACACATCTCATAAATCCATGTAATACCAAGAGTTTTGGCAGTCTTTTCGACATTGAGCGGCGCTTTGAGCTTAGCAAGGCCCCCCTCCGTCAGCGCTAAGCCTCTTTAACGACCTAAAAAGGTCGTAGAGGCTTGCGCCGCCACCTCCCCCGCGTAGCGGTGGAGTATAAGTTAGCTGAAACAAAGACTTATACCTCCCCGCCACGCGGGGAGGGGGACCGCCCAAGGTCAAGCGAAACGAAGTGAAGCGCTGGCCGAAGGCGGGTGGTGGGGGCCTTCCCGTCGCCGTCGATGCGCTTGGAGTCGAAATCCAATCTCGGCAATCTACGCAAGCAACTGAATACTAAAATATTTTAAAGATGTGTGCATGGCCTAGCCGCTTGCGGGGGAGGTGTCGGCAACGCCGACGGAGGGTTGCCAGGCTCTCAGCGCCGCGCAGGAGTTACGCCATCGGTAAGCCGCACGGAATCAGGGTGTTGCGATACGGGGTTGATAGATCCATTCGACATGGTCGGAGGCTGATGTTCCTGCGGTGACCTTGATGCTGTTGCGGCCGGGCGCCAGGTCGACCTGCCAGACGGCGACATGGTCATCGACCGGCTTTTCGCCCAGGTCGGCGCCGTTCAGCGTCAGGTGAGCAACCGATTGGTTGCTATAGATTTTTACGGTGACGGAGGCTTGGCTGCGCACAGTATCACGACGCGAGGTGATATAGACCATGGGATTGGATGACCAGTTGGCCTGATACCAGAAGAAGCTGTCCTTCTTCACCTTGCGGTCAAAGGTCACCAAACCCTTGTCATTGATGCCGGCGCGGTCACCTTCGTTGCGCCCCGCCGACGGAAAGTCGAAGCCGACCCAGACGAAGGTGCCCCAAAGATAGGACATGTCGTCGCGGATCTGCCGCCAGGCGGCTTCGTGATAGAGGGCCTGGTATTGCTCCGGGTGCCAGCGACTGCCGGGTTTGGGACGGACCGGCGGATCTTCCTGGTGCAGAATACTCGCTCCTGCCCCATATTCGCTAAGCGACAACGGCGTCGTCGGACGCGAGGCGTGCGATGTCGCGCCCCAGCCCGCCAGATCGCTGAAGTCTCCGCTATACCAGCCAAAATAGACATTGGAACCCAGGGCATCGGTGTGGCTTGCATGGGGTTGGGTCACGGGCCCGCAGCAATTGGCGTAGACCGTCGGGCGCGACGGATCTTCTTCGCGGGCCACTGTCTGCAGGACGTCGAGGACTCTATTGCTGTCGTCGTCGGACTTGTAGATCTCATTGCCCAGGCCCCAGACCATGACGCTGGGATGGTTGCTGTTCTGGCGGATCAGTTCACGCAACTGCTGGGTTGCGTCAACCAAAAATTCGGGCGAGCCGTTGGCTTCGGAGACCAGGGGCATCTCCGTCCACACCAGATAACCGGCGCGGTCGCTGAGATCATAGTCGCGCTGATCATGCTGGTAGTGCGCCAGGCGGAGACCGGTGACGCCAAGGTCGGCCAGGATTTCGAAGTCTTCGTCAACAGCCGCATCACTCACCGCCGGACCGACGCCCGGCCGCATGGATTGATGCAGATTGACACCATGGACATTGTAGGACCGGCCATTGAGAAACAGGCCGCGATCGGGATCGAGCCGTATATCACGCAGACCGATAGGAAGGCTCACGCCGTCTTGCGCCGTACCGGCTACTAGCGTGACCTCGGCTGTGTAAAGATAAGGATCATTGACGCCGTGCCAAAGGTGGGGATTGTCGAGGATGGCGGTCAGAGTGACAGGTGAAACAGCGTGCGCCGGAGCATCGGCTGTCTGGACGATGGTTTGCGCGAGGCTATGATGGGCGTCGTACAGGCGAACCGCCACGGTGACTGGCTGGCTCATATCGCTGTCATTGGCGACGCCAGCCGTCCATTGCAGGTTGGCGCTTTGGGCGGTGACCTGAGATTGGGCCAAGTAGACACCTGGTCCGCCATAGTCCAGCATATCGAAGTGAACGGCCGGCGTGGTGATCAGGCGGACGCTGCGGTAGATGCCGCCGAACAGCGTGAAGTCACCGCTCAAGGGGAGGACGGACTCGGAACGGCTGTTGTCGACACGGACGGCCAGAAGGTTCGCGCCCGGCTTGAGATAGGGCGTCAGATCGAAACGGAAGCGGGCAAAACCGCCTTCGTGGCGCCCCACCCGTTGGCCATTGACCCACAGATCGGTCGCCAGTGCCGCGCCGTCGAATTCGATATAGCGCCGTTCGCCGGGCGCGATATGGGCGACGGTCAGGACATGACGATACCAGGCCGGGCCACGATAATATTTGCCATCGGCGTCCGGGTCGGTGTTGTCGAAACTGTGCGGCAGGTTGATAGTTTGCCAATCTGTCATATCGGCCTTCACGGCGGCGCCATCGGCGGGATCGGAGCGTGTGAAAACCCACGCCTTGTCGAGCGACTGTGAAACTCGGTTCGCCGCATGGCCCGCCAAGGTCGGTTGCGCCAAGGCGGCCGTCAACATAAAGATGAGGAAGAAAATGCGCTTCATGCCAAACCTGCCGTGGAAACTGCGGAATGTCACTTGGCATGGAAGCAGTGCGTTTGGCAATTGTAAGACATACGCCGCGCGGTTCGGTAATAAGGTCTCCCAGCGTCGCGTTGGCTGCTTGATCCAATAAATTGTTGAGCGCCAATTTTCAACGATCAAAGCGAATTGAAATCCTAACGAGAAAGGGTTATGTACCTACAATGTATTCCGCACTGGAGAGGCGTCATGGGCATTCCGACAACACTGAAGAAGACGGGCAACAGCCGCGCCTTCTCAGTTCCGGCCGGGTTCATCAAAGCCCACGGTCTGGAGAAAGTGAAGGGGTTCGATATGGACTGGCGTAATGGTTCGATCGTAATTACGCCTATCATCGGCGATGACACCTCAGCGGAAGACGCCCTGATCCAGGAGCTCTTCGCGGACTTCGGTCCCGAACATGTGCATCGCGATCTTCTGCGCCGCGATCGTCGTGGTCAGGAAGAATTCTGATGGCTCCAAAAACTGAGGAGAAATATGTTCCTGACGAGGGACATGTTCTCCACCTCGACTTCGGGCCTGTAGTTGGCCACGAACAAGATGGATTGCGCTTTGGTGTCGTGCTGAGTCCAGCGGTCCTTAACAAGTCCGGCATGTGCATCATCGTTCCGATGACCACGCGCATTTCCGGCCACCCTTCAGAGGTTCCGATCAAGACCTTTGAAAATGGCAAGCTGGGCGCAGCACTTTCCACCCAGATCACAGCCCTGGATTGGGAGGCGCGGGAAGCCGTTTACAAGGGTCGCATCGATAAGTCGGAGCTCTTCCATGTCCGGTTTATCGTGCGTGCGGCTACAGGCTCTATCCCACCTGGATACAAGCCCCCGAAATAGCCCTGCAATTACGGTGCATAATTACTATAACCACATTGCCCCTCGCCTTTGGGCCCCGCTTCTACGGCAGCAAGTTTCGCCCATAGTCAGCTTCCAATTTCTTGACCCATTCCGCAACACCGACCGGGCGACCGATGAGTTCCGCTCGTAGCACACTTGTCCATCTGGGGTCAGTGTCAACCACAGGCGGATAAACTCGGCAAAGTTACTGACCCGTGACAAGGCCAGCCCGACTTCGACATAGCTTGTGTCGCGTCCATCCAAATGCGTCGCAGCGCTCGACCATGGCGACCGAGCCGAAACGGCCGTGGAACAGATGTCCCGTCCATCGACCTCGCGCGCCGACAAGAGCCGTCTAGCGACGATGCGCTTCGCCGACAGCGCGTGTCAGGCCGACCTCGTCCGACGGCGTCAGGGTCAGGTGGACGGAGTTCGGCATCAGACAATAGCTCCAACACGCCACACCGTATCGCTTGAGCTGTGTCGACATAAGATCAAAATAAATCTGCTGATCGCCGTCTTCGAAGGAGATGCTTTCGCGACGATTGCCTCTTTGGGTCACAAGATGGGCAACATCCGGAAATATCATGCGCGCGCGTCGTGCCATGGGAAATATCTCGTTCAAAAAGCCTAAACTGCCAACCTACCGTAATTCCAGGTACGCGTCGTGCCCGGCAATCCCGGCAGCGGCAAACAAAAAAGGCGGTGCCGAAGCACCGCCTTTTCCGTTTTCAGGCTTGTGACCTGAATTTAGAAGGTGACCTTGCCACCGACCTTGACGAACTGGCCCATCATGCCCGAGCCGTGGAAGGCCGGGTTGTATTGAGTCAGGCGGTACGTGCCGGACGGATCGAACGGAGCTTCGGCGCCGAAAGCGTTCAGAACGTCGACATAGACCAGGTAGTTGGCGTTGATCTTGTACGCACCGTGCAGGTCGACGCTGACGAAGCTGTCAACGTTACACTGGATGACCGTGAAGTTGTCACGATACTTCGCGGCGGTCGAGCCATCAGCACAGGTGCCGTAGATGTCGTCTCCGTTGTCGGCTGCGACAGCCTTGTAGCCGCTGACATAGTAGGCCGTAGCCGTCAGAGAGGCCGGGCCAAATTCGAACACGTTCTGCCAATTGCCCTTCAGCTTCGGCGTACCGGAACCCGAAGTGATCTGGTTGTTACCGAGCGTGCCGTCATAGCGTTGCTTGCTACCGTCAGCATAGGTTTGCGAATAGTACTGAATGTAGCTGGCGTCCAGCGACGTCGTGTACTTGACCGGACCCAGGTTGAAGCGGCCCTGGACCGAGGCGTCGAAGCCGGCAATGTCCTGAGCATTCAGGTTTTGCAGACCGTACTGGATGAAGCCCGGGGTAGCCAGAGCGTTCGGCAGGTTCGGGTCAACTTGGCCAGGGATAACGGCGTAACCAGCCGGGATCGGTTGACCGGCAAAGTAGGCATCGAGCGCCGGGGCAAAGTCACCGCCCGCAATGATGTCTTCCTTGTGGATGTTGAAGTAGTCGAAGCTGAAGCCCAGCCACTTCGTCGGTTGCCAAACGGCGCCCAGCGAGGTGTTTTCCGAGGTTTCCGGTCCCAGGTCCTTGGCCGCGACTGTCGTCAGACCGACGTTGTAGCCAACGCCATAGTTCGGCGTGCCGTTGGCATTGTGCAGGGCGATGAAATCGTCCGGCGCGTCCAGGGTGATGAAGCCGGTCGAGGGATCGGAATTGGTTTCCGCAATCGACGGTGCACGGAAGCCCTTAGAGAAGGTACCACGCAGGGTCAGGGTCTCGATCGGCTTGTAGCGCGCCGATATCTTCGGCGAGAAGTTGGCGAAGCCCGTCGAATAGCTGTCGAAACGACCGGCCAAGTTGACGTCGAGGTTGTCGGTGAACGGCGCGTCGAGTTCGAAGCTGGCCGAGGTGACGTGACGGTAACCAACAGCGCCGAACGGGTTGACGTTGCCATCGTAGCGATCGAACGGATCAGCCGGTGCGCCCGGATCCGGGTTGGCAGACGGGTTGTTGACGCGTTCATAGCGCAGGGCAGCGCCAACACCGAGGGTCAGCGGGCCACCAGCCAATTGCATCAGCGGCTTGGAGGCATCGACCTGCCCCAGTACCAGTTCCGATTCGGCCTTTTGCAGGCTGGGGGGAGCAACAAAGTCACGAACCGCTTGGCTGTTGGCCGACGGATCGAAGAAGTTATAGGACCCGTCGCGGATCGCTTGCTTCAGGTGCGACAATTGGATCGAGCCGTACTTGTCATAGTCGAGCTTGGTCTTCATCGCTGTGAAGTTGACGTTGTAATCCCAACCGTCAGCCGAACCGGACAGACCGGCCGCGATGCGCATGGTTTCCGACTTGGTCTTGGTGTAGTTAGGTATATCGCCGAAACGATACAGGATACGCGCCGTTTGGTCATTGGCGGCAAACGGATTGTTGACCGTGTTGCGCTTCGCGCCAGGCGAGTTGGCGTCACAGGCGTAGATGTTACCGTTGGACGCAGGCAGATTACAGATCCACACCGGCAGAGCAATCGCCGTCAGGTTGACGGAGGTACCAGCAGCACCCGGAGTCGTCGCGGCCTGGATGTTACGCGGACCACCGCGGCCCGTGTAATAGGTTTCGTTTTGATAGAAGGTCGCCGAAACATAGCCTTCCATCGTGTCGCTGAAGCGCTTCGTCAGACGGGCGGTCACGCTCTTGCGCGTGTCTTCCGGCGCAATGGTGTTGAATTGCTTGACCAGGTCCTGTTGGCAGACCTTGGTGCCGGCCGGAACGCCAGCGACCGCGGTCGGCAGATTGGCCGCGCCAACTGTGAAGGCCGTCAGGTCACGGCAGCCGGCGGTTGGGTTCAGCAGTTGCCAGTTGCCTTGCGCGGCGCCGGTATTGGTGCTGTTGTACGGACGGACCATCGGAACGGTCGTCGTGCCGATGCCGGCGAAGCGGCCGTCGAACTGCGTGCCATTGACGATGCCATTGGTCATGCAGGTCTTACCGCTGGCGTCGATGGCGCCGGGAGCAGCGGTTGCTGGGGACTTTTGCGACTGGGCGCAGATTGAGCTGAAATCGGCCGTGTTGTACGGGAAGTCAGCGTCCTTGGCGAGCAGGATATCGTCGTGTTGATATTCGCCGGCGACATAGAAGTTATAGCCGTCCGTATTGATGTCGCCCATACCCCAGGAACCGGAGATCGACTTGGTGCCAGCACCGCCGTGTCCGGTCGGGCCGCCGACGGAAGCCTTCAGGGTCCAACCCTTGATCTGCTTCTTGGTGACAACGTTGATAACGCCGGCGATGGCGTCGGAACCGTAGGTCGCGGAAGCGCCGTCCAGCAGGACGTCGACGTGATCGACGATGCCGTCCGGGATGGTGTTGAGGTCGACGAAGTTACGCGTGGCGTCGTCGGCCAGAGGATAGTAGGACAGGCGCATGCCGTCGACCAGGACCAGGGTCGAGTTGGTGGTCAGGCCGCGCAGCGAGACACCCGAGGCGCCGGCCGCGAAGTTACCCGCAGCGCTCCAGTTGTTGTTCATGGCGCCGCCATTGTTGCCGGCAACGTTCTGCACGGCGCTTTCAATGGTGGTGACGCCGCGCTTTTCCAGGTCAGCGGCGCTGAGAACGGTCAGCGGCGAGATGGATTGGAAATTCTTGCGCTTGATGATCGAGCCGGTAACGACGACGGTGGTGGTCTCTTCCGCCGCGGCGGGAGCAGCATCCTGCGCCATTGCGGGCATAGCCACCAGGGCCGACAATACCGCACCGCAAATTGTCGTCGTGGCCATTAGGCCAGATCGCAAAGTTTTGTTTTTCACTCTTGTTTCTCCGGGTTACATGAGGGTGTAGGCGCACCCGCCGCAGTTTCCAGCATTGCACGCTGTTAACAAACTTAAAGACCCGTGTCGCAAATACGTCAATCGCACGACACATTTTTGTCTATATCATTTGAAACCTGTTTCAATAAAGTCACAGAGGTAACCTTCCGTAAGGTAAGGTTAATAAGCGCTTCGGGGACGATTTTTGCAGGCGTCACTCAGGTCGCCTTTCACCGTTTAAAGGGCAAATTTTCGCCGCTTAATCAACAGCATAAGTCTTAATATATGGTATATCGAAAACATCCGGGGTTGTGAAAAAAATAACCCCGGATAACGCAGGGTACGATATATTCATTTCTGTGGAAAAGTCTGGTTCAATCGCCACCGCAGCCTTCAGGCGAACTTGCAACGGCCGTAGAGCGGCCACAAGACCATAATCCTGACGGACTCAGTTGCGTCAGTTCATGTCATCGCGGACACACATGCACAGACCTTGTTGTTAATTGTATTGGCTGGCTATTTTTGCGCCGATAGACCGCATTGCGAACCTGCAAACACGAAACTCTGTTGCGCCGGAGACACAGCCAGTTTGTCCGCCTTGCGCAGGCTGCACTGCAACAAAATCGCCAAGATATGCGGCCAAATACGGGCCCCAAAATGCCTCAGGATAAACGACAGACTCAGCCGTGACGGACGTCGATCCGGGCCGCCATGGGCGATACCGGCTCAGGTGTGCAACTGGCCACCAGGGTATGTGCCAGAACGAGACCCAGCAGAGCCACCATCAAACGCTGTGTACGCCTTGAAACGTATAGAACTATGTGCCCGGCCATGCGTCACCCCTGTCAAATCTGATCAGGGTTAAGCAAAAGTTAAGCCACCTCTGGCCGGCCAGCTGTCACAGGGCTTCGATCTTGTGGATAATGTCGACGACGCGCCGGCAATTGCCGCCGAGGTCGGGCATGGGATAACGGCCGACCGAGCGGACGTCGATGCCCTGGGGGTCCAGGCGTATCGCGACGTCGGACTTGAAACCGAAGAAATTGTCCTGATAGGTCGCTTCGACGCGCCAGTCCGACGTGCCGAACACCACATAGTCGTTCGCCGTCAGCATGGCAGCGATCCGTTCCGCCGTTACACCCTGTTTCTTGGTAATGGTCCGCGCCTGCGGGCAATACTGGGCGTTGATTTCGGGGATGGTCTTGCCGCCCCAATCCATCGATTCATTGCGCGGCACGCGTGGCAGATCCTCGACACGGCGCGCCCCCGGCCCGCGTGCCTCAACCAACTTGTCTGAAAAGGTGACCGGCGCATCCCAGTTGGTCGCGACGTCGCCAATGGGCGGATTGGCTTTCAACGTCTTCTGATAGGCATAGAAGCCGCACAGGACCGCAGCCGAAATCAGGACGGCCGCAAACGCCCACGGGCCATAGCGGCCGGGCGCCCTGAAAAGGGAGATCAGCAGGGACAGGCCGGCGACCGCGATGGCGCCCAGCGCCAGCTTCGGCGCGACCATAAGGGTCAGGGTCTTGAAACCAATGTCGTAATCCAGGTAGCCCAGATGACAGGCCATCATGACGCCCAACAGATACAGGGGCGTAACCAGAGCGACCATGAAGGCGAAATGGGCGAAGGCCAAACCCTTTTTCGGCTTGGAACTATGGGCTTTCGTTGTCGGCGTGTCTTCCGTCACGAATGGGTTTTCCCTTTTATTGTGATTGGTTTCATGTGGAACGGATTCGCCTAGCTTAGACCTCGGTGAGGCCACGTCACGAATTTACCTTTAAAACGCGAAAATTTGTTGAAGCCCCCGGAATAAAATTCACGGCCGAACGTCGCCAATTCCCATAAAGTGCCGTATCTTTCCCCTACCCCAAACATAGTTAACGCCGCGATTGGGGCGTTTTTACGGCTTGACTAAACTTCAATCTGCCACGAAATCGTTTTGAGATCAATAGCTTGCTGCCGCTCCGCGACATCGGGCGTTGCATCCGAAACATCCTTCGTCCGCGCATTAATGCGATGAATGCGGTCAGCCGCCGGCACATCGAGCCAGAGTCCGACAAAGTTTAGATTCGCTTCCCCGGCGAGAGCCTCGGCCCGATCGCGCCACGGGTTTTCGCGGAAGGTGGCGTCCAGAACGACCGATTGGCCGGTGCCGGCGACGGTCTGGGCCAGGGTGAACATCTCGGCATAGACACGGTGGTTCTCGTCCGGTGCATAGGCGTCCTTCGGCAGGGCCTCATATTCCGGGCAGGCCCACAGGCGTTTGCGGATCTCATCGCTGCGCAGGACCACGGCGCCCGGCGCGCGGCCGCTGTCCGGCGCTATCCGGCGGGCGCGCGTGCTCTTGCCGGAACCGGACAACCCCCCGATCGCGGTAAGCTGTGCTGGTTTGAGATCGAGGAAACGGTGGGCAGCCTCAAGATACATGCGCGCCTTATCCATGGCATAATGCCCTTCGCCGCCATAGTTGGCATTGACGTGGCAGCGCACACCGGCGCGGACCGAAAGATAGAGTGGCAGGAGTTTCAGCCCGGCATAGACGCTCTGCACGTCGTCTTCGAGGCGGGCAGCCTGTTCGAGATAGACATTGAGCACGCGATTGGCGGCGTCACCATGCCCCCTCACCCACAGGTCCATGAGCAGAAAGCCCAGATCGTAAAGGACGTCGATCTGGCTGAGGCGCTCGTTGAACTCGATGCAGTCGAACAGGACCGGCGCGTTGTTCTCGATCAGGATATTGCCGAGGTGCAGGTCGCCGTGGCAATGCCGCACATGGCCGTCGGCAAACCGTGCCAAGACGTCGGGCTCCACGGCGTCATAGGCGGAATAGATGGCAGCATCATAGGCGTCGACGGCATCGTGGCCCAACTGATCGCGAAAGACGTCAATGTTTCGCTTATTGGAATCAATGACATATTTAATATTATTGATATGTTGGTTATCGCGACAGATTTCCGATCCGGCATGAAAGCGGGCGATCAGGCGGCCCAGGTCGTGCATCAGATCAAGATCGGGTGCCCAGTCCGGCTGGACGGCGCTTTGCTCGCCCAGCACACCGGCGGTGTCGAAGCGGCGCATGACCAGGACGCTTTCCCCGGCAATCTCCTCGACGCCGAGATAGATGTCCGCCGCCATGCGCTGGTTGTAGCGTAACTCGCGCAGCAGCGCGGCGCGGCGCTTTTCGGCCGAGGTGAAGTCGAGAAAGCCGTAGTCGACGCTTTTCTTGACCTTGTAGGCCTTGGTGCCCTTCAGGATGACGACGGCGCAGGAGGTCTCGATGACCTGGTCGGCGCCTTCTTTCAGGTGATACAGGACTTGGCTGAGCGACATGGGCATATCCGAAATGGCGATGCCATGCCGGTAGGACGTTTTCACGCATCTGGCAACCGCTCAGGCGCGTTTGCGGACTGGAACTGACGCTTCCTACTCTTGGTCCTGGGGCGCCCATCATGTCGCGCACCGTGCCAATACGGCCCCCAATTGCCGCCATGTAGAGGCGATATCAGCCATGGTTCGAAAATATTGCAGTCGGCTTGACCCGGCCTATGTCATGGCGCAGAGAAGCCCGATGTCACTCCCCCCGGTACCCGTGATCGAGGCCCATATTCAGGCCCTGATCTTCGATTGCGACGGCACGCTCGCCGACACCTTCGCCGCCCATTTTCGTGCGTTTCGCGAGGCCATCGCCGTTTACGATGTCGAGTTTACGGCTGCCTTCTATGCCGCACGCGTCGGTCTGTCGCGACGGCAACTGCTCGCGGCCCTGGAAGCCGAAACAGGCGTCGTCATCGATGACGAAGATATTCGCGTGCGCACGCCTGCCATGTTCCTCAACCATGTCGGCGCGGTAAAGGCCGTGCCCTTCACGGAAAACATGGTGCGCCGACACCATGGGCGGCTGCGGTTGGGGGTGGCTTCCGCCGGGCAAAAGGCTGTTGTGAGGGCATCGCTGACAGCTATCGGCCTTATCGACCTGTTCGACACGGTTGTGACGATCGAAGACACCGGCGTACCGAAACCAGCGCCCGACTTGTTCCTGAAGGCAGCCGAAAACCTCAATATTGATCCCGCAGCCTGTCACGTCTTCGAAGACAGCGACGAGGGTGTCGCAGCGGCACGCAGCGCCGGTATGACGGTGACCGATATCAGGCCCTGGTACCAAAGCGATCCGGCGACCTGGTAGATCTACGGATACAGCTTTTCCCGGGTCCAGCCACCGTCAACGCGTGTCAGGTGTACGCGATCATGCAGGCGGAACGGCATGTCGCGCCAGAATTCGAAACTCAGCGGCGCCACGCGAAAACCCGTCCAGTGCGGCGGGCGCTCGATCTTCCCCAGGCCGAACTTCAGCGCATACTCGGCGACGCGCTTTTCCAGGGCAAACCGGTCCGGCAGGGGTTGCGACTGATCCGAAGCCCAGGCGCCGATCTGGCTTTGGCGGGCGCGCGAGGCGAAATAGGTATCGGCTTCGGCGTCGCTGACCGTCGTGACCTCGCCGCGGATACGGACCTGACGGCGCAGGGATTTCCAATGGAACAGCAAGGCTGCTTTCGGGTGGGCCATCAACTGTTGACCCTTGGCGCTGTGGGTGTTGGTGTAGAAGACGAAGCCCTGGGCGTCGAAATCCTTCAGCAGCACCATACGAACATCAGGCAGGCCGTCCGGGTCGACCGTTGCCACCGCCATGGCGTTGGCGTCGTTGGGTTCCTTTGCCCTGGCATCCTTCAGCCACTGCGCAAACAGGGAGAATGGCTCCGCGACATCGATCTCCGCCGCATGCGCCGCGTGGGCCTCGGCGTAGTCGGCATCGGACGGGCTGGCGGGGATCAGGGTATCGGACATGATGAAGCTCCAGAACGTGGGTATAGGGCGGCTGAGGGAATTTTGAAACCATGAAACATGGTTAGCGGCGCGTTAAGGGTTTGCGGGAGATAACAGGCCGTTCCCATTCCGAGATCGCCATGGCCCGCGCAAAAAAGACCCCCAAATCCTTCCCCGTCATCGAAATGATCCCCGAGCCGGCCAACCGCGCCGAGGCTCTGGTAGCTTTGGGCCTGGCCGGTCCGGCCAGCGATGATGAGGTCCGCGCGGCCTTTCGCCTGAAGCTGAAGGACGCCCATCCCGATATCAACGGCGGGACGGACGCCCTGTTGCGCCGCCTGCTGCTGGCCCGCGAATTGCTGATGTCGGATAACAAGATTTTCCGTGAAGCCACGGATCTGGTTCCGAATTTACCCAAGCCGCCAAGTGATCTCGAAAGATCCGTCCGCCTCGATATCAGCCTGGCCCAGGCGCTGTACGGCGGCGACACGACCTGCGACGTACCGGCTCTGGAAGTGTCGGGCCCCTATGAAAAGCTGACCTCGCTGACGCAGATGAAGACCCTGAGTGTGCCCCTGCTGGCCGGCCTGCGCAATGGCGACATTGTTCGTGTGGCGACCCAGGGCGCCGTGCGCGAAGCCCAAATCTTCCGCATCCATATCGAAGCCGGCGATGGCGTGCGGGTGTGGGGTAACGATATCTGGATGACGGCGCAGGTCGAGGCGCGCATCTTTGCCATCGGCGGGCTGGCACGCATCGACACCCCGCACGGCCCGCACGAGGTGGCGATCGAAAAGGACGCGCCGCGTGGCTCCAGCCTGTGCCTGAAGGGGCTTGGGCTGCCGGCGACAGACTCCAGCCCCGCCGGCGACCTGCATGTCCGCCTGGAAGCGGCCATGAATCGGGTGGCGTCCTATGCGGAGGCCCTGAGCGAATTCCGGCTGAAATGGGCGTCGTAAGGCCCGATACAATCAGCCCGTCGTTGGGTGTGCGTCCGGACGGTTTCGGCCACCCGGTTGGCAAGGCCCTGCCCGGCTGGACGGCTCGTGAGCGATTGCCGGACGTGGCCCTGCAGGGACGCACCTGCCGGGTCGTCCTTTACGACACGCGGTTCGCCCAGGGGCTGTTCGATGCCTTTGCCCAGGACGACGGTCGCATGTTCAGCTATCTGCCGTGGAGGCCTTTTGTCTCTGCGAAGGAACTTGATGACGTTGTCCAGGACTACAGCAAAAACAGGGACTTCCATACATTTGTTATTTGTCGGAACGAAGCGCCAGTGGGCTTGGCCAGCTATATGCGTTACGACCTGAGCAATGGATCGGTCGAGGTTGGCGGCCTGACCTTTTCGCCCGGCCTGCAGAGATCGACCGCGGCGACCGAAGCCATGTATCTGATGATGAAACAGGCCTTCGACGCCGGTTACCGGCGTTACGAGTGGAAATGCGACCAGTTGAATGCGCCATCGGTGCGGGCAGCTTTACGGCTTGGATTTACCTTCGAGGGCGTGTTTCGCAATGCCGTGGTGACCAAGGGCCGGCGGCGCGACACGGCCTGGTTCTCGGTCATCGTCGAGGATTGGCCCGAAGTCCGTGCGCGCCTGGAGGCCTGGCTGGACCCGTCGAATTTCGATGCCGCCGGTCGGCAGAAGGCGGCGCTTGGTAGCTAGTCAGGTCTCTGCCCAGCCAGCGGCTTATCTGTCAGCAGAGGCGATCCCGCCTCGATCAGGCCGTTTTCTCGCGACACCAGGGTGGCGCAGACCAGTTGGCTGGTCACATTGGTCGCCGTGCGCATCATGTCCAGGATACGATCGATCGCCGCCAACAGCGCAATCCCTTCCAGCGGCAAGCCGGCGGCCGACAGGGTAACTGTCAGCATGACCGTCGCCACGCCCGGCACGCCCGCCGTCGCCAGCGAACCCAGGATGCTGGCCAGGGCAATGATGATATAGTGCTGCAGCGTCAGGGGGACGTGGAAATAGTTGGCAATGAAGATCGCGGAAATCGCTGGGTAGATGGCGCCGCAGCCGTCCATCTTCATATTGGCGCCCAGCGGCAAGGCAAAGCCGGCATAGCCCTTTTGCAGTTTCAGATTATCGACCGCTACCTGTAGCGAAACCGGCAGGGTGCCTATCGACGAACAGGTAAAGAAGGCCGTCTGCTGAGCCTGGAAAATACCCTTGTAGAAGCCCAGGATGCGCAGGCCATGCAGTTTGAGCAGGGCTGGATAGACAAGGAAGATTTCAATCAGGCACCCCATATAGATCAGACCGATATAGGGGATCAGCGGGCGTAGCGCCTCAAGGCCATATGACGCCACGACCGAGCCGATCAGGCCGAAGACGCCGATCGGCGTCAACTGAATGATCCAGCGCGTAAGGCGGAACATGACCTGCGAGCCCTGCTCAACCAGGACGCCCAGCTCGCGCGTCTTTTGGCCCAGTACACCGAGGGCAGCGCCCACCAGAATAGCGAAAAAGACGATGCTGAGGATCTGGCCTTCGGCAAAGGCCTTGAAGATATTAGATGGCACGATGCCGGTAACGACATCCACGACCGGCGGAATGACCTTCGGTGTCACATTTTCCAAAGGCAGACCGCTCAGCCCCGTGCCAGGCTGGAAATAGTAGCCGATGGCCAGGCCGATCGAGACGGCAATGGCGGAGGTCAGCATGAACCAGAAGATCGTATAGATGCCCAGGCGCACGGCCCGGCCCCCACCGGCGGACTCTTCGCCGTGGCCAAGTCGCGCCACAGAGGCAGCAATGGTAAAGAAGACGAGCGGCGCCACCAGCATCTTGATAGCGCGGATATAGGTGTTGCCGATCGGATCGAGCACCGGCAGGGCAGCCTTGCCCCAATAGAGTGCCACGGCGATACCAGCGGCAAAAGCTATGACGGTCCGCAGCCAGAAGGGGATTTTGCCAAGCGCCTTGAGCATAATGATTTCTCTCGCAACCAACGGTGTCAGATATGAGCGAAGCCGCACCTATTTGCACACTAAAAAAATTGCAGCCTGAGATGAATGCGGCTAAAGCCTAGCCGTTTGATTTAGCTCAAACGCCGCATGGCTCCTCGCATTAGCTCGGGCGGCCGCTTGGCCTTGCCGAACGCGTTGCGTCCGGAATTCATGTAGGAAATCCTATGTCGCACAACACCTTCGGCCATCTGTTTCGTGTTACCACCTGGGGCGAGAGCCACGGGCCGGCGCTCGGTTGCGTTATCGACGGCTGCCCGCCGGGCATCAGCCTGAGCGAAGCCGATATCCAGTGGGCCATGGACCGGCGCAAGCCCGGCGGCTCGCGCTTCGTTACCCAGCGCCGCGAGGCCGACGAGGCAAAGATCCTGTCCGGCGTGTTCGAAGGTGTTACCACGGGCACGCCGATCTCGATCCTGATCGAAAACACCGATCAACGCTCCAAGGATTACGGCGAAATCGCCCGCCAATTCCGCCCAGGCCACGCCGACTATACCTATTTCGCCAAGTATGGTGTCCGCGACTATCGCGGCGGCGGCCGGTCCAGTGCGCGGGAAACCGCTGCGCGTGTCGCGGCCGGCGCCGTAGCGCTAAAGGTTCTGCAAACCCTGGTCGGCGGCATCGAGGTACGCGGCGCTCTCGTCCAATTGGGCAAGCATCGTGTCGACCGGGCCAACTGGGATTGGGCCCAGACGGCGGAAAACCCGTTCTTTTCGCCCGACGCAGCATCCGTCCCCCTGTGGGAAGATTATCTCGACGGCATCCGCAAGGCAGGTTCCAGTATCGGCGCCGTTGTAGAGGTCGTTGCCGATGGCGTCCCGGCCGGCTGGGGCGCGCCGCTCTATGCCAAGCTCGACTCCGAACTGGCGGCCGGGCTGATGACCATCAATGCCGTCAAGGGGGTCGAGATCGGCGAAGGTTTCGGCGCGGCGGAACTGTCCGGCGAAGACAATGCCGACGAAATGCGGATGGACAACGGCGTGCCGGTGTTCCGCTCCAACCACGCCGGCGGGATATTGGGCGGGATTTCCACCGGCCAGCCGGTCGTAGCCCGAATGGTGCTGAAACCGACTTCGTCGATCCTGACCAAGCGTGAGAGCATCGATGTGGCCGGCCAGGAGGTTGAACTGCTCACCAAGGGCCGGCACGACCCGTGCGTCGGCATCCGCGCCGTGCCGGTGGCCGAGGCCATGATGTCGTGCGTGCTGCTCGACGCCTTCCTCCGCCATCGCGGCCAGACCGGTGGTGGGGCACATAGCGTCGGCCTATTGTAATCGATACAGTTACACTTATATACCGCCCATCATTGTTTCTGGCACTGCTTTTGGGAGAGATTTCCATGATCGACAAACGGCCTTATGACAAACTGGGTGGCGCCAATCACGGCTGGCTGAACGCCAAACACCATTTTTCCTTCGCCAGCTATTACGACCCGGCCAAGATGGGCTGGGGTTCCATCCGCGTGTGGAACGACGACGAGATCGCGCCGCAGTCAGGCTTTCCGCCCCATCCGCACGACAATATGGAAATCATCACCTATGTTCGCGAAGGTGCCATTACCCACGAGGATTCGTTGGGCAATAAGGGCCGGACCGAAGCCGGCGACGTTCAGGTGATGTCGGCCGGGACCGGCATCCGCCACGCCGAATACAATGTCGAAAACGTCCCGACGACGCTGTTCCAGATCTGGGTCCTGCCCAGCGAGCGCGGTCATGCGCCGAGCTGGGGCGCCAAGCCCTTCCCCAAGACCGATCGGGCGGGAAAATTCGTGCCCTTGGCCTCGGGCTTCGACAATGACGGCGATGCGCTGAAGATCCATACGCCGGCCCGGCTGCTGGGCGCCACCCTGCTGAAGGACCAGGCAGAGACCTACCGACCTGTGGAAACGGGCGGCGCTCGGTACCTTTACCTGGTCGTGGCCAAGGGCAGGGTCGCCGTCAATGGCGTCGAACTCGACACGCGCGACGGCGCGGCGATCAAGGACGAGGCCGAGTTGCGGATTACCGCACTGGAAGACGCCGAAGTCGTGCTGCTGGACGCTGCATAAAAAGTAAATAATCGATGCGTGGCGAAGGAGTCACAGGTGGCGCCAAAACGACTGTCTGTGGCTTTTTCGCGATGCACAATGTTGAAAAGCAAGCGACAAGACCGTTGTTACTCATTTATTTGGAGACCATAGATATGGCGAGTGCAGCAGATACCAAGCGTGCAGAAGCCCAGCTCGAGCTGGAAAAGAACAAGGCTGCTCTGGACTTCGCCTCGCGCGCGACGCAGTCACTGCTCAGTGATGCTGCCGGCGCCGCTCTGGGTACCAATGTTGGCCAGTTGAAGTGGGCGAACACCTATCGCAAGGTCCTGACGCAGGTGTTCACCCTGTATAAAGAACTGCTGTAAGCCCCTCCCCGCAGGAATGAACGCTTTTTGAAACGCGGGGCCTGGAGAACAGGTTCCGTGTTTTTTGATTTGAGAGGAACCGGTTATGTCGCGACGCTTACCCCTCATTTGCCTTTCCCTGCTGGCCCTGTGCGCCTGCCAACCGGAAGTTTCCGGCGGAGAACCGGCGGCCGCGCCATCTGCTGCTGCAGTCAGTTCGGTCCCGGAGCCGGTGTCGGCGCCGGTGCTGGGCGGCATCGATCTGAGCCAGCCTGTCAGCGTCAATGGCACGGAACCCTTCTGGGGATTGCAAATCGCCGCCGGCGACATCGTCTATTCGACACCCGAAGACCAGGGCCGACACTTCGCCGGGGCCGCGTTCGCGCTCAAAGGCAATGCGGCCAGCCTGACCAGCGGCGCCCTCAGCGTCACGCTCAGCGACAAATCCTGTTCGGACGGCATGAGCGATCGCGTCTATCCCCTGACCGCGGAAGCGACAATTGACGGCAAGACCCTGAAGGGCTGCGCGATCAGTACAGCCGAGATGACCGCCGGCGGCCAGGGCGGCGAAGACTAACTCTATTTCAAGCCCACCAGCTTATGGGTCTGCACGCTCATCCGCCATTGCGGATGGGCCAGGCAATAGTCGATGACAGACTGCGTATTGGCAGCCTGATCGGCAGAATCCTTGGGCTGTAGATAAAAGCGCTCGAAATTCATTTCCAGAAATTCGGACGGATTTACACTTGCTTGCGGCCAGACAAGTTTAAGCTCCTGACCGCTTGTCTGGCGCAAGCGATTTTCACCCTTGGGCGATACGCAGACCCAGTCGATGCCAGCGGGCGCTTGCAAAGTGCCATTGGTTTCGACAGCAATGAAGTAACCGGCTGATTTTACAGCGGTTACCAGGTCGGTATCCAATTGCAGCAAAGGTTCGCCGCCCGTAAAGACCACGGCCTTCTCGGTTGCCCTGCCCTCGCCCCAAACGGCGTCGAGGGCCGCGACGACATCGTGGGGTGTCGCGAACTTGCCGCCATTTTCGCCATCCGTGCCGACAAAGTCGGTGTCACAGAAATCGCAGGCCGCCGTGGCGCGGTCCTGCTCACGCCCGCTCCACAGGTTGCAACCGGCGAAACGCGCAAAGACGTTGACGCGACCGGCTTGGCCGCCCTCGCCCTGCAGGGTCAGGAAGATTTCTTTGAAACTGTACATGGCTGTGAAAAGCTAAGGGTTTGTCCGCTGATGTCGCGGATAAACACAGGTTTTCGTAACTCCCAACTGAGTGTAGAATGGTTTCGCGCAACGTGGTGACCGCACGTCTTCGATAGTGGAATCTTGGATCACGAAAAGCACGAAAATCAGAAAAGCACGAATGAAAGTTGCAGTGGACCGCGCGAAGCGCATTAACTCAAGTGGGCCGCAACGTGGTCGAATGCCCTTCGGGCGAGGAAGATGCAGCCCTCTCCCATTCGTGCTTTTCTGATTTTCGTGCTTTTCGTGATCAAAAATTCCACCGTAGAAGACGTGCCGTCACTGCGTTGCGCGAACCAAAAATCTGTAGATCACGCCCTCGGCTCACCGCTCCGCGTGTTGTTTCATCTCGAGAAAGTGCTCGAAGCCTGTTTTTCGCAACTGGCACGCCGGGCAGTCGCCGCAGCCATAGCCCCACGGATGGCGCTCGCCGCGTTCCCCCATGTAGCAGGTGTGAGTCTCTTCCAGGATCAGATCGACCAGGGCCGTACCACCCAGGTCCTGGGACATGGCCCAGGTCTGCGCCTTGTTGAGATACATCAACGGCGTATCGATGGTGAAGGGCCGCTCGACGCCGAGATTAAGGACCGTTTCCATCGCCTTCAGCGTATCGGCCCGGCAGTCGGGATAACCGGAAAAATCGGTTTCGCACATACCGCCGACCAGATGGTCGATACCGCGGCGATCGGCCACTGCGGCGGCATAGACGAAGAAGACAAGGTTACGACCGGGGACAAAGGACGACGGCAGGCCGCGTTCGGTCATAACGATCGCCGACTCGCGCGTCAGAGACGATTCGGCTACGGCGCCAAAACCCTTCAGGTCGCAGACATGGTCGTCACCCAGGCGCGCGCGGGCCAGCGGGTAGACTTCGCGGAAGCGCATTAGGACGGTCTGACGTGCCATCATCTCGATCGCGTGGCGCTGGCCATAGTCAAAGCCGATGGTTTCGACGCGTTCATAGGTATTGAGCGCCCAGGCCAGGCAGACGCTGGAATCCTGGCCACCCGAGAACAGGACCAGAGCGGATTTGGCGGCGGGAACGGAGTCCAGAAACGCGGACATGGCGCGGCTTTCGTAAGAGCAGGAATGACGTTATGTAAAAAAGCCCCTTTGGTTGAATTTGCAAGGACTTTTTGCTGCGCTGCGTCAGGGATTACACTTTGACGCGTGCGGCAAGATAGGCGAAACTACCGACATGAGCCAGCCCTTCGCCGAGATGTTCGCCACCATTATCGACCACACGCCCTATATGAAGGCGATTGGCGCGCGCTATGTCGGCAGCGACAAGAACGGCACCACCATGGTCCTGCCCTATCGCGCCGATCTGATCGGGGATCCGGAGACGCGCGTCTTCGCGTCGGGCGTGGTGACCGCCCTGCTCGACAATACATGCGGCATGGCCGTGTGGGACCGGATCAACGAATTCAAGCCGATCGCCACTTTGGACCTGCGTATCGACTATATGCGCCCGGCCATGCCCGACAACGATTTGAAAGCGACGGCCAAGTGCTATAAGCTGACGCGCAGCGTGGGTTTCGTCCGCGCCTTTGCCTACGAGGTCAGCCCGGACGATCCCGTGGCGGCAGCACAGGCGGCCTTTATCATCTCCTCTCCGACATTGAAGGCCAAGGCATGAGCGCAGATCTGGGCAAGATGAACCGGAGCGAGCCCTGTCACCCGGCAGAGGTTCTTAAATCCATTCCGTTCGCCGGCTTTCTGGGCGTGCAGATCGAACTGGCCGGCGACGAGTTGACGGCGCATCTGCCGTTCGACGACAAGCTGATCGGCAATCCGATGATCCCTGCCCTGCATGGCGGGGTGATCGGGGCGTTCATGGAAATCACGGCCATGGCGCAACTGGCGTTTTCGGAACGCTTCGACCACATCCCCAAGCCGATCAATGTCACGGTCCAATATCTGCGTTCAGGCAAGCCGGTCAGGACCTATGCGCGGGCAGTGCTCAATCGCGTCGGGCGGACGGTGGCCAATGTCGAGGTGACCGCGTGGCAGGAGCAGCGCGACCATCCGATTGCCACCTTGCAGGCGCACTTTTTGGTCGAATAGATCAGGCTGCCGCATCGGCTGGACGAATCTGCAGCAAGAATTGGCGTTCACCGTCGGCGGTGAAATGAACGGCGCGGCTGGCGGGGTCGCGATGCGCCCAGCCCAGTTGGAAAAACCGGTTGAGCAGTGCCGTGCCGAGACGCCCGGCGAGGTGATGCTGGCGAACGCTCCAGTCGAGGCAGGCGCGACAGGTCGGGCGGGTCGACGGGCCCAAGTCAAGGGCGAGGTCTTCGATGAAGCGGTTGGCGGCGGGACCAAGTGTCAGGCGTTCGCCAGATTGGCTGATAACGGCTTTTTCGATCAGGCTGTCATACAGTCGCACGCCGTAATCGCCGGCCAGATGGTCGTAGCAAACGCGCGCCTTGCGCAACGCCGGCTCCTTCGGGCCGGTGCGGACGCGGGTGGTGCCGTCACGCGCGGCCAGGCCCATCAGGCTTTCCAGCACAGCCGCGACCTGCGGATCGGACAGGCGCCAGTAGCGATGCCGGCCCTGGGCCGTGGGTTGGATCAGATTGGCTTCCGCCAGTTTTGCGAGGTGCGAAGACGCGGTGGCTGGCGTGACACCGGCTTCGAGGGCCAGTTCCGAAGACGTCAGGGCGCGACCTGACATCAGCGCCGTCAGCATATTGGCGCGTGCGGGGTCGCCGATCAGGGCGGCTATGCGAGCTATGTCAGGACCGAGTTTCATGGGACCAAGTACCTCGGAAAAAGGCGAGCATGGTTTGATGGTGATCGAAGCATGATCAAGCGTCAAGGCTCTATGAATCACGCCATGCAGGTACACGGATTCAACAATGGATTGGCGCTTTGGCGGCAGGCAGGCAGAGGCTGGCCGGTGCTGTATGTCCACGGCTCGACCTTCCCCATCGCCTTGTCGATCGGCTATCGCTTCGATGGCGTGTCGTGGGCCGACAGTCTGTCGGCCGCCGGGTTCGACGTCTGGGGGCTGGACTTCGCCGGGCATGGCCGGTCGCGCGGGCGGCCGTGGTTTGATGCGGCGGATCAGATTTTCGACGCCGTTGATTATATCATCAAGACAACAGGTTACGAGAAAATCCTGATATTGGCGCATAGTTGGGGAAGCCTCCCCGCCGGCGCCTTTGCCTGTCTCTATCCGAGACGACTAAAGGCGCTGGCGCTGTTCGGCCCGATTGCCCGGCGCGACGGTCCCGCCGTACCGGAACTGCGCGAAGACCTGCTAATTTCGGTTCAGGATCAATATGTCCGGTTCACCGCCGACGTGCCGGCCGGCGAAACTGCCGTACTGTCGCAGGCGCATTTCGCGGCGTGGGCGACGGACTGGTTGAATAGTGATGCTGAAAGCTCGATGCGGAGCCCGCCGGCGGTTCGGGTGCCGTCTGCGCCCTACAACGACATATCTGCGGCGTGGAGCGGACGCCCCGCCTATGACCCCGCCGGACTGAGCCGCCCTACTCTTGTTGTGCGCGGCGAATGGGACAGCGTGTGCAGCCATGAAGACATGCACCGTATAGGCAACCAACTGGATGCGCGATATTTCCACCACGCCACAGTGCCGCGTGGCACGCATCTGCTGCATCTCGAAAGCGGCCGCCAGCATCTGTACGCCGCTTGCGAAACATTTTTTCGTCAACAGTTGAAGGACGTGCCATGAGCCTGACTTGTTTTATCCGCTACCGGATCGACCCTTTCCAGCGTGAAGCCTTTGCCGTCTATGCCGATAACTGGGGACGCATCATTCCGCGCTGCGGCGGCCATCTGGTGGGTTATTTCCTGCCGCATGAAGGGACCAACGATATTGCCTGGGGCCTGATCCGCTTCGACAGCCTGGCCGAGTATGAAACCTATCGGGCGCGTTTGAAGGACGATGCTGAAGGTGCGGCCAATTTCTCCCTGGCGCGCGACAAGCGGTTTATCCTGCGCGAGGAACGGACCTTTGTCGAAGACATCCCGTCGTCCATCGATCGGAGGCCGTCATGATTGCCGTGATCTTTGAGGCCGAACCGGCGGAGGGCCAGATGCAAACCTATCTCGACCTGGCCGCGGCGTTGCGACCGCGGCTGGATCAGATGGATGGGTTTATCTCGATCGAGCGCTTTCAATCATTGAGCGATCCGAAACGGTTATTGTCCCTGTCCTTCTGGCGCGACGAAGACGCGGTCAAGGCATGGCGTGAGGTTGAGCCGCACCGCCGCGCGCAAGCCGCCGGCCGTGACCATGTGTTCAGCGATTACCGGTTGCGGGTAGCGGCTGTTCTGCGGGACTATGGCCTGACAGAGCGGGCGGAAGCGCCGGCTCGGTAATCCTCTGGGTTCTTGTTGTCGGACGTCCGAAATAGCATAATGTCTCGCTTTTGAGCGTCAGACGTTTTCGTCAGCGCCACTTTCCGCGCTCGTTCAAACCCTGACAAGGCTATTCACGATACGGAATCGTAGGGGAAACATGGCCCAGACACCGATCATCACGTGCTGCATATTTGCCTCACATTATCAATTTGTCGTTTGCGACGATCCCGGCGGGACGTTTTCGGACGACGAAAACTGGGACGATGCCAAGTTCCAGCAAGGCTTCGCCGGCGCGGCGCGCTTTCGCATGATAGGTACAGAAGCCGACGGAAATGAACATTGGCTTGAGGTGGTAACGGCCGACGAGCTTCCCGATTTCGACCACTGGGACCGCGTCACCTGCGTGCCTTTCACCTGCGCCACAGGTTGTGTCCACATCACATCTGTCGTTGCCGACAAGCCTTTCGGTTCGGCGCGCCTGGCACCCGGCGTCTACAGTCTTTATGCAGCGTGTCGGAATCCGGGTGTCGATCAGTTCAGCCTGGGCGAGGACGGGCGGTTGAGTGCCGAAGCGCTGGCGCTTCGCAAGGACCTGGAATGGTATAGGGTGTATATAGTTCCCGGCGAGCCTGATACCGTCGGACGGCTGAAAGGCATTTAGAGGCGCTATCACGCGGCAAAAGGGGAAAGCCATGACCACATCCGTACTGATCATCGGCATTGCGCCGGAACTGGCCAATCTCGACAATTTTCCAGGACTGACCGTTGAAAAGCTGAAAGCCGACCTGGCGGCGTCAAAGGCCGGCCTCCAGGCTCTGGGCTATGAGGTCGAGCAGTGCTTCATCCCGCCGGATGCCCATGGCGCCGAAGCTATCGTCAAACCGTTGCTGGAAAGCCGGACCTTTGATGTGGCGCTGATCGGTGCCGGCGTTAGGATACCGCCGCAGCACCTGTTGTTGTTCGAGCGCCTGATCAACCTGCTACATACCCATGCCCGGGAGGCGCGGATATGTTTCAACAGCCTGCCAAGTGACACCCAGGCTGCCATCGAGCGAATGATATGACGCTATGAGAGAATATGTTAAGCCATTTTCGAGGAAGGGACACCTTCTGGCAACCATCATGGCATGGCCAGTTATGCCCCATACGATCACGGCCGTCGCATGTGCGATGCAGCAAACGTGAACAAGTGTGCTTTGTCATCCTGCCGCATTTGAGCGAAAATCGGCAGGCTGGCAAAGGAGAGTTCCCATGACCAACCTGTTGAACGCGACTGATCGCTACACCTTCATTTCCGAGCAGATCGAACGCATGAAGGGGCCGACCGAGGAGACGCACAAGGTATTGACCGGCCTTCAGGCGCAAATCGAAGCCGCTAGCTCCCTGAGATTCGATCCACGTGACCGCGCGGCCTTGCGCGCCTATCTAAGCGGCGTCATTCACCGGCTGAATGCTGGCGAAATCGACGAACGCGCGGCACATTCCGGGGTCGACCGGCTAGTCATGGCCGCCACGGCCAACAGCCCCGGTGCCTTGGATGTTATCCATTCCGGAGATTGACGCCCGGTTGTCCGGACTGACGTCACGCCTGTCATATCGTGCCGATATGGCCCCAAAACCACAACTTCTCCGATGACGATTTAAGTACCTCGGCGACGCCCGGCAGCACGGGCTTTGACCGCCAGTTCGCCACGGCAGAGGCCTTTATGTGCTTCCGAACGGTCAGCATCGTCTTCTCCAGCTCCGCCCAGTCGACATCATCCAGTTGAGCCTGAGTGAAATTACCGTAACGCCTGGCGCTGGTTTCACCCCAATAACGGAGTTCGCACGGCGCTATATCCGGCTCGGCCAGCGCCTTGACCTGACCGATAGTAATGATGGCAGGGCTTTCCAACTGCGTACGACCTAAGGCCCTCATGCGGGCCATGGTGTCGAGACTGAACCAGATGCGCCGCCGTTGCGGCGCGCTTCCCACCCTGGACGGCCAAAATCCCAAGGACAGATTTTGCCAATCGCTTTTTGGCACGCTGTCGAAGGACCGGTTTGGCTTGTCGGGTCGGGAATAGATTTCCAGACACTGCATGCCCGGCAGAGCCATCATCCAGTCCATGACGCTGCTCAAGTCATCATCCGTGGCGTAGAAGTTCCAGATTACACCTTGGGTCAAACGAGACTCCGTCCTACGCCTACGACCTGCCGGGTTGGTCGCCATATTCCCAATCATAGGGTACGCCGGTGTCGCCGAGGATCTGCTGGACAAGGGAGGCGAAGCTGGCCTCGGCGCGGACGTCGTTGGACAGAATCAAGACGCAGCGCTTGTGGCTTTCCAGGCAGACCAGGGTATTGGCGGTCTGGCCATCGTGACCGCCTTTGAAGAAGCCGTGGCCTTGCGGTCCATCGAAAACCACCACGCCGAGACCGGCATACAGGTCCTTGCGCTGTTCGGCAGCAGGCAGTTCGGGCTGGAACGGCGGGAATTGTGTGCGGGTGGTGATATGCAGTTGCGGCTTGACCAGCTCAGCGCGTGACGCCGGCGACAGGCCATCGCCTCGGACCAGGGCGGCCGCGAATTTTGACAGGTCGTTGATAGTGGTATCCATGGAGCCGGCGGCGCGGACTTTTGAGCGTTCATCGTGCTCGCCGACCTCACCCTTGTCATTCCAGCCGTCAGCCAGGTTGGGCCGGAAGTCGTCGCGCCATTTCAACGAGGTGCGTGTCATGCCGAGGCGGGTGAAGTTGGCCTGGGTCAGGTCGCCGACATCGACACCGAGCCCCTGGGATTTGCGGCCGTTGTCGATCACGAATTGCAGCAGGATCATGCCTTCGCCGGAATAGGCGTAGCGCGTGCCGGGGTCGAAATGGATGCGCAATTTCTGATCGGGCTCGATCCACCAGAAGTTTGAGAAGCCGGTAGAATGGGTCAGCACCATGCGCGGCGTGATCAGCTTCCAGCGCGGGTCGGTCGCCAGGTCTTTGTAAGGGCCATACTTGTCGGGATAGATGGCGTTCGGGTCATAGTCGATCAGCGGCTTATCGAGGTCCGCTGCCAGTGGCGTATCAAGATTGATTTTATGCTGATCAACCAGTTGCAGGACCGTATAGGCGAAAACCGTCTTGGTAACGGACGCGCCATACATGACGGTGTCGGCGGTCAGGGGATCGCCGGCGGCATTACGCTGGCCGTAGGCGTTGACATAGGTCACCTGGCCGTCGTCGATAACGGCGATGGCCAACCCCTTGGCGCCTGTATTAGCCATGGCTACACGGACGGCGGAGTCGATTTGCGCGCCCGTCGGCAAGGCATGCGCACTGGTGGAGGCCAGCAGAAGACTTACGGCAAGGACGTGGCGCAACATGATGAACTCCCGATTTGGACGGAGGTCATCATGCTACCGGCACGCGGTCAATGCGGAATGTTTCTCTCGCTTCGGCGAGCCAACTGCTGTCTCTGATTTGCGCTGCCCTTACCCTACCAGCTCGCCCGCTATGCCCTGTTCCAGCAAGGCGATGGTGCGATCGAGGCCGAAGATTGCCACGAACGACCCAAAGCGCGGCCCTTGCGACTGCCCCAACAAGACCTCGTACAGCGCCTGGAACCAGGCTCGCAACGGCTCGAAGCCGTGGTTTTTGCCGACCTCGAAGACCAGATTCTGCAGAGTCTCAGCGTCATTCGTCCCAGCTGGCAACGCCCTGAAGGCTGCAACCAGATCAAGCATAGCCGCCTTTTCGACATCGGTCGGCAAACGGAAGGCCTTGGTCGGTTTGACGAAGTCCTCGAAATAATTCAGCGCATAGCCGGCCAGGCGATCGAGCAGCGGTTCCGATTCAGGTGTTGCGCCCGGAATATAGGCGCGCAGGAACCCCCACAGAGTCTCCTTGTCTGCGGCATTGGCCGCCGACACCAGATTCAGCATCAAGCCGAAGGTGACCGGCATGCCTTTGCCGACCTCGGCGCCACGCAACACAAACCAAACCGGGTTTTCGATCTGCTTGGCCGGTTCCTGTTTCGGGAAGGCTTCGAGCTGTTGCAGGAACTCATCCGTGGCGCGCGGAATGACGTCGAAATAGAGCTTCTTGGCCGATTTCGGCGACTGGAACATGTAATAGGCCAGGCTTTCCGGCGCGCCGTAACGCAGCCAGTCATCCATGGTCAGGCCATTGCCCTTCGACTTGGAAATCTTCTGGCCCTGTTCGTCGAGGAACAGTTCGTAGTTAAAGCCTTCAGGCGGCACGCCACCCAGAATCTTGCACACCTGCGACGACACCTTGACCGAGTCGATCAGGTCCTTGCCGGCCATTTCGTAGTCGACGCCCAGGGCCGCCCAGCGCATGGCCCAGTCGGGCTTCCACTGCATCTTGACGTGACCGCCGGTCACCGGCACCTCGAAACGCTCGCCGTTTTCTTCAAAGACGATCGTGCCCGCGGCCACATTACGTTCCAGGGTCGGGACCTGAAGCACATGGCCGGTCACGGGCGAAATGGGCAGGAAGGGCGAATAGGTCGAGCGCCGGTCTGGACCCAGGGTTGGCAGCATGACGCCCTGGATCTGCTCGAAACGATCCAGCGCCGTTAGCAGGGTTTGGTCGAAAACACCGCTCTTGTAACACTCGGTCGACGACAAGAATTCATAAGTAAATCCAAAGCCATCAAGAAATTTCTTGAGACGCGCGTTATTGTGCGCACCAAACGACGGATATTCACCGAACGGGTCACGAACGACCGTTAAAGGCTTGTATAGATCTTCATGCAGAACGTCAGGATTGGGGATACCTTCCGGCACCTTGCGCAGGCCGTCCATATCGTCGGAGAAGCAGATCAGGCGGGTCGGCCAAGCATTGCCCGTCATGGCTTCGAAGGCCTGGCGGACCATGGTCGTGCGCGCCACTTCGCCGAAGGTGCCGATATGCGGTAGGCCCGATGGACCGTAGCCGGTTTCGAAAATCACCGGGCGACCGAGCGCTTCGTACTGCCCCAGAGCTTCGTCGGTTTTGCCGGCCTCGATAAGGCTCAACGCACGTTTTTGCTCCTCATGCCCCTGGATGCGCGATTTGATCAGGCGCGCAATCAGGGCGCGGGCCTGTTCAAACGGCCATGCACGGCCAGCGTAAGCAAGGGGAGCAAGAGAAGACATAATCGGGAAAATACCTTTGGAACATTGATGTTGCGCTGCCTTTAAGCCGGGCACGGGAGTCCGTCAATGCGAGAGGCAAAGAGTCTGCCCACAGATTTGCACAGATTAGCACAGATTAAGAAAGGCGCTTCGCGCGGCAGAAAGGGTTCAGCTTTCACGAGCAAAACAAGACTCTGAAAAATCTGCGAAAATCTGTGCAAATCTGTGGGGTGAATCCTGCAACGGGCTCCGCACCGCGCAGCCCTTCCGGGCAGACTATTCCGTAGGGGCAACAAAATTGTTGACGTAACGGTCAAATCCCAATATCTTTACGTTGACGTCAATGTAAACTTTTGCCATAAACTCCCATCACAAGAAAATGCCCATGGAAACGCCACACAAGGATCTGCACCGCACCTTTTCGATTCGTCAGCTCTCGAAGGAGTTCGACGTCACCGCCCGCGCGTTGCGCTTTTACGAAGACAAGGGCCTGATCTCACCCGAACGCAAGGGCCAGACGCGCATCTATTCCGCCCGCGACCGGGCGCGTTTGCAACTGATCCTGCGCGGCAAACGACTGGGTTTCTCCCTGGTCGAGATCCACGAAATCCTCGATCTCTACTCACCGAAAGACCACGGGGCATCGCAGATGCGCGCCACCCTGGTCAAGTATCGCGGGCAGATCGAAACCCTGAAGCGCCAGCGCGAAGATATCGATGCGGCGATCCACGACATGCAGGACGGCTGTGTCTGGCTGGAAGGCGAGATACATAAGCTGGAAGCTGAAAATTTGAGTGAACACAAAGCTTAAGCACACTATATAGATCTACAGGATGAATGTCAGATGGCCTATCAAGCCCCGGTCCGCGACTATCAGTTTCTCATCGCGGACGTCTTCAAGACCGACCAATATCATAACCTGAAGGGTTTCGAAGACGCCGATTCCGCCACTGTGTTCGCCATCCTGGAAGAGGCCGCCAAGTTCACCGAAGAGGTGGTTCATCCGATCAATATCAGCGGCGACAAGGAAGGCTGCACGCTTGACCCGGTTACCCATGAGGTGACAGCGCCGAAGGGATACAAGGAAGCCTACAGGGCGCTGGTGGAAGCCGGCTGGACGGCCTTGTCCGGTGACCCGGCCTATGGCGGTCAGGGCCTGCCGCACTTCGTCAACACCGCCTTCTCTGAAATGCTGTCGGGCGCCGGTTCGGCTTTCGGCATGTATCCCGGCCTGACCGAAGGCGCCATATCGGCCCTGACGGCCGGCGGTACGCAGGAATTGAAGGATCTGTACCTGCCCAAATTGATCTCCGGCGAGTGGTCGGGGACGATGAACCTGACCGAACCGCACTGCGGCACCGATCTGGGCTTGCTGCGCTCGAAGGCAGTGCCGGCGGCGGACGGAACCTACAAGGTCAGCGGCCAGAAGATCTGGATCTCGGCTGGCGAGCACGACTTTACTGGAAATATCTGCCATCTGGTTCTGGCGCGGATCGAAGGCGCGCCAGAGGGCGTGAAGGGGATTTCGCTGTTCCTGGTACCCAAGTTTATACCCGACGCGGACGGTAATCCGGGTGCGCGCAACAGCCTGCAATGCGCCGGGCTGGAACACAAGATGGGCATTCACGGCAATTCGACCTGCGTGATGGTCTATGAAGAGGCGACGGGCTATCTGTTGGGCGCGCCGAACGAGGGGCTGAAGATCATGTTCTACATGATGAACAATGCCCGTTTCGGCGTCGGCCTGCAGGGGCTGGCAATCGGCCATGCCGCCTATGTGGCGGCGACACAGTTCGCCAAGGAACGTTTGCAGGGCCGGGCCCTGACGGGGCCTAAGTCGCCGGACAAGCCGGCCGACAGCATCCTGGTCCATCCGGACGTACGGCGGATGCTTTTGGAATCGCGCGCCCTGATCGAAGGCGGGCGGGCCTTTCTGATGTGGGTGGCGTTACAGGCCGATTTCGCCCACGTCAGCGAAGACGAAAAAACGCGTGAAAAAGCAAATGACTATATGGGTTTGCTGACGCCCGTAATTAAGGCTTACCTGACGGAAAAGGGCCTGAAGGTTACGCAGGACGCGATGCAGGTGCACGGTGGCTCGGGCTTTACCGAGCACTTCCCGGCGTCGCAATATATGCGCGATGTACGTATTACCTTGATCTATGAAGGCACCAATGGTGTCCAGGCCCTCGATCTGGTCGGACGTAAATTGCCGTCGAAGGGCGGCCGGGCATTGCAGACCTTCCTGGGCGAAATCGACGGCTATGTGGCGTCGGAAGAGGGTTCGACCGCGGTGCCGGCCTATGTGAAGGCCTTGAAGGAGACCAAGGCCAAGCTGATGGACGGGACGATGTGGCTGATGCAGAACGGCATGGGCAATCCCGACAATGCGGCGGCCGGATCGCTGGATTACCTGCATCTCTTCGGATTGACGTGCACCGCCTATATGTGGGCGATGATGGCCAAGGAGGCCCAGACGAAGATCGCCGAGGGTTCGACAGATCCGTTCTATGCGTCGAAGCTGAAGGTCGGACGTGTCTTCCTGGAGCGGATTTTGCCGGACGCCGATGCGCATCTGGCGAAGATGAAAGGTGGCGCCGAGGCGATTATGGCGCTCGAAGACGAACTGTTCTGAGCCCACTGCCCCTTTTTGACTTCCACTTGAAGTCTAAAAGGGGCAGTTCGTTTCCAGATCGTTATTCTGAAAAAGTTTTGGGGTGCAGGGGTCCGAGACCCCTGCCCTTTTTCTTTAAACTGTCGCGCCTTGCTGTTAGTGTCATGGTTAACCCAGCAGGCAGCGGACCTCAAAGATGCTCAAACGGATTCTCACCGGTATTGTTGCCATCCTGGCCGTCGTTGTGATCGGCGCCGGAGCCTGGCTCGAAGCCGCGCCACCGGAATTGTTGCGCGTCGGCGACGGTTATGCCGCTAAAATTGTCTGCTCCAACCTGTTCCTGACGGGTCGAGACGCCGAAAGCGTGCTGGGTGACGACGTCCAGGCGCCCGGCAATCCGGTGCTGAAGCTGGTAACCGTCAAGGTCGAAGGCGACGTTGTAACCGCTCGCATGGCCGGCTTGTTTGCGCCGGGCGTCGCCGTGCATCGCCCCGGCCTGGGCTGTGTCAGCGTACCCGATGGCGATGTCACCAAAGTGCTGGGGATCAGCCAGCCCGACATAACGCCGGCGGAGCAAGGGGCGCCTGTCGCACCCGAAGGCAAGCTGGCTGCTGTTCTTGGCGACGCCGCCCTGACCGGTCCGGGTATGCGCGCCGTGGTCGTTATGAAGGACGGCCAGGTGATCGGTGAATCGTATGGCAAGGCCTTCACACCCAACACGCGGTTGCTGGGATGGTCGATGACCAAGACGGTCAATGCCGCGCTGTTGGGCCGGGTCGTGGCGGATGGCAAGCTGGGGCTGGACGATGCGGCGCTGTTCCCCGTGTGGCAGGACGGACGCAAGGCGATTTCGGTGCGCGACCTGGCGGCGATGAAGAGTGGGCTGACTTTCGACGAGGACTACGGCGATGTGTCGGACGTGTCGCGCATGCTGTATCTGCAGCCCGATATGGCCGGATTTGCCGCCCATCAACGGTTGCATGACACGCCCGGAGAAAAGTTTCACTATTCGACCGGCACCAGCCTGATCCTGGCGCGCCTTTGGATGGACAGGATTGGCGACCGCCAGGCCGCCCTGGCCTTCCCGCGTCAGGCCCTGTTCGCGCCGCTGGGCATGACCAGCGCGGTTTATGAGACCGACGAACACGGCACCTATGTCGGCGGCTCCTATCTGTATGCGACGGCGCGTGACTGGGGCCGGTTCGGGCAGTTCCTGATGCAGGATGGGGTATGGGAAGGCAAGCGCCTGTTACCCAGGGGCTTTGTCGCGTTGATGCACACGCCGAACGGCGACAAGGAAGGCTACGGCCAAATGCAGGCCTGGGTGAAGGGGCCCGGTGAAAGCGATACCGGCAAAAGCGCCGGGCTGCCCGCGGACGCCTTCTGGCTGCGCGGTCATGACGGCCAGACGGTGACGATTATTCCGTCCGAGCATCTGGTCATCGTGCGGATGGGCCTGACACCGTGGGACCTTGGCTATCGGCCGGAAGCCCTGGTCAAGGCCGTGGTTATCGCTACGCATTGACGGCTTGCGTTTACGTCGAAGTCGCGTCAATCATGGATCATGAAGCTGAATCGCCGCCTGTTTCTCGTCAGTATAGCCGTCACCGCCGCGGGGCCCGCCTTTGCGGCATCACCCAGACCCATCGACCTGATGCGCGATTTCTGGCCCATCTATTATGGTCCGCTAAAGGCCGGTGACGCTATGGAAGCGCGCGTGGGCGCGCTGCAATCGGCGTTTTTCGAGCGCTATGCCGACATCTATGAGGGCGCCGGAGTCAAGGTCAGCGACGAGCGCCTCTCCAAGTGGCTGCCGCTATTCGACGCCATGGCTGCGGATGTTCGCCACCTGTGGCACGGTTTCGCCAGGGACTATCACGCCCATCAAAAGCATTTCCGCAAGGCATTGCCGGATTTCGATGAAGACAAGGCGCCGGTTTATCTGATGCCGTCACTGTTCAACTTCGACGGCCACCTGCAACCGTGGCAAGGCAAGGTGCCGTTGTTCCTCGGGCTGGATGGGATCGTGAAATACCACGGTGCCGGGGCGGACTTGTCGGTGCTGCTGGACCATGAATCCTTCCACCTGTACCAGGCCCAGATCTATCCTGAACAGAGCCTGGACGAAACGCCGGCGGTCTATGTCGCCTTGTGGATGGAGGGTTGCGCCACCTACGCCAGCCAGGTGATGAACCCCAAGGCGTCACGGCTGAATGTCCTGCTGGATGACAAGCCGCTCAGTCAAGCCACATCGGAGACGGTTCAGGCGACGATCATTGATATGCTGGGTTGTCTGGAGTCGCGCGACGAGAAGGACTATGGCCGGTTCTTCTACGCCAATAACAAAAATCTCAGCCTGTCTCGGTCGGGCTATCTAGTGGGATTTCTGTTGGCCGAGCGCATCGGAAAACGCATGACGCTTCAGGAGATGGCGCGCGTGCGGAATGATGCCTTGCTGCCGTTGATTCGGGCTGAACTGGAAGCAATGAGGACGTCATGACGACGACCCGAACGCTGTGGCGGCCAGTATGGGCGAAGGAACTGGAGCAGATTGAAGCCTGCGGGATGCGCGCTTTCCCGCCGACAGAAGGCAGTCTATTCTTGTGTAGCGAAGTAATTGCCATCAAGATCGCCCGAGACTGGCATGGGGCGCCAATGCATCCGGGCAGAGTAACGAAGTTCGAAATTCGCACAGACTACTTGGTGCGTTATGATGCTCTGGCAGGTGCTGAGCCACTTAAATCCTATTTAATTCCGCCCGAGGATTTTCCGGCTTTCAACGAATCCATCATCGGCGTGATCGAGGTCGTGCACCAGTTTCCTAGAATAATATAAGACGCAGGAGGCGCAGCCTCCTGCACCTCGATACATATTCATAGAAAAAGGCCCGATCTTTGGGCCCTTTTTCTATGAACATATTATGGGGTCCAGGGGGCCGTGCCCCCTGGCCTTACAAATTCTCCAGCACATACTCCGCCGCCGACACGCGGAACTCGCCCTTGGCTTCGACGAACAGCTTGTCGACCACGCCGTCGCGGACAATCATGGCGTAGCGTTGCGAGCGCAGGCCCATGCCGAAGCCCGAACCGTCCAGTTCCAGGCCCACCGCCCTGGCGAAATCACCACTGCCGTCGGCCAGCAGTACGACTTCGCCGGCAATGCCTTGGTCCTTGGCCCAGGCCTTCATGACGAAATAATCGTTGACGGACGTACAGGCGACGACATCGACGCCCTTGGCCTTGAAATCGGCCACGTGGTCTTTGAAGCCCGGCAGATGGCGCGCCGAACAGGTCGGGGTAAAGGCGCCAGGCACGGCGAACAGGACCACGGTCTTGCCGGTAAAAAAGTCGCGCGACGGCGTGGCCTTCGGGCCCGCCTCGTCGACCACGGTCAGGTTCATGTCGGGGATGGCGTCGCCGGATTGAATGGTCATGTCTGGGGCTCCTTAAATTCGCCTTAGCTGCGCCCTATATAGGCTAAACCGCGTCCAGACCAAGACGCGTGCGGTAATATATGTTAGGCTATCGACAAAGGATCGGGTGCAGATGAACCAGAACGACGCCAGCGAGCCCACGGCCGACCACCACTCCTATCAAGGCAATCTTCTGATCGCCATGCCCGGCCTGTCGGACCAGCCGTTCGACCACAGCGTCATCTATGTTTGCCAACACGACGCCGATCATGCCATGGGCCTGATCCTCAACCAACCCATCAACGGCCTGAACTTCGGCAAGATGGTCCGCGAACTGGGCATCGACAGCGGCGATCGCGCGCCTTCACTCCAGCGAATTTTCCGCGGTGGGCCGGTCCAGAATGATCGCGGCTTCGTCTTGCACAGCCTGGACTACCAGTTGGATAATATCACACTGAACCTGGGGCCGCCGTTTATCGTCCGTGACAATGGTGAAGAACAGGGCGTCGGACTGACGGCGTCACGCGATATCCTGGTCGATCTGTCGAGCGGCACGGGGCCGGCACGTACCCTGATTGCGCTGGGCTATGCCGGTTGGGGGCCCGGGCAACTGGAAAGCGAGATGAGCCAGAATGCCTGGCTGGTGGCGCCGGCCACCCAGGAACTGATCTTCATGAGCCCGCCGGAACAGCTCTATGCCGCGGCTCTTGGGACGCTGGGCGTGGAGCCCGGCCATCTTTCAGGTGCGGCCGGGCGGGCGTAAGGGCTGGATCCGCAGATTACGCAGATTCTTAAAATCTTCTGTACTGTGCCTAGGCTTGCGGCGGTGCTGATCGCACGTACGTTGCCCGTTAACCCGGCCCCGACATTTGAACACGACCTTCTTCGGGAGCGATGATAGAATTGGTTATGATGGACGCACGGGCCTATTGGTCTCCGCTATTTGAGCTGAACAACACGTTGCGCTTCTGGGTCCGTGTTGCCTGGAGAGATGGCGCTTTGACGGAGCCAGGTGAATGGGGACAACTCCTGCTCATGCCGGTAGACGGTTATCTAGAGGGGCCAGATGGTCCGTGGCCGCTCCGAGATGTCGAATGGGTGGACGTGTCGACGAGCCTAGTCAAGGCCAAGAGGATCGGCGTTGCGCCAAACCTCGCCGGGACTAGAAGATATGAGTACTCGCTGAAATTTATCGAAATAAAGGACGCCATCCTTGCTGGCTTGCAAGGAACGGAGCTCAGTTGGGAGTTACGTGAAAGCACCTGGAATTGGGAAGGTGTGTTCGAAGAGAGAGCCGTGGAGGTGGTCCGTTTCGTGAACCCTTTCGGGCCGCTGACAAGGCCTTAAGCATAGAAAAGGCGGCACCGCAAAAATTGTTACCAGACACTTCCAGCTTTGTCGTAAGCGACTGAATATATTGAACTTATGATAGAATAACCCCTCTGTCAGCGACGCGCCAGTTGCCTCAAGCTGCGTTTTTCGGCGGGGCTTGCGCTGCCACCTCCCCCAATTAGCAATCTCTTCGCAAGGAAGGGAAAGGTGAAATCTGCGTAATCTGCGGATAAGATTTAGGCGCTCAAGGCATCAGGCTTGACGCCCAGGGACTGAACCAGAAAAGCTTCAGCCTCGGTGGCTTTCAGGGCCTTGGCAAAGCCCCAGCCCTGCCCCATCTGGCAACCCAGTTTGGCCAGGCGATCGGCCAGATCCATGTCCTCAACGCCTTCCGCCACCACGTCGAGGCCGAAGTCGCGGCCGAGAGTCAATATTGAGCGGACGATCTTTTCGGACGATGGCTCGGTCTTCATGGTGGCGACGAACGACCGGTCGATCTTGAGCGTATCGAACGGCAGCTTGGCGAGATAGCTGAGCGACGAGAAGCCTGTGCCGAAATCATCCAGCGCGATACCAGCGCCGGCGTCGCGCAAGGCCTCCAAAACACGGGCAGACGCCTGCGGGTCACGCATGACGTCGCTCTCGGTCACTTCCAGCTTGAGGCATTTCGGCGGCAGGCCGGCGTCGCGGATCAGGCGCGAAACGTCTTCGATGAGATGCAGCCGTTCGATTTCCGGCGCCGACAGGTTGACGCTGATGAAGAAACCTTCCGGCAAGGCGTAGGCCTGCTTCCAGCGACTGAGCACCTTGACCGTGGCGTTCATGATGATGGTGCCAAGGTCGATCATCATACCCAGATCGCGGGCGGCGCCCAGGAAATGATCGGGCGGGATGATGCCGCGCTTGGGATGCACCCAGCGCGCCAGGGCTTCGAAGCCGGTAATGCGGCCGGAATCAAGATTGACGATCGGCTGGTACCAGGCCTGGATCTCACCGCTGATAAAGGCCTTGCGCAGTTCGCCTTCCAAAGCCAGGCGCGTCAGGCCGTCGCTTTCGAGGTCGCGCTTGTAGGAAGCGACGCCACCGGCGCCCTTGGATTGGGCCGCTTCGACCGCCATTTCGGCGCGCCGCAGCAGTTCGGCGGATTCAAGCGCGTGCTCGCCACCTTCGACCGCCACGGCGCCCATGGAAAATGTTGGCTGAATATCGAATCCGGCAACATTGATCGGACGTTCCAAAGCGTTGCGCATGCGCTCGGACACGCGCGGAAATCCGCGAAGCGTCAGGACGGCGAATTCGTCTTCGCCAAGACGCGCCAGAAGGGCATTGTCCGGGAAGGCATCGCGCAGGCGCAGGGTCAGCAGTTCGAGGACGATGTCGGCACGTTCGTGGCCCAGGGCCTCGTTCAACCGCCGGAAACGATTGAGGTCACCGACGACCAGATCGTAGTCGCCCGGCGTGGTCAACAGTTGACGCGCCGCGTGAATAAAGCCCTGGCGATTTAACAGGCCGGTCAGTGGATCGGTATGGATGTCCTGCAGCGGCAGGCCGTCGCCCACCTGGACCTCGGACAGCCGTGTGCCGCCATGCAGGCCGATATCGCGGCTGAGGTCGGTGACTATACCCAGGACCTGGGTCTTTGAAACGCGACGCCCCTTCATATAGACCAGGCGATGATCCTTCAGGCGCAACAAGCAGTGAATATGGCCATCGGCCGGGCCGGCACTGCGGACATCGAGCGTTCTGAAAACCGTGTCGAGGCGATCGACTTCTCCAGCCTCGAAGGCTGGGTCGAGGTCGTCGAGAAACGCCCGGCCCCACAAGGGCGGAAGGCCCAGATGTTTGAGATCGCCCTTGAATTCGAACAGGCGCTGACTGAGGTCATAGGACCACAGCAGGGTATCGGCGCCGTCCAACGCCTCCATTTGGGTGTGGCGGCTGTCAAGCGACATGCGTGGCTGAGCTCTTGAGTCGGCATTGCTCAGGAGTTCGTGACCCGATCGGCCCGACGGTCCGCCCATTTTCCAGCCGAAGAGATTGATGTCCGACATCGCCCCACGCATTTACAGCCCAATTCCACGCCAATCTTAACCATAAGAGGTTAGTTTTCGGCTAAGAAAAGGCAGGAAATACAAGGGAACCCTGTTATTTAAGCTGCTGCAAACGGTTGCATTTATTGCAGCTCAAGCTGCAATGGCGAAGCATCATTGTAGCTTGGAATAAGGGAGAGCTACGGCCTTGGGTCCCAGCAGGGCGCTGGCGAATTCTGTTTGGGTAGCGATCGCGCCGCCGACACGTACCAGATCGTCACGGCTGACCTGGTCGATGTCCGCCGCCACCTCGTCCAGCGTGAAAACTTTGTCGAAAGTCGACAACTGGCTGGCAAAGGCGCCGGCGCGCGAAGCCGCCCCTTCGAAATTCAGGAATAGCGAGGTGGTGAACTGGGCCTTGGCGCGCTCCAGTTCCTGCGGTTTGGGGTCGGTAGCCAAATCGGCCATAACCGTCCGGATCAGGTCGATCAGCGGCAGGACATCCTTGGGGGCACACCCGGCATAGATGCCGAATATCCCACCATCGCGATATGGCGTGGTATAGGCGTCGATGGCGTAGGCCAGGCCCCTCGCCTCGCGTGCTTCCTGGAACAGACGTGACGCCATGCCGCCGCCAAGGATTTCTCCGAAGAGGCGCAGCGGAATGATGTCGGGATCGAGCCGGCCCACGGCGTTGAACCCCAGGGTCAGGTTGCCCTGTTCGATCTTGCGTTTGTGGGCGGCATGGCGGCCGGTAAAGCGCAACTGTTCGGTTGCGCCAAAACCAGCATGGGCGTCAACCGAGTCGATATAGGACCGAGCAGCGGCATAGACCTCTTCGGGGGTTACGCCGCCGGATACGCAGATCACGATACGGTGGGGGGCATACAGGGTCTCGGCAAAGGCGCGTAAAGCCTTGGGCTCAACCGGTTTCAGGCTGGCCTTGCTGCCCAGAATGGGCCGCCCCAGGGCCTGGCCTTCAAACATGGCACCTTGCAGCAGGTCGAAGACATAGTCATCGGGCGCGTCGTAGGCTTCGAGAATCTCCTGCTCGATAACCTTTTTCTCGCGCTTCAGTTCAGCCGCGTCGAGGGTCGAACGAAACATCAGGTCGGTGACGATCTCGAGCGCCAGCGGCATCAGCGAGGTCAGGCCGCGGACTTCGAAACGCGTGTGTTCGTAGCCGGTCGAGGCGTTGATGGTGCCGCCCTTGTGCTCGATCGCCTCGGCCAGGGCGCGGGCATCACGACCGCCAGCTCCCTTGAACACCATATGTTCCAGCAGATGCGCCCAGCCTGACTGAGTCTCGGTTTCGAAGCGCGCGCCGCCATAGATCAGGGCCGAGCAGGCAAAGGTCTTCAGGCCGGGCATGGGATCGACCAGCAGGCGCAGGCCATTGTCGAAACGGTAGAGGGTCTGACCGGCCAGAATCGGTGACTGCTTCACGCCTTGCGCATCCTCTGCACCACAACGCCGATAAAGACGCCAATAAGCGCCCAGGCCAAGCCAAACCAGGTCAGGGCATATTCGAAATGGCGATTGACCAGGGGCGCGGTCAATTGTCCCTGCTGCAGGCCGTCGACGGCGATATGCGAGGCCGCGAGATCGGCGACCAAAAAGTAGTCGCCGCGCACCGGCGTTTTCAGCCAGGCACCCATTTCGGCCGGCGAGCGCCAATACCAGTCGTTGGCGGAAGGGCTGTTGGGCGGTGTCACGAGACCGGCCTTGTCCAGCGGGCGCAGCCGGCCGACCAGGTTGAGGACATGCGGCAGGCGGTCGCCGAGGTCGAGCTTGACGTCCTGGGCGACAAAACCGAGATCGATCAACAGCTTGCCATTGCCCGCCGGACAGGCCGTCAGCGCGCGATATCCCAGCTGACCGTCAGCCTGACTGTGCATGTAAAGGATACGACCGCTATCGAACGGGCACGAAGGCAGGACGGCTGAGCGCCAATCGGGTTTGGGATGTCCGATCAGTTCCGTAACCGGAACTGGCGGCAAGGCCTGAGTGCGCGCCATTTCGGCGATCAGGTCTTCTTTCCAGTGCAGGCGCTGAATTTGCCAGATACCCAGTCCGTTGAGCAATGCAAAGGCAATCAGGACCGTGATCGACAGGCCGCGCGGCGCCGCCTTGATGAAATCCATAACCGACATATCAGTCGCGCACCTTGTGGCGCAGTTGCGAAGCCACCATCAGCCCCTTGAGCACGGGCATCAGTATCAGGCTGACCAAACCCGCCACCGGCAGCCAAACCGCAAGCATCAGCGGAACCGGCCAGTTCCAGGCCAGAAGGCTGACCATTACGCCGCCGCAGGCGACGAAACCGGCAAGCAGAATGACAAAGACGACGGGACCGTCACCGGTATCCGCCGCCTTGAAATTCGTGCCGCACGCCTTACAGGCGTCCGCCACCTTGAGATAGCTTTTGAATAGTCCGCCCTTGCGGCATACCGGACAGCGCCCAAGCGCCGCCGCGGTGAAGTCGACCGGGATACGCGTCGTCAATGTGTGCCGCCGAAGATGACGTAAACAAAGGCGAACAGGAAAAGCCAGACCACGTCAACGAAATGCCAGTACCAGGCGGCGGCTTCGAAACCGAAGTGCTTTTGCGGTGTGAAATCGCCACCCAGCAAGCGGATCAGGCAGACAATCAGGAACAGGGTCCCGATCAGGACGTGGGCGCCGTGGAAGCCCGTTGCCATGAAGAAGGTCGAGCCGTAGAGCACCGAATTGGCGGCTTCACCATTGATGGTACCGTCGGCATTGCCGAAGAATTCATGGTGCGAGATGATGTGGGTGTATTCGATCCCCTGGACCGCGGTAAACAGCGCGCCCAGAATGATGGTCAGGACTAGGCCCCACTTGGTGCCGTTGCGATCGCCTTGCGCCAGCGCATGGTGCGCCCAGGTCACGGTCGTGCCGGAGGTCAGCAGCAGCAGCGTATTGACCAGTGGCAACTGCCACGGATCGAGGGTTTCGACGCCCTTGGGAGGCCAGGTCGACCAGGCCGAACAGACTTCCTGAATGCCGCAGGCGGCGCCGGAGCGGTGGCCATGGAACAGGGCCATTTCGAAGAACATCCAGAACCAGGCAACGAAGAACATGACTTCGGACGCGATGAACATGATCATGCCATAGCGCAGGCCGATCTGGACGACCGGGGTGTGGTCACCTGCCTTGCTTTCCTTGATGACATCACGCCACCAGAAAATCATGGTCAACAGGATACCGGTCATGCCGACGGCAAACAGCCACCATTCGCCCTTGGGCACGCCGAACAGGCCGCGCAGCCCCATGACAAGGCCCAAGCCCCAGCATACCGCCGAGATCGAGCCGAGCAGCGGCCAGGGACTGGGATTGATGATGTGATAGTCGTGTTTGACGCCGTGATGGGCCATTCTCGTTCAACTCACCTTGTAAGTACCACGCAGTGGTACGTTTTAAACCGTTCTGGCCTGGGCCGGATGTCTCCGTTTAGGCCAATTCTTTTTTAAACACAATGTACGGCCTTAGCCGTTTTGCCTTAGTTCTGCACCTTTTTTGTCTCGAAAAAGGTATAGGAAAGCGTCACATCCTGGATATTTTCCGTATCACCGTTCTTCAGCATCTCCGGGTCGAGAAAATAGACCATGGGGAAGGTCTTCGATTCTCCCGCGGCCAGGGTCTGGTCGGTGAAGCAGAAGCATTGCAGCTTGCGGAAATAGGGCCCCATAGTGTCCGGCAGGACGTTGAATGCGGCCCGACCGGTCACGGCCTGGTTCGAACGATTGGTCACCGTGAAATACATCATGGCCGTCTTGCCGACTCGCGTATCGAGATGCGGTTTTTCCGGCTTGAACAACCAGTTGACGCCATTGGTGTTGGTGTCGAAATGCACGCGGACGATCTGGCTGCTGGCTTGCAGCGGCGCCTTGTCCGCACGCCGTGTCGCGCCGCCGATGCCGGTGGCCGAACAAAAGGCGCGGTACAGGGGTACGCTGACGGCGACCAGGCCGCACATGACGGCCACAGTGGCAACCAGCCACAAAACTGTGCGTGTGTTGCGGTTCAGAGCCATGCCTAGTGGCTGGCGCTCGCCGACACGGCCGCAGCAGCCTTTTGGGCTTCATGCCGTGTGTTCTCCGCCATACGTGACATCGAGACGAAGAAGACCAGGATTACGAAAGCGGCCAGACCCAGGCCGATATACATGTTGCGCTGCTTCTGCGCCTTCAGATAGGCAGCCTTGTCGGCGGCGGTGGGGAGTTCGGTCATGACAGCCAAGCCTTAAGGGCGTGTTCGACCAGAAGGGTGGCGAACAGCGTCGTCAGATAGAGAATCGAAAAAGCGAACAGGTTACGCGCCGCAAGCGCTTCCTTCTTAACATCGTAAAGCCCTTGCTCGCCACCTTCCGGATGGTCGCCGGCCCGCGACAGAAAGACGCGCACGGCGAAATAGATAAAGGTCGCTCCTCCCAGAACGGACACGGCGGCATAGACAGGGCCGCCTGTACCGGTGGCGATGGGCAGGCAGGCGACCGGGGCCATGACCAGGCTGTAGATCAGTATCTGCAGGCGGGTCGACTTGGCGCCCTTGACCACTGGCATCATCGGAATGCCGGCATTGGCATAGTCTTCGGTCGTGTATAGCGCCAGGGCCCACGAATGCGGCGGCGTCCACAGGAAGATGATGGCGAACAATATCCAGGCTTCGAGCGGCGCGTGGCCGGTTGCCGCCGCCCAGCCAATGACCGGGGGAAAGGCGCCGGCCGCGCCGCCGATGACGATGTTCTGCGGCGTCCGGCGCTTCAGGATCATGGTATAGAAGACGACATAATAGGCGATGGTCAGGGCCAACAACCCAGCCGCCAGCCCGTCAGGGAAAGCCAGCCACATCATGAAGACCGACAGGAAGGCCAGGACGCCGCCGAAAGCCAGGGCGTCGGTTTTTGTAATCCGGCCTGCCGCCACCGGACGAAGGCGCGTACGGCGCATCAAGGCATCGGTTTCGCCTTCCAGCGCCATGTTAAGCGCACCGGCGGCACCAGCGCCGAGCGCTATGCACAGGATGGCAATGGCGGAAAGGAACAGCGACAGATGCTTGCCGCCCCACGGATCCGAAATCACAAGTCCGGTCAGAGCGGTGAAAACGACCAGCGACATAACGCGTGGTTTGAGCAGCTGGAAATAGTCGCCCGGCGTACCACGCATCGCTTTCGAAGCGTAGGCTGCCTTCACGCTGGCGTCGATTTCTTCGCGTGTCGGCGGCGTTGGCGTCAATTTGGACTTTTTGGGCTGCATAGGCGCCTTCATAACGAACGGGGGGCGAAGCGAACTTCACCCCCCGGGATTTTAAACTGGAGTCAGAGCTTAGTGGTGCTCTTCTTCTTCGTCGCGGATCTCGGGGAGTTCCGAGAACTGGTGGTAGGGCGGCGGCGAAGACAGGGTCCATTCCAGGGTAGTGGCACCTTCGCCCCACGGATTGGCCTCGCCCTTGCGGCGGACGATGAAGGCTTCGACAATCATGACAAGGAACACCAGGACACCGATTGCGGTAATGGCATAGCCGATCGACGAGATCTTGTTCCAGAATTCGAAACCGACAGGATAGTCGACTATGCGGCGCGGCATGCCCTGCTGGCCCAGAAAGTGCTGCGGGAAGAAGATCAGGTTGACGCCGACGAACATGATCCAGAAATGCGCAGATCCCAACCACTTGTTGTACTTGATGCCGTACATCTTCTCGAACCAGTAGTAATAACCGGCGAAGATCGAGAACACGGCGCCCAGAGACAACACGTAGTGGAAGTGTGCCACGACGTAATAGGTGTCTTGAAGGCTGTAATCGATCGTTGCATTGGCCAGGACCACGCCGGTGACACCGCCGACGGTGAACAGGAAGATGAAGCCGATCGCCCATTGCATCGGAACGCTGAAGCTGATCGAGCCGCCCCACATGGTGGCGATCCACGAGAACACCTTAATACCTGTCGGCACGGCGATAACCATCGTCGCCAGCAGGAAGTAGAGGCGCAGATCGAAGTTCATGCCGACCGTGTACATGTGGTGCGCCCACACGACGAAGCCGACGACGCCGATGGCCACCATGGCGTAGGCCATGGCCAGATAACCGAAGATCGGCTTCTTCGAGAAGGTCGAAACGATGTGGGAGATGATGCCAAAGCCCGGCAGGATCAGGATGTAGACTTCCGGGTGACCAAAGAACCAGAACAGGTGCTGGAACATGATCGGATCGCCGCCACCGTTCGGATCGAAGAAGGCGGTGCCGAAGTTGCGGTCAGTCAGCAGCATGGTGATGGCGCCCGCCAGTACCGGCAGGGACAGCAGCAGCAGGAAGGCGGTGACCAGAACGGACCAGGCAAACAGCGGCATGCGGTGCAGGGTCATGCCCGGGGCGCGCATGTTGAAGATGGTCGTGATGAAGTTGATGGCGCCCAGGATCGACGAGGCACCCGCCAGGTGCAGGCTGAGGATAACCAGGTCCATGGCCTGGCCGGGCGAACCGGCGTGGCTGGACATGGGCGGATACATGGTCCAGCCGCCAGCAAAGCCGTGTTGCCCATCACCGGGTCCGGACTGGGTGAAAACCGAGGTGCACAGCAGTATCCACGACGCGATGAGCAGCCAGAACGAGATGTTGTTGAGGCGCGGGAAGGCCATGTCCGGCGAGCCGATCATGATCGGCACAAACCAGTTGCCGAAGCCGCCGATCATGGCCGGCATGACCATGAAGAAAATCATGATGACGGCGTGGGCGGTGACGAACGAATTATAGGCGTGCTTGGCGTTGGCAGTGTTGCTGACGTCGAACAGGCCCAAATGGTCGAGCAACGAGCCCGGTGCAAAAACCTGCAGGCCGGGCGCGGCCAGTTCCCAGCGGATAAAGCCCGACAAGGAACCGCCGACAAGGCCCGCCATGATGGCGAACATCAGGTAGAGCGTGCCGATGTCCTTGTGGTTCGTCGTGAAAACCCAGCGGTCGAAGAAACCGGGCTTGTGGTCGTGATCGTCGCCGTGGTGGGCCGAATGATCGTGAGAGGCGGCAGCGGTGGCCATGTCGAATATCTCTCTTCTACTCAATTATTGCGCGACAGGCGCTGCGGGAGCGGCAACGGCCTTGGCCGCAGCAGGCGCGCTTGGGGCAGGTGCAGCGGCGACGGCGGGAGGGGCTTCGGCGGAGGCGGACTCAGCGGCGGCCTGCGAAGCGGCCGCAGCAGCAGTGGCTTCGGCGGAGGCCTGGGACGCCGCCTTTTCCTCAGCGGCGATCATGCTGCGCGTCTTGCCGCCAGCCTTAATGATATAGGCGTCGAATTCTGCGTCGCTAACGACCTTGATCTCGATCGGCATATAGGCGTGATCCTGACCGCACAGTTCCGAGCACTGGCCATAAAAGATGCCAGTCTTGGTGGCTTTGAACCAGGTATTGTTGAGGCGGCCGGGAACGGCGTCGATCTTGATACCGAAGGCCGGCAAGGCGAAAGCGTGGATGACGTCGGTGGCGGTGGTCTGAACGTGCACGACCTTGTTGACCGGAACGACCAGGACATTGTCGGTCGACAGCAGATAGTTGACACCGGCCTTTTTCGCCGTCTCGGGATCCTTGCCGGCAGCCGGAAGGAGACGTGATTCAATATCCGTCACCCCCAGTTCAGGATAGTCGTAGGTCCAGTACCACTGATTTCCAGTGGCCTTTACGACGACATCGGGCGTCGGCATGTCGTTCTGAAACTTCAGCAGCGATACAGAAACGACGGCGATCCAGACCAGGATGATGACGGGTCCGAGCGTCCAGATGATTTCGATCGCCGTATTGTGCGAAAATTTGGCCGGGACGGGATTGGACTTTTTGTTGTAGCGGACCATGATCCAGAGCAGCAAGCCCAGGACCAGAAGGGAGATAAGCGTAATAATGGGCAACAGGAGCCCGTCATAGAAGGATTCGACCCTGACCTTGAACTCGCTGGCCGCGGGCTGCCAGCCCATGGCGCCGTCGGTCGGCTGGCCCATCTTAAGATCTTCGGCAAAGGCCGACACCGCCAGAGCACTGCTCAACGCAAAAGTCGCCACAGCCCCAAGTGCGGCTTTGGTCAGCCCTCGCAGGAAAAGCCCATTTCGGCCCATTCGCAAACCCTCATCTTGCCGGTTGGCGCATCCGACAGGCGGCGCGCCGCAACCCTTACCCAATAGACGACATCGAGCACCATTTACCCATGATTCGCGCAGCCAAACATGGCCGGCGTTCATCTGAACCGCCCGATCAGAACGTTCCCATAATGCGTTCGCCGCCAATTGCAAAGGGCAAAAAAAGGATTCCCCGGTTTTGATAAGGGTCTTTGCGTAGAAACGTGGCCAAGCAAGGCCGGAGCCGCCTAAAGGCAAACATTACGCTGATGGGCCATGCGGTCTTTTGTCACATCCGGCGCGGCTTTTGCGTGCGGGAAATACGTTTTGCCATGGCCAAGCCGCACGCTGATGCCTACATAGGTAGTCTGTTATCTGACGAGCTTCGAGACATCATGCCCCCCTCCTCTTCCGCCGCTCCCCTTTCTTCCGCCGACATGACGCGCGCCATGCCACAGGATTGGGGTGATTTCGACATCCAGGCGGCGCAAGGCGCGCTGGAAGACGCGCTGAAGGGCGCCGACGACGGCGAAATCTTCATCGAGAAACGCGAAAGCGAATCGTTGATGTTCGATGACGGTCGTCTGAAGGCCAGCGCCTATAATGCCGACCAGGGTTTCGGCTTTCGCGTCGTCGCCGGGGAAACCATCGGCTTTGCCAACAGCGCCGAGCTATCATTGGACGCCATCATGCGGGCATCCGAAGCCGCCGTGCTGGCCAAGAAGGGCAAGGCGGTTTCGGTCGACCTCAGCCGGGACAATCCGGTCCGCTCCAACCGGTCCTATTATCAGGCCCACGATCCGATCAGTGAGATGGCCTTCGGCGACAAGATCGCCCTGCTGCAGGCCATGGACGCCTATGCCCGCCAGGCCCATGCCGGCGTCGTCCAGGTCTCCGCGTCCCTGGCCTGCGACAAGCGCGCCATCACCATCCTGCGCGGCGAAGGTCAGGTCTATCACGACTATCGCCCACTGGTGCGGCTGAATGTCAGCGTTTCGGTCGAGAAAGACGGCCATCGCGAAACGGCATCGTCGGGCGGCGGTGGACGCATTTCGTGGTTCGACATTACCCAGCCCGAAAAATGGCAGGCCCAGGTCGACGAGGCCATCCGCATGGCCCTCGTCAATCTGGACGCCGTCGCCGCACCTGCCGGCGAGATGGATATCGTCCTTGGGCCAGGCTGGCCCGGCGTGTTGCTGCACGAAGCGGTCGGTCACGGCCTGGAAGGCGATTTCAATCGCAAGGGCACATCCGCCTTTTCCGGCAAGATGGGCAAGCAGGTGGCGGCCAGGGGCGTAACCATTGTCGATGACGGCACGGTGCCTGATGCGCGCGGCTCGCTCAATATCGACGATGAAGGGACAGCGACGTCATGCACGACGCTGATCGACGACGGTATCCTGGTCGGCTACATGCACGATCGCCTGTCGGCGCGGCAGATGGGCGCCACGGCAACGGGTAACGGCCGTCGCCAATCCTATGCTCACCAGCCCCTGCCCCGCATGACCAATACCTTCATGCGCAACGGCAAGGACAAGTTGGCCGACATGATCGCCAATACGAAAAAGGGGCTGTTCGCAGTCAATTTCGGTGGCGGACAGGTCGATATCACCAATGGCAAGTTCGTCTTCCAGTGCACCGAGGCCTATCTGATCGAGGATGGCAAGGTCGGCGCGCCGGTCAAGGGCGCGACCCTGATTGGCGACGGGCCCGCGGCGATGAGCCAGGTCGACATGATCGGCGACGATTTCAAGTTCGATCCGGGCGTGGGAACCTGCGGCAAGGGCGGCCAATCCGTACCGGTCGGGATCGGCCAGCCATCCTTGCGCATTCGTGGCCTGACGGTCGGCGGGACGTCGTAACGGCTATTTTGCGCCCTTAAACCGAATATACACCCAGAGTTGGTATGCTCTTTGGGTCTGTATCGCAGGGGGCAAGGCATGTCGGGCGTATTTTTCGAAATTGTCGACTATCGGGGCCGGTTGAATCGCGGCGCCTATACGCGTTTCCTGATGTTCGGCTTCGTCGTTTACGTCGTCATGAGCATCCTGCTGATGAGCGGCACGATCGGGGCGACGCTGCATGAAGATTTCCCGAGATGGCTGTTCTCAGGCGTGCGCCGGATCGTCATGCTGGGGCTGGCAGCGGCCTGGCTGTCTGCGACGGTGCGCCGGCTGCACGATATCGGCTGGACCGGCGCCTGGGCGCTGCTGATCGTGCCGGGGTGGCTGGCCCGCCAGCTCAACCATCTGGACATCAACCCGCGCACGCGCGACGTGCTGCCCGACTTTGTGCATCCCCACATGTTCGATATCCTGCTGTTCGGCGGGGTAAGCGCGGCGGTTCTGCTGCTTTTTCTGATTTTACCCGGAACCGATGGCCCCAACCGCTTCGATGACAAATCCGTGCACAAGGGCTGGCAGCGGATGCGACTGAGTGATCCGGAAGCGCCACCCCATACGCCCGTCTTCGATTTCGGGCCGCCTCGCAAAGGGCCCGATGACGGCCCCTCCGGTTTCGGAGGGCGCCGTTGATCGCCCTGAATGCAGATCACAGATTAAATCGTCGTAATGTAGGACGCTCGTTAACCTACGAAAAATGCCGTAGGTTATTTAGGTAACATGCTGATATTAAAAAGAATATTTTTTGCGCCTGCCGCGAATTTTGGCCGTTTTTGGTTGAAATTGTTACAGGCATTTAACTTGTCAGATGTCGCGCCCCGGTTATTTCGTGGAGCCCAAGGACGGCCGCAATCAGCGTCTGTTCCGCCGGGGAATTGATTACCATGCGTCTCTACGCCACAACCGCGCTCGCCCTTGTTTTGCTATCCACGGCAGCCTTCTCCAGCCAGGCCGGCGCCCAGCCTTTGGGCGAGGATGCTGTGGTTGCAGCAGCGCCGGAGAGCGAAAGCAGCAATCGCGTCGTCACCTACAAGCCTGAATATTTTACCGAATTCCAGGTGTCGTCGGCGCTCGACATGGTGTTCCACGTTCCGGGCTTTTCATTCAATGGTGGCGACAATGTCCGCGGCTTTGCCGGCGCGGCCGGCAATGTCATCATCGATGGCCAGCGGCCGGTCAGCAAGGATAACCTGGCCGACACGCTGAACACGATTTCGTCGGCCCAGGTCGACCATGTCGAGTTGATCATCGGTGGCGCGCCCGGCGTCGATATGATGGGCCACAGACAGATCGTCAATGTCGTGCGCAAGCAGAACGGCAAGCCTAACATCAATTTCGGCGGCAATTACAAGACCTTCGCCCACGATAACAAGCCGGCCGGCTTCTTCAGCTACGCCCGCAACAAGGACGGTGTCTCGACCGACTTCCATATCGAGGCTTTCGGTTTTCATGACAATGGCGTCAATGACACCAAGCGCTGGATCTACAGACCCGATTTCAGCGATCCGACACCGGATTATATCTATATTCCGCAGATCGCCGGGGGAACGGGCCACCAGGAAAAGCTGACCCATTCGCGCCCGTTCCTGGGCGGAAAACTGTCGTTCAACGGCAATTACAACCCGATCGACTACGATATGGACGCGGCCTATATCCAGGACGGAAAGACCGCGCCCGAGCATATGGACCTGAAGGAAATCGCCAGTGAACTGGGCCTGCAGTACGAACGCAAGCTGACCAGCAAACTGACCCTGGACCTCAATCTGCTGCGCCGTCACGACCGATTGAGCATCAATGATGTCTTTACGGACGAGGCTGTCACGTCTGTCTACAAGTCGCTGTCGCTGTCGAGCGAGCATATCTTCAGCAGCAAGCTGACCTGGCAGCCAAACGACAAGCTGACTTACAAGATCGGCGCCGAAAGTGCTTTCAACAGCCGTGACAATGCGACCAGCTATACGCAGAACGACACGTCGCAGACTGTGCCTTCGGATATTGTGCGGGTCGAGGAAGAGCGCAACGAGTATTACGTTATCCGCAACTGGCAGCCGACGAAAAAGCTGAATGTCGAGGCGGGCCTGAAGGTCGAGACCTCGACCATTTCGGTCATCCAGGAAAACCGGTCCAAGTCGTTTGTCTATCCCAAGCCGACCCTGCAGGTGGTGTGGTCGCCGCGCGACAAGCTGAAGGTTAGTTGGCGGACGGAGCGTGTGGTCGGCCAGTTGAACTTCGATGATTTCGCGTCGTCGGTGTCTTTGGATACGTCGGTGGTCAAGGCCGGCAATCCCGAAGTTGTGCCGCAAAAGGAATGGCAGAACGGAATTACGCTGGATTACAGCTTCTGGGAAAAGGGTTCGGTGACCCTCGGCTACAAGCATGCCACACTGGAGGATACGCTCGATTTCAAGCCGATCGTGACCGATGATGGCGTGTTCAATGCCCGCGGCAATATCGGTGAAGGCACACGCGACGAATATACGGTCAATTTCACGCTGCCGCTCGACAAGCTGAAGATCAAGGGCGGGGAGTTGAAGATCGACTATACCCGTTTCAAGACCAGCGTCACCGACCCGGTGACCGGGGCGAAACGAGCTATTTCGAACGTCAATCCGGACGTCTATGTCATCAATTTCAGCCAGAACTTCCCGAAGATCCGGACGAGTTGGGGTATCGAAATCGACAGCCTGAACAATATGGAGCAGTTTAACGCCACCGACTATTATCGCTACAAGTCGGCGGACTGGATTGCCTTTTGGGCCGAGTACAAGACGAAGAGCAACGTCACCTTCGGGGTGGTGGTGCAAAATGCCTTCCGCCGTCGGGATCAGTATAACCGTACGGTGTGGAGCGGTCAGCGCGGGGATAGCCCGGTGCAGGAGATCCAGCACAATGTGTCGTATGGGTTGCCGTTCGTGATACTGCGGGTGAAGAAAGAGCTCTGAGACGTACGGGGCGTGGGGTCTGCGACCCCACAAACCTTACTTCCTCTTTCCTTTGCCTCCCGCCCCTTGGGGCGGAGCAAAGGAAAGAAAAAGGAAAGACTTGGGGCCTCAGGCCCCAAACCCCATAAGTATCAGTGGCTTTCCTCAAGCCCCGTGTCATTCGCTCCGCCGGCCCAGCCCTTGATCGCGAACGACAGCAGGAACATCCCGATACCCACCGCCACCGCGGTCCAGCCGATAATCCCGAACACGGTCAGCGACTTATGGAGTGCCTCGGCCGGGTCGACCACCTCGCCGCCCACCGTCAGAACCGCCGCCCTGGCCGTGATGATACCCCCGACAAACTGCGCCCATGACAGACCGGTAAACCACAGCGCCATCATGGTCGACGCAATCAAGGGCGGCGACAGCTTGGTCTGCTGCGACAGGCCGACCGGCGACAAGGCCATCTCCCCCACCGTCGTGAACAGGTAGTTCAGCACCAGGAAGATCAGCGGCAACTGGAACAGCGCATTGTGGAACGGCGACGCCCAGACCAGGATCAGAAAACCGATACCCGTGGCGGCAATAGCGACCGAGAACTTCTTCACCGGATCCGGATCGGCATTGCGCCGACCCAGAAAGGTGAACAGGGCCGCGAAAATCGGCGCCAGGATGAGGATAAAGCCCGTATTGATCGTCTGGGTCTGGGCCGCGGTCAGGCCTATATCGATCCAGACGTAGTTCGCCGGCAACATCGTCATGGCTGCCAGTTGTTCACGTGACGCCACCAGGAAGGTCTGGCCGAACAGAGTGAAGGTTGACGCGGCCTCGGACAGGTTGAGATTGACATTGCGGTCGGCAAACAGGCTGAGCGCCGAACCCGCCAGTTCTTCCAGCGCGAAGAAGACGATCGACGACACACTGAGGATCAGGGCCAGGGCAATGCGGAAATTCTCGACCCGGGTAAAGCGCTTGACCATGTTGTAGACGATGTAGCCGAGCATGGACACCGTCGCCGCGGCCAAAACCAGGAAGACGATATCGTTGCGCTGGACCAGGAAGTAGACGACCGGAATACCCAGCAGACCGCCGAGATAGATCAGGTGTTCTTTGGTGATAAAGGACGCGATCTTCGTCTTCAGGCCTGCCGCGTCGGGGGCCTCGCCCTTCCCCATCAGCCATGGCTTGCCGATGAGGAAGCCGATCAGGCCGGCCGCCATGCCTATGCCGGCGGCGCCGAAGCCAGCCCACCAACCGACGGTTTCACCGAGATAACCGCAGATGACCGCCGCCCAGAACGAACCGAGATTGATGCCGAAATAGTAGAGCTGGAAACCCGAATCACGCCGCGGATCGCGGTCCTTGTACAATTGGCCAACGATCGTCGAGATGTTCGGCTTCAGGAAGCCTACGCCCATGATGATCAGCGAAATCGACAGGTAAAAAGCCTTTTCCGCCCACGGTGTCACCTTCTTGACGCCTTCGGTGAAGCTGGACGGCGCCAGGACGGCCGGCAGCGGCGCCCCCTGCGGCAGACCGGCTATGGCGCGGCCACCGTCCGGCGTGCGTGTAACCTCATAAAAGGCGTCACCCACCTTGAGCTTTGGCAGGGTGGCGGCCTTGCCACTCGACAGAGCGTATTCGTAGGTCTGGCCCTGATAGATCAGCGTCTGGTGGTTGGGTTGACCTTCGAACGCCATGCCAAGATGGCCGAAGACCAGCAGCAGGCCGCCGAAGATGACGGCGCGACGCGTCCCTAGGAACCGGTCGGCGATCAGACCACCGATCATCGGCACCAGATAGATCAGAGTCGCATAGGAGGCGTATTGCTGACTGGCGTGCGTGTCGGTGAACAGGAACTGCTTGGTCAGGTAATAGAGCAGCAGGCCGCGCATGCCGTAATAGGAAAAGCGTTCCCACATCTCGGTGAAGAAGCAGACGACCAGCCCCTTGGGGTGGTTGCGCATCTGCAGGGCGACCGGGATTCCGGTAAGAATGGTGACCAGGATTCCGGCGCCGATGACGAGGTTCAGCATAGATTATCTCGCAAAGAGGATTGGGTCTGATGCCCTTTGCGGCCGACTTGATCAGGTATTTACAAGTTTGGCAAGCTCGCGAAACTGAACCGCGTTATCGCGCACAGCCCATACTTCCATTATTCCGGAATGCAGGATGTTGGTTCAATAGGCCTCTTCGCCGTACAGCTTGCGGATATCGCCCTGCCACGGGCCATGATATTTTTCGAGCAGACGATCGGCCGGCGTCAATCCGCTATCCGCGATCTCGAACAGTTCACCCAAATAGCCGGTTTCGTCGACCAGACCGCCCGACAACCGCTCACGGCGGCGCAGGCCATCCCTGGCGATGTCCAGCACGTCCATGGCCAAATCCTTGACCGGACGGCCGGCGATCTCACCCTTCAGGCCCGATATAGCGGCCTTGGAGCGGAAAGCGCGGCGATCGTCGTTACTCCAGCCCTTGACCAGGTCCCAGGCGGCATCCAGCGACGTCTGATCGTACAGCAGACCGGCCCACAGCGCCGGCAAGGCGCACAGGCGGCTCCACGGGCCGGCGTCGGCGCCGCGCATTTCGAGATATTTCTTCAGGCGGACTTCGGGGAACAGCGTCGTCAGGTGATCCGCCCAGTCGTCCATGGTCGGGCGATGCCCGGGGAAGGCTGCCAGTTCGCCCTTCATATAGGCTTTGAAGTCCTGACCCGACGCGTCGATATAACTGTCTCGGTGGACAAAATACATCGGCACATCCAGGGCGTAACGGGCATAGCGTTCATAGCCGAAACCGTCTTCGAAGACGAAATCGAGCATGCCGGTACGGTCTGGATCGGTGTCGGTCCATACATTGGCGCGCGCCGACAGGAAACCGTTGGGCTTGCCTTCGGTGAACGGCGAATTGGCGAACAGCGCCGTTGCCAGGGGCTGCAGCGCCAGCGAGACACGAAACTTTTCCACCATATCGGCTTCGGAACTGTAGTCGAGATTGGCCTGCACCGTGCAGGTGCGCAGCATCATGTCGAGACCGAGATTGCCCTTTTTCGGCATGTAGGATCGCATGATCTTATAGCGGCCCTTGGGCATGACCGGGACCTCTTCGCGCGCCCACTGTGGGTCGAAACCGAGCCCCATAAAGCCAAGTCCCAGCTCGGACGCCACGGTGCGAACCTCTTCCAGGTGCTGGCCGGTCTCGTCGCAGATGTCGTGGATGGTCTCCAGCGGTGCACCCGACAATTCGAACTGGCCACCCGGCTCCAGCGAGACCGATGCCCCATTGCGCAAGAGGGCGATCAACTTGTCGCCTTCGTAGGACCCTTCCCAGCCAAAGCGCATCAAGCCTTTCAGCATGGCTTCGATACCGTCAGGGCCGTCATAGGCCGGCCGGCGCAAGGTGCCGATATGAAAGGCGAATTTCTCGTGTTCAGCGCCTATGCGCCAGCGTTCCTTCGGTTTTTCACCGGCGACAAAATAGCTGACCAATTCATCGAAGGTACGTACAGGCTCGACTTCACCATTATACGCCATGCCGCCAGCCCTCTTAATCCGTTGAATCGCGGCCTATATGGGCTGCCGCCTCAGGACTGACAAGTGAGTTCTGTTGAAACAGTTTTTCTAATGCGTTAGCGCCAGTCGCCGCGCGCCGCCTGATAAAGGGTGAGCGCGCTGATCGCCGCCGTGTCGGCGCGCAGGATACGCGGACCGAGATTGACCGGAATGCACCTCGGCAGGCCACGCAGCGCCGCGCGTTCACCGTCGTCGAAACCGCCTTCGGGTCCGATCAGGATCACCGTGTCGCCATAGTCGGACAGATCGAGCAAGACGGAGAGCATGGATAGCGTTGCGCGCGCGCCAGTTTCATGGGTCGAGTCCTCGTCACCAAAGAACAAGGTGTCGAAGCCGCCGGCCGCCAGGAAGGCGTCAAGTTTAACAGGCGTGCCTATGGTGGGCACATCGAGGCGCTCGGTCTGCTCGGCGGCCTCTTTCGCAATGGAAACAAGACGTTCAACATTTGTATGACCGGCATTTGTGCGCCGCGTTGTGAGCAGTTGAATATGTTTTACGCCGAGCTCCGTGGCTTTTTCGACGATATATTCGAGCGCGGTACGCTTGACCAGGGCGACGGCCAGTATTGGCCCCTGACCTTCGCCTTGGGGGCGAGTCTGGACGATCAATTCCAGGCGCACGGTCTTCTTGCCGATGTCGGCCAGGCGCGCCAACCATTCACCGTCACGGCCGTTGAACAGCGCGACCTCGTCGCCGACACGCAGGCGCATGACCTGGGTCAGATAACGTCCCTGGTCGGGGTTCAGCATGACGCCCAACCCTTCACAGAAAGGTGGCGTTGTTTCAGCGATAAACAGTCGGATCATGGGCCGCATTTACCTCTCGATGCCTTGACAGTCAAACGCAGTTCGGGCTGTCTCGCAGGTGCAACCCAAGAGGATTTCGATGAAACAGCACGACACGCCGGAAAAAAACTACGATCTGGAACGCCTGATCTTTTTTTCGGACGGCGTTTTCGCCATCGCCATCACCTTGCTGGCGATTGAACTGCATGCGCCGGAGGATTGGAACGGTCACTTCGATACCCTCATCGGCGCCTTGGCCGCCAAGCTGATCTTCTATTTCATCAGCTTTGTAGCCATCGGCCTGTACTGGATGGCGCATCGCTTCGTGTTCCGTTACGTCCAGCGCTTCAACGAATTCGCCGCCTTCCTGAACATAATCTTCCTCTGCCTGATCTGCCTGACGCCATTCGTCAACGGCCTGACCGGCGAGCGTGGACTGACCATGCCTGTCTTCACCCTCTATTTCGGCCTCATGGCCGGCCTGTCGGTCATGCTGGGTCTGATGTGGGGCTATATATCCCTGGTCGGAAATCTGACCGATCCACGCATGACCGCGGCGTTCAAGTGGATATCGCTGCTGCGCATGTGCTTTACGCCGCTGATTATCGGCGGCGGCAGCATGTGGGTCGGGCTGCAATGGGGGATACTGCCGTCCATCGCTTTTGTGGTTTTGGGCGGCCTGTTATCCAGCCGCATCCGCCTCAAGCCTTTCTCTGAAAAAGCCGGTGACGCCGAGTAACCCTCAATACTTGAATCGTGGTTAATCCACACTCAGCTTCATTTGCGCGCGGCGAGAATATCGCCCCACATATCCGGTGTATTTTCAATACGTTCCAGCTTCGGATAGCGCAGTCCGCCATGGTAATCAATCTTGACGATCTTGTAGCGATCGTCGGCTTTTATCCACAGCTCGACCGGCGCCGTATTGCCGGGTTTTGCCGCTGCCTTCAGGACCTCTTTCAGCTTGTCGGCATCGAATTCAACGCCGTTCACGGCGACGATTTTCATGCCTGAGGTCAGGCCGGCATTGTAGGCCCGCCCTTCCCATTCGACGCTGACCAGATTGCCGTCCTTGCCGACGCGGAAGCCCAGGCTGTAGGTGAAATCGGTATATTTGCGGTAGGCTTCGCGCGCCTTGAAATAGTCGGTCGGCGTGTCGCCATAGACCAGCTTATAGCCGGCGCGGGTAATGCCGTCGAACGGCGCCTGCTTGCCATGATCGTTGAGACGTGCGGTCAGGAAGGCCGCCCAGTCATAAGAATAGACGTCGTTCAGCGCCTTGACCACGTCTTCAAAGCTGTAGGTCACGGTCCCCCAGGCACCGTCATGGACGCCGAAGAAGGCACGGGCGAAGTCGTCGAGCGACTTCCTGCCCTTGGTCTTCTCGCGGATCAGGGTGTCGGCGTCGAGCCAGATGAACATACCCTGGTCATAATATTCCTCGCTGGCCTGCCAATTGGGCCAGGACTGCGCCTGACGCGCCGCCAGGATCGGGTCATTGGTCGTGTCCTGCAGGTCGCGCCACTGCCGAGCCTTCAGCGTGTCGTAATAGCCGGCCAATTGCGCGAGATGGCCGAGATACTGGTCCTTGCTGAACAGGCCTGACCGCGCGGCCAGGACATTGCCCCAGTATTCCGTCTGGCCTTCATAGACCCAAAGCAAGCTGTCGCGCATCGGCTGCTGGTAGTCGGGCGTCCACAGGTCGTTGGGGCGACGGAACTTGCCGTTCCATGAATGGGTGAATTCATGGGCCAGCAGGTCACGACCGACGAACTTTTCCTTCCAGTTGGTGAAATATTCCGTCTCGACGCTGTTTTCCGAACTGCGATGGTGCTCCAGCCCGATATCACCGAGCTTCTCCGAGGCGGCGATCAGAAAGTCATAGTGGTCGTAATGATGACTGCCGAACAGTTTGTACGCCTGTTGGACCAATTGACGATGGATGGCCACGACATCGTCCGGAATGGCCAGGGACGATTCCTCGTCGGCAACGACGTCCATAAACACCGGCGCCTTGGCGCCCGGGTCGAGATCGACGCGCTTGAAATAACGGCCGGCAAAGACCGGCGAATCGATCAGGGTTTCATAGCTGACCGGTTTGAAGGTGATGCTGTTATCCGCCGAGGTCATATCCGCGTCGAGACCGCTGCCCTGCTGCCAGCCTGTCGGCAGTTTCAGCGTCGCCACCACCGGAATACGGCTGACATAATAGCCCGCCGGATACAGCGAGGCGAAGTCCCATTGCACATTGACGATGTCGGGCGTCATGACGATGCGGCCGATATCTTCGCTGACCGGCGCCAGATACTGGAAATCAACGGTAACGGTCTTGCTGCCTTCGGGAACATTGAGATGAAAGGCGCTCATCTCGACGGGATCGCGCAGCCAGTTCAGCGGTTGGCCATCGGCGGTGAAGACAAAGCCCGCCATCTTGGCCATTTCGCCGTCCGGCTCATGGTCGCCGGGCAGCCATTTCGGCACCAGAAGCGTCAACGGGCCTACGCTTGAAACGGGAATGACTTCGTGGACGCGAACCAGGCGATGCTCGAGGTCGGTGACATCGACATGGACCTGCAGGGTGCCCGGATAGTCGATGTCCTGCGCCACCGGCAGCGCCGGCGTGGCTAGCGCTGCGGCAGGCGGCGGCACGGTCTGGGCCAGGACAGGCGCCGCCATTAAGGCCAGGGTCAAGACACTGGTAGAAAGCGTCAGGGTGCGTTTGAACATGACCGGGTCTCCGGGTGATACTGAATAACAGTACGCACCCAAGACCAGAACGGCCGCGCTGTAAATCTCAAAACGGTTACAAACGCGACCGGTTGGATTAAGGATTCGTAATCTTTGTCTCACGTCCACAGGGATTGGTTTTGCAGCGCCGAAGGAGCCCTTGTTTCTCTATCAACGCTCTTTGCCAGCCCACAAAAGGCAGTCCTCCACCGCTTGCGGGGGAGGTGACGCGAAGCGTCGGAGGGGGGACGTTAAGCCGTTGGTCTCGTCCCAACCAGTGCCGACGCTGCGTGATCCAAGATTAGAGCAACCGCTTACTGGGTTTGGTTTTAAAAGCAGCCCCCTCCGCCGCCTACGGCGGCACCTCCCCCGCAAGCGGTGGAGGACTGGCTCTATTTGGACTAAATACTCAATAGGATGCGTGCGTCCATTGCACAGCAAGCGGGTGAGCAGGACAAGGCAAGGCCTCCCGTCTCAAACTATTTCTCCGCCAGGATGTCATCCAGCAGGGCCGGCTTGCCGTCGATCTTTTCGAGCTTCGGGAAGCGCAAACCGTCGTGATAGTCGATCGCCACCGTGCGGTAATTATCGTCGATCTTGACCAGCAACTGAATCGGGTCCGGGCTGGTCTTGGCCGCCGTAATGGCCGACTTCAGGATATCGAGATCGAAAGCCTTGCCATTGACCGCGACCAGAGTTGCCCCCGGTGCCAGCCCTGCCTTGAAGGCCGGGCTGTCCCATTGCACGGCGGCCAGCGTGTTGTCCTTATTGTTGATCGTAATTCCGATCGAATAGGTGAAGCCCGTGGTCTTGCGCAGGCCTTCAAGATTTTTGGCATAGTCGGTCGGCGTATCTCCATAGACCAGCTTGTAGCCGCCGCGGGTCAGGCCATCCAGCGGTGCGCCGGCGTGGCCATGCAGGCGGTCATTGAGGAAGGTCGCCCAATCGTAGGGATAGACGCCATTCAGCGTCTTGACGACATCGTCAAAGCTGTAGGTGACCGTCGACCACTGGCCGTTGTCGATGCCGAAAAAGGCGCGGGCGAAATCATCGAGCGACTTCTTGCCCTTGGTCTTCTCACGGATCAGCGTGTCAGCATCGAGCCAGATCAGATAGCCTTCGGTATAGTATTCCTCGCTGCGCTGCCAGGAGCGCCAGGTTTGCGGTGTGCGCGCTGTCATGGCGGGATCGTTGGTCGTGTCTTCGAGATCGCGCCATTCACGCCCCGGCAGTTCGTCGATGCCGGCGGCCATCATGGCCAGGTACTGCAGTTCCTGGTCGCGCGTGTAGAGACCCGATCGCGCCGCCAGGACATGGCCCCAGTATTGCGTCTGACCTTCATAGACCCAAAGCAGGCTGCCGCGCATCGGCACCTGATAGTTGGGCGTCCACAGGTCGTTGGGGCGGCGGAACTTGCCGTTCCACGAGTGGGTAAATTCGTGGCTCAGCACGTCGCGCCCGACATACTGGCCCTTCCAGTCGGTCAGCCACTTGGGCTCCATGCCGATTTCGGTCGAGCGCTGGTGCTCGAGACCGATATCGCTCAGCCAGTCGCTGGCCGAGACCAGAAAGTCGTAATGGTCGTAGTGGTGCGCACCGTACAGCTTGTAGGCCTGGGCGACCATCTTCTTGTGGATAGCGATGATCTCGTCGCTGGCCACGATCTGATCAGGCTTGTCGGCCATGACGTTGAGCCGCACGGGCGCGCCGCCGTCCGGCGTGATGTCATAGGTCTTGAAATAGCGCCCGGCATTGAGCGGCGAATCGATGAAGGTTTCGTAGTCCGTCGCCTTGAACACCACCGTGTCGCCATTCTTGCTGTCGGTATCCAGCGCCGTGGCGTAACCCCAACCCGACGGCAAGGTAATCTGCGCCTGGACCGGAATGCGCGAGGCGTAATAACCGGCGGGATACAGCGAAGCGAATTCCCACTGCATGTCGATCATGTCGTGAGTGACGACGACACGGGCGGCCGTGGTCGCGGCCATCGGCGCCAGGTACTGGAACTGGACATCCAGCGCCTGCACGCCTGCGGGGACGTCGATATGGAAGGCGTTGAGATCGACCGGATCGCGCATCCAGGTCAGGGGCTTGCCGCCGGCGGTGACATGCAGGTCGGCGATGCGCTGGATATTTCCGTTCTGGGCGTGGTGTTTGCCGGGCAGCCACTTGGGCAGCATCAGGACCAGGTCACCGGCCTTCGCCACCGGTACAGTTTCCTTGATATTGATGATGCGGCGGTCGAGATCGGTGGCGTCAACAGCCACGGTCAGGGTTCCGGGATAGGCGATATTCTGCGGTTCGGCGATCGGCGGGGTCGGCGCGGCCGCGACAGGTTCGGCCAGCACGGCCGTCGTGGCGCCCAATGCTGTCATCAGCGCCGCAACGCTGGCCCACGCGATCATTCGCATCTTCATGCCCAATACCCTTTTACAATGCCAAGATCTGAACCAAGCGCAGATGGTTGCGTTTGTAAAGATGTGGCGCATTACGATTCCGTAATGAAAGCATGTGGGGCGGGACCAGAGTCTAAGACACCGCGCCGATAAGGAACAGAAATACGACGCCCAACAGGGGCACAAGGCATAGCAAAACTGACGCTGTGGTTCCGACCCAGAACATCAGCTTGCGATAGGGCCGCGTGATGCTGGTCTCACCGCCCGTCCACAGAATTTCGCTGGCCCAGCCGATCGTGTAACCCAGATTGGCCATGACAAAAAACACGACCGCCATGGTCACAACCGCCAGGGCCGGGCGCGTTAACATCTGTTCTAACGTTGTTTTTCCGAGCCATAACAGGCTCAGTCCGACCGACAGGGCAAAGACCGGCATGACGATCAGGTTATAGAGCAGACGTCGCACCTCCCACCAGCCAATGCAATCATGGGCCGACGGCAGGGTCAGGGCATGGGTGAATCGTTTGATACGCGCGCGCATAGCGTCATTTAGAGCAAAATGACTTTAGATAGAAACGTCATTTTGCTCTAATTCTTTGCTTGGTCGCGCAATTTATCCGAAAAGTGGTGTCCACCGCACGGGCGGCCCCGTTTATCGGATTGCGCTCGTGTCAATTGCAAAGCCGGCTGCAACGCACAGTTCACTTGTGATAGGCGGCGATAATGGTCTTCAGCACCGGCAGGTATTGCTCGCGCAGTTCCAGGGTGGGTGCGCTGAGCGTAAAGGTGAGATAGTAGCGGGCGCCGCCATCGGGATCGACTTCTTCGCCATAGGCCGTGATATCCCAGTTCCCGCGTTTGCCGGGAACGTAGGCAATGCTGTGCAGAACCTGGCCGTCCTGGGTCGTAAAATCCGGACCAGCCTGTGCGGTCATACCCGGAGGTGCCGTTCGCAGGATATAGGCGCGGTCATCGGCAATCAGTCCTTCTATCGTGTCGGCCTGCTGGTCCGCCGGCAGAGCGCCGGCATAGATGGCCGTATTGGCCGGACCGCTGAGCGGATAGATAAAATTGACATTGTTGGCGTTGCTGAACTGCGCGTCGAACGCCCAGCCGTCAGGAATAAGGATTTTCGGCCAGACATGCAGGCAAATAGCGCCGCAGTCCATGGTTGCGGTCTTGGCGAGTTCGGCATTGGCCGGCCCAGCGCCCAAGCCAACCGCTATAAGAGCGGCCACGGTAAAAATAGCAGATTTCACGCCCATCCCCCTTGATGCCTGCCGAGACTATTCCGGCAGCGGTATAAATTCAAGCTCGTCGCCCGGCACCGTCGGAAACCGGCCCGCTTTCCAGTCCGCCTTCGCCTGCTCGATCCGCTCCGGGCGCGATGAGACGAAGTTCCAGTAGATATGGCGATCGCTTAGGGTCTCGCCGCCGACAATGACGAGATGCGCGCCGGCAATCGCATCGACCCACACCGGCTTGCCCGGAGTCAGCACCGCCATCTCATACTGGCGCAGGCGCAGACCTTCGATGCCGACTTCGCCCGAACAGACATAGATGGCGCGCTCGGCCACGCCCATCGGCACCTGAAGCGTGCGGCCGATCAACAGCTTCGCCTCGACATACAGGGTCTCGGCATAGGTCTTGACGGGCGATCTTAGCCCAAACGCCGCGCCCATCATGACGCGCACAGACACGCCATCGCTGTCGAAAGACGGAATATCGGCCGCGTCGTAATGGAAAAACGCCGGATCGATCTCTTCGTCGGCCTCGGGCAGGGCCAGCCAAAGCTGCAGGCCGTCCAGCCTGCGGGTCACGTCCAGCGCCGAATCTTCCTCGCGTTCGGAATGGACAATGCCCTTGCCCGCCACCATCAGGTTTATGTCGCCCGGCGCGATGACCGAACGCGTGCCCAGCGAGTCGCGATGCAGGATATGGCCGTCGAACAGATAGGTGACAGTCGCCAGATTGATATGCGGATGCGGGCGGACATTTACCCCCAGGCCCGGCGCGAATTCGGCCGGCCCCATATGATCGAAGAATATCCACGGCCCGACCATGCGGTGTTTGGCGAACGGCAGGACACGGCGCACCGTGAAGCCGCCGAGATCCTTTTCGCGCGCCGGAATGACCAGGCTAACGCAGGCCGGCAGGTCGCTTTGGGCGGGTAGAATGGTATCGGTGTCTTCACTCATAAATCTGCTCTTAATGTCTGCGGCGGCGGTATTTCTTCTTGCCCTTGCGGACGGGCTTGGCCTTGACTTCCGGATCGGGGATCGGCGCCATATTGCCGTCCGTGGCGGGCGCAGCTGTGACCGGCGGTGTCGTATCCGGCACATTGATACCCGGGATGGCCGGCGCCTTTTCGATCAGTTCGACCTGGGTCTGCAGCGGCAGGTCCAGGCCTGCCACGCGGTCGTGCACCACAGCTTTGATCGTATAGACGCCCGGCGTGTCCTGCCCCTCGAACTGCATCAAAACGATCTTGTTGCGATTGTCGAACACGCCTTCCGCCGAGACCACCTTGCCCTTGACGCCGCTCAGGCTGCGGTATTCCTCGCCATAGGTTTTGCCGTCGGGCGCCGTTATGCTCAGGTCGTAATTGATGTCGACATGGCCTTCCCAGTCGGGCTGGATACCGACAAAGACCAGCTTGATGGCCAGGACAGCCCCCGCCTCGGCCCGCGCCACACGGTCGAGATGGCGTTCACTGCCGGCCGGTTTGTTGAATTCACCGACTTCGCTTTGGGGAATGACGATCAGCATGCCCGACAGGGCGCCGTTATGTTCGGGGAAGCCGGTGGCCGGATTATATTGCTTCGTCTCGGCGCCGCTGGGGACCAGGATAGGCGGCTTGGCCGTGTCGTCAACCGCCGGCGTTGTGGCGCCGGCCTCCTGTGGATCGGGCGTAGCCTGCATATTGGCGGCCGACGCCGCCCCGGCCATCAGCCACAACGCTATACTGAAACCCAAGCGGCCGTAGCCCATGCACATATTCCGTCTGTTGTTGGCCGTATCGCGTGCGGCGACTATGGCATGCAGGCCGAGGCCAGACAAGCCGGGCAAACATGCTATAGGCTGCGTATTGTGCGGAGGAAACGCTGTGACACAAAACCATCATTGGGTGCTGTTCGCCCTCGCCTCCGCCGCCTTTGCCGCCGCAACGGCCATTTTCGGCAAGCTGGGGGTCAGCGCAATCAATGCCAATCTGGCGACGCTGATCCGTACGGTCATAATATTGGGCCTGATCGTCATCGTGGTGACGGCGCGGCAGGAATGGCAACCGGTCTCGTCCCTGTCGCCCTATGCCGTCGCGATGCTGGTCCTGTCGGGACTGGCCACCGGAGCGTCATGGCTGTGCTATTATCAGGCGCTGAAATGGGGTCCGGCGTCACGCGTCGCCCCCATCGACAAGCTGAGCGTTGTCCTGGTCATTATCGCCTCGGTGCTGTTTCTCAAGGAAGCCCTGACCTGGAAGGTGGTTGTAGGCGGCGGGCTGATCGCGGCCGGCGCGGTTCTTCTGGCCCTGTAGCCCGGCCCGAGACTTGGCAAGAAAAAACCCCGCTCCGGTGAACCGAAGCGGGGCTGTAGTGGGACGAAGAAGCGTTTGGCCTAGGCGGCGGAATTGTCCGGAACGGCGTCCAGTTCACCGCTTTCACGGGCCTTCTTGCCGTAGACCAGTTCGAAGACCGGCGACGCCATGACCGTGGTGATGATGGCCATCATGACCAACATGGCGAACAGGGGCAGACCGATAATGCCCTTTTGCAGGCCGATATTGATGATGATCAGTTCCATCAGGCCGCGCGAGTTCATCAGGGCGCCGATGCCCAGCGCCGTGCGGTTGTCTTCACCGCTGATCCGGGCGGCAGCCCAGCAGGCGAGGAACTTGGCGGCGACCGAGGCCGCCAGGATAACGCCGGCGATCATCAGCATATAGGGGGTGTTGACCATGTCCATGCGGGTATTGAGGCCCGAATAGGTGAAGAACATCGGCAGCAGGACGATAACCGCGAAGGGCTCGACCTTCTTCTTCAGTTCTTCAACGAACTTGCCGCGCGGCATGGCCGTGCCCAGGATAAAGCCGCCGAAGATGGCATGGATGCCGACGGCGTCCATGACGAAGGCAGCCAGGAAGAAGCAGATCATGGTGATGGCCAGGACCGTGTGGCTCATCTCGCCACGTTCTTCGACCATGCGGCCCAGTGGCGCCAGCAGCTTGCGGCCGACGAAGACGACGAACAGGGCAAAGCCGACACCGCCGGCAATGGCCAGAACGGCAACGCCGGGGCCGGCGCCGAAGGTCGCCAGCACGATGGCCAGGACGCACCACGACACGGCGTCATCAAAGGCGCCGGCGGTCAGGGACAGGGTACCCAGCGACGAATTGGCCAGGCCGCGTTCATTGATGATGCGCGCCAGCATCGGGAAGGCGGTCAGGGCGATACAGGCGCCCAGGAACAGGGTCGCATTGCCGGTCGAAATGCCGTCGGCGAACAGGCCCGGGATCTTGACCAGCCACGGCGCCAGGATAATGGCGAGCAGGAAGGGCGCGGTAATGCCGGCCAGCGACACGAACATGGCGCTCTTGCCCTTGGCCTTGAAATGGTCACCACGGAAGGAGGTGCCGACCATGAACATATAGAGGCCGACGCCGAACTGGGCGCCCGAATAGAGGACGCTCTTCATTTCCTTGGGGAAGATGGCGCCCTGGATGTCCGGGAAGAACAGGCCGAACAGCGATGGCCCGAGGATAACGCCGGCAATCATTTCACCGACCACCTGGGGCTGGCCCAGCAGCTTCTGACCCAGCCAGCCGACGACACGGCAGGTCACGATAATAACCGCCAGTTGCAGGAAGAAGTGGACGCTGAAATCGCCGGGGGCGTAGGTCTTGGTCAACTTGTCGGGTCCCAGCGGGCCGTGCGGCGACAGGACGTTGGTTATCTCGTGGAGCGCGCTTTGCAGCAGCTCCGCGGGGGCGAACTCTAAGATCATGGTTGTATTCCCTGAAGTACGTAATGTTATGTCGAGCCAGCGTGGCTTCCGTCTTAAACTTACAGAATTTTTACACAGGTCAATGGCAAATATCGTTTCGCCACCACCATTAACCCACTTATTTTATTAGATATTTTTACTGTGGCCCAACCGACACAATGTAGGTACGTTACTACATTCAGCCATCTCGAAAAATGGGCAAAGAAAAGCCCTGGCGCTCGGGACACCAGGGCTCAAGGGGGACTTAGAGAAGAAGACGTACGCAATAAAACAAACAACAACCTGTCAGACGTTTGACCGCGCCCCAGGACAATTAGGACATGCTGGCCCTGAAACTCAGGACTGCGCTGTCTTTGCCCGCCTCGCCATCAAGCGCACACCTGCCGGGAAAGAAAAGGCCCCCTGCATCTGCGGAGCGTCTGTAAATCGTAGCACTATGAATGACAGGTTTTGCGTTGCCGTCAAACAAAATATTTCATCGCGATCGTTTTCTAACCCGTTTAATTCATTGGATAATTTTGTGTTGCGAAAGCGTCACGATGTAGTAATGTACCTACATTGATTTGCTTCCCTTTGTAGCCCAGGCAACACCATGACCACTATCAGCAGCCGCGATTTCAATCAGGACGTCGGCCGCGCCAAACGCGCCGCGCGGACGGAGCCGGTGTTTATTACCGACCGCGGCCGGCCGTCGCACGTGCTGATGAGCTTCGAGGCCTTCCGCCAGATCACGGGCCAGACCGAAAGCCTGGTCGACCTGCTGGCCATGGCGGATGCGCCCGCTGCCGAGGTCGAGCTCGAATCGGCGCGCAGCGGCTGGGAAATGCGCGAGGAGGGCTTCTGATGTACCTGCTGGACACACCTGTGGTTGCGGAGCTGCGCAAGGCCAAGTCGGGCAAGGCCGATCCCGGCGTCGTCAACTGGGCCTCCAGCGTGGCGCGACAGAATATGTATATATCGGCGCTCAGCCTGCTGGAGCTGGAGAGCGGCGTGGCCAGCGCCGAGCGCCGCGACCGGCCGCTGGGCGATGCCTTGCGTACTTGGCTGGACGACCAGGTGATGCATGCTTTCGACGGCCGGGTCCTGGCGGTCGACGCGGCTGTAGTGAAAAAGCGCGCCGCCCTGCCCTTCTCCGATCCCAAGGCCGACCGCGACGCACTTCTGGCGGCGACGGCCCTTGTTCACGGCCTGACGGTGGTGACGCGTCACGTCAGCAATTTCCGCGTCGGCCGGGTAAAGGTCTTCAGCCCGTGGGGCTATACGCCCGATGTCGAGGAGGATGCCGACTGGCAGCAGGTCGCCAAGGCCGGTCCGTTGTGGCTGAAGAACCTGTTTATGCGTTTCTAGGCCAGGAATTCACAGACCACTCACAAGTTTTGCGCAACGCTGGTTGCCTTTTAAAATCGAACTTGATAAGTGAGCCATAACGGAGACGTGGCCGAGAGGCTGAAGGCACTCGTTTGCTAAATGAGCGTACCCCTAAAAGGGTACCCAGGGTTCGAATCCCTGCGTCTCCGCCATCAACTAAAAAGCTCGCCCCCACTTCGGGGCGGGCTTTTTTGTTGATATCGCGGACGGGATTACGAACCCGGGTTCGGCGAGACCCGAAAGGGCGAGCGACGCCGAAGGCGCCCCGCAGGGGTAAGTCGCGTAAAGCGCGACGCATCAAACGAGTGATGTGCCGTAGCACATCGCGAGTTCGGCGGAGCGAAGCGGAGCCAATCCCTTGCGTCCTGCTCTCAACTCCTCTCTCCACCCCTTGCCCGCGCGTCGTCATCGCAGTAAGAGCGTTGCCTCACCCGGAACCCGACCATGCTTGAGCAACTGAAACGTATCGATCGCGACGGTATCCACTTTGTCATGATCGGGTCAGCCCTGATCTTCGGCCTGGCCAGCGCGGTGGTCGGGCATCTCCACCCGCCGGCGTCCGAGGGCCCCGCCCTGTTCTGGTGGCCGACCAGCTATACCTTTGTATGGCTCGGCTTCTGTCTTTGGCTGATGGTCCTGCTTCTGGTAGGGCGCAGCCAGGTTCTGAACGTCAAGATTCCGCACTTCCCGCTCTGGATCAGCGTGGTGGCCGTCGCGTCGATCGTGGTCGCATTGTGGGTGGTCAGCCTATGCCGCGTCACGGTTTTCCCTGACCGGCTGGAAAGCCACGTCCTGACGGCCCATGGCTTTGAAACGACGGTCTATCCTTACAGCGACGTAACCGCGGTGAAATACGACTGTCGCATCGGCGACTCACGCGGCCTGGACTACAGCGAACTGACCTATCAGTTGCTGTTTCCCAAGGACGAGATGTTCGACCTGGCAAAAGGCCGCAATGATGGTCGCGACAAGGATATGTGGCTGAACGCCGTCGCCCTGGCCGACAAGGTCCTTATGGCGCGCGGCGTCAGCAAGTCCGGTGTTCGCGACACCGACGCCCGGGCGAGCGATCTGTCCGCCTGTATGGACCAGCTCAAAAAGGACCGCAACGCGCAGGACGCCGCGGTCGTGACCCGGATTTTCCAGCCCAGCGATCCGACAAAGGCGCCGAAAAAACCGAAAGCACCCGAGGCGGCCTGATCGGTCAGATCCGTCTTCCTGTTTTACGCGCTCAAACAATCCCGGCAAGTTTCGCACCTGCCGGTTTTTTTACGTCTATACCGCACAGGCCGGGCCTCGTTTTTGCACGCGCAACCAACAAACAGGAAAACCTGTGCCAAATTAACCGAAGCCTAAGCCCGATCGCCTAATGTCGTTCTACAGGACAGAAAGCCCAGCCTAAGGTCATGAACGCCCTATCGCCCCGAATGCTCGCCAAGGCGACCGTCGCTGATCCGGATATTTATGATCCGCGTGAGCGCCGGGGCCCCTTCAGGCCCGAAAAACTGGTGTCGCGTCGCGAACGCCGCAGCGGCGACATGTTCGTCCGGCTGTTCCGCACCGTCGACATGCTGGCCCTTGTATTCTTTGGACTTTTGTCAGCCCTACCGGCCACGCCGCAGGGCCTTCTGGCAGCCCCCCTGGGTGACAGCCTGCCCTTTCTGGCTGTCACCGGCGTGACCTTCTGGGCGCTCAGCGCCTGCAGCCTTTATCGCTTCGGGCGCAACGAACATCTGCTGAAACACATGGCCAAGCTGTTCTGTGTTCTGGCGGGGGCGCTCGCGGGTGGTTTCTGGCTGGCACAGTTTGCCCCAAATCAGGACAATGTCACCGGCGCCCTGCGTTTCTGGTTCATCGCCGTGCTCAGCTTCTTCGTCACCTTGCACATGTTGTGGTGGAGCCTGGTCGACCGCTGGCGCCGCCAGGGCAAGCTGACGCCCAATATCATCATCGTCGGCGCGACCCGCCATGCCCAGAAGCTGATCGAAACCGCCATCGAGCGCCGCGACGTCAATGTGCTGGGTGTTTTTGACGATCGCCTGGCGCGCAACCCCTTCGCCATTGTCGGCGTGCCCGTGCTGGGCGACGTCCAGAGCCTGCTGGCCCACAAGATCACGCCCTATGTCGACCAGATCGTCGTGGCCATCGACACCTCGGCCAAGGCGCGCGTCAAGGACATCATCGAAAAGCTGCGCAGCCTGCCCAACGAAGTCTCGCTGTTGGTCGATGTCGAAACCGAAACCGACCGTGAAGCCGCCCTGTCGCGCATGGCCGACATGCCGCTGACGCGCGTCTCCGGTATCTCGGAAGACGACCGCAAGGAACTGTTGAAGCGGGTCGAGGACCTGATCATCGGCACAATCGCCCTGATCCTGTTCGCGCCCATCATGGCGGCGGTGGCCGTGGCGATCAAGCTCGACAGCCCGGGTCCGGTTTTCTTCCGCCAACGTCGTCACGGCTTCAACAACGAAGCCATCATGGTGTGGAAATTCCGCTCCATGTACACCCATATGACCGACCATACGTCCGCCCAGCAGATCATGAAGGCCGACCCGCGGGTTACACGCATCGGCCGCTTTATCCGCAAGACCAGCCTCGATGAGCTGCCGCAACTGTTCAACGTCCTGAAGGGCGAGATGTCGCTGGTCGGACCGCGCCCGCACGCCATCGGCATGAAGACCGGTCCCGACGAGAGCGCCCGCCTGGTTGCCGAATATGCCTGGCGCCACCGCATGAAGCCCGGCATGACCGGCTGGGCCGCTATCAAGGGTTCGCGCGGCGCCATGGATACACCCGACGACGTCCGCCGCCGTATCGCGCTCGACGTCGAATATATCGAACGCCACTCCCTGTGGTTCGACCTCTACATCATGGCCATGACCATTCCCTGCCTGCTCGGCGACGCCAAGACCGTGCGCTGAGCAAGCGACTAACCAGGACCAGACGACGCGCATGTATTTCAAGGGCCTGTTGGGCTACCTTCCGGCAAATATCCTTCAGGGTCTGATCGGCTTCGCCACCCTGACGGTGTTTACGCGCCTGCTGTCGCCCGAGGAATACGGCCACTATGCCATGGCGATGGGCGTCAGTTCCCTGGCCCAGACCCTCGTCTTCACCTGGATCGAAGCCGCCATGGCGCGCTTCTATCCGGCTGAAGGGCGCGACAATGCCGAGGCCCCGGCACTTTACGGCACGCTGTATCGCCTCTTCATCGGCGTCTTTGTTGTCTTTGCGATTGCCTGCGCGCTTGGCCTGTGGGCATGGCAGACGTTCAGCCCCGGTGGCCAGGCGTTCAGAATGGCCATCGGCATCGGCCTGGGCGCAGTCGTCTCGCGTTCCCTGGTCAAGATGGTCCAGGAACAACGCAAATCCGAAGGCCGCGTCGGCCCGGCCTCCGTCATCGACATGGTGCAGACGGCCGGCGGTTTCGGCCTGGGCGCCCTGTGTGCCTGGGCCGGCCTGGGCGGCGGCGCGCCGATCCTCGGCACCGGCCTGATCGCCCTGATGACCCTGCCCTTTATCGTTCGCGAAGACTGGGGCCGCGCCGTCCGGGGCACATTCGACCGCGACCGGGCGCGCCTCTATTTCCACTATGGCTTTCCGGTCTCGGCCAGCCTGATCCTGACCCTGGCGCTCTATACGGTCGACCGGTTCCTGATCGCCCACTTCCTCAATGCCGGCGAAGCGGGCGCCTATCACGCCGGTTTTTCGCTGGCCTCGCGCATCCTCGACGTCCTGTTCATCTGGTTCGGCGCCGCCGGCGGGCCCGCCATGGTCCATGCGCTGGAAACCGGCGGCGAAGCCGGACTGAAGGACGCGGCGCGCCAGCAACTGCGCCTGATGACCTTTATCCTGTTCCCGGCCGTCGGCGGGCTGATCATGGTCGCGCCGGCCCTGGGTGGCCTGCTGATCGGCGAAGACCTGCGCGCCGAAGCCCTGCGCGTCACGCCGCTGATCGCGTTCGGCGCCCTGTTGTCGGGGCTTAATACCTACTATTTCCTCCAGGCCTTTACCCTGGCCAAGAAGACACGGCTGCTGGTCGTCGCCATGGCCGTGCCTGCGGTCAGCAATATCGTGCTCAACCTGTTGCTGATTCCGCTCATGGGCCTGGTCGGTGCGGCTCTGGCGAGTGCTCTGAGTTTTGCTCTTGGTCTCGTGGCGTCGTGGCTACTGGGCCTGCGCACCCTCGCCCTCCCGGTTCCGTTTGGTCACATGGCAAAATGCGCTGGCGCGGTCGCCGTCATGATGGCCGTACTGGCAATCATGCCTGGTTCTCAACCTCATCTCTGGTCCACACCTTTGGCCCTAAACCAGTTGCTGGCTTTCATGCCTGATCTTCAGCCTCACCTTGCCAGCGATATGGGCAGTGACACGGCCGACATGATCCTCAAGGCCATTACCGGCATCGCGATCTATGGCGTCCTGGCCTGGTTGCTCAATCTCAACGACGTGCGCGACCTGTGCACACGGGTATTTCACAAACTGACCGCGAGGGCCATCGCATGAGCCAGACATTGCCGCTGCGCAACGCCGCCCACCTGACCGCCGAACCGCGTTTGTCGGTGCTGATTCCCTTCTACAAGGAATCCCCCCTCGCCCTGCTGCAGGCCCTGCACACTCGCGATCCGCACGAGATCGAAATCATCCTGATCGATGACGGTTCGCAGATGCCCGAGATCACCCGTGAAATTTCTGAATTTCTGGATTCTTCACCTCTGGCCTGCGAACTGATCACCCTGGAGCAAAACGAAGGCCGGGCGCGCGGGCGCAACCGCCTGACCTCGGCGGCGCGTGGACGCTACTTCCTGTTCCTCGACGCCGACATGCTGCCCGACGACAGCCGCTTTCTCGACACCTGGTTGACGGAGACGCGTTGCGACGTCGCTGTGGTGTTCGGCGGTTTCTCGCTGATCCAGGCGCCCGAAGACCGGCGCTTTGCGGTTCACCGGATGATGGCGGCCAAGAGCGATTGCCTGGATGCCGACACGCGGTCGCTGCAGCCGGAAAAATACGTTTTCACCTCGAACCTGCTGGTCCGCCGCGACGTCTTCGAGGCCGAGGGCTTCGATGCCAGCTTTACCGGCTGGGGCTGGGAAGACGTCGAATGGGCCATGCGCGTCGCCGCCCGCTATGGCGTCGACCATATCGACAATACGGCGACCCATATGGGGCTCGATCGCGCCGATACGCTGGCGCGCAAGTACGAGCAGTCGGTGGCCAATTTCGCCCGCGTCATCGCCCGTCATCGCGACGTCGTAGCCCAGTATCCGAGCTACAAGGTGGCGCGCCTGCTGAAGAAGATACCGGGCCTGGGCCTGTTGCGCCCGGCCCTGAAATCCTTCGCGCAACTCGAATTCGCGCCGCTCAAACTGCGCGCATTGTCTTTGCGTCTCTATCGTGCCGCTCTCTACGCCCAGGTCGTGTAACATGTCCGAAGTCCCCTACAGCGCCGACACCTCGCTCTACGGCAAGCTGCGCCGCCGCTTCGCCCGCCTGACCCACACGCGCCCGGCCCAGATGACCAGTGTCGCGCGGCCTATGCTGACCATCTCGTTCGACGACGCCCCGGTATCGGCGGCGCGTAATGGCGCCGCCATCCTGCGCAGCCACGGCGTAGCAGGCACCTATTACATCTCTGCCGGCCTGATGGGCCGCGACAGCCACCTTGGCAGCTATGCCGACGGTGACGACATCCGCGCCCTGCATGCCGCCGGGTTCGAGATCGCCTGCCATACCTACAGCCATCTCGATTGCGGCCGGGCTTCCGGCGCGGAGATCGAAGCGGATATCGAGGAAAACCAGATCGTGCTGAGACATCTGGGCGTGCCCTCCCCGCGCACCTTTGCCTATCCCTATGGCGATGTCTCGCCCCAGGCCAAGGCGGTGGTCGACAAGCGTTACCTCGCCTCGCGCGCCCTGCATCACGGTCTGATCGTTGCCGGCACCGACCTCAACCAGGCGCCGGGCGTCGGGATCGAAGGGACATGCGGCGAACAGACGGCCATGGAGTGGCTGCAACGCGCACACGCCACGCCGTCGAGCTGGTTGGTCCTGTATACGCACGATGTCCGCAAAAGCCCGTCGGACTGGGGCTGCACGCCGGAGACCCTGAACCGGATCGTGGCACGTGGCGTTGAACTGGGCTTCGATTTCGTCACGTTTGCGGACGGCGCCCAGCGCGCGTTGATGGCGGCTCCGGCTGCTTCGCGGGCCGCCTGAAACGGACGACCAGGCTCAAAAAGCCGCGTCGCTGTCCTCATCGCCACGCAGCGATACCTTCACCATGACCAGGACGAACAGGCACCAGCGCAGGTCGTTCCAGCTCAAAGCCTGGCTCTCGGTCAGGCTCGACAGGCTGTACATGCCCAGCATCGGCAGGGCAAAATAGCCGCCCGACCCGCGATAGGTCCGGTACAGAGCCTTGAGCCAGGCTTCGCAGAAGACCAGCCCCCACACGACCAGTCCGACGATCCCGAGCGCCAGCCAGACCTCGTACCAGCACGAATGGGCGTGGTACGGGCGAAAACCGGCCACCTGAACGATCTTGGCCAGTGGCGCGTACTGGCTCTCGTCGCTCCATACCGAACCATAACCGTAACCCAGCAGGGGCCGGCTTTCCATGACGCGTGATATGCCTTCCCAGATGAAGGTCCGCCCGGTCAGGGTCGCGTCCTTGCCCAGCAGCAGGAACAGGTGCTCCGGGAAAAACAGCACGAACGCACCCAGCATCAGCAGCACGGTCACCGCCAGCCAGGACAGCAATATGCCGATGATCGGCCCGCGCCGCGCCAGGTAGATGAAACCTATGCCACCGATCCCCAGGACAACCGACACCAGGGCCGTCTTGGAGGTCGACAGCACCAGGACAACGACCATCAGGGCGGCAACGACACCCCAGAAAATCCGCCGCGACGGGTTATGAAGCCCGGCCGCGGCCGCGGCGACAAAACCGATCGCCATATTGGCGCCGAGATTGTTCTTTTCCAGCCAGACGCCGCGCCAGGCGCCGACAAACAGCTCCTGCATCCGGCCGAGGTGCGGAAACGCCACGGCGAAGACGATCGAGAAGACCATCATGATCAGAAAGGCGATAGCGATGACCTCGCTCAGCCTTTGCCAGCTGAAGCGCGCCGCCATGGCGTAGGCGCTGAGCATGGTCATGCTGAGCGCGATGAAGCGCCGCGCCGTGTCGCCGGGATTGCTCGACCAAAAATACGACGCTGCGCATAGAAATAGCAGCAGAAGCAGCAGCGGCGTGCGCCAGGTGGCGCTGATCAGCCGCCGCCAGCTGAGACACGCCAGAACCAGGCCCGCCAGATAGAAGGGATAATAGAAATAACGGATAAGCGCGCCCGAACTGAGTTGATCGGTCGTGTAGCCGAACAACGGCGCCTGCCAGGCCTGGGAAAACGCCAGCAGCAGCGCCACGCCGCAGGCCAGCGACAACCATGCCCCGCGCCAGTCGTCGATGAAGTCGTCGAGCGCCTGCATGACGGGGCGCGGCGGGCTAAAGCGCCGCGAGCCGGCCCATTGGCCGCCGCACGGCTCCCCGGGTCGACCGGGCGCGGTTATAGACGATGCCGACCATGTTGCCGCCAATCTGTTCGATGTCGTTCTTCAGGTCGATGCGGGCCTGGACGTCGCCCTCTTCTTCGCTGACCACCAGAATGATGCCGTCGACCTGGGGCGCCAGTTGCAGGACGGCCGCCGACCGGTCCATGGCCGGGACGTCGACGACCACGGTCTGGGCGTGCCTGCGCAGGGCATTCCAGTAGGGCGACTGATCGTTCAGCTTGGGTCGCTGGCCCGGCGCCATATTTTTCGACCGGAACCGGGTCACCCACAGTCGATTGTCGAGGAAGGGACGCGCGACCAGGTATTTTTCATCGGCAATCGCCTCGCCGCGCGGATCCAGCGCCGGTGGCGCCAGGCGGAAAAAAACCGAACCGTCGGGAGAGGCCGAACTCAGATTGCCCGGCGGACCGAAACGGTGGGGATCGTTCGTCAGGGCCGCCATTTGAGTCTGCCGGCCCAGGTCGGCATCGATCAGCCAGACCGGACGCTTGGCAAAGGCCGCTTCGCAGCGTGCATATTCACGGGCGACCGTCGACACGCCTTCGCCGGAAATAGCCGAGACGAACATCAGCACGCGCCCCTTGCGCGTCTGAGGACGCCCGAGCGCCGACATCAGATCAGCCATTTCTTTTGTTAGATCAACCATATGGCCGAAAACTCACTGACCTGCCCACGCACCGCTTCGAATCATTATTGTCACTGTCGCAAAGCCCGATGGCGCAATCAAGCCGCTCGCGCGCCCCTGTCGTCGTGCTTGACGCCCGCTGTCGCCAGAACCGGCAGGTCCAGCGCCTTCGACGCCATGCCCGCATTGGCAAACCCCCTGCGGGTCACGATCCGCAAGCCCCCGGCGCACAACGCGGTAAAGCCGGCGAACAGGAAGGACATGATCATGACGATCTTCTTGAAGCTCTTCGGCTTGTCGGGCAAGGACGCCTTTTCGACCACACGCACCGCATCATCGGTGCCGTCGGCCATCTGGTGCTGGGCGTCGTTTTCCTGAATCCGTTCGGTGAAGATGCCGATGTTCTTTTGCAGGGCGTCGCGGTTGGACGACAGGCTGTTATATTGCGCTTCCAGCCCCTGCATCAATTGCAGCTTTTGGGTGACGTCATCAGCCTGGGCCTGAAGCTGGCTGCGGCGGCCTTCCAGCGACGCCAGTTCGGCTTCGAGGTTCAGCTTTTGCGTCGTCAGGTCCTGGAAGATCGGATTCGTTCCCAGCTTGTGCGCCTGTTCGCCGACACCCTGGCCGGAGTTCATCAACTGCTCATAGGCCGCGATCTGGGCATCGATATCCTTGACCGGCTGGGCGGTCGGCAGATAGCGCGCCAGCAGTTCCTGGCGCTGTTGCTTGAGGGCAAATATCTTGTTGGGCACACTGAGATCGAGGTCGCGTTCGACGCTCATTTCCGGGCTCAGGCCGGCGAGATTGGCCTTGATTTCGCCGAGCTTCGCCCGATCCTCGGCCAGTTGCGACTGGACCGTATACAGGTCACCGGTCACCTTGTCGAAAACGCTGGAATAGGTCGCCTTGGCCGTAACAAAGTCACCGACCCCGTGCTGCGTCAGAAAGGCCTGCAACGCCGCGTCGGCACCGCTCAGTTGTTCCTCGTAGCTGGCCTTGGTCTTGCGCAGGGCGGGCCCGACCGAATCGGTGAACACCTGCTGGCGATAGCTCTGGTACTCGTCGATCAGCGTGTTGAGGATCAATGAGGCCGACATGGCGTCGACATGTTTGAAGGTCAGGCGCACGACGTTATTCTGCGGCGCGGTCGATATGGCAAACCCGGTTTGCAGGACCTTCAGGGCGGCAGCGTCGGCCATGGCGCGCTGGGCGTCGGTCTTCGGGTTCCACAGGGCGGGCGTATCGCTCAGCACGACCTTGTAGCCGACCTTGGCGATGACGCGCTTTTTCAGCTCAGTCGAGTTGAGGATTTCGCCTTCCGACTGGACGACCTGGTCGATCGTCGCCGTGGCGCCGCGGGCGGCGTCGCCGGCCAGGGGATCATAGACATAGTCCTTGCCCAGTTGCATCAGCAGACTGGCGCTGGCCGTATAGGTCGACGCCATGGACATGGCCGCCGCAATACCGATGCCGAATATGACGCCGAAAACAAGGAGCATCAGCCAGATTTCACGCAGCAGCAAACCCAGGATGTCTTCCATCCCGAATTGCAGCCGTCCACCGCCGGTTCTCGGTTTTGCGGCTTCCGCCGTCATGCTTTTCCCTTGCGCGCGGCGTTTCAGGGACACAACCGTCCCGTCCTCGTCGTCCCACGTATCATCAGGGTGCATGGATTCTTATCCCGTTGGCTAGTTGCTTTCGCTGCCCGCCGACTCTTAATAAAAGCGTAAGATCATAAGTTTAGGGAAGATTGCGTTAACGAAGGTTTACGATTTGCGATGCTAGTTAATGAGGCTTCAAAATTCTCGCGGAAGCGCCAACTCGGCAGCGACTCAAGATAAGATCGGCGTCATGATAACGCGCAGACAGCTTTTCAGTGGACTGGGTTTGGCCGGCATGGGTCTTATTGGCACAGGCGCGGCGGGTGGCGCCATGGCCGATATGCCCTGGTCTAATCTGGGATCGCGGCAGGACCGGATGCCGCCGGCCGGCGATATCGCTTTTGCGACCTGGTCGGACGCCGAGCCGCAATATCTTTTTTATCCCGGCGACAAGCTGGAAATCGTCATTCCGTCGGCGCCGGAACTGAGCCGCCAGACCCAGGTCGGGCCGGACGGCCGCATTACATTGGGCCTGATCGGCCAGGTCATGGCGGCCTACAAGAGCGCGCCAGAGCTTCAGGCTATTGTCCAGACCGCCTACGCCACTATCCTGCGCGAACCACTGGTTTTCGTCTATCCGGGTGATGTGGCGCCGATGCGTGTGCTGGTCGGCGGCGAGGTGCGCAACCCCGGCTGGATCGACATGTTGGCGGATATGGATGCGCTGCAGGCGACCATGGCGGCCGGCGGCTTCACGCATTCGGCCAAGGGCCATCAGGTCATGATCATCCGGCGGGGGCGCAATGGCGAGGCCATGTTGCGCACGGTCGATCTGCAGGATCCCCTGTCGGGGCGCGCCAGCCGCATGACGGCGCTACGCCGCTTCGACATCGTCTATGTTCCGCGCACCAATATCGCAGAAGCCGGAGTCATTATGGAACAGTGGGTCAACAACCTGATCCCCGGCGGCATACTCAACTACTTTACCTACAAAACCTTCGGCGGCTGATCGCCAGAAGCTACGCGTGGTACTTAAGCACACGTTAAAAAGCTCTTTCTACCTACGGTGCGGATTATTGCCTCCGGACCTGCAAGGTCCGGCAAGCGCGACCGCGCGCCCGAGCCGTTGCGAGGTAAGCCCGCGCGGCGCCTGAGCGCACACTAAAAAAGTTTTAGGCCGCGTAGCCGATACGGCCCTGGTCGATCCATTGGCGAGCGGCGCGCTGGGCTTCGGCGATCGCGTCGCGGTCCATTTCGCGCGACAGCTCGCGACGATAGACGCTTGCTTCCAGCGAACCACGCATGGAGGCCAGGTTGAACATCATGTGGGCCGAAACCAGATCCAGCGGTGCACCGCCCTGGCCGGTTGAATACATCATGCCCAGGCGGAACAGCTCTTCGCCGCCCATTTCGGGGGTCGGCAGCGGCAGGGACATGGCTTCGTTTTCGATAATCGAGGTGGTCATTGTGATCTTACCGCGCGTTTTGCGCGTCTCCTGAAATCGGTTGACGTGATCAGTTCAACACCGCGCCATGAAATTAAAGTTAATAGCGGCAATCAAGCTAAATATTTTATGTAAACAACGATTTAATGTTAATATTATTGTTCACAATTTGCACAATCATCGTAAATTATTGGCTAATTTATAAGTATAAATATTCCAAATGGCGCATACATTATCGACGGCATAGATAGATACTGCACTCGTTCTGATTAATGCGAAGGTTAATATCACAGTTGAATCGGCACTGCGGTCAGCAGGCACGGCAAAATCAACCGGACCTTAACCGGCGATTTCGCTGCCGGCCGCAGAAAAATAGCTGACTGCATCATTCAGCTTCAGTTCACCTAGGGCCTGTCATAAGGGTGACAAGACGATAATTTTATCGGCATGCGTGCCAGATCCGCGCAAAAAACTCCGGCAGCGGGGTGATCTGGGATGACTGTGAGGAAAAAGATGATCGACAAATTTGCAAAGAAGGCGAGCCCTGTCCTTGCGCTGGGGCTGATCCTGGCACTTGGGGCCGCGCCGGGCTATAGCCTGGCCAAGCCCCCGACAGACGGTGACTCCGACTCGCCCGTCGCCCAACCCCATGGCGGCACGCTTGGCGTTGCCCGCGGTGGCGGGGGCGATCGTGGCGGAAATCGCGGCGGCGGTGGTGGCGGTGGAGACCATAATGGTGGAAATCGCGGCGGCGGCGGCGGTGGAGACCATAATGGTGGAAATCGCGGCGGCGGCGGCGGTGGCGGCGGTGGAGACCACAATGGTGGAAATCGCGGCGGCGGCGGTGGTAACTCCGGTGGCGGCGGCGGCTGGCAAGGTAACCGCGGTGGTGGTGGCAATGGCGGCGGCGGCGGCGGATGGCAGGGTAATCGCGGCGGTGGCGGCGGCTCGGTAAATCGTCCGAATACGCCATCGTCCCCACCGATCAACCGGCCCGACACGCCCAATGGCAATCACGGCGGTGGCGGCGGATGGCAAGGCAACCATAATGGCGGCCAGGGCAACCACGGCGGCAATCATGGCGGCAATGGCGGTGGCGGCCAAGGCGGCGGCGGTTGGCAGGGTAACCACGGCGGTGGCGGCCAAGGTGGCGGTCAAGGTGGCGGTCAATCGGGCAACCACGGTGGTGGTGGCCAGGGCGGCGGTGGCTGGCAGGGTAATCACAACGGCGGCCAGAGCAACCATGGTAACGGTGGCTGGCAAGGCCATCGCGACCGTGACGACCATCGCGGCAATAACGACTGGAATCGCGGCCGCGACCACGACCGGGACAACGACAATGATCGCGGCAACAATCGCTGGCGCGGCGACCGTGGTGGCCATCACGGCGGCGGTGGCGGCAATCGCCACGACTGGCATCGCCAGGGCGGTGACTGGAACCACCGGTTCGACTGGCACCGCGATCACCGCTGGAACGGCTATAACGGCATACGCTGGGGTTTCTATTTTGCCCCCAGCTACGGCTACTATTCCGTCCCGTCGCAATATTACAATCATCGCTGGTCGGTGGGCGAGTATCTGCCGGACGCCTTGATGCGCTATCGTATCAGCGACTGGGACTATTACGGCCTGCCCTATCCGCCCGACGGCTGCGCCTGGTACTGGGTCGGTCAGGACGCTCTCCTGGTTGACACCTACTCAGGTGAGATCATCGACGCGGTCTATAACCTGTACTAAATCCGGCGCCTTCAAGCACCGGCACGCCCCTGAAGCTCCATCCCCCGGGCTTCAGGGGTTTTTTGTGCCCCTGATAATATGGATCGTCTTCCTTATTCCGTCTTGATTTTTGTGACACACTTCCGCCGCTGTCAGTCCCAAAACTTAACCTTATGGAAACCAACGGCGGCAACGTACGCCCTTCCAGTCTGAAGGCCGGCAACTCCGCCGGTGGCAAAGATGTGAGGAAACCATGCGTAATTTTTATCAAGCTTCCTGCGTGGCTCTTGTCTTGGGCGTGGCCCTGACACCGGCCCTCTCCCATGCCCAGCTTCTGGGTGGCTCGGTCGGCGGTGGCGGCAGCGCCGGTGGCGGCTTCGGCGGCGCGATCGGCAATACAACAGGCCAGGTCGGCGGCGCCTTCAACGGCTCGGGCAATGTAACCGGCAATGTCGACGCCAGCGGCGCGGGCGATTTCTATCGTGACACGCGCGACGACGTTAAGCGCGATGCCGCCAGGGCCCGCCGCCAGGGTCGCGACCTGGCCGATGACGCACGCAGCGCCGCCGACGCGGACGCCAATGTCAGCACAAATGGCTCCGTCAGCTCAGACGGCCGCAACACGCGGGCCCGTTCGAACAGCAGTGCCGGCGCTTCGGCCACGGTTAACGGCGATGTCGCCGACGACGCCTATAATGACGCTCGCAGTGACGCCCGCATGGCGACAGGTCAGGTTGCGGATGCTGCGCGCGGCGCGGCCGGCGCCGTTCCCGATGTCAGCGCCACGGCTTCAGCCAATGCCGCCGCAAGCGGCAACGGCTCGGTCAGACATCAGTAGCCGTCAGGTATGACAAGGCTTTGTACCCCCGGCAGCCCATCTGCCGGGGGTTCTTTATGTCCTGAAGCGCGATCCCAATGCCATCCTGATATTTTCACCCCAATTCGGCCCGTAAAAGGGCAGAAACTTTGCTTGGTTCAGTCGGAGGACGTTATGACAAACACCATTTTATTGACCGCTCTGGCCTTCTCTGCCGCACTTTCCGCGAGCCCGGTCCTGGCGGGCGAACAACTGGCGACGGGTGTTCACCTGGATGCCCGTCTTCCCGACCAGCTGGACCTGCGCCAGCGTGACCGCGGCGCTGAGCGTTATGACGACCACGCGCTGGCCCAAATCGATGGCGAGGCAACACTGTATGCCGACCCGGGACGCACGCGCTCAAATCGTGCGTTGATCGAGGCGCAAAGCCAAGATGATGCCCGCAGAAAAACAGACAATCGTAGCACCTCGAGACCGCCCACCCAGGCTGATCTTCAGGCTGGGGTACGTTCGGCAATCGACGCGAGAGGCGAGTAAGGACGGCGGGGCAGAGTCTTGCCGCCTTCAAATCCGAAAGGACAAGCCGTGAAATATACAGTCTTGTGCACCACACTGGCCTTCGGTCTTATGAGCGCCCAATTCGCTCAGGGTGAGACTTTTGCTCAGGCTGAAACCCAGGTTCAAACTCCGGCCCCTACCCAAACTCAGGCTACGCCCCAGTCGGCGCCGGAAACCGTCACGCCGGTGGAAGTCCCTCCACCCGAAGGGAGCGCGGCAGAAGCCGCCCAGTTGCAGCGCGAGCACCTTCGCGCCGTGGCCGCCGGCGACCAGGCTAACGACCCTCACGATTCGTCCAGCAGCGACGCCTTGAACCGCCGGGAACTGGCCAAGGCGGAAGCCCTTGGCAACGGGCCGGTCTATACGGATAGTTCCGCTGTGAGCAACGGCCGAGAAGCCGTGCCCGCCGAAGACGCAACGAAACACGATCCGGTCCTATAGTCGACGCCTATAATCGACGCACAAACAGGTTGGCGGTCAAACGCCCCTCACGCGGATCGTTGCTGAAGGCAAAATCATCCGGGATGTGGGCGGAATGCAATAGACATCCCTGGTAGATCAAGGCTCTGTTGTAGAGGCCATCAAACAGGGCCGTGCGTTCAAAGGCTTCGCTGGACTGGTCGGGATAGCTGGCCAGCGGTTCTCCTGACCGGACATATTCCGTATTGAGCGTGGCGAGATAGGCGTCGTTGCGGTCCGGCGAAATACACTCGAAGCCGGTGGCGCGGTGGCGATAAAAGGCCGTGCCGCCGGCCGGCCGGCGACTCAGAAAGTGCAGGACGGCAAAGAGGTCCGGGTCGTCGCGGTCGTAATGGGGAATACGCTGCAGCAGGTGCAGATCCTCAGGCCTCCGCGTCACCATCGAAAAGCTGGCTTCGGTCAACTCCAGACCCTTTGCGCCATGGATCCGGGCCATCAAGGGCCCGAGATTTTGCAGAATCGTTTCGACATAGCGCCAGACATTACGGTTCTCGGGCGTAATCAGGCAGCGTGCACCCGGATACCAGGTGGTGGCCGGCGGAAATGGGGCGAGCTCTGACGCCGCGTCGACCAGCCGATCGGGCTGCGTAATAAAACCGTCGATCGAAATGACCTTGGCGCCTTCGCGGCCGACCTCGTGTACGGCGACCGCCACGCCGCTTAAACCGATTTCCGGACGGCGATCTTGGCCAGCAGGCCCCAGCTCAGCTTCCCACCGGTAAGCGCCCCCTGCTTGAACGCGCGGCGACCAACCATAATCATACCGGTCGCCGCCAGCGCCATGCCGCCCAGCGTGACGACGATTTCCCACATCGGCAGCGGTTCGGCCAGGCGCAACGGCATCAGGAACGGCGCGAAGATCGGGACATAGGACAACCACTGGATCAGAGGCGACCCCGCGCCGGACGGCAGGAGCGCGGCCTGCATGGTCATCATCGGCACCATCAGGACGATCATGATCGGCCCCATAATGGCCTGGGCGTCCTTTTGTGTCTCGCAGAAGGCGCCGATGGCGGCGAAGGTGACGCCGAACATCAGGTAGCCGCCAATGAAGTAGGCGGCCAGCAGGGCAACGCGCTGCGGCGTGAACAGGCCCGACATGGCCAGCGACAGATTGTGCACCATATCGGACGGCATATATTGCGCGCCCATGCTGAAGGCGGCAAAGGCCGCCCCGCCCCAGATGGCGCCGACGGTTGCCAGGACGGCGGCCACGCCCAGAACCTTGCCGATCAGCAGGCTTTCGGTCGAGACCGAGGCAAGGAGCACTTCCAGCACCTTGCTGGCCTTTTCTTCGATCACCCCGCCCAGCAGGATCATGGATGAGGAAAAGATCGTCATCCACGAGATATAACCCATGATCGCGCCGATCATGCGCGGTGCATTGTCCCGGATCGCTTCGCCGAAACCGTCTGCATCGTTGTGTGGGCCGGGCACGGCGTCGCGCGGCGTCAGGCTCATGATCTGGGCGCGGGTTTCGCGCATGTCGTGAGCCAGGGCCGGGTCAATGCCGTGCATGCCGGCCATCTTGTAATACTGCCGGCCGTCCAGGTCCCAATACACCATGTCCTGCAGGCGATTACGCTGTTTCTGGGTCGACCAGATATGAAAATGCAGGATGTCGCCGTCGTCGTAGATGACAAGGATGGTGGTGGGCTGACCCGGCGCAGGCGATTCCATAAGCGCGGGAATCCGGTCCTCGGCGTCCTTCAGACTCATCCCCGGATTAAGAGCGGCCGGCAAGGGCACCAGTTGCGTGTCGTCCGGCTTGAACATGGCCTGGCCGACATTATGCATGAAGTCGGTATTGCGGCTGCCAGTCGGCGGCGGCGTGATCCTTTGCTGGATCAGGGCGCGCACCGGCGCCTCCTGTACCCCGGTCAGGTCCAGTATCGCCACGGACATGCGATCGACGGGCGCGGTCTGACGGATCAGTATCGGTACGGCGATGATGCAGCCGAAGATCAGCGGCGCCGTGACCAGGGACAACCAGAAACCAACTGTGCGGATAAAGGCGAGATACTCGCGGCGGGCGATCAGCAGGGTCTTACGCATGGTGATGGGTCTCCGGCTCGCCGCCCGTCAGGACGATAAAGGCGTCGTGCAGGCTGGGTTCGCGGGCTTCGAAGCGGCGCACGTCCAGGCCCTTGAGAAAGGCGGCTTTCAGCGCCTCATGCGCCGACCGTCCGGCCTCCAGTTCGCAGTGCCACAGGGGCACGTTATCGTCCGAGACACCCAGGTCGTGGGCCGACTTGATCCCCGGCAGGGCCATGATATCTGCCAGGGTCAGCACGCCTTCCAGTTCGAGGAATCGCGGTGCCGCGGCACGAGCGGCCTTCAGGGTACCTTCAAAGACCTTGCGGCCCTTTGTCAGCATGACGACGTTCTGGCACAAACGTTCGGCGTGCTGCATGACGTGAGTCGAGAACAGGACGGTAGCGCCGCGTTTCGCGATGTCGCGGATGATGGTTTCCAGACCCTGCTGATTGACTGGGTCGAGGCCGGAAAAGGGCTCGTCGAGAATGACCAGTTCCGGTTCGTGGACCAGGCAGGCGATCAGTTGCACCTTTTGCGACATACCCTTGCTGAGCGAACGGATAGGCGCGGTGACAAACCCACCCAGCCCTTGCGCCTCCATCATCTCCTGGGCCCGCTTTCGTGCCACCTGCGCTTTTACGCCCTTCAGGCCGGCGAGAAAGACGATAACGTCGATTGCCCGCATCTTGCGGTACAGGCCGCGCTCTTCGGGCAGGAAGCCGATTCGGTCCAAGGCCTGTTCGCCGGTCCCGCCGAGGACTGTGATACGCCCGGCCGATGGCGCCGAAAGGCCCAGAATCATCCGGACGGTCGAGGTCTTTCCGGCGCCATTGGGGCCCAGGAAGCCACAGATCGTGCCCTTGCCGACCTCGAAACTGAGGTCGTGCACAGCTCGGAAGTCGCCATAGGTCTTGGATACGCCCTCAAGACTGAGAGCCAGTTCGCCCGCCATCGTTCAGATGCCCCTGTAGAATTCCAGTCTTGTCGCTTGACCTTATAACCTGTCAGTAAAGCTTTAGGAATTAACAAACGCACGCGGTGTTTTTTCACCGCAACGCAGCAATCACCAAGGCTGGTCGGGCACCCATTTTGCGTTAAAACACCTATACTAACATTGAAATATAAGTAATATTCGTGAAATAAAAAACCGATGTGGTTTTGCAGTGCGTCATATTTGTGCCGGTTTTTGGCCACAAACGCCGGTCTAAATCCGCCCTGTGACGCGGCGGACATATCCCCCTGCCCCTGCGTCGCCCCTGCGCAGGTAAAGGCTACGGGAACGCAGAGGTCTATCTCATCCTCCCCATACTATCCTTTCATGACAAGGACACTGCCCACATGACCTCCTTTATCCGCATCGCCGCCGCTGTCGCCTTCGTTTCCGCCGTCGCAATCGTGCCGGTTCTGACCCAGGCCCAGGATGCCGCGCCCGCCGTGACTGATCCGGCCCCCGTGACCGATCCTGCACCCGCGATCGCGACCGCCGTGACCGATCCCACGGCCGCCACCGCGGTGGCCGACCCTGCCGCCGGCCAGGCCAGTTCGTCGTCTGAATCTTGTGTGACGGACAGCGCCAGCAGCAGCACCAGTGACAGCGCCTCGGCCTCATCGAGCGTCTCGTGTTCAGCCGAATCGTCCTGGTCCGACAGCACCTCGACCAGTGAAAGCACGTCGTCCAGCGAATCGACCTCGTCGGCGCCGGCCATGTAAGTCACAGACCTTAATTACTCGCGTAAACCATCAAGACTTGCCCCGGTCGCCTCTGGCCGGGGCCTTTTCTTTGCCGGATTCACATGGCGGTCGCGGCAGGTTCATCTGTACTGTTTACGATGCTCCGCGATAGCCTGCTGCGGTCTGCTGGGGTGGACTGCAACAAGGATTTCGACATGAAAGCCATGACATTTGCCACCGTAGCCGCGGTCGCCGCCCTTTCACTGGCCATGCAGCCAGCCAGCGCCGCCACCACCAAGGCCCGCCCTTCGGACGACCTGAACCGCCAGCAGCTGGCACAATATGAGCAGGACATGGCTAACCGTCAGTCAGGTCCGGTCGCGACCGCCCAGCCGACCGTTGTCTATGCTGAAAGCGACGCCCAGACGTCGGATGAGCCAATCCAGGTCCTGGTTGTCGGCCCAGCCCATACCGTGCGGGAAAGCAGTCCGCAGCCGGACAGAAGCCCGCAATCCGCGGGTCAGCCTTCGATCGAGACGCCCTACATCGCGATCGTACGCGCCCAATAGGCCGTTACCGCTGATGTCAAGTTCGGACAGTTCCGTTTTGCCATAGCTGACGTTTTTTTCACACAGATGTCGCAGATTTCACAGATGATTTCAGGGTAGCCGCGACCGTCGTGGAGCATGAAATTGGGAAGCGCTTCGCGCGTCGATCAACGCCTCAGTTCTCACGCGTCGGCGTCAATATGAGCCAGGCCATTTATCTTCATCTGCGACATCTGTGTAAAACCAAAACTCCGTTCAAACACACGACAGGCTGGGTTGCATCAAACTCCCAGCTTCGCCTTCAACAGCTCGTTGACGGTCGCGGGGTTGGCCTTGCCTTGAGTCGCCTTCATCACCTGGCCGACGAACCAGCCTAAAGCCTGCGGCTTGGTCGCGACCTCGGCCGCCTTGTCGGGATTGGCAGCGATGATGTCGTCAACGGCCTTCTCGATAGCGCCGGTGTCTGTCACCTGTTTCAAGCCATGCTTCTCGACGATCTCGGCCGGGGTCATAATTCCCTTTTCGTCCCACATGTGCTCGAAGACTGTCTTGGCGATCTTTGACGATATGGTGCCGTTCTCAATCAATTCCACCAAACCGGAAATGTGCTCGGGTGGCAAAGGGCTTTCGGCAATGTCGAGTCCGTCCTTGGTCAGGCGCGCCAGCAATTCGTTGGTGGTCCAGTTGGCGACCAGCTTGGCATCGCGGCCTTTCGCCGCCTGCTCGTAATAGTCGGCGCGCGCCTGATCGGAAATCAGCACGCCGGCGTCATAGGACGAAAGGCCGTACTGACTGACGAAGCGCGACTTCTTGTCGTCGGGCAGTTCGACCAGATGCTGGCGGATCTCCTCGATCCACGCCTCTTCCAACTCGACCGGCAACAGATCGGGGTCGGGGAAATAGCGGTAGTCGTGCGCTTCTTCCTTTGAACGCATCGAGCGAGTCTCGACCTTGACGGAGTCGAACAGGCGTGTCTCCTGCTTGATAGTGCCGCCTTCCTCAAGAATTCTGATTTGCTCGCGTGCCTCATATTCTATAGCTTGTTGCATGAAGCGGAACGAGTTGACATTCTTGATCTCGCAACGCGTGCCCAGCGGTTCACCGGGACGGCGGACCGAAACGTTGCAGTCGGCGCGCATATTGCCCTTTTCCATGTCGCCGTCGCAGGTGCCGAGATAGATCAGGATAGTTCTCAATTTTTTGAAATATGCAACAGCTTCGTCGGACGACCGGATGTCCGGCTTGGAGACGATCTCCATCAAGGCCGTACCGGCACGGTTCAGGTCGATATAGGTGGCGGTGGTGTCGAGGTCGTGAATCGACTTGCCTGCGTCCTGTTCCAAGTGCAGGCGTTCGATGCGCACGGTGATTGAGGTGCCGTCGTCACGCTCGACCAGGACCTCGCCCTCCCCAACGATGGGATGGAAAAGCTGGCTGATCTGATAGCCCTGCGGCAGGTCCGGATAGAAGTAGTTCTTGCGATCGAAGCGTGAGAAACGGTTGATCTGCGCCTTCAGACCCAGGCCTGTTCTGACCGCCTGCTCGACACAGAAACGGTTGAGTACGGGCAACATGCCGGGCATGGCGGCGTCGACCAAAGAGACCTGCTCATTGGGTCCGGCGCCAAAGCCGACGCGGGCGCCGGAAAACAGCTTGGTGTTCGACGCCACCTGGGCATGGACTTCCAGGCCGATGACGAGCTCCCAGAGGCCAGTCCGGCCCTGGATGAATTTGGCGGGTTCTGCGGGGCGAATATCGAGATCAGATGTCATGAGCCTGGATATAGCCGGAAAGCGGCGGCAGGCAAATGAGATTTCGTCAATTGCGGCCATAGAAATCAGGCGCGGACAACCTTTGTCCCCCGCGCCTGCCGCGAATGCCTGACCTTAGTGCGGGCTGTAGGGGACGTCCTTGCCCTTGTAACGGACATACAGGTCGACGCCTTCCGGGCGATCTTCGAAGAAGACCAGACGATAGCCGCGTTCGGCGGGGTTCGGATCGTAATAGGCCTTGCTGTAGACGTAGTAGCGGTCGCCGTCACAGACGACCTTTTCCTTGGAATTCTTGCCGATGACATAGCCGGCAACGCCACCAACAGCCGCGCCGATAGCCGCGCTCTTGGCCTTCTTGCCCTTCTTGCCGAAAATGGCGCCGGCGGCGCCACCAACAGCCGCGCCGATCAGCGCGTCCTTCTGGTCGTCCTTGGTCTTTTTGACGTAGCAATAGCCGTCATAGTCCGCCGTGTCGGCCGAAGCCGGTGCGGCCATGAGCAGAGTGCCTGACGCGGTCAGGGCTGCTGCGCCCAAAGCCAGTGCTGTGAGTTTGAGATGCGTGAAGCGAATCATGGAGATGTATCCCTAGCCGGAATGCGAAAACTGTAGCGATTTCGGATACCATTGCGGCAAGATGATGACAGCGGCGCTCAGTGGCGGCCCTGACGGGTATTGCTCCACACCGCCTGGGCGACGCCGACCAGAACCATCAGCGCGCCATACAGCGTCCAATGCCAGTCGCCCGCCATAAAACCGACCTGGAAGGCCAGGCCCGTGCCCTGCAACACCCATATTCCGCCGGCCGCCATCAGCAATAGACCCAGCAGGGTGCTGATAATGCGCATGATCAGGTTGAAGGCCTGACGCATGGCCTCAGGCCTTCTTGATGTTGTTAAGTGTCGCCTGCTGGCCCTTGGTGAAGCCGGCCACCGATACGGTTTCGATCTTGACCGGGGCCTTCTTGGGCTTGCGGACTTCCTTATTGCTCTTCTTTTGACCCTTGGCCATGACCGTATCCTTGTTCAGGTAAACCGGCGCGTCAGCCGCGGCGGAAAGACCTTATGGCAGGTTTTTTCACCCGGCGCGCGACATTTCTGGAGCCCCGCCCAGGGGTCGGACCTATTTCGTTTCCGGCACGTGGGCCCAGAATTCGACCTCGACGGTTGCGCCATAGGCGAGGCTGGAGACACCAAAAGCCGTCCGGACCGGCAGTTGCGCCGGGTGGAAATAGGTCTTGTAGAGGCGATTGAATTCGCCCCACTTGTCGATATCGGTCAGCATCACCGTCGTCTTGAAAATGTGCTCCAGGCCCAGGCCGTATTTTTTCAGGATGTCAGCCGTGTTGCTCATGATGAAGCGAACCTCGGACTCGAAGCCTTCGGCCAGCTTACCCTTTTCATCGAGTCCGATCATGGCCGACAGGTACAGCACATTGCCAACCTGCACGGCTTCCGAGAACGGCGAGCGCGGATGGGGATGCAGGTAATAGGTGATGCCGTCTGCAGGAATCGGGTTGATCTTGGGGCGGTTGTCTACGTTGCTCATACGGCTCTTCTAACCAGTTTCGGATGAATCGAAAAGGCCAAAAAGACCCGGTCAACGCGTCGTGACCCTATGCGAATACCAACCTGCACAGATACTGTTACATTAGGTGCAGGTTGGTATTCGCATTTTTTCAGCTCAAACGCCGCCGCACGGGCGGCCCCGATGGCTCCTCGCATAAGCTCGGGCGGGCGGTCGCCCTTGCCAAGTGCGATGAGTCACGTCATCGCACTTGGAATTACGCTTCGCGTTCGATCTTTTTTGCCTGCCCGGTCGACCAGATATAGAGGCCGATGACGATAGCCAGGCCGGCGCCCAGGGCAAAGAAGGTGCTGAACGGTTCCGGCATCTTGGCGATATGACGCGATATAATGTCGGGATCCTGGGTTACCGATACGACCGTGGCGAAGACGACATTGAGCAGGCTTTCGCCGACGATAAAACCCGAGGCGACCAGGACGCTAAGACGCGAAGCAATCTCCGCTCCCTTCATCTTGCGGATGGCGCGTTCGAACAACCAGCCCAGGACAGCGCCGACCACGACCGGCGCGGTCACCGACGGCGGCAGATAGATCGCCAGGCCGACACCCAGAGGCGGCAGGGCCAGCCGGCCCTTCGACGATCCGCGCAGGGCTTCATCGATGGCGACAAGCAGACAGCCGATCAGGGCGCCCGTAATCAGGAAGGGTGCCGGCAGATGGCCGCCGATGGCGCCCTTGGCCAGGGTGGAGATCAGGCCGGCCTGGGGGGCTTCGAGTTCGGCGCCCGGTTTCAACGCGACGTGGCCTACCTCCCCGGCAAAGCCGTAGACATCGTGCAGCATGTTCAGGGTCCACGGAATGACCGCCGCGCCGGCGATGACGCCGATGATCAGGGCGACCTGCTGTTTCCACGGCGTGGCGTCGACCAGCTGGCCGGTCTTCAGGTCTTGCAGATTGTCATTACCGATAACGGCGACGGCCAGGACCACGGTCGTGACCATCATACAGAAGGCGACCAGGGCCTGTTGGACGTTTTCGCCGGTCAGGTTGCGGCCGATCAGTCCGGCGATGACGGCGATACCCAATACGGTCAGGATGGCAACGCCGGATACAGGCGAATTCGACGCACCGATCAGGCCGGCCATGTAACCGCAGACGGCGGCAGCCAGCAGGCCGGCGATGATGATATAGGCGACGCCCGCTATAACCAGCGGCGTACCGATCGAGGACAGGACGCTGTCCGAACCCAGGAAGTCGGAGAGCAGCCAGCCGGCCGGCACCATGCTGATCAGGATGACCAGGCCGACGATCCACACCGGCAGGTCGTGTTCCGAACGCGGCAGGTCGATCAGGCCACCCTTGCGGGCGCGCTGCGCTTCCAGGGCCGACATCAGGCCCTGCCACACGGGGATGACCAGCTTGCCGATCGCCCACAGGGCCGCGATGCCGATGACACCGGCGCCGACAAAGCGCACCTCGGTCCCACGGATAAAGCCGGCACGCGCCGCCGCGCTTGCAAAAACCTGTTCAGGATGGGGATGGATGGTGGTCAGGATGGGCATCAATATGCCCCAGGCAATGAACAGGCCGGCGAACATGGCGATGCCGACCGTAATGCCCATCAGATGACCGGCCCCAACCAGGGCCAGCGAGCTTGAACCCGCCATGCCGGTGGCACCCGTCCCCTTGCCGAATTTGAAATAGGTGGCGATTTCGCCGGCCATCCAGGTCGAGACGGCGGCGCCGGCATAGATGGCCGAGCTGATGCTGCCCAGGATCACAGCCATCAAGCCGGCCGATCCTTCGGCAGCACCTTCGCGCGACGAGGTACCGACCTTGAGCACCTCGGCGGCGGCGGTGCCTTCCGGGTACGGCAGGTCCGAATTGGTGACCAGGGCACGGCGCAGCGGCATGGTGTACATGACGCCCAGCACGCCACCGATGGCGCAGGCCAGGAAGGTGGTGAAGAAGGGCAGCTTGGCCCACCAGCCGAGGATCAACAGGCCCGGCAGGGTGAAAACCACAGACGACAGGGTGCCCGCCGACGAGGCGATGGTCTGGACGATGTTGTTTTCCTGGATGGTTGCCGATCGGAAGGCCCGCAACAAGGCCATGGAGATGACCGCCGCCGGGATGGACGTGGCGAAGGTCAGGCCGACCTTGAGGCCCATATAGACCTGAGAGGCCGTAAAGAGCAGGGTGATCAGGACCCCCAGTATTATGCCGCGTGCGGTAATTTCCTTGGGGTGCGGGATCAGGCTCATCGGTTGCTCCGGTGTAGGCAATTTTTTGACGAATGTTTCGTGCGTAACGGCCGACTATAATATCGACTCTGTTTAACGCAACGAATTAATGCCGGATGTGGTCCAGCGTGTCCTTCAACTGCTTTTGCAACGCTTCGCCGCTATCGGGACGGACACGGCCGTCGACAAATATCTTGGATATAATATCCTTGTATTCCCGATAGTTACGCAGCTCATAGGCGGCCGCCATCTTGTCGGCCGTGGCGCCATCTGAGCGGGCCAACTGCTCCATGATCGCGTGGAAACGCTTATAGCGCTCATACCGGTTGCGCTCGGCCTGGACGGAAGCAAACCACAGGGCCGACCACGCAATCACGATTAGCGGCAGTACCAACAACCCCCACGCCATCATGTCCTGAGTGGTTTGCAACATCTCGCCACCATCTGCTTTCCGTATTTGCTATTTCGCGCCAGCCTAAACAAGAAAGCCTTGGCGGACCAAGGCTTTCGTGCGTCTGGGGTGTAAATTTTGCGCGATCTCACGCGTCCTTAGAAATAATTCAGGCCGCCGGCGCCGCCGAGCTCGTACCATCGTCCTGGAACACGCCGTCGCAAGTCGCCTGAAATTCTTCGAGGCTGGTTGTGCCCTTGGCGACCATATCCGGGAACAGGGCGTCGGCCTGCTGGATGTCATTGGCGACCTCCTCGTCGCTCTCCTGGCTGAATTCCTTGTAGACCTGGATCGCGAAGTCGCGCGAATTCTGGATCTTGCTCGTGTCGGAACCCGCCGGAGCCTTGGCCAGAACCATATCGTAGGTCGCGATACAGCCGATTGAAGCTGCCAGGACGTCTTCGGTGGAGGGTTCGTCACTGGAGGAAGACGAGGACGAGTCCTGCGCGTGCAGGGCACCACTACCGAAAAGGGCAGCAGCGGCTAGAAGAGAGGCGGCAGCCTTGATATAGGTTTTCATATGTTCTCAGGCCCTGCGCCTGCCTTTGGAGTGTCGGTTATCGACAAACTATTAGGTCCAACGGCAAGCGCAATACGAATCTGACCCCGGCGCCGGGATTAACCATTTTGTCACAGATACTGCGACATTTTCGCCGACTGGCTCCAATCGCGGCCCCGCCTGACAGGCCATCGCCATTGGCGGCCTGTCAGAACGTGGACCCTACCACCACTTCGACGGCCGGCTGGTGAAGCCCGCCGCCTTTTCGAGGGCCGCACCGATACTGAATACCGTACCCTCGTCCAGCGCCCGGCCTATGACCTGCAGGCCCAGCGGCAGGCCCTGGCTGTCGAGGCCTGCCGGTACGCTCATGCCCGGCAGGCCCGCCAGGTTGGTGGTGACGGTAAAGACGTCGTTCAGATACATGGCGACCGGATCGGCGGCCTTGGCCTGGTCACCCAGTTCGAACGCGGCCGACGGAGTTGCGGGTGTCAGTATGACGTCGCAGCTGTTCCAGGCATTGGTAAAGTCCTCGGCGATACGACGGCGAACCTTCAGCGCCTTGACATAGTAGGCGTCGTAGAAGCCGGCCGACAGCACGTAGGTGCCGATCATGATGCGGCGCTTGACCTCCTTGCCGAAGCCTTCCGAACGCGACAGTTCGTAAACATCGGTCAGGCCCAGCGCCTTGTCGGTGCGGTGGCCGTAACGCATGCCGTCATAACGCGCCAGGTTGGACGACGCTTCGGCCGGGGCAATAATATAGTAGCACGGCAGGGCATATTTGGTGTGCGGCAGGGATATACGGACGATCTCGGCGCCGGCGTCCTTCAGCCAGGCAATCCCCTGCTCCCACAAGGCATCGATCTCGGCCGGAATACCGTCCAGGCGGTATTCTTCGGGTATGCCGATGCGCAGGCCCTTCACCGACTTTTCCAGGAAGGACGAAAAATCGGGCACAGGCACGCTGAGTGAGGTCGAGTCCTTTGTGTCATGCGAACACATGGACTGCAGCATCAGGGCGGAGTCCGCCACGGTCTTGGTGATGGGACCCGCCTGGTCGAGCGAGGACGCGAACGCCACCATGCCATAACGCGAGCAGCGGCCATAGGTCGGCTTGATGCCGACCGTACCGGTGAAGGCGGCCGGCTGACGGATCGAACCGCCGGTATCGGACGCGGTTGCGGCCAGGCACAGATCGGCAGCGACCGCCGAAGCCGAACCACCCGACGAACCGCCAGGCGTCAGGGCGGCATTGGAGCCACGCGACTTCCACGGATTGGTTACAGGTCCCCAGCGCGACGTCTCGTTGGACGAGCCCATGGCGAATTCGTCCATGTTGAGCTTACCCAGCATGACTGCGCCGTCGTCCCACAGATTCTGGGTGACGGTCGATTCATAGGTCGGGACGAAATTGTCGAGAATGCCCGAACAGGCCGTCGTGCGGACTCCGGCCGTGCAGTACAGGTCCTTGATGCCGAGCGGCGCGCCTTCGAGACGTCCGCCCTCACCTTTTGCCAGCCTGGCGTCGGAGGACGCGGCCTGCCCGCGCGCCTTGTCGAAGGTGGTTGCGACATAGGCGTTCAGCGCCGGATTGGCAGCCTCGATGGCGCCGATAAAGGCTTCGGTCAGTTCGGCCGAGGAATATTGCTTCGACTTCAGACCGTCGACAGCCTCAGTCAGGCTCAGTTGCGTCAGGCTGGTCATTTATTCCACCACCTTCGGCACGATGAAGAAGCCGTCGACCGATTTCGGCGCATTGGCCACGACCTGAGCGACCTTGTCGCCGTCGCTGATCACGTCATCGCGCATCGGTGTCGGCTGCTCGACGGCGGTCGTCATCGGTTCGACGCCGGCGACGTCGACTTCATTCAACTGCTCGATCCAGCCCAGTATGCCGTTCAGTTCCCCGGCCAGCGCTTCGAGGCGCTCTTCCGGTTCGCGCAGGCGCGACAGGCTTGCCACTTTTTTGACGGTCGCCACATCAATGGCCATCATCGGACTCCTTAGATTCACGTGGAGTTCGGTTAGCGATTGAGGCGCGGCTTGGCAAGATATAAGTTGCGGCAGATCATGAACATCAGCCGCAGCAGGAGGCACGCATGAATCCGGATATATCGGCCACGGAGATCAAGTCAAATTTCGACGAATATACCGACGTGGCGATGTCGAAGCCGGTATTTTTCCAGCGGCCCAATGGCGACGGCCTCGTGATGCTGTCTTTCACCGAATACCAGCACCTCAAAGGTCACGACCGCCAGGTGATACTCACAAAGGATTTGAATGACGAGTTTATTGCCCTCCTCACGGCGAGCGAAGCTTCCGAGGAAAGCAAATCACTCGATTATTTAATGGAAGACGATATGGCTCCCCCCAAGAAGACTTGAAACACGAATGAACACGAATGAACACGAATAAGACGCTTGCTAACGCTGCGCGGGCTGGCAAATGCGACAGTTCCTGACCGTCAGCATTAGGTCTTGCTCAAGCACAGGCGCATGAAGGCGCTGCCGCGCGCAGCGCATTTCATGACATACGGCAACCGCAGACGGAGTAATATTAGGCTCCGACCGCTCAGGTCCGCCCGCGCCGCGTTAGCAAGCGTCTTATTCGTGCCTATTCGTGTTCATTCGTGTTTCAAAACTTCTCGTCGCTACAGGCCCAACAACCTGCGCCGCGCCGAAATTGACCGGGCGCTTCCCACCCTCCTCAATACCGTGCTGGCTCTGGCAGGCAATTGAAAATGACGGCAGGCCGCGTCCGGGGAGACGCGGCCTGTTTCAGGAATGGCTGAGCGGCTTGGAGGATGCGGAACCGCCGCTATTCCCTATGGGATGGCCCTATCGATCGTCACGCGCATAGGCGGGCGCGGTTGCGTCGCGGGAGATCGCGGCCAGATGGACGTGACGCAGGGGCTCGCTGTGCAGGTCATCGACCGCACCGCTGACCGCGTTGTCGATGCATTCCTCGTCCTGGACCAGCACCCAGTCCGGCGCTTCGCCGTCGACGTCACAAACTTCAACCGCCGCATTGCGCAGTTGGCTATAGACAGAGCGCGCACCGGCTTCGCTTTGCAGATCTGTATTGCGAATGGCGATGGTTTTGATCGCTTCACCGGCGCCGACACGAACAAGACGGCCCGGCGCGGGGGCTGCCTGGGTCGTGCCGCAGGCCAGGACAGAGACGGCGGCCAGCACGGCGGCCAAGGGGAGGAAGGTTTTCATTTCAGACTCCGAGTGAGGACTTTGGGCTCAGGGGAGGTTGAGCCCGCCTTGTGATTTGCAAATAACGCGAACATACTCTGGAATATTACAGCAGCCACTATCGCCTATACTTGCCGGCGACAAAGCAACGCGCACGACCACTCTGGGTAAGCGCGCCCGGTGGCTCAGCGACGGACGGCAGTGGTGCGGCCGGCGTCGGCCATCTGCGGAGCATCGCTCTCGCCGCGCGCAAAGGCCGTCAATTCCGGACGGTTGATCTGACGGACGGCATCGGTCAGAGCGTGGCTCTTGCACGACAGGCTGTCGAAGGCGCAGACCCGGGCCGAAGCGGCGCGAAGCTTGCTGTACAAGGCTTCCACCTGCTGGCGATCGTTGAAGTTGACGCGGCTGGTATCGACGATTTCCTGCGGCGCCTGGTTATCGCCAAGGGCAATCTCGTGGCTTTCGCCGGCCCAGGCGCCGGCGGCGGACAGGCTGGCAACAGTGACCAGGGCGATGGCGGTAAAGGTGCGGATCATGGGGTGTCTCCTCAAATGGGTTTTGGCTGCTTAGGCGCTGAAATCCGAATACAATAATCATTATTCAAATGCACGATGATTATTATTAAATCGGATCCATATATTACCATCATTTTAGACATTAACTTTAGGCAATGAATTAACATCTCGTAATTAATTCAAACACACCAATTCGCGCTTGATTACACTTGCAACCTTATCCGCCACTGCCTTTTTGCGCACATCTGGTTGACTCTTGCGGCGTCAGGCGGCAAACCGCGCCCATGGCCGTCATAGACATTACGGAACTGGCGGGGGCGCTTACGCCACGCCGCGCCCTGCTGGGGCTCGACCTGGGTGAAAAGACCATTGGCGTAGCCGTTTCCGACATATCGCTGACCCTGGCCTCCCCGCTTGAACTGATCCGCAAATCGAAGTTCACGCTCGAGGCCGAGCGGCTGTTCCATCTGATGAAGGTGCGCGAAGCCGATGGTCTGGTCATCGGCCTGCCGTTCAATATGGACGGCACCGAAGGCCCGCGCGCCCAGTCGTGCCGCGCCTTCGCCCGCAACCTGCTGCGCCTACGCGATCTTCCGATTGCCTTCTGGGACGAACGCTGGTCGTCGACGGCGATGAACCGCTTCCTGATCGAGGAGGCCGACCTGTCACGCGCCAAGCGCGCCGAAGTCATCGACCGCAACGCCGCAGCCTATATCCTCCAGGGCGCTTTGGACCGGATGCGAGACGCGTCCTATGGCTGAAGTTCGCAAGAAGGGGAATCCACAGATTACACCGATTACACAGATTAAGGTTTGCTGTGGTCCTCACCGGTCAGAGTTGCCGGCCAAATTTGTGAAGGCGCGAAGCGCGCTAAGAAATCTGTGTAATCGGTGTAATCTGTGGATCCCTTCACCACGGAAGAAGGTCTGTCCATGACCTTTGCCGCCATTCTCAACGGTATCGTCCCGGTCTTCCTGCTGATCACGCTGGGCTACGGCCTGAAGAAATCCGGCTTCCTGCCGCTGAATGTGTGGGGGCCGATCGAGAAGTTCGCGGTCTATGTCCTCTATCCGGGCTTTCTGATCCCGGCCATCTGGCACGCCGATCTCAGCGGTTTCGCCGCCGGTCCCGTCAGCCTGGGTGTGCTGGGTTCGGTCATTTTCGCGTCCGCCGTAGGGTTTGCGTTGAAGCCGTTCCTGAAACTCTCCGGCCCGACCTTTACCAGCGTTTTCCAGGGCCTGATGCGCTTCAACTCCTTCGTCTTCATTCCGGTCGCCGCCGGCATCTTCGGTGACCGTGCCAATGCCATAGCCGCGGTCGCCATCAGCGCATTGATTCCGGCCAGCAACATGATCTGTATCCTGGTCCTAGCGCGCTGGGGCGAGCCAGAGGGCGAGGTTCCGGAACGTACACCAGTGTGGATGGCCAAGACCCTGCTGACCAATCCCATCTTCGCGTCGTGCCTGATCGGGCTTTTCCTCAATTTCACACGTATTCCGTCAATCCCGTTTGCTGAAAAATCCCTGGCCATGCTGGGCCAGGCCGCCATCCCCACAGGCCTGATCCTCGCCGGCGCCGGCCTGTCGTTCAGCTATATCTATCGCCGGCCGATTCTGGTAAGCGCCGTGTCGTTGTTCAAAATTCTGGTCATGCCGATCCTCGCCTGGCAGATATGCCGCGTCTTCGGTGGCGATACCCTGGCCCAGGGCGTGGCCCTGGCCTGTGGCGCCGCGCCGTGCGCCGCTGCAGCCTATGTCCAGGCCCGGCACATGGGTGGCGACGCGCCGCTGATGGCCGGGATCGTGGCCATGACGACTTCCCTAAGCGCGGTCACCATGCCGCTGCTACTGTTCATCTTTCATTTGGGCTGACGATCATGCCGAACCTGACACTTCCCGACGTCAACGAGTTAATCCGCGCCCGCCTGGTTCCCTTCCCCAAGCGCCACTTTCTGGCCGCCCAGGATCTCGATCCGCCCGACATCATGGCCCTGCTTGATCTGGCCGACGTCTTTGTCGATCTGAACCGCCAGACGACCAAGAAGATGGACCTGCTGAAAGGCCGGACCATGGTCAATATGTTCTTCGAGAACTCGACCCGGACCCAGTCGAGCTTCGAACTGGCCGGCAAACGGTTGGGTGCCGATACGGTCAATATGAGCATGAAGACGTCGTCGGTCGCCAAGGGTGAGACCCTGATCGATACGGCCGTGACCCTCAACGCCATGCGGCCCGACCTGCTGGTTGTGCGCCATTCCGCCTCGGGCGCCGCCGCCCTGCTGTCGCAAAAGGTCGGTTGTTCGGTGATCAATGCCGGCGACGGCCGCCACCAGCATCCGACCCAGGCCCTGCTCGACATGTTGTCGATCCGCCGCGCCTTCGGCCATGTCGACGGCCTGACCATCGCCATTTGCGGCGATGTCGCCCATTCGCGCGTCGCCCGCTCCAACGTCATCCTGCTCAGCAATATGGGCGCCAATGTCCGCCTGGTCGGCCCACCGACCCTGATCCCCGGCGACGCCGACCAGTGGGGCGTCGAGGTCTATCACGACATGCGCGAAGGCATTGCCGGCGCCAATGTGGTCATGATGCTGCGCTTGCAGCTGGAGCGCATGGATGGCGCCTTTATCCCGTCGACGCGCGAATATTACCGCTTCTTCGGCCTTGACCGGGAAAAACTGGCCGTGGCGGCGAAAAATGTCCGTGTCATGCACCCGGGCCCGATGAACCGCGGCGTCGAGATCGATTCCGAAGTCGCCGACGACCTGAGCATCAGCCTGATCCAGGACCAGGTCGAGATGGGCGTGGCGGCACGCATGGCCGTCCTGGCTTCGCTGGCCGCACGACTGGAGAATGATCAATGAGTCCGCATAAGGAAGCGCAGCCGATTGCCCTGGTCAATGCCCGCCTGATCGATCCGGCGTCCGGCTATGACGGTCCGGGCTCGATCGTCATCGCCGATGGCGTCATTGCCGATGTCATACATGGCGACCAGCCGCCCGCCGGTCACGCCGGCATGAAGGTCATCGACTGCGACGAAAAGGCGGTCATGCCGGGTCTGATCGATATGCGCGTCAAGACGGGAGAGCCCGGCCATGAGCCGGCCGAGACCCTGAAATCGGCCAGCCTGGCCGCTGCCGCCGGTGGCGTCACCTCCTTCGTCGTCCAACCCGACACAGATCCGGCAATCGATGAACCGGCCATGGTCGATTTCATCCTGCGCCGCGCCCGTGACATCGAACTGGTCCACGTCTATCCGGCCGGCGCAGCGACCAAGGGCACCCGGGGCGAGCGCATGGCCGAAATCGGCCTGATGAGCCAGGCCGGAGCGCTTTATTTTACCGATGTCGACCACCCCATCGTCAACACCAAGATTCTCAGCCGCATCCTGGCCTATGCCAACGGTTTCAACGCCCTGATCGCCCACCGGCCCAAGGAGCCCTATCTGTCGGAGGGGGCCGTCGCCACCTCGGGCGAGATGGCCATGCGCATGGGCCTGGCGACCGAGCCGGCGCTGGGCGAACGGATCATGATGGAACGCGACCTCGCCCTGGTCGAATTGACCGGTGCGCGCTTCCTGGTCGACCAGGTCTCGACACGTGAAGGCCTGTCGGCGCTGGAACGCGCCAAGGCGCGCGGCCTGGAGGTCTATGCCTCGGTCAGTATCAACCACCTGGTGTTCAACGAAATTGACATCGGCGACTACCGCACCTTCTACCGCCTCGATCCGCCATTGCGCGCCGAACGCGACCGGCTGGCCCTGGTGGCGGCGCTGGAGGACGGCCTGATCGACATCGTGGTGTCGAACCACTGCCCCGCCCCGGCCGAAGACAAGCGCCTGCCGTTTTCCGAAGCCGTTCCCGGCGCCATCGGCCTGCAAACCCTGCTGCCGGCCCTGATCGGCCTGCATCTCGACGCCGATGTGCCATTGCTCGACATCTTGCGTACCGTGACGATCAATCCGGCACAATTGCTGGGCCTGGACGCCGGAACCCTGTCGCGCGGCGCTCCCGCCGACGTCATTCTGGTCGATATCGATGCCCCCTTTGCGTTGCGCGAAAAAGACATCTTGTCAAAATCGAAGAACTCGCCCTTTGAGAATCGCACCCTTCAGGGCAAGGTGCTGAAAACCTTCGTCGACGGGCGTCTCGTCTACGAGCAATGAGAATAACGCACATATGCCAAGCCTTCCCGACTTGATAGTCTATGCTCTGGCCCTGGTCGGCGGCTATCTGCTGGGCGCGATTCCTTTCGGCGTCCTGACCACGAAGCTGGCGGGCATCGATATTCGCGCCGTCGGTTCGGGCAATATCGGCGCCACCAATGTCCTGCGCACCGGGCGCAAGGACCTGGCCCTCATCACCTTTGTCGGCGATACCGGCAAGGGCGCCGCGGCGGTCGGCCTGGCCTTTGCCCTGCTGACAGGGCACGACGTCGCGACGCGTCAGACCGCTATGGCCATTGCCGGCGCGGCGGCGTTTCTGGGCCATCTCTATCCGGTCTGGCTGAAGTTCAAGGGCGGCAAGGGCGTCGCAACCTTCATGGGCACCTTGTTGGCCGCCTGCTGGCCCATGGGTTTGATCGCCGCCGGCCTGTGGTTGCTGACGGCACTGATCTTCCGTATCAGTTCACTGTCGGCCCTGGTCGCCGCGGCGCTGGTCGTGCCGGTCGCGCAATTTGTGCTGGCCTTTGTCGACCCACCCTTCGCCTTTGAACTGATGGCGCTATTTATGGCGGTGCTGATCTATATCCGCCATCGCGATAATATCCGCCGCCTGCTCAAGGGCGAGGAACCGAAGATCGGCCAGAAGAAAGACGCACCGGCACCTTCCGACGCGCCAGATGCCTAATGCTGCGCGCTCAGCGTAAAGGTCATGAAGACGCACGCTCCCACCGTCACGCACATGGCGACCACGAACACGGCGTCGGCGATCTTTTCCAGGGTGTAGTGCCGGCGCTGGCTGCGCGTCCGCAGGGCCCAATAGGAGCACAGGCTGGCGATCAAAAAGAGGATCGCGTCGCCGGTGACGATGTCGTCGGCGAAGGTCGCGACCTTGCGGATCGAGGTGATGACGTGCAGCAGCCCCACCGCCGTCAGGCAGACCCCGACCATGGCCGAGGACACGGTGAAGATATGGATGCTGATATCGTCGGCCAACCTGGCAGGTTCGTTATTGTCGCGCATGATCCGTCTCCTGCACCGTGCTCATGCCAGCGTTTTCCGGCTTTCTCAAGGCCGGTGAACTTGAGGCTGGAAACTTTCCCTGATAGCGTCGGGACAAACAGGAGTTTCCCCCTTGCCCTTCGACCGTATCGCCCCCGCCGACAGCGACGCTGAGCGCCACGCCCGGTTACGCCTGGCACGATCGGCGCGCATAGGGCCAGTCAATTTCGCTAGCCTGCTGACCCGTTACGGCAGCGCTCTGCAGGCGCTGGACGAACTGCCCAACATGGTTCGGCGCAGCGGCGGCAACTTTGTCGCTGCCCCTCTGGCCAAGGTCGATGAAGAACTGGCCCGCGCCGACCGTATCGGCGCTCGGCTGCTGTTGTTGGGCGATGCCGACTACCCGACTCTGCTGGCCCAGGTCGATGCCGCGCCGCCCGTCCTGTGGACCCTGGGGCCATTGAAAACACATCCCCGCGCCGTTGCCGTGGTCGGCGCGCGCAATGCCTCCGCCGCCGGCCAGACCATGGCCGCCAACCTCGCCGGGGAACTGGCCAAGGCCGGCTTTCACATCGTCTCGGGTCTGGCCCGCGGCATCGACGCCCGCGCCCATGAGGCCAGCCTCAATACCGGGACCGTGGCGGTTCTGGGCGGCGGAGTCGATGACGTCTATCCGCCCGACAATGCGGCCCTTTACGAACGAATCACGGCCCAGGGCCTGCTCATTTCCGAAAGCCCGGTTGGCTATAAGGCCCAGGCGCGCGATTTCCCGCGCCGTAATCGCATCATTTCCGGCCTTTCGCTCGGCACCATCGTTGTCGAGGCCGAACTGCGCTCCGGTTCGCTGATCACGGCCCGCCTGGCGGCCGAACAGAATCGCGAGGTCTTCGCCGTACCGGGCTCGCCGCTCGATCCGCGCACCCGCGGCAGCAACGATCTTCTGCGCCAGGGCGCCAATCTGTGCGAAAATGCCGACGATGTGATCCGCATCCTGGAACACCAGTTGGGCTTTTCCGCCCCTGAGCCATCAGGCGCGCCCCTGCCCCCGCCGGTTCTCGAACGCCAGAACGAGGACGATATCGGCCGCCTGGCCCAGAAACTCCTTGGCCTGGCAAGCGCCACACCGGTGTCGCGCGACGATCTGCTGCGCCTTACCGGTGCGCCCCCGCGTCTGGCGCTCAGCGCGCTGAGCGAACTCGAAATATCCGGCCGAATCGAAGAGATCGAAGGCGGCTATGTGCGCGCATCTTGAATAAATTGCTGGCTATTCGCAGCGATACGGGCCAAATCGCCGACCTTGGGAATCGCTTGCCGGTTGACAGACCGGGAATCGATTAGCATGTATGCCATGGACTGAGCCGCTTTACCGCTTCGGCTTTGCGGCCTGTTCCTCCCCCTTCCCTTTGCGCTGCCGGGCGCGATTCGCCTGAAATGAGCTCTAATGACCGTCGTTATCGTTGAAAGCCCGGCCAAGGCCAAGACCATCAACAAGTATCTGGGCAAGGGTTTTACGGTGCTGGCCAGCTTCGGCCATATCCGCGACCTGCCGTCGAAGGACGGGTCGGTGAAACCGGACGAAGATTTCGCCATGGTCTGGGACATCGATCCCAAGTCGGCGAAACGGATGAGCGACATCGCCGAAGCCATCAAGGGCGCCGACCGTGTCATCCTGGCGACCGACCCGGATCGCGAAGGTGAGGCTATTTCGTGGCACGTCCTGGAAGTGCTCAACAAGAAGCGCGTGCTGAAGGACAAGCAGGTCCAGCGCGTCACATTCAACGCCATCACCCAGTCCGCCGTCCAGGCCGCCATGGCCGCGCCGCGCGAACTCGACATGGAACTGGTCGAAGCCTATCTGGCGCGCCGCGCCCTCGACTATCTGGTCGGCTTTACCCTCTCGCCCGTCTTGTGGCGCAAGCTGCCGGGCGCCCGATCGGCCGGCCGCGTCCAATCGGTGGCGCTGAAGATCGTCGTCGACCGCGAAATCGAGATCGAGAAGTTCCGCACCGAGGAATACTGGACCGTCGACGCCGAGGTCTCAGCCAATTCGCCGCCGTTCAACGCCAAGCTGTTCACGCTGAACGGCAAGCGCCTGGGCAAGTTCGACATGCCGAACGAAGCCGCTGCCTTTGCCGCGCGGGACACGATCAAAAAATCCAACTTCGTCATTGCCGACGTCGAGCAAAAGCCCGGCAAGCGTTCGCCGCAACCGCCCTTCACCACCTCGACCCTGCAGCAGGAGGCGGCGCGCAAGTTGGGCTTCTCCGCCACGCGCACCATGCAGACCGCGCAACGGCTCTATGAAGGCGTCGATATCGGCGGCGAGACGACCGGCCTGATCACCTATATGCGGACCGACGGCGTCTATGTCGAACCCAATGCCATCGCCGAGAACCGCAAGCTGATCGGTGAGCGCTTCGGCGCCGCCTATGTGCCGGCCGAACCGCGCCACTACAAGGTCAAGGCCAAGAACGCCCAGGAAGCCCACGAAGCCATCCGCCCGACGTCTATGTACCGCCGTCCGGAAACCCTGCGCCTGGGCGACAGTGACCAGGCCCGGCTGTACGAACTTATCTGGAAGCGCACCGTCGCTTCGCAGATGGAATCGGCCCGCGTCGAAAACACCGTCATCAATATTCTCAGTACGGACAAGCAGACCGGTCTGCGCGCCACCGGCCAGGTCATCACCTTCGACGGCTATCTGGCCGTCTACGAAGAAGGCAAGGACGACGACACCGACGAGGATGGCGGCCGCCTGCCCGCCGTCCAGGCCGGTACCGTCACCCAGACCCACGAGGTCAAGCCGGTCCAGCACTTCACCGAACCGCCCCCGCGCTATTCCGAAGCCACCCTGGTCAAGAAGCTGGAAGAACTGGGCATTGGCCGGCCGTCGACCTACGCCTCGATCCTGGGCGTGCTGCGCGACCGCGACTATGTCCGCATGGACAAGAACCGCTTTATCCCGGAAGACAAGGGTCGCCTGGTCACCGCCTTCCTCGACCAGTTCTTCCATCGCTACGTTCAGTACGACTTCACCGCCGCCCTGGAAGAGAAGCTCGACCTGGTGTCGGCCGGTGAACTGAACTGGAAACAATTACTTCGTGATTTCTGGAAGGATTTCCACGCCGCTGCCGACGGCATGTCGGAGCTGCGTGTGTCGCAGGTTCTGGATACCCTCAACGAAGCCCTGGGACCGCACATCTTTCCGGACAAGGGCGACGGCAGCAATCCGCGCGCCTGCCCGTCGTGCGCCGATGGTCTGCTCAGCCTGAAGACGTCGCGCTTCGGCGCCTTTATCGGCTGCTCCAACTACCCGGACTGCAAATTCACGCGTCCCGTTGGCTCGCCTGATGCCGAGGGCGGCGACGCCTCCGCATCCGGCGACCGTGATCTCGGTACTGATCCTGAATCCGGCAAGGTTGTGTCGCTGAAGATCGGCCGCTTCGGTCCCTACGTCCAGCTGGGCGAAGCCGAGTCGAAAGAGGACAAGCCCAAACGCTCCAGCCTGCCCAAGATCTGGCCGCCGGCGTCGATCGACCTGGAACGCGCCCTGAAGCTGCTCAGCATGCCACGCGAAGTCGGCCTGCATCCGGAAGACGGCAAGCCGATCACTGCGGCGCTCGGCCGGTTCGGACCGTTCGTCGCCCATGACGGCACCTATGCTAATCTTTCCGGCTTTGAAGAAATATTCGAAGTCGGGCTTAATCGTGCCGTCACCCTGCTGGCTGACAAGCGCGCCGGCGGCGGCAAGCCCGGCCGTGGTGCGGCGACAGCCTTGAAAGAACTCGGCACCTTCGGCGAAGGCGGCGACAAGGTCTCGGTTATGCCGGGCAAGTACGGCCCCTATATCAAATGCGGCAAGATCAACGCGACCTTGCCCAAGGATATGAGCCCGGAAACCGTCACGCTGGAACAGGCCATCGAACTGGTCAAGGCCAAGGGCGGCGCCCCGACCAAGGCCAAGAAAGCGGCGCCTGCTAAAAAGGCGGCAGCTAAGCCTGCTGCAAAGAAGCCGGCGGCCAAGAAAGCCACCACGGCAAAAAAGGCGGCTCCCGCCAAAAAGGCCAAGACCGCCTGACCCATGGTTCAAAATGCGCACTGAAATAATCTGTGCTAATCTGTGAAAATCTGTGGGCCACGACTTTGACGAAGGTTGTTTTTACACAGATTTCACAGATTAGCACAGATTTTTCAGTGCCTTATCTTGGGCGCGCAGGTGCAGGCCACACGTAGTGCGCTTCGCGCGGGCTCTGGTTTATAGCCTGACTGGAACACTTAATCCCGCAATTGGGGTGGTTTATGCGTAAGACTCCGCGTACACTATGCGGATGAAACTACCGAAGAAGCCTGGAAGCCAGGCCCCTGCACGCCCGACCGCGGGCCTGCCCGATGACAAGACCCTCCTCGAAGCGCTTGCCACAAACCGTCAACTCGATGTCTCCGATCTGGCTCGCCAGTTCGGCTTGAAAGGCGAAGACCGCCGCGCCCTGCGCCAGCGCCTCAAGCAACTTTCCGAAGCCGGCCAGCTCGACAAACGCGGCCGCAAGACCTTCGGCGCTATAGGCGCCCTGCCCGAAACCGGCGTCGTTGAAGTCGTGGAACGCGATATCGACGGCGAACTGTGGGTCAAGTGGGGCCGCCCCACGGCTGACCGCCGCGACAAGGGCAAGCCGCAAGCTGAGTCCCCCCTCGCCCGTCTGGCTCCGCTCAAGAAATCCGTCGCCCAGACGCCGCCGGCGCTCGGCGATCGCCTCTATGTCCGTTTCGAGAAGGTTTCCGACGGCTGGGTCGCCCATCTGGTCAAGATCCTCGACCAGGGCGCGGCGAAGCTGGTGGGCGTGGTCCGCAAGGGCAAGCGCGAAATCCGCCTCGAATCGGTCAACCGCAAGGAAAAAGACAGCTTTACCCTGACCGGCGCCAATCTCGAGACGCTGGAAGACGGTGATGTCGTGGTGGCAGCCCCGGTCGGCGGCATACACAAATACGGCCCCAAGCCCGCCCGCGTGCTGGAAGTCATCGGCAAGGAGGATTCGCCTAAGATAGCCTCCATCATGGCGATCCACAGCCACGGCCTGCGCCTGGGATTTGACACAGCAACCGAGACCGAGGCCAAGAACGCCACCGCGCCGGGCCTTGGCAAACGCACCGACCTGCGCGACCTGCCCTTCGTCACCATCGACCCGGTCGACGCCAAGGACCATGACGACGCTGTCTATGCCCACGCCGACGACGATCCCGCCAATCCCGACGGCTGGGTCGTGTGGGTCGCCATTGCCGATGTCGCCTACTATGTCACGCCCAATTCAAGCCTCGACCGCGACGCCCGCGACAAGGGCAACTCGACCTACTTTCCCGATCGGGTCGAGCCCATGTTGCCTCACGTCCTGTCATCGGGCCTCTGCAGCCTGCAGGAGGGCGAGAACCGGGCCACCCTGGCGGTCCGCATGGTGTTCAGCGCCGAGGGCCGTAAGCTGAATCACAAGTTCGTCCGCGGTTTGATGCGCTCGGCCGCCAAGCTGTCCTATGAGCAGGCCCAGGCCGCCATAGACGGCACGCCCGACGACAAGACCGGGCCAATCCTCGATACCCTGCTCAAACCGCTGTGGGCCGCCCACGCCTGCCTGACGCGCGGCCGCAAGGTTCGCCAGCCGCTGCAGATCAATTCGCCCGAACGCCGCGTCCACCTCGACGCCGAGGGCAATGTCATCAAGATCGAGCCGCGCGTCTCACTCGACGCCATGCAGTTGATCGAAGAGATGATGATCCAGGCCAATGTTTCGGCGGCCGAAACGCTGGAAAAGCACAAGACGCCGCTGATCTATCGCGTTCATGAGAGCCCTTCCCTGGAAAAGGTCACCAACCTGGCCGACTTCCTGGGCACGCTCGGCATTGCCTGGAACAAGGGTGAGCCGCCGCGCACGCCGCGCTTCAACCAGTTGCTGGAAGAAGCGAAAGACGGCCCCAATGCCGAGATCATCAACGAAGTCGTCCTCCGCACCCAGATGCAGGCGCACTATAGCCCGGAAAACTTCGGTCACTTCGGCCTGAACCTGGACCACTACGCCCACTTCACCTCGCCGATTCGCCGCTATGCCGACCTGATCGTCCATCGCGGCCTGATCCGTGCCCTGAAGCTGGGCGACGATGGCCTGACGGACTATGAGATCAAGACCCTGGCCGACACGGCTGAGCATATCACCGCGACCGAACGTCGATCGATGCAGGCCGAACGCGAGGCCATCGAGCGCTATATCGCGGCCTATCTGCACGACAAGGTCGGCGCCACCTTCACTGGCCGGATCGTCGGGGTGACGCGGTTTGGGCTGTTTGTCAAACTGACCGATACCGGCGCCGATGGCATCGTCCCGGTGTCGTCCCTGCGCGACGACTACTATGTCCATGACGACGTCCAGCACGCCCTGATCGGCGAACGCCACGGCGGGCGCTGGCGCCTCGGCGCCACCGTCGAGGTCGAATTGGCGGAAGCCATGCCGGTCACCGGCGGGCTGGTCTTCAAGATGTTGTCGGAACCGGCGGCCTTTGACCCCAGCGCGCCGCGTCCGCGCCTAGGCGTGCGCAAGCGAACCGACAAGGTGGGATTTCAACCGCGCGGCAAGGGCCCGAAGAAGCCGGGCTTCCGCGACCCCTCCGGCGCCCGCGACGGCGTCAAGAATGCCAAAAAGAAAAAGAAAAGATAGGTAATTCCAAGTTGCAATGACGCTGACTCATTGCAACTTGGCAAGGGCGACCGCCCGCCGCGCATGTTTGCGCGAGCCATGCGGCGTCTGAGCTGAAAAAATGCGAAAACGGCTCAGTCGAGCCGCTGAATTTCTATGTTCCGGAACTCGATTTGCTGGCCTTCTGCCTGCAGCGCGATATAGCCTCGCCCCAGACGAACCGCGCCACCTGCTGCCGTGATCAATCGCTCCGCATCCTTGTCCGCCGGGTCAAGCTCGGGCGCGGAATAATGCAGAACCGGAACGCCGTCGACGAAATGTGTGATCTCACCATTGGGCAGGACTTCTATTTCAGCCTGGGTCCATCGACCGATCGGCAGCACCGGCGACGTAGACAGAATGCAGTGACGCAGATCGCGCTTCCCGTCGATAACCACCGTAGTGCCAGGGGTGCAAAGATTGCCTGTCGGCTCTTTGGCTGGGCGGGGCACGCCCAGCAGTTGAAACTCCAGGCTTACGGGAAATGCCTGTTCCTTACGCATGGTTTCGGGCGCCTGCGCATGGATCATCAGACCTGAATTGCCGATTTCCCATTCCTTGATATCCGGCAACGGGTCGCCGAACAAACGGTATTCGAAACGAATGCGATAGGCACTCAATGGCTCCTTCCAGAACAGATGGCCATACTCCCCGCCAAACTTCTGCTTGTAGTTGGCGTAGGAGACGCGGATGACACCATCCTCCGCAACGAAGGTGTGCAACGGGTCCTCGCCGACCGCGCGGCCCGCCATCTTCGGCGTCCATCCCGTCAGAGTCTTTCCATCGAAGATAGACTCCCACTTGGCTTCGGGCGCAGGGGTGGAACTGATCAGCGCAAGGCTAAGGAGGATCAGGGTCTTCATAGGTATCTCCCGGTTTGGCCTCTGTTCTTGGAGTGAGGCTCAGGTTTCATAGTAGCGCAACTATTGCGGCAGGGCGAGGCGCAGGTCGGTCGCAGACTGATTGCGTATCACACGCACGGCAATCTCATAACGCCAACGGCGGCTCTTGAACTCAGCGAGCAGTTCTCCCGAGGTATTTATCGCCTGTATCGTATCGCCTGCGTCACCTGGCAAGGCGATGATGACATCCCCGGCTTTAAAGCCGGCCGCGGCTGCCGGACCGTCCTTGTCGACGGACAAGACCATTACGCCGGCGATCTCGGGCAAACCCGCGGCGGATTGTTCACCGGCGGTTGTCACGGATTTCAATGTCATGCCCGCATAGGATATTTCTTCAGCCCCGGCCCCCTGGGCCGTATCACCCAATGGCGAGGGGAAACCCGGTTTCTCGGCGCGGTGGCGCAGACGCTTGGGGCGAACACCAAAGTCATCCATGGAGAAGTTTTTGAAACCGATGCGGATGGCAGGACTGCCGGGGCGAACAGAATAGTCGCCATTTTGGGGGTCGACAAAGTCTGGCGTGCCGAACGTCGAATGGATGTCCGTTCCATTATGGCGAGCCTGATCAAGTGCTGCCTGACTTGGCAGCAGATTGCTGTCCACGCGTTTGCCCCATTGCGGAATGCGGATGGGCTGGTATGCCGTCATGACGATATTGTGCTCGAATACGTCGTCGCTGTTCACGAACCAGACATGCGGATGCAGCGTGTTGTTGAGCATAATATTGTTGCGGACTGTGCGATCGAATCCTTCCCGCAGCTTCAGACCGCCCGACAGCATGAGATTATCCTCTATAATGTAGTTGCTGGCTCCGTCATCGAGATCAATGTCCCAGCCATGGTCGCTGCGCCAACGATTGTGGCGCAAGATGACCGGTTCCACGGCGTCAAGTGAGGTCAGGCTGCGATCCGCCTGGGTGCGCCTATCCATTTCTTCGCGATCGGGATGCCAGTAACGATCGCGCCCCCAGCTATTGAAGGCGCCGTGATCGCCGGTCTCCCGCACGGTGTCGAACACGTCATTGTCCGCAAGGAGGTGACCGCCCCAGGTGCCGTCACCGATATTGATACCGGCGCGTGGCAGACGATAAATGCTGTTGTGACTGACGGTTATGCGCGCCGCCATCGAAATTTCAACACCCGCCGACTGTTTTTCGAAGAAGCCGTTGTCATGGATCAGATTGTCTTCGGCTGTGCTGTCGGCGGGATAGTTTTCGCTTCTGGGGCCCGCCTGCCGGTCAATGGCCGCCAGCGGCTGCGATTGGTAATACTCGAACAAGGCTGAGCGGACGGCATCGGGGCGGCCGACAAACGAGATAGCGCTGGCCCCGATCTGATAAATTTCGTTGCGGCGGATCCCCACGTGTCGGGCCCTGCCGTTGACGACCACGCCATTGCCCCCGACTTCGGTGACCTCGCCATCGGTGACGTCGATATGCTCGGCGTTTTCGATGACAATCGCGCCTATCCGCGAAAATTTCCAATCGGAGCGCAACAAGGGCTCCTCTGTTTTCAGAAAGGTCTGTTCGGCATAGCGATAGGATAGATTTTGCAGAACGACGTCGTGAACGGGTTGGCTCACGCCGGCAATTTTAACGATGGTTTCCAGTCGACTGGCGATGAAGCCGTCGGCGGGGTGCGGCGCGTCACCAGACGGCATGAAGTATAGCCAGTGTTCCTTTGTATCGAGGTACCACTCGCCGGGCGCGTCCAGTTCTTCTCTTATGTTTTCAACATAGCGCTCGTTTAAGCTCGGTCCCATCTCCCGGTTGTTTCCGACGGGTGCCGCCAGTTCCAGCGTGCCATCCGGCCGCTTGCCGAGAATTTCTATGTGCATATCTCCCCAGCGGCTGGAATGAATAGCGTGAATTATGCCGCCGGCAGGGTCGGTCCATCGGGCGATTCTGGCTGCCGATGTTGCGTCGGCGGATACACCGCCCATGGGTAGGACCCTGGCGTCATAATTGGGATAGCGCGCCCTGACCAGGCGTGCACCGTCCAGCCATAGCAGGCTGAAGGCCGGCCCATCGACCTGCGCGCGCCAAACCTGCTGATCCACCTTTTGCCATTTCAACCCGACCAGAGGCCGTCCACCACTCAGGATGGCGGTGCCGCCTTCAGGGCCGCGAATGATCCTGGGTCGGGAGCGGGTACCTGAAAAAGTTTCATCGAGAACCAGGGGCTGATCAAGGAAATAGGTGCCTGGCGCCAGTTGAATTACCGAAATGTCCTGGCCCGGCTGACGCACAGCGGCCCGAAGTTCCGCAGCGTCATGCACCTGCGTGGTCATGCCAGCGCAGCCCGTCGACATCAGGGCCGCGACCAAACAGACCGTCCAACATGGAATTCTGAACTTAAAAGGCCGCATAATGGTTTCCATCGCCCGACGTTTCGAATAATTATCGCTCATTGATAAAAGTAAATTTTACACATGGAAACAAAAAAGTATGATAATTTGATATTCCAGAGGGCAGGTACGGCGATTACGAGGCGTTGCCGTTCGTAAAGTCCCGATATTGTTTACAGATTCAGCGCGGCCCTGCGATGGCCTGCCGAATTCGAAGTGAAGGGAGCGATCATTGTCATATTCCACAAGACACCGTCTGGCCCTGGGTACGAGCCTGGGGCTTGCCTGTATCGCGCTCACCTGCCCGGGGACCCCGGCAATGAGTCGTGTCTCCGCCCCCTCGCCTGTCGAATACGCCACGACACAGGTGATCTCCGACGGTGACAGCGATTCCGCAATTGCCGAGAAAGCCGCCAAGGTTTTGCCAAGGCCCAATCAGTCGGCCTGGATGCGCCTGGAGCAGACCTATTTCATCCATTTTGGTCCAAACACATTCCGCGGCGTGGAATGGGGGAACGGCCATGAGGATCCGGCAATCTTCAACCCTACGGCGCTCGATGCTGATCAGTGGGTCCGGACGGTAAAACAAGCCGGCGGCACCATGATCATCCTTGTCGCCAAACACCATGACGGACTGAGCCTGTGGCCGACGCGGTATTCGGACCATTCCGTTGCCGCAAGCCCGTGGCGCGGAGGCAAGGGCGACCTGGTTCAGGAGGTGGCGGACGCAGCCCGCAAACATGGCGTCAAGTTGGGCATCTATCTTTCACCGGCCGATCTTTGGCAACTCAAGACCAATGAGACCAATCCCGACGGCCTGTATGGCGATGGAAGCGCCAAATTACCGTCGCTGATCCCGACCGACCCGGAAAGCTTCAAATCCGATCCCTCAAAAGGGCGCGCCGTCACGCCGGGTTATCGCAGCTACACCTACGATGTGAACGATTATAATCGTTACTTCCTGAATCAACTCTATGAGCTTTTGACGCAATACGGTCCGGTCGATGAAGTCTGGTTCGACGGCGCAAATCCGGACCCGAGCGTTGCGGAAACCTACGACTATGAAGCCTGGTACGATCTGATACGGCAACTTCAGCCCCAGGCGGTTATTTTCGGCAAGGGGCCGGATGCGCGCTGGGTCGGCAACGAAAGCGGCGTCGGGCGGACCACGGAATGGAGCGTCGTCCCGTTACCAAAGGCCCCGGATCAGTACACCTGGCCCGATATGACGGACCAGGACCTGGGCAGCCGCAGCCGACTGGTGCCCGGCTCACATCTTTGGTGGTATCCGGCGGAAGTCAATACATCCATCCTCCATGGCTGGTTCTGGGCACACAAAAAGCCCGTGAAAACGGCCGGCGAACTGATTGATGTCTATTACCAGTCGGTTGGCCGCAACGGAAACATGCTGCTGAACCTGCCACCGGACACGCGTGGCTTGATCCCTGACGATCAGGTCGCCAACCTCAATCTGATGGCTCAGGTGATTGGCGAAACCTTTGCGCGCAATCTTGCCGCCGGGGCCGCGATGACGGCCGACACATCCGTGCCAACCAACACACCTGGGACGCTGCTTGATGGCGACCTGGACACATGGTGGGAAGCCGCACCGGGTGCCAGACAGGCCACAGTCACTTTAAAGCTGCCGTCTGCGGTCACTTTCGACGTTGTTTCGCTTCAGGAAGCGGTAGACAAGCGCGGACAGCGCATAGAATCCTTCGAGATCGACGTCTGGGACGGCTCAAGCTGGAAAAAGGTCGAGTCACAAACCACCATAGGCCACAAACGCCTGCTACGTTTAGGGGCGCCTGCCACATCCGATCAGGTGCGAATCCGTATCACCGGTTCACGGCTGGAGCCGACGCTGGCTGAAGTGGGATTGTTCAAACAGGCGCCGATCGTCAGCCCACCGGTTATTTCCGAACGCAGCGATGACGGCGCTGTATCGCTAGGCTGTTCCGGGACTATGCGCGGGGTCTATACCACCGACGGCTCTTCTCCCTCGGCGAAGTCCACCGCTTACGTGAAGCCGATCCCAATGCTCGAAGGCGGCGATGTGAACGCAGCTTGCCTCGGTGCGGACGGACGCATCGGGATGATCGCGTCAAAGAGAATTTCGGGCTTCGCGCCGATCGGATGGCAGGTGATAGCGCCCCCCACACCTGATGCGAACGTAGCCTATGCTTCAGCCGTCGACGGCAATCCCGCTACCCTATTGGACGTCGCTAAGGCGGCCATGCCGTTTTCCATCACTGTGGACATGAAGCAAATCCATGAACTTGGCGGCTTTTCCTATCTTCCGCGTCAGGACAAGATATCGGACGGTGTCGTGGAGAGCTATCGCTTCGAGACCAGCATCGACGGCAAGACATGGACAACCGCTATCGACCAGGGTCGTTTCGACAATATCCGCAACAATCCCATCCTTCAGGAAGCCCGTTTCGCAACCGTAAAGGCTCGCTATTTCCGGTTCACCGCCGTGAAGGAGATAAATGACCAGGGGAAGGTCAGCATCGCAGAGCTCGGCGCATTACCCGTCGAGGCCGCTGTGCCGTAAATACCTTGAGCCTCGCTCGAACAGCATAGTCCCTCAGGAGACTTGATTCCTGAGGGACCATTGCGGATGTGTAACCGGTTAGGGCTGAACCGCCCCGGCCGCTGGCCAATCGGTATCCGCAACCCGTTTCAGCGTCATTTCCATGAATTGCCGCGGTGGCTGGCCGTCGGCGACGAAGGCCTGAACCTCGTGCCAGGTATCGTCCGTCAGGGTGATAGTGCTGACGATCTTGGTGCCCGGCCCCATGGGGATTTCCCATTCCGCGCCGGTCGCTGTCAGCTTCCACGGAAACGTCCCGACGTGGCCGCCATTATAGGCGCGAAACTCATAGCTGCTTGTCTCGTTGCTCCACGAGACAACGCCAAAAGCGTTGAACGCCAGGGTCCCGTCCGCCGCATAGCCCCGCCCCTCGATCACCAGGACGTCGCCCCCCAGCATGGGCCCGATCCGCTCGGTCTGTGTCACCTCGAACGGCCCGTTCTGGGTCATGCCCTTGGCCTGCCCTTTCCACACGCCCTTCATCGCGTCCAGCTTGGCGATCGCGGCGGAATTAGTCGCCGGCTTCATGGCTTCCTGAGCCTGGACGGCACCGGCTCCAAGAACGGCGGCAACAGCCACGGCACAAATCAGTTTCTTCAGCATGACAGTCTCCATATATAATCGTCAGTCAGTGTAACCCGAACCACGTCACGACGCTTGAACGAAACGGACATCATCGGCGCGTGCTTCGACATTGTGATGGCGAATCTGCTGCAGATAGGCCTGGATCAATTGTGGCGACATGTCGAACACAGCCCTGATCTCGCGCGAAAAGTGCGGCTGGTCGGCAAAACCATGGTCGAAAGATACGGCCGCCACTTGGCCGCGCGCCAGTTCGACCAAATCGACGCAGGCTCTCCGGACGCGGCGCAGGCGGGAATAGGTTTTGGGCGTCAGGCCAGTCTGGGTGACAAAGCGTCGACGCAGTTGCCGCGCCCCGACCTCGAAGTCCGCCATGACCGTTCCCAAGGGCACGCTGCCGTCGTTGTCAGCCAGGATCTGTACCAGAGCGCACACAGCTGTATCTAGTTGCACAGAGCGGGCCGCCCGTGCTCGTGCACCGGTTTCGAACGCCTCGATAAATTCAGACATACCGTGTACCTGCGGACAAGCGTGCAATTCCGCCATCAGGTCCGGCACAACCATATTCACGGGGAACCGCTGCTCGACCATGGGCGCCATCTTGATGCCCAGGAAAGCCGGAACTGCTCCGGCGCGAAACCTTACGCCGCAATACCGGGCGCCACGTTCGACCACAATGCGGCGAGCCACGACCGACGGACCGGCAAGATTCATCGCCCAGCCACCATTCGACTGTTGGGTCAGCGAGAGCGTTGTCGTTCCATCCGGCACGATGATGTGGTCTATCCGATCCGGGTCGGCACCTTCCAGGCTGAACGCCCAGTAGCGCTCAACAAAGGGGGCAAAGGCAGGCGACGGCGCGCTTTCTTCGTAGATCATGACGTGATACTGACGGCAAAAGCACGTCTGTAAAGCACCTCAGGTGAAAAAACCGGAATCCGTGCTTGACTTCGCGCGCCCCATGAGTATTTTCCGCGCTCTTTCGCATTTCCGCGCGGCGGCCGTTCGCGCGCCCGACAGTTAAGGACTTTAGCCATGGCTAAGCCAGCCTCCATCAAGATCCGCCTGAACTCGACGGCGGATACCGGCTTCTTCTACGTCACCAAGAAGAACGCCCGCACCAAGACCGAAAAGATGGTCGTGCGCAAGTACGACCCGGTCGTGCGCAAGCACGTCGAATTCAAAGAAGGCAAGATCAAGTAGATTTGCTTGCCAAAAGGCTAGCCGATCTGGGATCGCCGGCAAAAGCATCCCCCCTCGCAATTGCCGGCTGAACGGAGCCGCGCCTTGAGTTCCCTGCAACTCGGCGCGGCTTTTTCGTGCCTGGCTGCAGGCTGTCTGTCAGGGTTTGTAACACGACGTCGAACGCAACTGGGCCTATGCTTCAGCGATCGGGATAGGGGTCGCAGGTCATGTCCTTTCGCACGACAGTCATTATTTTCCTGACCTCGGCACTGGCCGCGGCATCGGCCCAGGCCGGTACGTTTAACGATGAGGCAAGCGCCATTTGGTTGGGCCGGGCTGACCAGCTCATTGTCGCATCCCAGGCGGACGATCTGGGGCCTGAAACGGCACCGGCCTATTTTGGTTCCGCCTGCGACGGCCTGACGGCGGACCAGATTCGCTATGGTGGTCGCTGGCCGGCCTGGGCCACGCGCAGTCTTTCGTCCTTTTGCAGCGGCGTCAATCTCATGGCGCATGGCAATCCATGCAGCGCGTTCCGCGAAGCCGCGAAGAATTTTGGCTTGGCGAACTCCGCGCGAGATCCTGCTGAAGTGGTGGCTGCGGCGGCCTATCTCAAAGATATTTCCGAAGCGCTGGTCGAGCAGGCGCACGAAGCGCGAAGGTGCTGATCCGCCACCACCTGTCAGGATTTGTAACAGGACAGTTTGGCTGGACACAGTTAGGTAAGATCAAACCTCTTTCAGGATTGCGTCATGTTTCTCAAAATCGTCCGTTTGTTAATACCGGCCCTGTGCCTGGCAGTGGCCGCTAGCCCTGTCTCGGCCGCTGATTTCAACGACGAGGCCGCGGCCAACTGGGTGGCGCGCGCCAACCTGATCATTGACGCAGCCCAGCAACCCGATCTTAACCCTGAAAATGCCCCACGGTATTTCAGCTCGGCCTGCAAGGGCATTACGGGCGAGGCTGCCAGATACGGCAATCACCGGCCGCAATGGGCGACCGAAGGACTCGCGTCGTTTTGCAGCGGCGTGAATGTCATGAGCTGGGGCAAGCCGTGCAAGGAATTCCGTCACGCCGCAAAGATGTTTGCCAAGGCTGACGCCGCCAAAGATCCGGCCGAGGTCGTGCGCGCCGCTAGCTATCTCGTCATCCTGTCTGACCGCTTCATCGAGTCGGCCCACCAAGTGCATAGGTGCTGAAAAGCTTCCGCGTCTATGCGGCCGCCCGCACCACAACCCGGTTACGGCCGGCCTGCTTGGCTTCATAAACCGCTTCGTCGGCGCGTTTGACCAGGGCTTCCGGCGAATCACCCAGCCCCATCGCGGTCGAAACCCCGACCGACACGGTTACGTTTGTCGAGCGGCCGTCCGCCAGCACGAACGGCGTGTCGGCGACAAAGCTACGCACGCGTTCGGCGATATTGAGCGCATCGTGGCCATCGGTTTCGGGCATCAGGACGATAAATTCCTCGCCGCCGAACCGGCAGGCCATATCGATGGCACGTACCGATTGGGCAACCCGGCGGGCAAATTCCTTCAGCACGTCATCGCCAGCGTCATGACCGTAGGTGTCGTTGATCTTTTTGAAGAAATCTATGTCGAGCATCAACAGGGACAGGCCAGCGGCGTCACCCGCCTGCCCCGCCTTGATGTGGCGAGCCATCAGTACGTTGAGTTGATGGTCGAGGAAGCGGCGGTTGTTCAGGCCGGTCAGGGGATCGGTGACCGCCAGTTCCAGCGAACGGTCGAGAATATTGCGCAGGAAGTCGCCGTAGCGTTTGCGCTTGATCTGCGTCTTGGCGCGGGCGCGCAATTCCTGCATGTCGACTGGACGCGGCACAACGTCATTGACGCCCAATTCCAACGCCTTCAGCATCTGCTTGCGTTCCTCGGCATTGACGATGGCCAGGATCGGACGTTGCCGGGTGGCTTCCTGGGACCGAAGTTGCGCGACCCAACGCAGCGCATCGAAGGATTTGGACAGCAGGTTCAGCACCACCAGGTCGACGCGGCCGGCCGCAATGCGCAAGGCCTTGGCCGGATCGGTCTCATAGGCGCAGCGATGGTCTTCACCAAGCTGCACCATCAGCCGTTCGGCCTGGCGAACATTGTCGTCGAGAATCAGCACATTGCCGGTGGCGGATATCTGGCGTTGATAGACGTCGTTATCGATCAGCCCCACCCGGCGACTCGACGCTTCACGCGTGCGCAGATCGTCGGCCATCTGTTTCAGCCGGACCAGGGCCTGCAGGCGTGCCATCAGGATAACGTCGTCGACCGGCTTGGTCAGGAAATCGTCAGCGCCGGCTTCAAGGCCCGACAGGCGGTCTTCGCGGCCGTCCAGCGCGGTGATCAGGATAATCGGCACATGGCGCGTCTCGGGCGCTTCCTTCAGACGACGGCAAACCTCGTAGCCGTCGATCCCCGGCATCATGACATCGAGCAGGATGATGTCCGGCTGGCACTCGATCGCCAGTTCGATGGCGGCGTGGCCCTCGTGCACAGGCAGGACCTCGTAATACTCGGCTTCGAGCTTGGCCTGCAGCAACCGGACATTGGCCGGGATGTCGTCGACAATGAGGACGCGCGCGGTCATTGCCTAGCCCAGGTACTTGCGGACCGTGTTGAGGAAATGGGTCACCGAGATCGGCTTGGAGATATAGGCTTCGCACCCGCCGTCACGGATTCGCTCCTCATCGCCTTTCATGGCGAAAGCCGTCACCGCAACCACCGGAATATGCGACAATTCGTCGTCTTCCTTCAGCCACTTGGTGACTTCGAGCCCGGAGATTTCCGGCAACTGGATATCCATGAGAATGAGATCCGGGCGATGCTGGCGCGCCAGGGTCAGGGCCGACAGACCTTCGCCAGTCTGAAACGTCTCGTAGCCCTGCGCATCCAGCAGGTCATGAAACAGTTTCATGTTCAGCTCGTTGTCCTCGACGATGAGAACCTTTTTGTGCGTCATCCGTGGTAACCTTGCTTGCCCAAAAAACCATCACGCTTGCCGAATCGGCGGATCACGCCGCCCAGCTTTTACTTGCCCATGTTTGTACACGGACTCTCTTAAGCCGAGATGAAGGGAAAGGTAACAGAAGGTAAAAATACCCTTTCAAAACCCTTAAGAAACAAGCTATAGACCCGCCCGTTGCAACCTGTATGGAGTCGCTGGAACCCTCCGTACGCCTGATAGGGGAAATGGGAATGCCCACCGCCGAACTCAACCTTGCCGCCCTGGGATTCGCCCTACCGGTCGCGTCGGCGCCTGTCGCCAATTATGTGCCGTTCGTTCGCACGGGCAATCTGATTCATATTTCGGGCCAGGTATCGAACGACGGCAAGGGCGGCATCAAGGGCACAGTCGGCGCCGATCTGACCGTGGATGATGGTATCGAGGCGGCGCGCTTCTGCGGTCTCAACCTGCTGGCCCAGATGAAGGCTGCCACCGGCGATCTCGACTCTATTGTGCGTGTGATCAAGCTGAACGGCTTCGTCCAGGCGGGACCGGATTTCTACGATATCCCCAAGGTGATCAACGGCTGCTCCGACCTGATGGTGGCGGTGCTGGGCGACGCCGGTCGCCATGCCCGCTCGGCGGTCGGCATGTACAAGATCCCGCTGGGCTTCGCCGTCGAGATCGACGCTTTGGTTGAGGTTGCCGACCGACGCTAACGCTGGACCATAAGCGGGGTCGGCCCGCTCATCGACCAGCGGCCATTGACGACGGTCTTGACGAGAATCATGTCGTGTCGTGCGAAACTGATGCGAAACGGCCCGACCTTGCTGAAATGCGGCATGGTCTCAAACTTCACCTTGCCGTCCGCACTCAATGTATAGATGCCGTCCAAACCCAGCGCCACCAGATGGTCGCCAGCGGCGGTCAGGCCGAAAAAGGCCATGGTCTGATAGGCTTCGCTCTCCGGCATGTTCTTGTTCGGATATCGTTCACCGAACTGTTTGGAATACAGCGTCCTGATGTCGTCGGGACAGGCCTCGGTTATGCGGCCGTGGGCGGCCATATGGACCAGTCCGATGGCCAGCGCCAGGCAGTCCGGCTTCCATGGGACAATGGCAAGACCGTTCACCGGATCGCAACCGCCGTTAAGTGGACCGCCGCACAGCCCCCCTGTATCATTCTTGTTGATCTCGTGCACTTGCCCGGTCGCGCGATCTATAACCTCCAGGCCGCCGCCCCATTCGCCCAGATTGGCGCCGACATAGAGGCTGTCCGAAGTGCCCAATACGGTTAGGATGCCGGCTTGCAGACGCCCCTGGATCGTGATCTGAGTTACGGCACCGTCCCGGATCGTTATGAGGCTACGGCCCGTCATAAGAATCACGCTGTGGTCGGCGCATACCAAGGCGGCAAACCCTGAGTCCGCGCCCGAAATATGGGCCTGATCTATCCACTTGCCGTTGTCCCGCCGCCGCACGGTCCAGGTTTCGGCCTTGTCCGCCGCTCCGGTCAAGGCGACGAGATGGCCGTCCAGCCGGCACATATCGATAATGGGCGCGCCTGCGTCCTCCTGCCGGCTCTTGCGGTCCTTTTCCGTGACGCTAAACAGCTGGCCCGAATCCGATAGAAGCCATAGCTGTCCCTCGGTATAGACGGCGCGTGAAATGAAATTTTCGTCGCCAGGCTCCGGTTCAAGCGCCATAGCAGGTAGCGGCGCCAGCATAAGGCCTATCGCCAGCAGATATCGAACCCATGTGCGCATGCCAGTCCCCCTATTTGCATCGCTAAACGGAAAGGCTACGCCGAGATACGGTCCGTGACAACCGCTTGCTCCGCCTCGCCTGGTCGGTTAATGACCTGAGAAAGGGGATTTCATCACGTGATTATCGGTATCGATCTTGGCACAACCAACTCTGCCGCCGCGGTGTTTCGCGACGGTCAGCCTGAGCTCATTCCCAACAGTCATGGCCACAACCTGACGCCATCAGCCGTCGGGCTGGATGACAATGGCGATCTTCTGGTCGGTCTTGCGGCTCGCGAACGGCAATCGACCCATCCGCACCTGACCGCCACGGCCTTCAAGCGCTATATGGGCTCGGCCCGGACCACCCGTCTCGGCAAGCGAGACTTCACGCCCGAAGAACTGTCGGCCTTGGTCCTGGCCAGCATCAAGCGCGATGCCGAGGCTTTTCTCGGCGAAACCGTCACCGAAGCCGTCATCACCGTGCCCGCCTATTTCAACGACAAGCAGCGTAAAGCCACGCGCCGCGCCGGCGAACTAGCGGGCCTGAAGGTCGAGCGCCTGCTCAATGAGCCGACCGCTGCCGCCCTAGCCTACGGCATACACCTGCTGGCTGACGAATCACAATTCCTGGTCTTCGACCTCGGTGGCGGAACCTTCGACGTCTCAATCCTCGAAATCTTCGAAGGCGTCATCGAGGTTCGCGCCTCGACCGGCGACGCACGCCTGGGCGGCGAGGATTTCAACGACCTGCTGGTCAATGAGATGCGCCTGCGCTTCAAGGACGCCTGGAAGCTGAAGTCGGGCGAAGAAGACGCGCTGCGTGAGCGCCTGCGCGCCGCCGCCGAAAAAGCCCGCCGCACCCTGACCAACGCCGCCTCGGCAACCATGGACATTGTCTGGCGTGACAAGCCCTACACGCACGAAGTCACCACCGAAAGCTTCGAAGCGTCGGCGGCAGCGCTGATCGAACGCCTGCGTGAGCCGGTCCTTCGTTCCCTGCGCGACAGCCAGATCAATGCCTCCACCCTGAACGAAATCGTCCTGGTCGGCGGCGCCACCCGGATGCCTGTGGTGCGTAAGGCAGTGACGCGGATGTTCAGCCGCTTCCCATCGCAAACCGTCCACCCCGACGAAGCCGTTGCGTTGGGCGCCGCTGTCCAGGCGGGCCTCAAGGCGCGAGATGCAGCCCTTAAGGAAGTCGCCGTCACCGATGTCTGTCCGTTCAGCCTGGGCGTCAGCACGGGAGAGCGTGATGCATCCGGCACGATCCACACCGGGCTTTTTTCGCCGATCATCGAACGCAATATTACCGTTCCGGTCAGCCGCGTAAAGGTCCTGTCGACGCTCCAGGACAATCAAAACTTTATCGAACTGGAAATCTATCAGGGCGAGTCGCGCTATGTCCGCGACAATATCGCGCTGGGCAAGCTCAAGGTCTCGGTGCCACGTCGCCCTGCCGGCGAAGTGGCCGTCGAAGTCCGCTTCACCTACGACATCAACGGGCTTCTCGAGGTCGATGTCCATGTGCCGATGACCGGCGAACGCCAGCAAATTGTTATTGTAGACGATGACGGCCCGTCCGGCGGCGACCTCGAAAAGCAGCGCAAGGCCCTTGAAGCGCTCAAGGTCCATCCGCGCGATTCCGACGCCAACCGCGCCGCCCTGGCCCGCGCCAACCGCGCCTTCGAAAACCACCTGGGCCACGCCCGCGATCACGTCGCGCGTCTGATGCAGACGTTCGAAACTGCGCTCGAAACCCAGGACCCGCGTATCGCCGAGCGCGCCCGCGAAGAGCTTGTCACGCAGCTCGATGCTCTCGAAGGCGAGTCCTGGTTGTGACGTCGGGCACGATCTGGGATCGTCTCGGCATAGCCCGCACCAGCGACCGCGCCGAAATCCGCCGCGCCTATGCGCGCCAATTAAAGGTGACCAACCCCGAGGACGATCCCGAGGGGTTTCAAGCCCTGCGCGCCGCCTATGAGGCGGCACTTAGCGGTCACACCTTCATCTGGAGCGCGCCCGCACCGGCCCCCAGGCCGCCCAAGTCCAAAACGCTCGCTCCCAATTCAGACGCGCCAAAGCCCGCCTCGCAGGGGCCGGCCTCGTCTGAGGCAAGCCTGCCAGAGCCGGTTGTTGATAAACCGCCACAGACCACCGAAGACGTCCCACTACGCGCGCCGGAGCCACCGAAAGCGCCACCGCCGCCACCGAATCCGCGCAAAGAACATGGCCGCCTGCAGTCGACCTTGGACCGCCTGCTACGCAAGCGCGATACCCAGCCCGACGCCATTTTCGCCGCCTACAAGGCTATTCTGAACTCCGAGGCCATGGGCGCGATCGACGTCGAATCGACCACCGAAGAATGGTTGGCCGGCTTGATCGCCAGCCGCGCGCCGCAGTCCGATTCCTTGATTCCCCTGGCGATCAGCCGCTTTAAATGGCGCGACAACAGCCTGCGCCGACGTCATCCGCCGGCCGTCCAGCGCGTCCTCGGCCGCGAGAAGGATCTGGTTTTCAAGCGCGAACTGCTCGACAGCAACCCGTCGTTCCGTGGTGCATGGCAGGTTCTGTCCCGGCCCTTCCAGCCGATCACCCTGCGCTGGCGGATGCTGTCGGGGACCACGCCGTCGGCTATCCGCAATTTGATCGAAGCCCTGCGTACTCGCCATCCAAGCCTGCTCAACGACCTCGACCGGGACACCGTCCAGCGCTGGGAGCACTGGTTGACCGAGCGGCCACGGTTGGCCAGCTGGGGCCTAAGGACGGTGGCCGTTTCGCCGGTTTGCCTGCTGCTGCTTGTACTTGGGCAACTGTTTCTGCCGCTGGGGGTGCGCGGCCTCAGCATATTGCTGATTATTCCGCCCGCTTTCGCAACAGTGGCGGTCTTTAACACGTTTGTCATGGACACCTCGCGCGTCCTATGGACGGAGCGGCGGCATAGGGCGCCCAGCTGGCTAAGGTTCGGTTGGGCGCCGCTCCTCTTGCTTTCCATCGGTCTGGCGGCCATTCCGAAGCTACCCCTGGCGCCGTGGCCGGTCATTGTACTGGGAGGGCTGGCCGTCATCTGGGCGCGCACCACCAGCGATCCCGCCGGACGCGCCGACCGTGTCATGAAAGAAGGATTCGGCAACAATCTGCTCCTGATCTTCTGGGCGCCCGGCATCGCCACGACTCTGGCCCTTGGACAGTGGATGCAATTTCTCGCAGCCGCGACCGCAGCCGTGCTCGTCCGCACCTACGGTGGCCAAGCGCTTCATCGCCTGTACGCGAGCTTGTCGCCCCTAAGGCGTTTCGCTGTCATCTCCACCGTCTTTCTCGTATCTCTGGGCGCGATCGCCATCTTGCTCCAAGCGGAATCGGATCCCGCCTGGCGTCTCACTGGCGTATCGGCCGTACTGGCTACCATCGTCCTCTACCGGCCGATTGTCACCCAGGTCCAGCCCTTGTGGCTGATCCTGCGTGTGGCCATCTTTATCGCAATGCTTGCTTGGACCTCAAGTGAGGCGGCCTATCCACTCGTCTTATTTGGAGGCGTTGCATGGACGCTATGGAGCCTGGTCGGCGCCGCCACCGAATTTCAAGCCCTGCAAAGACGCGCCTAAGCGGATTGTGCACCGCCAAAGTCGGTGCTAGCGTGCCTGATCCGCCCTGCTTCAGGAGCCGTCAATGCGTCTTTCCGCCAGCCTGTTCGCCGTATGCGCCGCCCTTGCCTGGACCGGCTCCGCCACGGCCGGCGCCACCGATCATTCCGGTGATGGCGAACCACAGTTCCGCGCCCTGTTCAAGGAACTGATCGAGACCAATACGGCGCCCGGCGAAGGCAGTTGCACCCTGGCCGCCGACCGCATGGAGGCGCGGTTGCGCACCGCCGGATATGGCGACGCCGATATCCACCGCTACGCCCCGCCCGAAGCCCCCACTGATGGTTTGATCGTCGCAACCCTGCCCGGTACGGACAAGACGTCGAAAGGCATTTTGCTGCTGGCCCATATAGACGTGGTCGCCGCCAAACGCTCCGACTGGACCCGCGATCCCTTCACCCTGTTCGAGGAAAACGGCGAGTTTTATGGCCGTGGCGTCGCCGACGACAAGGGCCAGGCCGCCATCTTCACCGACCTGATGATCCGCTTCAAGCAGGAGGGTTACAAACCACGCAAGACTCTGAAACTGGCCCTGACCTGCGGCGAGGAAACCGAAGGCATGTTCAACGGCGCCAAGTGGCTTTCCGAATCGCGCAAGGACTGGATCGACGCCGATTTCGCGCTCAATGAAGGCGCCTACGGCAAGTTCGACGCGGAAGGCCGCAAGGTCTCGCTCGATATCGAAGCCGCCGAAAAGGTCTATCAGGACTTTACTCTCGAAGCCGTCAATCCCGGCGGCCATTCGTCGCGTCCACGGCCCGACAACGCCATCTATGCCATGGCCGGCGCGCTGAAAAAGGTTGAAGCCTACAGCTTTCCGGTCATGTTCAACGACGCCACGCGCGGCTATTTCCGCCGCATGGCCACTATTCAGGGCGGTGAGATGGGAACCGCCATGACCACCATCCTGGCCCATCCCGATGACAGCGCGGCCGCCGCCGTCCTGTCACGCGACGCCATGTACAATGCCATGCTGCGCACGACCTGCATCGCCACCTTGATCGAGGGCGGTCATGCCACCAACGCCCTGCCACAAAGCGTACGCGCCAATATCAACTGCCGTATCTTCCCGGGCACGCCGGTGCCCACCGTTCAGCAGGCGCTGAGCGATGCCATTGCCGACCCAACGATCAAGATCAGTCTGAACGGCGCCCCCAGCCCTGCCACGCCGGCCGCCGCATTGGGGCCTGAGATACTGGGTCCGATCGAAAAGGTCGCCGCCGAGGTCTATCCCGGCGTGCCTGTGCTGCCGACCATGGAAACCGGCGCATCGGACGCCATCTACACCAATGCCGTCGGCATCCCGACCTATGGTCTCTATGGTTTCTTCGAAGGCGACGACGAAGGCAATATCCACGGCCTCAACGAACATGTCGGCGTGCAGTCTCTGATGGACGGCCGCCGCTATCTCTACAAGCTCGTCAAGCTCTTCGCCGATCAGAAAAAGTAAGGTCCCTTCATGCGCAACCTCATCTCGCTCCTGGCCCTTACAGCGGCCCTCACGACGCCTTTAGCCACGCCTGCCCTGGCCGCTATGTCTGACCGGTCGGGTGAAGGCGAACCGCAGTTTCGCGCGCTCTACAAGGAACTGATCGAAACCAACACCACCCTGTCGGTCGGCAGTTGCACCCAGGCGGCCGAACGCATGGCGGCACGCCTGACCGCGGCCGGTTATCCGGACAGCGATATCCACCTTTTCTCTACCCCTGAAAAGCCGAAGGAAGGTGGCCTGGTAGCGATGCTGCCCGGTTCCGATCCCAACGCCAAACCCATACTGCTGCTGGCCCACATCGACGTCGTCGAAGCCAACCGCGCCGACTGGGACCGCGATCCCTTTACCCTGATCGAGGAGAATGGCTATTTCTACGGCCGCGGCACCCTGGACGACAAGGCGATGGCGGCCATCTTCACCGACCTGCTGGTCCGCTTCAAACAGGAAGGCTACAAACCGCGCCATACGCTAAAACTGGCCCTGACCTGCGGTGAAGAAACCAGCGGCGCTTTTAATGGCGCCAGCTACCTGTCGACTCAGCACAAGGATTGGATCGACGCCGAATTCGCCATCAATGAAGGTGGGTCGGGCGAACTCGATGCCGACGGCAAGCCGGTCACTTTCGGCGTCCAGGCGGCGGAGAAGGTCTTTCAGAACTTCCAGGTCGAAACCACCAATCCGGGCGGTCATTCGTCGCAACCGGTACCGAAGAACGCCATCTACGACATGGCGATCGCCCTCAACAAGCTGAGCGCTCTTGAGTTTCCGGTCCAGTTCAACGACACGACGCGGGCCTATTTCACGCGTATGGCCGACATCAAGGGCGGCGAAACCGGGGCTGCCATGCGCGCCCTCGTCGCCAATCCGCAGGACGCAGCCGCCAACGCCATCGTCTCACAAGACAAGAAATGGCACTCCATGCTGCGTACGACCTGTGTGGCGACCATGATCGACGGTGGCCACGCTACCAACGCCCTTCCCCAGCGTGTCGATACCAATGTCAACTGCCGCATCCTGCCCGGCGTTTCGGTCGAAACCGTGCGTCAGGCTCTGGCCGACGCTATCGGCGACCCGAATGTCGCCGTCACCGTCAAGCCGCCTCTCAGCCTGGCCACGCCGTCACCGTCGCTCAATCCTGCCGTCATGGCGGCCGTCAGCGATGTCTCGGCGAAACTTTACCCCGGCGTACCGGTGATCCCGGCCATGTCGACCGGCGCCACCGACGGCATCTACACGACGGCGGCCGGCATTCCGACCTACGGCGTCTCGGGCATCTTCGTCGACCCGGACTTCAGCAATATTCACGGTCGCAACGAGCGCGTCCGTGTCAAGGCGCTGATGGACGGCCGCCGCTTCCAGTACCTGTTCATCAAGCGTCTGGCGGATCGGAAATAGAGCGCCATATTTCACGGATCATGACCGCTCTTACCGTACGCCTGCACAATAACATCAGCGACATCGGCCTATCCGTCTGGGATGGCCTGCGTCCCGACGCCAATCCGTTCACGTCCTACGCCTATCTCGAAGCGCTGGAAGCGACCCGTTGCGTCGGCCCGGGCACGGGCTGGCAGCCGACACATCTGTCGCTAGCGGACGACGCGGGAATCCGCGGTGTTGTGCCGCTGTATGTCAAATCCAATTCGATGGGTGAATATGTCTTCGACCAGTCGTGGGCCCAAGCCTACGAACGCGCCGGCGGTGATTACTATCCCAAACTGCAGGTGTCCGTACCGTTTACGCCGGTAACCGGCCCGCGCCTGCTGTCGCGTGATCCGGCCGTACGGCTGGCCCTAGCAGAGGCTGCCAGATCGGTCTGCGACAGCAACAAACTGTCGTCACTGCACATCACCTTCCCGCCGGAGGAAGAATGGCACATGCTGGGGGGCGCTGGCTTCCTGCTGCGCCAGGACCAGCAGTTCTGGTTCGACAACCCAGGCTATGGGACCTTTGACGATTTTCTGGCCGCCCTGTCCTCCAACCGCCGCAAGGTCATCCGCCGCGAACGCCGCGATGTCCAGGCCGCCGTACAGCTGCGCCGGATCACCGGTGACGACATCACCGAAACCCATCTCGATGAACTCTATGCCTTTATCGCCAGCACCTATGACCGTAAATGGGGCACCGGGACGCCCTATCTGACGCGCGCCTTTTTCTCGCATATCCTTGAGTCCATGCGTGACCGAATACTTCTGGTTTTTGCCTATGATGGCCCGCGCGCCGTGGCCGGCGCGGTCAACTTCATCGGCGACGATACCCTCTATGGCCGGCAATGGGGTTGCCTGGCCGACATTCCGTTTCTGCATTTCGAGGTCTGCTATTACCAGGCCATAGAGTTTGCCATCGCGCGTCATCTGGCCCGTGTCGAGGCTGGCACGCAAGGGGAGCACAAGCTGATGCGCGGCTACCTGCCCCATGCCGTCTACAGCGCCCACTATATCCGTGATCCGCGGCTGCGCGCCCCTGTCGCCGCTTTCCTACAGCAGGAACGCGAAACCGTCCTGGGCCATATGCATATGCTGGAAGAGGAAGTGTCGCCGTTTAAGAAGTCCTAACATTGGATATATCGCGCATCTTATGCACGACGGCTTAGGATTAATTTTTACCGTTGGTCTCCCTCTTCTGACCTGGGTAAGACTGTCGTATATGAGTTAGGCGTGGTTTTTATCCGCCTCTTCCCGTCGCTTTACGGGGAGAGGGTGGTCCGAAGGACCGGGTGAGGGGCAAATTCCACAACAGATGCAACCGTTCGGTCAGGGGCCGTTGATATCTCGCACGGCTGAAAGCTTCGCTGAGTTTTTTCGTTTACGAAAGGCGACAGCAAACTTTCCACGATCGCAACGACCATTTTGACATTTGGAATTGCCCCTCACCCGGCGCTCCGCGCCACCCTCTCCCCGTAAAGTGACGGGGAGCGGCGGATTTATGCGCTCCCTGGCAAAACAATATCTGATAGTTTGACATCTGAGGCGTCAAGACCAACGGCATTTGGTAAATATGGAGAAGGCCTATGACCGGCCGCTACACAACTTATTCCGCATTTTTCGACTTCTACCTGAGCGAACACAGTCGGCCGCTGACGCGCGCCCTGCACTACGCGGCCTCGACCTGCGGCATAGCGGCTCTGGTCGCCACGGTCCTGACCGGCAATCTGCTGTTCATACCCGCCGGTCTGATTGCGGCCTATGGCCTGGCGTGGATCGGTCATTTCTTCGTCGAACACAACAAACCGGCAACGTTCAAATATCCTCTTTGGTCGTTCATGGCCGACTACCACATGTATTTTCTGTGGCTCACGGGTCAACTGGCCAAGCGCCGCGCCCGTCTTCCCCAGTCCAGTCTTCCTCAGCCCTGACGCAGGCCTTCGAACCAGACCTGAAGACTAACCGCCAGAACCTTCATGGCCTCGGTCCGCTGCGCAGCCTCGGCGTCGTCGCCCCAGGTTTCGGCTTGAAAAATCTCACCCACCCGTGAGGCCGCAAAGGCCGCCCCGCCCGTCAACTGTCCGCGCCACAGCGCCAGGGCCAGGACAACGGACCCGAACAGTGGCACGGCCGCCATCAACCCTGCGCGATCATGGGGCGACATGGCGCGAATAGTCGCTTCGAGTCGTTCCAGAGTTGCCTGAGGCTGCGGTTGGTGGACCAGGGTCAGGTTCTGCTGAAAAACCAGCCCCAGATCGACCTCGATCCACGCCAGGACCGGCAACCAGGCTGCTTGTTCGCGTTCGATCAAGGCTTGCGGATATTCCGACGGGAAACAGACCGTGTCCGTGCCGGCATAACGCAAGGCCTCGACGATGGTTTCGTCCAACCGGTCCGCCATGCGATCGATAGCAGCAAACCCCAGCCGCGTCAGAGGCATGGTTTCATAGTCGACATGCGTCCCCACAGACTGCCATTCGCCGGCGACAGCTGCAGCCAGTGCACGTGACGGAAGTGTTAAGATCGCGCCGTGTGGAGTTTTCACCGGGCGGCCGTCCAAGGTTACCCGCGCGCCCTCATTATTCTCATCCACGGCAACGGCTTTCCAGAACCTTTTCGGTCGAAAGCCCAGTTGATCGACGCGCTTGCTCGGCGGCTGAACTGTATTAGCCATTTGAAATATCTATGGAAATTACGTTATAACACATGTATATTTACGCCAGTTCCAACGGTACAAAAGCTGCCAGCGCCCGTTGCAGTTCCGCGAAGTCATGAACGATCTCGTGACTGCCACCGGCCTCCAGTTCCTCGATCGTGTGAAAGCCCCACGACACGCCCAAAGCCCGGACACCGGCCTGACGCGCCATGCGCATGTCATGGCCCGTGTCGCCGATCATTACAGTCTGGTGCGCCCCAACGCCCAGGGCATTCAGATTGGCCTCCAGCATATGGGGATGCGGCTTTGACGGTCCGTCGTCAGCGCAAAAGGTGACATCGAACACCTCATGCCAGTCATTGCCGTCCAGACAGCGATCAACACCGCGTCGCGACTGCCCCGTCGCCATACCGATCAGCCAGCCGTCGGCCTTCAGGGCACGCAAACACGAATCGGCGCCTGCATAGAGGGTTTCATGGGCGTCGGTGGCATCGGCACGGCGCTTAAACACGGACTGGAATTCATGCATAAAGGCGGTATGGGTCGCAGTATCTTGCTCCGGCAGCATGGCGACAATCGCTTCGAAAAGCGACAGGCCGACAATCGCACGCACCTGATTGTAGTCCGGCGCCGTGATACCGACTGCGGTTGCCGCTTCAGATGCCGCCTGCAGGATACTCGACCGGCTGTCGACCAGGGTTCCGTCGACATCGAACACGGCCAATCTTAGCGCAGTGTCACCACTCATCGTTTCCTCTTCTTCATCGTGACAAACGGATCGGGCTCGGCGTCATGGGCCTCAAAGCCGAAACGGTCGAAGCCGGCCTTGATCACCGGATCCAATGGCGCCTCGACGATCAGAGTCCCTTGTGTCGGATGCGGCAGTTCAATACGGCGATGGTGCAGTTGCAGCCCCAGGCCTTCCGACAAGCTGCGGCTTTCGTCATCGCCATATTTCGGATCGCCCAGGATGCTGTGGCCTATGCACTGCATATGGGCCCGAAGCTGGTGCGTCCGGCCGGTATGCGGGCGTAGCGCCATCCAGCTGACGCGCGGCCCGGCCCGGCCGATGGTGACATATTCAGTCTCGGCCGCCTCGGCACCGGGCTCCTTGGGATCGGCCGGTTGGACGATCTCGCGATCATGAAAGCCCTTCTTGACCAAGGGCGTGTCGATATAGCCTTCTTCCGGCTTGGGGTTACCAGCGACAAGCGCCCAATAGGTCTTGTTGGCCCGTCGCTTGGCGAACGATCCTGCCAGGCGCGCGGCAGCCGACGGACTCTTGCCCAGCAGCAACACACCGGAGGTATCGCGATCCAGTCGGTGCACCAGCTTCGGTCGCTCCATGCCCTCGCCCCAGGCCGACAACAGGCGGTCGACGTGGTTCTTGGTCTTGGTACCGCCCTGCACGGCCAGGCCCGAGGGCTTGTTGATGGCGATGACGTCCTCGTCTTCGTAAAGGACGAGCGAACGCGCATAGCGGATTTCCTGCGGCGACAGTTCGGCGCGTTCGCGCTTTTGCTGGTCTACGCTCGGCGCCTCCGGCAAGGGCGGCACACGCACAGTCTGGCCGGTCGCCAACCGCGTATCGGCCTTGGCCCGCGCGCCATCGATCCGAACCTGGCCGGAGCGCAGCAGCTTGTTCAGTTGCACGTGGTTGATATGTGGCCAGCGGCGCTTGAAAAAGCGGTCGAGCCGCACCCCGTCCTCGCCCTCGGCGACATACAGGGTTTTAACGTCTTTACTCATACCGCGACCTTCCGCACAATCATCAATCCGGCAGCCACGCCACCGACCGCCAGCGCCACCGACAAGACGGCATAGCCCAAAGCCATGGCGTAGTGACGACGTTCAAGCATAAACACCGTTTCCAGCGAGAACGACGAAAAGGTCGTGAAACCACCCAGTACGCCGACACCCAGCAGCAAGCGCAGGCGCTCGCCGTCAACCAGGCCCTTCCAGGGCCCCAGCAGCATGCCCATCAGTAGGCCCATCAGCACGCCACCGGCAATATTGGCGATGAAGGTGCCGGCGGGCCATTCACTGACCGGCCATAACTGGCGCGTGCCAACACTCAACCCATACCGCGCGAGCGAGCCCAAGGCTCCCCCAAGCATAACAAGTAACATATTGATCATCTTTTGCGTTCAATCGCCCAGTGGCGCTCCATTTGGGGCTCTCCTCGCATCGGCTCGGACGGGCAGTCGCCCTTGCCGAAACGCAAAACGTTTCGGAGCGCTCATACCCCTCTTGGCCTGTCCTTCATAGTCCTCTACAAAGATTCCGCACAAAATAACGGATTCCTCTCATGAGCCTGCAAGCCGAATACGCCACGAACAATATCTTCGCCAAGATCCTCAGCGGCGACATTCCCTCCGCCAAGGTGTTCGAAGACGCGCGCGTGCTCGCCTTCATGGATGCCTTTCCGCAATCGAAGGGCCATACCCTGGTCGTCCCAAAGGTCAAGGCGTGCAACCTGTTCGACATCACGTCGGAAAATCTGCAGAACCTGATCCATCATACTCAGCGTGTGGCGCGTGCCGTGCGCGATTCGCTGAATCCCGACGGCATTCGCATCGTGCAGTACAATGGCGAAGCCGCCGGCCAAACTGTATTTCACCTGCATTTCCATATCGTGCCGATCTGGGTCGGAGGCGATTTCCGTAACCACAATTCCGGCCAGATGGCCAATCTCGCCGACCTGAACGACACGGCGGCCCGCATCAAAGCCAAACTGTAGTGTTACCTTTCTACGTCCTTCGCCACGGCCAGACCGACTGGAACCTGCAGGCCCGCCTTCAGGGCTCGACCGATATCCCCCTGAACGACATGGGCCGCGAACAGGCGCGGCACGCCGCTGAAGTCCTGAACGGTCACGGTATCACCAAGATCATCTCCAGTCCCCTGTCGCGTGCCCTGGAAACCGCTCGCCTGGTCGGCAACCGCCTGGCGCTTGAGCCGGTACTCGACGGCCGCCTGATCGAGCGCAATTTCGGCCTGTTCGAGGGCATGACGATCGACGAGGTTCATCGCCACCGCGAAGAGATGCGCGAACATATGAACCCCAGGGCGGATCTCGACGGCAAACACTATCCGCACAATGCCGAGCCCTTGGGCGATGTGATCGAACGTGTGTTTGCCTCCGTCAACGACCACCGCGCGCCGGGAGATATTTGCCTGTATGTCTTTCACGGCATCCCATTCCGCGCCGTCACGCGCAAGTTTGTCAACGAAATGTACTCCAGCCCCAACGCTGCGCCGGTACGCTTCGAACCTGTTGAGAATGGCTGGCGCATGGTGGCGCTCGACCCTGAAAACGCTCCGATAGAACAGGTGTTTAACGCCCAGTCTACAATGGGAAGGATATAGCCATGGTCGACAGGGCGGAGGTGACGCGCATCGCCATGGCCCTTCCCGGCGCCACCGACGAATCGTCAGACGCTCGTCTGGTTTTTTCCTTTGACGGACGTGGTTTTGCCTGGACCTTCATGCAGCGTGACGCACCCAAAAAGCCGCGCTGGCCCAATATCGAGGTCCTGGCCATAAGCTGTACGCTGGAGCATAAGGAATTGCTGCTCGAAGCGGCGCCTGACACCTTTTTTGACGATCCCCACTATCACGGCTACCCCGCCGTACTAGTCCGTTTGCCGGTGATCGACGCCGCCGAATTGGCCCACCTGCTGGCTAAAGGTCACGCCATCCAGGTCAGCAAGCCGAAACGCCGGAAGCGCTGACAGTTTGGTTTCGCCTGGCTGCCGTGCTAACCTCGTGAAAACGACAACGGGGGACTACGCCATGAGCCATGCCACACTGCCACCCAAACACGCCCTTATCGTGCGACTGGCGGTCGGCCTCACCTTCGGCCTGGCCCTCGGCTGGCTGGTCAAGGCCCTGACACCGCACTATCCGAAACACCCAGATCAATGGGTTCAAATCGCCACCTCGGTATTGCTGTTGGGCGCCTTCATTATCTGGGCCGGCGCCGGCGCCATGCGTCGCTTCAGCCTGGCGGCATGGAGCATCGTCGCCCTCACCCTGATCGGGCTTATCGCCTGGAACCGCATCGCCCACGCGCTCGACTTTGACGACAATCCGTTCTTCTTCAACCTGTATTTCCTGATCTATCCCTTCCTATTCATCGCCCACGAACTGGTCAGTTCCGGTGACCAGGCCGGCAAGCCCGTCGCCCCGTTTACGCTCTATTTCGATCAGGCGTGGAAGCACGGCGTGCAACTGGCCCTGGCCGTCATCTTCACGGGCCTGTTCTGGGCCATATTGGGCCTGGGCGCCCTGTTGCTTGGTTTTATTGGCTTTCACTGGTTCAAGGACCTGATCACCAACGAATATTTCGCCTTCCCCGCGTCGGGACTGGCGCTGGCGGCCAGCGTCCATCTCGGCGACGTCCAGACCAAGTTGATGCAGAATTTCCGTGCCCTGGTATTGGGTGTGCTGTCGTGGCTGCTGCCGGTCATCACCGTCATCGGCCTGATCTTTGCGGTGTCCTTGTGCTTCAGCGGGCTTGAGCCCCTGTGGAAAACCAAGGCCGCTACGGCCTCGCTGCTCGGCGGTTGCGTCGCCCTGGTCCTGCTGATCAACGCCACCTACCAACAGGGCGACGAGGAACGCGACGTCCACATCATCCTGAAATGGGCTGCCCGTATCGCCTGTTTCCTGCTACCGGTCTTCGCTGCCCTGGCTGCCTACAGTTTGTATCTGCGCGTTAATCAGTACGGCCTGACGCCTGAGCGCGTCCTGGCGGGCGTCGGCTGCACCATCGCCCTGCTCTATGCCGTCGGCTATCCGATCGCTGCGGCCATGCCGAAGGGCCGCTGGCTAAAGCTGATAGAGACCGTCAATATCACCCTCGCCTTTGTCATGGTCGCGATCTTCCTGGCTGTACTGACGCCCCTGGCCGATCCATTGCGTCTCAGCGCCGAGTCGCAGGCAGCGCGCGTCCAGGATGGCGCTGTTGCTCCGGACAGGTTCGACTGGAAGGTCCTTCGTTTCCAGACAGGCACCTATGGCAAGGACGCCCTCGCCCGGCTGACCAAATCCGGCAAGAGCGAGGCGATCCGCAAGGCCGCCGCTGCCGCCATGGCGCTCAAGGACGACGAGCGTTGGATATCGGACGAAGCCTCCCTGCCCGCCCCAGCCAAACCTGATGCAACCCGCATAATCATGGTCCAGCCAGGCATGACTCTGCCGGCCGACTTCCTGGCTCAGGCCTATCCCCGCGACGCTAATCAAACACCGGACTGCCTGTTCGGCACGGAGACCCCTTGTTACGTAGCCGTCATCGACATGAGTGCAGACGGAACACCGGAACTGCTGATTCTGAACGGCAACCGGCTCTACCTGTTCTGGCAGACCAACGGCCATTGGATACCCACCGCCAAGTCCGTATGGCTGAGCGAGGACCAGACGGCGGCGTTTAAAGCCGGTAAATTGACAACCCAAAATCCGGCGTGGCAGGACCTCAGACTTCCCGACAGCTCGCTAAGTTTTAATTAGGCCGCCGTCAAACTCCGCGTGCGCAGTTTTGCAAACAGATCCAGCGATTTGATCCGAGCCTCGATATCATGGATCGGCATGGAGACGATCAGTTCGTCAGCCTCTGTTTGGGTCAAGAATGCCCCTAGTCGCTTTTCAATCGTGGCCGGCGATCCCACCATCGCGTAGCGCAGCATATGATCGATCATCGCCGTCTCTTCCGGACGCAGGTCGGCCACGGCATCGTAGCTCGGCTTGGGGAAAGGCATACGGACGTTGCGGCGCAGATTGGCGAAAGACTGCTGCATTGAGGTGTAGAGAAACTCAGCCTCAGCGTCGCTATCCGCCGCCACGCCCATGACACCGACCATGGTATGCGGCCTGGCCAGGTGTTCGGAGGGCTGGAATCGGCTGCGGTAGACATGTAGCGCTTCGAACAGCAGTTCTGGCGCGAAGTGCGAAGCGAAGGCATAGGGCAGCCCCAGTTGCGCGGCCAGTTGCGCGCTGTACAGGCTTGAGCCCAGAAGCCAGATCGGCACATGGGCATTCATGCCAGGCACGGCCAGTAGTCTTTGGCCCTCTTCGGGTGCGCCAAACAAAGTTTGCAGCTCCACAATATCATTGGGGAAGCTGTCGACGCCGGCGTCCATGTTCCGGCGCAGGGCCCTCGCCGTCATCATGTCGGTTCCCGGCGCCCGCCCGATACCCAGATCGACGCGGCCGGGGAATAGCGCCTCAAGCGTTCCGAACTGTTCGGCTATGACCAATGGCGCGTGGTTGGGCAGCATGATTCCGCCTGACCCGATACGAATGGATTTGGTCGCCTGTCCGACATGGGCGATGACCACCGCCGTAGCTGCCGAGGCAATAGCCGGCATGCCATGGTGCTCGGCCAGCCAGTAACGCAGATAGCCGGCGGCTTCAGCCGCCTTGGCCATGCGCGCCGAATTGGCAAGGGCGTCGGATACTGTGCCGCCCTCGGAAATCTGCGACAGGTCGAGAATGGAAAACGGAATCATGACGGACCTCACTTCGGGTCCTTTATGTAGGTGCTCCTGTTACGATTGAAAGGCAAGACGCCCCGCGAATCGCTTCGCGGGGCGTTTATCTTTATCGTGTTTCAGGCAATCCCTTAGATCAACGCTGTCGAGTAACGGTCCTAGGGGCTTGCCCCTAGTCGACGGCTTCGGCCTTGGCGCCTGACTTATCCGCCCCCCTCTGCGAGGGCGTGATGTCGAAGGCGATCTTGCCGTCGGCCAGCTTGACGAGGATATGGCCGCCGCGGACCAGCTTGCCGAACAGGATCTCGTCGGCCAGCGGCTTCTTGATGTTTTCCTGGATGACGCGGGCCAGAGGACGGGCGCCATACAGTTCGTCGTAGCCGTTTTCGGCCAGCCATTTGGCGGCTTCGTCGGTCAGCTCGATCGAGATGTGACGATCGGCGAGCTGCATTTCGAGCTGCAGGATGAACTTCTGGACGACCTGGCTGATCACTTCCTGCTTGAGTTGGCGGAAGGTGACGATAGCGTCGAGGCGGTTGCGGAATTCCGGCGTAAACAGGCGCTTGATCGCCTGTTCGTCTTCACCCGTCACCTTCTCGCGGCCAAAGCCGATGCTGTTCTTCTGGTTATCCGACGCGCCGGCATTGGTGGTCATGATCAGCACGACATTGCGGAAGTCGACCTTCTTGCCGACCGCATCCGTCAACTGGCCATGGTCCATGACCTGCAGCAGGATGTTGTAGATGTCGCTGTGCGCCTTTTCGATTTCGTCGAGCAGGACCACCGCATGCGGTTGCTGGTCGACGGCGTCGGTCAGCAGCCCGCCCTGGTCGTGTCCGACATAGCCCGGAGGGGCGCCGATCAGACGGGAGACCGTATGGCGTTCCATATATTCTGACATGTCGAAGCGCAGCAGGTCGATACCCATGGTCGCGGCCAATTGCTTGGCGACTTCGGTCTTGCCGACGCCGGTCGGGCCGGAGAACAGGTAGCAGCCGATCGGCTTCTGCGGATCGCGCAGGCCGGCCCGGGCCATCTTCATGGCCGAGGACAGTTGCTCGATGGCTTCGTCCTGACCGAAGACAACGCGGTTCAGGTCCTGACGCAGGTCGCGCAGCGCCTGGGTATCGTCGCGCGACACCGACTTGGACGGGACGCGGGCGATCTTGGAGATAACATACTCGATCTCCTTGGGCCCGATGACCTTGCGGCGCTTGTGCTCAGGCAGAACCATCTGCAAGGCGCCGGCTTCGTCGATCACATCGATCGCCTTGTCGGGCAGCTTGCGGTCGGTGATATAGCGCGCCGACAGCTCGACCGCCGCCTTGATGGCCGCATCGGTGTATTTCAGGTGGTGGAAGGTCTCGTAATACGGCTTCAGCCCCTTCAGGATGCGGATGGTGTCGTCGAGCGTCGGCTCATTGACATCGATCTTCTGGAAGCGGCGGACCAGGGCGCGGTCCTTTTCGAAGTGCTGACGATATTCCTTGTAGGTGGTCGAACCCATGCAGCGCAGCGAACCGGCGGCCAGGGCGGGCTTCAGCAGGTTGGAGGCGTCCATGGCCCCACCCGAGGTAGCGCCGGCGCCGATAACCGTATGGATTTCGTCGATGAACAGGACCGCATTGGGGTGCGCTTCCAGTTCCTTGACGACCTGCTTGACACGCTCTTCGAAGTCGCCGCGATAGCGCGTACCGGCCAGCAGCGTGCCCATGTCGAGCGAATAGATGGTGGCGCCGGCCAGAACTTCCGGCACTTCACCATCGACAATCTTCTTGGCCAGGCCTTCGGCGATGGCGGTCTTGCCGACGCCGGGGTCACCGACCAGCAGAGGATTGTTCTTGGTACGGCGGCACAGGATCTGGATGCAGCGCTCGACCTCGGCCGAACGCCCGATCAGCGGGTCGACCTTGCCATGGCGTGACTTTTCATTGAGGTCGACGCAATAGGCGGTCAGGGCATCGGTCGAACCGCTGCCACCCTTGGCCTTTTCGTCATTGGTCGAGCCATTGTCTTCGGTAGCGCCGCGCACGCTGCGCTGTTCCGAGGCGCCCGGCTTCTTGGCGATACCGTGGGCGATATAGTTGACCGCGTCATAGCGCGTCATCTCTTGTTCCTGCAGGAAGAAGGCTGCGTGGGATTCGCGCTCGGAGAAGATGGCGACCAGGACATTGGCGCCCGTCACTTCGTCGCGGCCCGAGCTCTGGACGTGGATCACGGCGCGCTGGATGACGCGCTGGAAACCGGCCGTCGGCTTGGCTTCTTCCGATTGCGGCTCGACAAGGGATTTGAGATCGGTTTCGATATAGGCGTCCAGCGCGGTGCGCAGGCGGGCCAGATCGACATTACACGCGCTCATCACGGCGGCCGCATCGACATCGTCGATCAGGGCCAGCAGAAGATGCTCCAGCGTCGCGTATTCGTGATGGTGCGCATTGGCATGCCCGACCGCACGGTGCAGGGTTTCCTCTAAAGCGCTTGAAAAAGACGGCATGACATCCTCCTGAAACCTAAACTTACCTACGCTACCTAAAATCTAGGGTAAAACTGCTAACTTAAGGTATATGCGACCTTAACAAACGCTGCTTAACCCACGATGAACCGCTTTGCCTGCCCCTGTTTCTTTTTCCGTACCCTGCTAATTTTGTTAAATTTTTTATCGACTAACCTCGTACAAGAAGGAAATTAGTCCTTCTCCATCGTACACTGCAGCGGGTGCTGATGCCGCCTTGTTACATTTTGCCGGCATCAGCACCTTGAACCGTCAGTCCTTCTCCATAGTGCATTGCAGCGGGTGCTGATGCCGGCGGGCCATATCCACGACCTGCGCCACCTTGGTTTCCGCCACTTCGTAAGTATATACGCCGCACACCCCCACACCGGTTTGGTGGACGTGCAACATGATCCGCGTCGCGTCCTCGCGCGACTTGTTGAAAAACCGCTCCAGCACGTAGACGACGAATTCCATCGGCGTGTAGTCGTCATTCAGAATGAGTACGCGATACAGCGACGGCTTCTGAGGTTTCGGCTTGGTGTCGACAACGGCCAGCGGCGAACCGTTCGGCCGCGTGCCGCTGCCTTTTTCCGCTGCCATTATCGATGGCGCACCCACAATAAATTCCCGTCGTAACAAATTCGACCTCATCCTCGTTCCACGTCTCAGCCCTTATCCACAAGGGATGCAAGGCTTGTGCCGCGACACAAATCAGATAGGTTGCCGCTGCGAAATAACAAGATAGTCCAAACTGAAGCGCTGTTAAGTGGAGAAATGCATAAACGCACACATGAAACGATCACAGATTCTTACTGATGTCGAAAAGCGACAGTTCTGTGGCCCGACCGCTACGCCCAATTCAGCCGCACACAGTCGTATACGGCGAACACTGGGCCGCAGGCCTCCGCAAAAAAGCAATAGGTAAGTGATTGGCAGCGCCTGCCCGCTTCGTCAGGCCACGTCGTCGTTCAACGGTGGCTTGGCCAGGGTGACGTAGAACGTGCTGCCCTCGCCTTCGCGCGACGTCACCCGGATATCGCCACCGTGACTGTTGGCGATCTTTTTGCAGATCGCCAGGCCCAGTCCGGTGCCCTGGATGTTTTCCCAGACGTGCAACCTGCGAAATGGCTGAAAGATCTGTTCGAGGAATCGGGCATTGATGCCCAGTCCGTTGTCGCTGACGGCGATGCACCAGGCGTCGCACTGGTCGACCACGCCGACGTGAATGCGGGGAATATTGTCCGCCGGCTGATACTTGATGGCGTTGGTGATCAGATTTTGCAGCAGCCGGATCAACTGCACCGGGTTGCCGTACAGCTGGGGCAGTTCATCGGAGCTGATCTCGACAGCCCTCTCCCTGGTCAGTTCGCGCAGATTGTCCAATGCCGTCCTGAGTGCGGCCGCCCCTTCGAACAGGATGTGCTGGCGGCTGCCACCGGTGCGCGAATAGGTCAGCAGGTCCGCCACCATGTCATGCATGCGCAGGCTGGAATCATGGACGAAGCTGAGATACTCGCGGCCGACCTCATCAAGGCACTGACTATATTCCTCGGACAGGATGCGGCTGAAACTGACGACCATGCGGATCGGCTCCTGCAGGTCGTGCGACGCCACATAGGCAAACCGTTCCAGTTCGGTATTGGTGGCAGTCAATTTCTGGATCAGCATGTCGTGGTCGCGTTTCAGGGCACAATGCTTGATCGCCGCCCCGATGGTCTCATGCAGCAGGTCGGGCGTGACCTGCGACTTGACCAGATAATGTTGCGCACCCAGCTTGATGGATTGCACGGCGATATTTTCATTCCCCTGCCCGGTCATCATCACGATCGGCAGAAACGGATATTCCGGGACCATCTGGCGCAGCAGGTCGAGGCCGTTGCGTCCCGGCAGCGAATAGTCGAGCAGGACGCAATCCGGTCGCGACATGGCGAGGTATTCCATCATCGAGTCGCCGCCCGCCGCCTCGAGGTAACGGTATTGCACATCGTCGATCTTCTTCAGCGCGCGTACATAGTGTTCGCGATCCTCCGGACTGTCATCGACAAGAAGGACGATCGGAGACTCCGCGACGGACTGTGTCTGGGTCGACATTTCCATGGAAAGCATCAGCCTCGGGGTTTTTCTCGGTTGGGCAGGATCGCCACGCCGAACCAATAGTCCTTCATGGTTCGGATGGCCTCCGTCAGCCCCTCGAAACTGACCGGCTTCTGGATATAGGTGCTGGCGCCGATGGCATAGCACTGATCGACATCCTTGGAGTCGGCGGAGGTGGTGAGGACGACCACCGGTATCGATCTGAGCGCGGCGTCGTCCTTGACATGCGTCAGCACCTGACGCCCGTCGACTCCCGGCATGTTGAGATCCAGCAGGATGAGGTCGGGCCTGACGGCGGTGCCCGCTTCGGCGTACCGGCCACGACCATGCAGATAGTCCAGGGCATCGCCGCCGCTGCGGCACCAATGCACCGGATTCAGGACGTGGTTCTTTCGGAAGCTTCGGACCGTCGCTTCGTAGTCATCTTCATTGTCTTCGACGAGCAGGATATTGGGCAGGGTCTGCATATTCATGATCCCTCCGTCGCCTGGAGTGTGAAATAAAAGGTCGTGCCCTCTCCCGGCCGTGAGTCGAGCCAGATCCGGCCGCCATGCCGTTCGACGATCTTCTTGACGAAGGTGAGCCCCACCCCCGTCCCCTTGACCGCGTCATCCTCTTCGTTCAATCGCTTGAAAATACGGAAGATGTCGTTGAAAAAGCGCGGTTCGATGCCGATGCCGTTGTCACGGACATAGAAGGTCGGGGTGGGCTGGAGCGCGGACATACCGATCTCGACGCGTTTGCGCGGGCTTTTGTTGTACTTTACGGCGTTGGTGATCAGGTTGCGGAAAACTTCGGTCACGCGCGGAACGTCGCAGGTGATGACCGGCAGCGGCTCGGGCAGGACGATTTCCGCATTCTCTTCCAGAAGCGTAACCTCCATCATCAGCTCGATATCGCGGATCACCGCGTTCAGATTCGCCGGTTGCACCGCCAATTCCTGGCGGCCGAGCCGCGAAAAATACAGCAGATCGTCGACCAGGGCCTCCATGCGCCGGCACAGATAGACCATACGATTCAACCGCCGCTGGCCGCTCTCATCGACCAGGTCGGCATAGTCTTCCTGCAAGAACACGGCGTTGTTGCTCAGCCCGCGGATCGGCTCCTTCAGGTCGTGTGAGGCGATATAGGCGAAATCGTCGAGTTCCTGGTTGCTGCGCTTGAGCCGCTCGACATAGTCATGAATGGCAGCCTCGGCATCCTTGCGTTCGGATATGTCGCGGATGGTGCCGACAAACATCCGCTCGCCATCCAGCCACATTTCGTTGATCCCCAGTTCCATCGGAAAGACGCTGCCGTCCTTGCGCCTGGCGGCCACTTCGCGACCGATTCCGATCACCTTCTTCTCCCCGGTCGTCATGTAGTGCCGCAGATAGCCGTCGTGCTCCGAATGGTAGGGCTCGGGCATCAGCATCCGGACATTGTGACCCACCACCTCTTCGGGCTGATAGCCGAAGATGCGCACCGAAGAGGGATTGAAGCTGCGGATGGTGCCCAGTTGGTCGATGGTGACCAGGCCGTCGAGCACGGTGTTCATCACCGCTTGCAGCCGCGACGCCTCGGAACGCAGATTGTCCTCGGCGCGCTTGCGTTCGGTGATGTCGCGCACCGTGCCGACGAAGACGCGTGCGCGGTCCAACTGCATCTCGTTGACGCCAAGTTCCATGGGGAAGACGCTGCCGTCCTTGCGTCGGCCGGAGACCTCCCGGCCAATGCCGATGACCTTGGCGTCGCCACTGGCAAAGTAGTTTTTGAGGTAACCGTCATGCCCGGAATGATATGGCTCCGGCATCAGCATCTTGACATTGCGGCCGATGACCTCGTCCGGCGTGTAGCCGAAGATGCGGACAGCGGCCGGGTTGAAGGTCTGGACCATGCCGTGCTCGTCAATAGTGATCAGTCCGTCCAGCACGGTGTTCATCACCGCCTGCATCCGGCCGGCCTCCTCCTTGAGCTGACGCTCGGCCTCCTTGCGCTCGGTGATATCGCGAATGGTCCCGACAAACAGGCGAATCTCGCCCACATGCATCTCGTTGACGCCCAGTTCCATCGGGAAGACGCTGCCGTCCTTGCGGCGGGCGGCGACTTCGCGGCCGATGCCGATCACCTTCTTCTCGCCGGTCGCCAGGAAGTGGCTGAGATAGCCGTCATGTTCGGCCTGATACGGCGCCGGCATCAGCATCCGGACGTTGTGGCCAACGACTTCTTCGGGCGTGTAACCGAAAATCTTCTCCGCCGCCGTGTTGAAGCTTTGCACACAGCCCTTGCTGTCGATGACGATCAATCCGTCCAACACCGTCTGCAGCACGATCTGCAACAACGAACCGCTCTGCGTCAGATCCTCTGGGTTTGCAGAATCCATTACTTAACGACACCTGATGACGTTCAATCGGCTCGGTTATACGCAAGCAACACGGCAAGTCCGGCGTGTCTGTCACGCGGCTCGGCCAGCCGGCCGCTTTGCGGTCGACACGGCAAGCTTTATATCGAATCGAAAGGCGGCAAAAGGACAATCGGCAGTTGCCGACTCAAAACCTTGGGTCCGGTGGACAGCACGACGCACCCGCGGGCCGAGTTTAGCCCGACACAGCTTCACCCACAAAAAAGCTCCGGATCCTGCGATCCGGAGCTTTCGATATGCTTGTCGCCCGAGACGGGCTCGTAAAAGCTTACTTGTAGCTTTGGAACTTCTCGACGGCGGCAGTCATGCGCGCGTTGATCGGCTTGAAGGTGTCCTTGAAGGAAGCCGACAGGGTTTCGGTCAGCTGGTTCATTTCCGACACATAGGCTTCCATCGACGACTTGGCGTACTGCGATTGCAGCTCGATGACTTCCTGGATGCTCTTGGCGCCCGACAGGGTCTTGGCGGCGGTGACCGCGTCGTCCCAGTTCTTCTTGGAGAAGGCCATGGCTTGCGCGCCGACCGTTTCCGCGCCCTTGGTGGCGGCGGTCAGGGATTCGACGACAGCTTCAACATTGCCCTTCGACAGGCTGTTGACTTCGCTCAGGGCGCCCAGGGTCTTTTCGACCGAGTCCTTGAACGCCTGATTGCCCGAGAAAGCCAATTTTTCTACGGTCGCCTTGATGGTTTCTGCACCGGTATCCATGTGTAATACTCCTAATGAGTGATGTGTGGTGGCACACCCGACGCAAAAGCGACTGCGTACCTTAGGTTTTCCTGCCGGACTTCTGCCCGGCTTGAGATCATATTTAACGCAACCGCAGCATGGAGTCAAGTTTTATTGTGCACCGCACAAAACCTTAACGCAAAAGTGATGTGCCAATTCCCCTCAGATGGGAGATTTTGGGCGCAGGACCTTATGCTGTGGTTGTTTGGTGTGGTCGTGGAATGCGGCAAGGGCATGACTGTCATGTCACAATTCAGTGTCTTTAACTTCGGGTTAAGGAAACGCCGCGACAGACTATAGCTTCCGGGTTATGCTGCCCTTGCGTACTGATCTTAAGACAACATTGATTTCTTACAGTCGGACGCAAGCGCGTTTGTAAATGAGTTGAGGAAAGCATTGATGCGTACAACTGGCCAGGCTAAGTCGATTACGATGCCACGCTGGGGCTCGGGGGGAAATGCCGGACACCTGATGAAGGGGTTCCTGCTGGTCTTGCTGGGCGTCATGGCCCTGCTGAACCCGCTCAAGGCCCACGCTCAGGATCTAAGCGACAATGCGCGTTACTCTGCGATCGTGGTCGATGCGGTAACCGGCGAAGTGTTTTATGCCGCCAAGGCCGACTCGGCGCGCTATCCCGCCTCCCTGACCAAGATCATGACCCTTTACATGGCGTTCGACGCCCTGGCCCAGGGCACATTGAAGCCCGACGACCTGATCGTCATGACCCAGCATTCGTCGTCCCAGGCGCCGGTCAAGGTCTATCTCAAGCCCGGCGAAACTATCGACGTCGATACGGCCATGCGCCTGGTGGCGCTGTATTCGGCCAACGACCTGGCTGTTGCCCTGGCGGAAAAGATCGGCGGTTCGGAAGAACGCTTTGCCGCGCTGATGACCATCCGCGCCCAGGAGCTGGGCATGACCAATACCCGCTTCGTCAATGCCTCGGGCCTGCCCGACCCGCGCCAGCTGTCATCGGCGCGCGATCTCGCCATCCTGGCCCGTGCGGTCATGCGCGACTATCCGCAATACTATGCCTATTTCAACCTGCCGAGCCAGACCTACCGCACCCGCACCTATTATAACCACAACCCGTTGCGCGACATGCCCGGCATCGACGGCATGAAGACCGGCTACACCAACGCCGCCGGCTACAATCTGGTCGCGTCACAGGTGAAGGACGGCCACCGCCTGATCGCGGTCATGCTGGGCGGCAGCAACAAGAACCAGCGCCGCGAACACGTGACCATGCTGATGAACACCGGCTTCGACGTCATCGGCCGCCGCGACCATGGTGAAGCCATCGCCGTCGCCCAGACCGAATTCACACGCGCTATGTATACGCGCAATGCCCAGCCGGCGCCCTATACCATACTGGCCAATAACGACCAGGACGACGAAGACGCGGCATTCAGCGACTCCGAACTGCGCGACACCCTGGCCTCCAGCGAACAAGCCAACGCCACCGACACCAATGTTCAGCGCGCCAGCGCCACGGTCACGGCCCCGGACGTCGTCCGCACGCTTACCCAGAGGCAGGAGGCTCAAAAGCCTGAAACCGCCAAGCCGGTCCTGGCCGCAGTCAAGCCCGTAGCCAAGCCCGACCCGTCAAAGGCGTCGCGCGTCACCAAGGCCGTTGCCGCGGCGACGCCTGCCAAGAAGAAAAAGAACCCCGACGCCATATGGGCCGTCCAGGTGGGCGCCTTCAAGGACAAGTCCCTGGCGAATGACTGGGTATCCAATATGAAGAAGCGCTTCAGCACGGCCCTGGCCGAGGCGACATCGCAGATCACACAGTCGGATGCCGGCTGGTACCGTACGCGCTTTGCCTCCCTGACCAAGGAACAGGCACAGAAGGCGTGCACGGCCATTTCCGCCAAACGCCTCGACTGCATGGTCATCAAGGGCGACTCGTAGGCGGACGCCAACTGTTCAAAAAAGGCCGCCATTGCACCCGCAATGGCGGCCTTTTTTTATATCAATGCCACAGGCCGAGGATCAGGCCGATGACAGTAAACAGCAGCGCATTATAGCCGCCATTGATGGCGAACAGGGTCAAGCTGCGTCGTTCAAACAGGTAGTTGATGCCGAAGGCGGCGGCGACCCAGCAGATGCCGGCCGCTGCCCCTGCCCCGACCGCAAAACCCAGGCCAGGCTTTGGTCCCAGAAACATGGCAAAAACAAACGACGCGATCAGGGTCAGGACGAACGCCCCGCCGAAAATGACGGCCGGCTTGCCGTTCTTCATCATCTCGTCCGTAACGCCGGCCTCACGCTGCCACGCCTTGCCGAACAGGAAAGGCGAATACCACAGCCCGCCCAGCACGAAGGCGGAAATGGCCGCAGCCACAACGGCAAACAGATTGATCTCAGGCATGTCTTCAGCTCCCTTTAAATAGTCTCCTGGCGTTGAGCGCGAGTCAGTTCGGCCCCAACCTTTTCAGCCTTGGCCATCAGCATGTCGAAATGGTCGCGCAGCATGGCGACGCCGCGATCGAAATAGCCGACATCAAGGTGGGTGCGGGCCTGCATTACGCCGCCTTCCATGGTCGTCAGGACAAATTGCGCCAGGGCGGCGCGGTCGAGTGCGGGCGGCAAACGATCGCGCGCCGCCTCAAGACAGCCCTCGATTGCCTGGGTCCAACCCGTGAAATTGACGGCCAGCAGATCGCGCACCACCGGATCGGCTTCGTGCAGTTCAAGAGCCAGGCTGCCGATCGGGCAGCCATAGGTGCAGTCGGTCTCGACGATATGCCAGCGGTAGCGGTTCAACAGGGCAAAGATGCGTTCGATCGGATCTTCAACGCCTTCCCAGGCCGGATCGATCAGCATGGGGTACAGCCCGTCGCGATAGGCCTCCAGGACGGCGATCAGCACGTCCTGCTTTCCCGGAAAGGCGTGGTACAGGCTGCCGCTGTTCAACTGGGTACGGCTTAAGATGTCGGCGATAGAGGTCGAGTTGTACCCCTTGCTCCAGAACAGATCCATGGCGGCCCTTACAATCCGTGTCCGGGTGTCGATTTCCGGTTTCATACGCAAAACTCCTTCACTTGATTAAGCGTTCAATCAAGAACCTGTCAAGCGCGATTTGAATGATCATTCAAATACCTCGTTCAGGCATTTACCGCCTTGCGAAAGCTTATGGCCCAGGTTTAATGGCGCACCGCCGGAGGTCAATCATGCCGTCCTATATTGTCTTGATGCATGCCGACACGACATCGCCGGTCGATGAAATGAGCTGGACATCCTATATCGCCAAACTGGCCGCTACCGGCAGATTCATGGGCGGCAGTGCGATCGGCGCTGGGACGTGCGTGCGTCGATCGGGGCCTGTACCAGATATCTCTGCTCAGGTGACGGGCTTTATCCGTATCGAAGCCGAGGATATCGACGCGGCACAGCGGATGATGGACGGCAATCCGGTTTATGAGGCCGGCGGCACAGTCGAGATCCGAGACCTGCCCAGAACCGGATAGGTCTAGGATTTACGCTTCAACAGCAAGTCACGGGCGGCGTTGATCGCCTTGGCGCGGTCCAACGAACCGCCCTGATCCGGGTGAGACGTTTTCATCAGGTCCTTCCAGGCCTGGACCACCTGTTTGCGTCCGGCGCCAATGCTGAGCCCGAGGGTCTGATAGGCCTTGATCTCTTCCTGGCTGTAGGCCGCCACCGGCTGCGCACCCTGGCGCCGCTGGAAACTGCCGGTGATACGCACCGTCCCGCCGGTCACCGCAGAAGCGATCAGGGCTGCTATGCCAAGCGGGTACATGCGAAAGGCCATCAGCAAGACGCCCGCCATCAGGAACAGCAGGCTGATAACGCCGCGTACGGCGCGAAACTGCTGGAACCAGGGCTGCGACGTCCATTTACCCAGCCGGACCTGGCGCCCAACATAGGCCAGGCCCAGGAAGGCCGCAATAATCCCCGCCAACCACAGCATGCTTAACTACTCCTGCCCGGTCCCATGACGAAGGCTCCCACCTTCATTTAGGCCCTATTGCGCAAGCGTGCCAGTACCTGGCGGTTTCCCGGTCACGAGAATTTGTTGTGCAGTGCAAAAATCCGGTAAATGCAATTTGTCCGAAGACAGACTATATAGGAGTCGAGGCTATACCATTCCGTAGAACGAAAGAGGCGGGTCATGGACAATCAAGCTGAGCATATCAAATGCATTATGGACGCGATCGAGCATGGGCTGACGGCTCAGGAGACGCTGGACGAATGTCCGCTGTGCTCGCCAGGTCTCACGGTCAGTGAAAGCCTGCGCCATGACGATATGGGCTGGCTGATGCCGACCAGTTTCTCTGAAATGGTATAAAAGCTCAGGCGGCGTACCTGGACTTTGCCGCGATTTTCTTGTGAGCCCGGATCTCGATTATATCACCGACTTGCAAGGTCTTTGCGGCGTGGTCGGCATTGCCGGCATAGCTCCGCCTGTCGACCGGCGAGACATAGATATATTCGATCGCTGTTCGGGCTACGACATCGAGTCCCGCCCAACGCTGGCCTGTTTCAACCGCCGCATAGGCAATGGCGCATGGAACCTCAATGGTTTGCCGGTCCACCTTGTCGACAACCTTGCGGCCATTCTTTTCGATGTGGCAAAGGGTTGTGGATCGGCTGACCCTGGCGTTCACAGGCATGTAGCTGGTCTGCCAGTCGTACTGCACCCACACCGCCACAGCGGCCAGAAACGCCATAAGCGTGACGACAAAGGTGATCTTGAACCTGGCCACGCTGCCCTCTCGTGAACTTGCTATTGTGTTTACGGCGTGACGGTTGAGAAAACGTCAAGAGGAGGCTATATAGGAGGCCATGACCACAGATTCTGATTACCTCGTCCGCTCCGAAACCATTCGTATTCATACGGAAGAGGACTTCGAAGGCATGCGCAAGGCCGGCCGCGTCGCGGCGGATTGCCTCGACATGCTGATCCCCTATGTCGTGCCAGGCGTGAAGACGTCCTATCTCGACGATCTGGCGCGCCAGTTCACACTGGACAACGGCGCCCTGCCCGCCTGCATGTACTATAAGGGCTATCAGCACACGGTCTGTATCTCGCCCAACCATATCGTCTGCCACGGCATTCCGTCGGAAAAGACCCTGCGCGAAGGCGACATCGCCAATATCGACGTCACCGTGATCGTCGATGGCTGGCATGGCGACACCTCGCGCATGTACGACGTCGGCGAGGTCGGCCCCAAGGCGAAGCGCCTGGTCGATATTACCTACGAAGCCCTGCGCCTGGGCCTGGAACAGATCAAGCCTGGCAATACCTTTGGTGATATTGCCGCGGCCATCCAAAGATACGCCGAAGCGCAGCGCTGCTCGGTCGTCCGCGACTTCTGCGGCCATGGCCTCGGGCGCGTCTTCCATGACAACCCCAATGTCCTGCACTTCGGCCGCGCCGGCAGTGGCCCAAAAATTCAAAAGGGCATGTTCTTCACGGTCGAGCCGATGATCAATCTGGGCCGCCCCGAGGTCAAGGTGCTGAACGACGGCTGGACCGCCGTGACGCGGGACAAGATGCTGACGGCCCAGTGCGAGCATAGCTGCGGCGTCACCGACAACGGCGTCGAAGTTTTCACGGCTTCGCGCACCGGCCAATTCCGGCCCAACGCAGGCTGAGCCATGTCGGACGGGGGCGCAACCGGCGGTCCGGACGCCCGCGCGCCCGACCATGCAGGTCATCGCCAGCGCCTGCGTGAGCGCGCGCTGAAAGGCGGTCTGGCCGCCCTGCCCGATTACGAACTGCTGGAACTGTTTCTGTTCCGCTCGATCCCGCAACGCGACGTCAAGCCGCTGGCGAAAGCGCTGTTGCGCGAATTCGGTTCGCTTCAGGGTGTACTGAGTGCTGCGCGCGACGACCTGAAACGGGTCACCGCGAGCGACAGCAAGGGCAAGTCGCTCAAAGTCTCCGACGACATCGCCCTCGACCTGCAACTGATGTTTGAGGCAACCCAGAGGCTGCTGGCCGCACCGGTCAGGCGCGACACCGTCATCGGCTCATGGTCGGCCCTGATGGCCTATGTCAAGGTCGCCCTGGCCCACGAACCGCGCGAACAGTTCCGCGTCCTGTTCCTCGACAAGAAAAACCAGCTCTTGCAAGACGAGGTCATGGGCTACGGCACGGTCGACCATGCGCCGGCCTATCCGCGCGAAATCATGCGACGGGCGCTGGAACTGTCGGCCAGCAATGTCATCCTGGTGCACAACCATCCCTCCGGCGACCCGACGCCCAGTTCCGGCGATGTCGACATGACCCGGGCCGTGATCGAGGCCGGGCGCACCTTGAACATTAAGGTTCACGACCATCTGATCGTCGGCCGCGAAGGCATTTCAAGTCACCGTCAGCTAGGCCTCATTTAGACAAGCCGATGCCGGCAACCGGTTCGGTGACGGTCTGTTGCCCGAAACTGGCAATCAGCGGCATGGCCTTACGGATCGACTCCGCCACGCCGGGAATGCGGAGCGAGGCCCTATGGCTCTCGGCGCTGTCCCACACCTCGGTGATCCAGATCCGTTCGCCGTCCGTCGGATCTTTCGCCACCACAAAGCTGAGACAACCCGGCAGGTCGCCGACGTCATCCGTCATGCGTGCGATCAATTCGTCGCGCTTGCCCGTATGGGCGACAAAACTGCCGATCAATCCGTACATATCCATCTCCTGACCGCCCGACATTATTCTGCGAACCGCCAGTTCCTGACAGCAGCCGTCACGGCCGGATACGAACATCCTTCGGCAGGCCCCAGGCCTGGCCGGTCACTGTGCGGAACTGCACCGCCACCGTACGCTCGCCGCCGGGCGTCAAGGGAATGCGCACCTTGCCGGGTTCGGCATAGTCCTTCGACCCCGCCTTGACGCCGTCGATATAGATGTCGCACGCCCCGGTGACGTCCAGGAACTCCACGATCCCGCCGTTTTTCTGGATCGAAGCGAAAGGCGAAACCTTGGCGGCGACCAGTTCAACGCCATCCTTAGACGGCGCGCCCGCCAGTTCACCGGTATTGAACCATCTCCAGGTGCTGTAATCCAACGCTGCCGAGGGCGCAGTCCCGGCCGGAGCGCGAAACCAGCCACCGATCTTTTGCACCGACGGCGCCGTGGCCTGGGCTGCCGGCGCAGCCGCGTCACCCAACCGAATGGACACCGTCCCGGCTTTCAGACCCGGTGCACTGGCGCTGATCGTCAGGTTGCCATGGCCATTGTTCGGCGTCTGGACGATCACCTGGGCGAGGCCGTGGAACAGCGAGCGCATATTGCCTTTTTCGGCTTCGAGGCAGTTGGGATCGCCATTGCCCAGGCCGATTATCTGGCCGCCGGTGATCGTGAAGGTCACCTTGTCGCTGGCTTGCGGCACGACCCTGCCCTTGGCGTCGACGGCTTCGACCTTGACAGGCATGGCGTCGCGGCCATCGCCCATCAGGATCGCGCGATCCGGCGTCAGGCGCAGCGCCACGGTCTTGCCCGTCGTCTCGACGCGCCGCGTCAGCACGACCTTACCCGCCTTGTAAGCCCTGGCCTCGATGAAACCCGCCGCAAAAGGCACGGTCCAGTAGTTCATCTCCAGGCGGTCGCCCTTCTGCTTGCCAGCCGAAGTGCCATTGACCAACAGTTCGACCTCTTCACAATTGGTGCAGGCCATAACGCGCACCGTCTCGCCAGATGTCCAGTTCCAGTGCGGCGACAGGCCCAACACCGGCTTGTTGTCGACCCATTGCGCCCGGTGGATATCGGCGGCCGGCTTGTCGAAACCGCACAGGTCCATAATGCCGAAGAAGGATGAATTGGTCGGCCACGTATGGGGTGTCGGTTCGCCGTGATAATCGAAACCGGTCCACACAAAACCGCCGGCGATGAAATCGCGCTCGGCAATCGCCTTCCAGGCCGCGCGATGAGTCTCACCCCACGGTGCGGCGTCATCGTCGTAGCACGCCATGACGTGCTTGTTGGGGTCGGTCTTGAATTCGCCGCGTGTCATGAAGGCCGAAGTGTCCTCCGACGAGAACATAGGCTTGTCGGGGTGGGCAGCGTGGAACGGATCGTACTGGTCCTGCTGGTAGTTGATGCCGACCACATCGACGGCGTGCGATACGTTGAGCGGTGTGAACAGGCCATTGTTCATCGCCGCCGTGACCGGCCGCGACGTGTCCAGCGACTTGACGACGGCGCTCATCCGCCGGACCATTTCATAGCCGGCTTCCGTCCCCTGCATCGGCTCCTCGTTGAACACCGACCACAGATAGATGCTCGGATGGTTACGATCGCGACGGACCAGCCATTCCAGCTGCTCCATATAGTCTGGCGATGGATTGAAGTTGCGGTTTTCTGCCATGATCAGGAAGCCGTGACGGTCGCAGGCATCCATCAATACCTTGTTCTGGGCATTGTGTGAGAACCGGATGGCGTTACAGCCGGTCTCCTTGAGGCGACGCAGGCGGTAGTCGATAACGCCCGCCGGCACAGCCGTGCCAACGCCGGCATGATCCTGGTGCAGGCACACGCCCTTGATCTTGACGTGCTGGTCGTTGAGGAAGAAACCCTTGTCGGCGTCGAAGCGCTGGGTGCGGAAGCCGCAGGTCGTCGTGACCTCGTCTATCACTACCCCCTGCTGCGACAGGGTCGTCACAACGCGATACAGGTTGGGCGTATCCGGGCTCCACAGGCGTGGTGTGTTGTAACGCAGGGTGATGTCTTCGCGACCACCCGCCAGGCCAACGACCCAGAAGTCGGTCTGCTCGCGGGCCAAAAGCCCGACCTCGTCGTCCCACAGTTCGACTGTGACATCGACATGATCTTCACCGCCGCGAATGCTGTAGGCCGTGACCTCGACCGGGATCTGCCAGCCGTCGTCGTCCTTGACCGGATGGGCGAAGACGCCGTCGGTCCTGATGTGGACGGGATTACGCTTGACGATCCAGACGTCGCGATAGATGCCCGCCCCTTCGTACCACCAGCCCTCCATGGCCGAGGCATCGACGCGCACGACCAGTGAATTGAAGGCCTCGCCATAGGTGACATAGGGCGTCAGATCGACATAGGCCGAGGAATAACCGCTCCAGTTCCGCGCCACCAAAGTGCCGTTGAACCAGATGGTGGCGAAGGTCGCTACGCCGTCCAGTTGCAGTTCGATATGCTTGCCCCGGTCGGCCTCATCGAAGCGCAGCGAATTGCGGTACCAGGCGATGCCGCGCCGGCGATAGCCCTGGTCGACATTGGTCCCGTTCTCGATCGGCTGGAAGCTGGCGAAGTCATGCGGCAGGGCGACATCGGTCCATTCGCTGTCGTCGTAGGACGCAGACGCGGCGCCCAACGCACTTCCGGCTTTGGCGGCGTTGTAGGTATCATCGTGCGTGATCAGGACCGGCATGGCGATGTCGCCATCATGGAATCGCCAGCCGGTATTGCACAGCAGGGTCTGCCGCGGACCGGGGGTTGGAGGCGGCGCCACAGTCGGCACAGTCAGGGCACTGGCCTTGCCGCCCACGCCCGCAACAAAGGCTGCCGCACATGCACTCTTGAAAAGGTCACGCCTGTTCATTTCCGCCTCCCTGGGCCATCTCCCTTTTTCCGGTCTGCGCCGGCACAGGGAGATTAGTGGCATGGGTACGGCAGGTTTTGAAGTCCTAAAACTTCATTTGTATTATAAATTTACAGAGCGACGCCCAGGGCGCGGACGGCTTCAACCGAAACCTGGCCCTGTGGCAGGCCCTTGTCGGCCTGGAACTTCTGCATGGCCGCCACGGTTTGCGGACCGAGATGGCCATCGACCGGACCCGCGTCGTAGCCACGCTTGTTCAGTTCGCGCTGAATTTCGGAAATCTTGGCGGGCGAAGCGTTCTTGTCGCACAGCACTTCGCGCCATACCGGCTGGGCCTCTGTCACCAGGCGCTGCTGGGCCACGTCGTTATAGACCGCCGGAATTTCGACCGTCTCGACGTGCGCCGGCGTAATCACGACCTTGACCTTCTGCTTCTTGTAGACGGCCGGCACGGTGTATTCTTCTTCGTGCTCCGGCACATCGAGGACGGTGCGGCGGACCTGACGCGTCACAGCCGGGATTTCGACGCGTCGGACGTGTTCGGGCTCGACCATGACCTGCGACCGGCGATCCTCAAAGACGGCCGGAATAATCTTGAGGCAGTAGACGGTCTGGGCGCTGCCCTGTTGCAGGTATTCGCGCGTCTCGCCCGAGGTTGGAATATTGACGGGTTCCTTGCCCGGCCAGGTCAAGGTGCCGTCGGCACGGTAGCGGACCGGCTGATGATCGCCCGGCGTCACCAGGGCCGCGCCCGTGGCGATACCCGGCTGGGCGACCCAAATCTGGCGCTCCGGCTGGACCATGATGCGCTCGACGCGATTCTCGAACCGGGCGGGTGTAACTTCTTCGCGGAAGCCGGCCGGCTTGACGACCTCGGTTTCCATGGCGACGTGCGTCACCGCCGGAATCATGCGGTGCATGACGCGTTCCTGCTCCACCAGGACATCCTGCATGCGCCATTCGGAGACTTCCGCAACAGTATGGCTTTCGGTACGCGCGGCGGCGACCAGAACGCGTTCGCGGGTCAGTTCGAATTGCGGTGCGACCAGCAGTTTGGCGAAGCACTGGCCTGGACGGGCGATTTTGCGCAGGTCTTCGGGAACAGCCTTCCATTCCGGCGTGGTCTGGCCGGTTTCCGGGCAGGCAATGACGTCATCGGTGCCGATGGCGGCCAGTTCGGATTGTACGACATGCCCCTGGGGGGCCGAAGGGCCAGGCGTCCCGGTCTGGACGACCGTCACAGTCTGGACCGCGGCATCGTGCGACGCGTGGGCAAAGTCTGGGCTCAGCGGCTTGACCACCGGCTTGTTGTCACGCGCCTGGACCGACAGTCCAAGGCCAAGACCTGCGACCGCCAGGAAAGCCACACCGGATTTCAGGAAAAGCTTGCGCACGACGACAACCCTCACATCGTTACATGGTAGTTCAAAACGGTAAATTAACCTTTTGTAAACCACTCCGCCAAGCCCTCACACCTACAAAGCGTAAATTAACTTTATTGTGAGAAGCGCCGTTTTCGCAGGTGCGGCAGCATCGGGACTTGACACCGGCAAGATGCGCGCCCATCAGGCCGGCATCGTTTGTCAGCACAGGTTTGCCATGATTTCCCGCTATGCCCGCAAGGATGCCGCCGCCATTTGGGACGCCGACACCAAGTACAAAATCTGGTTTGAAATCGAGGCGCACGCTGCCACCAAGATGGCTGAACTGGGTGTCATCCCCGAGGAAGCCGCAAAAATCCTGTGGGAAAAGGGCAAGGACGCCGCTTTCGACGCCGACCGAATCGATGAGATCGAACGCACGGTCAAGCATGACGTCATTGCCTTCCTGACCCACGTCTCGGAAATCGTCGGGCCGGAAGCCCGCTTCCTGCACCAAGGCATGACGTCGTCGGACGTGCTCGATACCTGTTTCGCCGTCCAGCTGCAGCGTTCGGCGGACCTGCTGATCGAAGGCGTCGACCTGCTTCTCGCCGGCCTGAAGCGCCGCGCCCTTGAACACAAATTCACCCCCACCGTGGGCCGCTCGCACGGCATCCACGCCGAACCCGTGACGTTCGGCCTGAAACTGGCCGGCTACTATGCCGAATTCGTCCGCGCCCGCGTCCGTCTGGTCACGGCACGCGAGGAAATCTCGACCTGCGCCATATCCGGCGCTGTCGGCACCTTCGCCAATGTCTCGCCCGAGGTCGAAGCCTATGTCGCCGACAAGATGGGCCTGGCCGTCGAGCCGGTCTCGACCCAGGTCATTCCCCGCGACCGTCACGCCGCCTTTTTCGCAGCCCTGGGTATCGTGGCCTCCAGCATCGAACGCCTGGCCGTCGAAATCCGCCACCTGCAACGCACCGAAGTCCTGGAGGCCGAGGAATTCTTCTCACCCGGCCAGAAGGGAAGCTCGGCCATGCCGCACAAGCGCAACCCCGTCCTGACCGAAAACCTGACCGGCCTCGCCCGTCTGGTGCGCTCGGCCGTCATCCCGGCCATGGAAAACGTCGCTCTTTGGCACGAGCGCGATATCTCGCACTCGTCGGTGGAACGCGGCATCGCGCCCGACGCCTGCGTCCACCTCGACTTCGCCCTGCGCCGCATGGCCAATGTTATCGAGAACCTGCTGATCTACCCCGGAAACATGCAGAAAAACCTCGATCGCCTGGGTGGCCTGGTCCACAGCCAGCGCGTCCTGCTGGCCCTGACGCAAAAGGGCATGTCGCGCGAAGACAGCTATTCCGCCGTTCAGCGCAACGCCATGAAAGTGTGGCGTGGCGAAGGCAATTTCCTTGACTTCCTGTCTGCCGACGAGGACGTCTCGAAGTTCTTCACGCGCGCCGAACTGGAGCCCTTCTTCAGCCTCGACTACCACACCAAGCACGTCGACACGATTTTTGCGCGGGTGTTCGGTGAAGCTTAACACCCAGTTCGACACCGGCGGCTATCTCAGCCGTTTTGCGTCGAAAGGCCGTATCCGCCTGGAAGGCGCCGTGGCGGACGACGACGCCCGCGCCATTCACCATGCGCTGGAACAGCAGACGCCCTGGGAACTGCAACTGGTCACATCCAAGGGGCCGGAGGTCATTAACCGTCGCGAACTGGCGACCCTGCCCGAGGCCGATATCCAGGCCAGGCTGACGGAAGCCGCCGAACGCGCCCAGTCGGGCCTGTCGTATCTGCGGCTTGGCTACGGCCTGATGGGCACGCTGGAGGGCGTCGCCTTGCAGCCCCTGGCGGATGTGATCAAGTCTGTGGCCTTTGCTGAATTTTGCGGCCAGTTGACCGGTCTGTCCGATCTCGACCTGACCGGCCTGGAAGCCGTCTGTTACCGGCCGGGTGATTTCTTCACCCGCCATACAGACACGGCGGCGCGCCTGTGCTTCGAATGGAGTTTCACCGACGGCTGGCGTTCCGACTGGGGCGGCCAGATGCTGTTCCACAGCCCGTCCGGCGATATCGAGGGCGGGATCATGCCGCGCCTCAACGATCTGGCGCTGTTTGCCGGCGACCAGCCGCGCTCGGTGGCATCCGTGGCGCCCTATGCTGGCGGCCCGCGTTTCTCGATTACCGGGCGGTTTATCTGACAGCGCATAAGTAGTGTGCCAGTCAAGGAACCAGCATCGTTAATTGCCCTTGGTCTTTGCGACAATACCGGGCAGGACGGGCGTTTCCGGAGGTTGCGCCGGCGTGACACCTTTTGGGGCCACACCTATGACCGCTATAGTCTTGACCGCAGCGTCCCTGACGGTCAGATCGAGTGACGACAATGGGCCTTGCTGAGCCGACGCACTGCGCCCCATCTGCAATCGCGCCGTCAGGGCGGTCCGCGCATCGACCAGGATGCCATTCTGCGGCACAAGCGGGCGCTGGGCCGCCATGAAGACGACCCGGTCGCGCGGCGTCCCCTCCCCACCGTCGACCGTGGTTTGCACCATCACCGCCGGATGTGGCGCAGCCAGCTCCGCCGTGTCAATCAATCCCGCCGCTGGACTGCTGGTCGTATAGACGACCGTGACCTCGCGCCCCATCCCCTGGTCCGGCGCCTCGTTAAGCGTTGCGAAAACGTCGACGCGCGCCCCCGCGCTCATCTCCGCCTGTTGCGCCGTCAGGCTGACCAGCCGGAACGGCATGACGGTAAACTCGAAGGGCTGGAAATTGCTGGGTGTCTGGCGGACGCGCGACGTATCCAGGCGCAGTTGGAGCCCGAAACGCCGGTCATCCGATACGCGCGCACGCACCGGCAGGGACAGGACCAGTGTGTTGCCACCGTTGCCTGCCACGGATGTAGCCACGTTGAAATTGTACGAGAGTGTATCAAAGGCCTGTTTGACGACTTCCATGCCCCGGCCAATCTCCAGGTCACCATCCGTGGCGCCGGGATCGGCAATCTGCACATAGACCCGACATCCTGCTGGGACCGGCTGGGCGAGGGTCAGCACAATACCGAGTTGGCCGTCGCGCAGCGAGGCGCCAACCAGCTTCCGGTGGTCCACCGGATTGGCCGAGACCGCCGGCAACCGATGGACGGTGTCACCGGGCAGGGTATATTCGAGTCGAGTAATGGCGGGCAGTTGCGGCGAATTGACGTTCTCACCGGGGCAGTTGCCCGCCAAAACGGGGCTCGCCACCATCGTCGCCACCATCGTCAAACCGATTGTGTACGCATAACGCATATTAGCCTCCGCCTGATGTCAGGCAAGGATATCAAGCGATGCATGCGTTGAGCCATCCCGCAAATACGGGAGACCCTCAGGCGTGGCAGACCGGCAGGTTGTGGGTCATGGCGCGGATATCTTCGAGATGGTGGCCGCTGCCCAGTCGCATGACCGACCAGTAACGCGAGAGCCCCATGGCGTTGGCGCCTGTACTGCCGGCGGCGATGATCTTGTCCTTGGCGATCAGCTTCGCCATTTTCGGCACGGCGCATTTGATGTTGTTAATGGGGTCTTCCAGCGACTTGTTGGGTCGGTCGAGCGTGCACCAGGTGAAGCCGTTCTCATAGGACAGCTGGAACAGGCCCACCGAATCGACACCCAGCGGCGGCGGCTCATGGAAGATGGTATGCGGATTGTAGTTGCTCTCGAATTTCGCGATGCCGACCGCCATGGTCGCCACGACATCGACCTTGTTGTCGTCGCTCAGGCTACCCCAGCCAGGGCAGAAGTCGGCCCAGTCTGTTGCCTTGTTGAAGGATAGGAGATTGGCGCGAACCTGGGTGCGCAGTTCCGCCGACCACGGCAGGCGTTCAGAGTGGTTATTTTCCCATGCCAGGCCGGGCATCAACAGCTCGGGTGGCGGAGGTGGTGGAGGCGGCGGAGGCGCCGGTTCATCGACCGTGGGTTCACTGGGCGGCGGCGGCGGCGGCGCGTCGATCGGCTGCTGCGGCAACCCCCCACCGCCGTCATCCGCCGGCATGGTGGCGCAACCGGCCAGGGTCAGCAGGCCTAATCCCAAACCCAGGGCCAAAAGAACTTTTACGCGCATGCTTAACCGCTCCCAAAATTCTGTTGGTTTCTTATAGCTCTAGCTTAACTCTTGAGCGCCTCGCGCGCCTGGGCCAGGAATTCCGCCGCCCGCGTACGCACTTCACTTTCACGCACCGTGATGTTGGACGCTATCAGGTCACCATAGATCTTGCGAATCACGTCTTCTTCCGTCGGGCGCTCGGCATGGAAATTTTCCACCGCCTGGGCGTAGAGTTCGGTCGAATCGGCATTGAGCCCCATCTTGGCCGCCGCCCAGATGGCGATGGCCCGATTACGCCCGGTAGCGGCACGCCGCTCCGCCAGTTCCTCTGCAGCAAGGGCTTCGGAGCGGGACTCAGTGGGCGTGGACATGGAACAGACCTTTCAGGCAAGTCTTACGTTTTAAATCCGCTTATTCGCGTTCGCAACAAGAACCGGCGTTTACACGGCAAAAGATTTTGTTTATTTGCGGCGGCACAAGGCATCGCCTATGATGCCGACCCTGAAAGAGTGCTGATCTTAGTGACTCGCAGGCTCCTCCCCCTCTGGAGATGGTGCGATGACCACCCGCCGCAAGAAAATATACGAAGGCAAGGCCAAGATTCTCTACGAAGGCCCTGAGCCCGGAACCTTGATTCAATACTTCAAGGACGACGCCACGGCGTTCAACGCCCAGAAGAAGGCCGTTCTCGAAGGCAAGGGGGTCATCAACAACAAGATCTCCGAATTCATCATGACGAAGCTGACCAATATCGGCGTTCAGAACCACTTCATCAAGCGCCTGAACCTGCGTGAGCAACTGATCCGCGAAGTCGAGATCATTCCTCTGGAAGTCGTCTGCCGCAATGTCGTTGCCGGCTCGATGGCCAAGCGCTTCGGCTTGCCGGAAGGTCAGCAACTGCCGCGCTCGATCATCGAATTCTACTACAAGAACGACGCCCTCGAAGACCCCATGGTCACCGAAGAACATGTGACGGCGTTCAACTGGGCCAACACCCAGGAGATCGACGACATCCTGGCCATGACGCTGCGCGTCAACGACTTCCTGTCAGGCATGTTCGCCGCGGTCGGCATTACTCTGATCGATTTCAAGATCGAATATGGCCGCCTGTTCGAAGGTGAATTCTCGCGCGTCATCCTGGCCGACGAGATCAGCCCCGATTCGTGCCGCCTGTGGGACGCCCAGACCAATGAGAAGATGGACAAGGACCGCTTCCGTCGCGACATGGGCAATGTCATCGAAAGCTACACCGAGGTCGCCAAGCGTCTCGGCATTATGGGCGACATGCCCAAGGTTATTGAAGGCGGAATGCAATAATGAAGGCCAAGGTCCACGTTTTCCTCAAACCCGGTGTCCTCGACGTCCAGGGCAAGGCTGTCGAAGGCGCCCTGCACGGCCTCGGCTGGGATAGCGTCGCCAATGTCCGCGTCGGCAAGCTGCTCGAATTCGACCTGGCAGCGACCGATGAGGCAGCGGCTAGGGATGAACTGAAGGCCATGTGCGAAAAGCTGCTGGCCAATACGGTCATCGAATCCTACAAGGTCGAGGTAGCCTAGAACCATGAAAGCCGCCGTCCTCGTTTTTCCGGGTTCCAACTGCGACCGTGACTGCAAGACCGCCGTCGAAACCACCGTCAAGGGCAGTGTTGAGATGGTGTGGCACGAAGACACCTCCCTGCCCTCCGGTCTCGACCTGATCATCATCCCCGGCGGCTTCTCCTACGGCGACTACCTGCGGTGCGGCGCCATGGCGTCGCAGTCGCCGGTCATGGCTGCGGTCAAGACCGAAGCTGCACGCGGCGTCTCCGTATTGGGCATCTGCAACGGCTTCCAGATCCTGTGCGAAAGCGGCCTGCTGCCCGGCGCCCTGCTGCGCAATTCCGGTCTGAAATATGTCTGCAAGCCGATCGAGCTTACACTGGAAAACCGCAATACGCGTTTCACCAACGCCTATGGCAACAAGCAGACCGTCTGGATGACCCAGGGCAATGGCGACGGCAATTTCTTCGCCGATGCCGATACCTTGCAGTCGATCGAGGACAACGACCAGGTCGTCTTCCGTTACGTCGAAAACCCCAATGGTTCGATGAACAACATCGCCGGCATCGTCAACAAGGCCGGCAATGTGCTGGGCATGATGCCCCACCCTGACCGCGCCTTTGAAGAGGCCCTGGGCTCGGCCGATGGCGCGCCGATGTTCCGCAGCCTCGTCAAGGCCCTTCAAGCGGCCTAACCTCCCCGCTGGCTGCCGCCGAGGCCGGGGAGGCGGCCACACGAGGCCGTAGTCCTCGGTGGCGGTGGGGTTGTTTCAACCACTCCACACCTTACTTTACACCGCCCCACATTCCTGCGATCACTGCCCTAAATGAGGTGGTATCATGTGGCGCAAACTCGGTCTTCTCGCACTTTCAGCCCTTGCCCTGACAAGCTGCACCCAGCCCAAGCCCACCGCCACGACAGGCTTTCACACCACAGCGTGCAAGGCCGATTACAGCTTCCTTCCCAATAATGTCGAATGCGGCGACATGACGGTCGAGGAAACGCGCGGCGCCAATAACGGCCGCCTGATCTCCTTCCCCGTCGTCATTGTCCGGACAACCGCCGCCACCAAACAGCCCGATCCGGTGATCTTCCTGCACGGCGGTCCCGGCGGCGGTGTCGTCGACGGCCTGGCCAAGCGCCTGAAGGCCGGCCGCGCTCCGGCCATGGCCGATCGCGACTGGATATTCTTCGATGAACGCGGTGCCGAAAGCTCCAATCCGTCCCTCGACTGCGGCCATGCCCCCCTGTCAGACGCCGGCGTGACCAGTGATAAGGGCGTCGAGGACCTTAAGGCGTGCGGCGAAAAGCTAAAGGGCCAGGGCATCGACCTGTCGCAATACAACAGCGCCGTCGTCGCCCAGGACATCGGTGATCTGCGCAAGGCGCTCGGCATTACAACCTATAATCTGTACGGCATATCGTACGGTACGCGCGTCGCTATGGCTGTGATGCAGCACGATCCGTCGGACCTCCGCTCCGTTGTGCTCGACTCGACATGGCCGCCCGAAGCCAGTGCCACGGGCCCCTTGCCTTTGCTGGTGTCGCGCGAAGTCCGCCAGGTCCTGTCGTTGTGTGCCGCCGACGCCGCCTGCAACGCCAAATATCCGGACGGGGAAAAACATCTCGATACCTTGTTGGTGCATCTGCTCAAGCTGGGACCGACAGCGCCGGATGGCCACTCCGCCGACGCCGTTGCCGCCTATCTGCTCGACGCCATCTACGACACCGAAGGCGCTCGGAAGCTGCCGGCTTCCATCGATCGGCTCTATAAACGCGACTACTCAGCACTCGATGCCTTTATGGAAACACAAAGCGATTATGTCGAAGGGCAGTTCTTTACGCATCTGTGCAAGGAAGAGTTCGCCTTCGAAACGCCGTCGAATATCCAGGGCACCATGGACGGTGGCAAGGGCGACCCGATCAGCTTTGCCGTTGCCCATGACGCCGCGCGTTTCTTTCCGGTATGCGAAGGCTTTGACACGGGCAAACCCGATCCGGTCGAGAACCAGCCACTGACCAGTTCGATCCCGACCCTGCTGCTGTCGGCCGATATCGATGCAGGCTGCCCTGCCGAACTGTCGGAGGCCGCCGTCAGGCGCCTCGACCATGGCACCTACGTCATGTTCCCCAACCGCACACACGGTGTTGCGCGTCAAAGCCCGTGCGCCAAGGCCATGGTCACGGCCTTCTTCGCCAATCCGGACGCCAAGGTCGATACGGCCTGCGTCAGGGACGACCAGCCGAAGTTCCAGTTTATCCTGTAAACGGCCCCAGCTCGTTACGTTCTGCCCCAGATTGCGACATATTCAACCTATGTGATGAAAACCCGCGCCAAATTGCCAACCGGCGGGCGTAAGCGGGACATAAATGCTGCGACCGCCAGGATTCTTTCGGCTTTTACGGGAGGAGCGGTGCGCACGGGTCTGTGACCTGATAAAATAGCTTATAAAAATCAATATGTACCCAGGCGTGATCATGGCCGACTTTCGCATACGTCTTCTTGCCGGCACGGCTGTAGCCCTTACCGGCGCTGCCTTTGCGTCCGGTGCCCTGGCGGATACGTCGCTTGGTTGGTATGTCGCGGTCGATGCCGGACATGGGCCGACCGCCTCGCAATCCTTGAAGGTCAGCGACGTCACCCTGACCTCGACGCCCCCGGGCGCGACACCGCCCCTGGCCGACGGCAGCTACAAGTTGACACCCGACTATGCCGGCCGCGGCTTTGCGCGGGCGGGCTATCGTTTCACACCGAACCTGCGCGCTGAAGTCGAATATGGCAACCGTCCCGGCACGTTGATCAACGGTCTGGGCGGCGGCGAAACGCTCGATATGGACAGGTTCGACAAGACGTCGCTGATGGCCAACGCCATAGTGGATCTGTGGCCGGAGTCCGGCATCCATCCTTTTGTCGGCGTCGGTGCCGGTGTCGTCAAGGCCACAACCGACTATCACGAGACGGTCACCACCACCGGCCATACCTACGTCTACAGTACCAAGGCCGACAAGACCCTGCCGGCGGCGCAGTTTCTGGCCGGCGCCAGCCTGGACGTCACCCAGCGCCTGCACTTCGACATGACCTATCGCTATCTGCGCACGGGCTCCACATCCTATGACATCGCGGCCAGCGACACCCATGGCGGCGTTACCGACACCTATACGGCCAAGGGTCAGGGCCCTATCGCCGATCAGAGCCTGACGGTCGGCTTCCGCTGGACCTTCGGCGCACCGCTCAAACCCCGCTCCTCGCACGCCGAAACCTCTTCGACGCAGACGTCGCCAGCCAGCCTGCCCACCGCCAGTACGGCGCCTTCACCCGCGACCAAGCCTCCGGCAAGCGCTGTCGCGCCGGCTACGACAAGCGCGTCACAGGCCACTGCTCCAAAGACGACGACGAACGGACTATATGCGGCCGCAGCGCGATCCGCCGCCACGACAAACGGCGCTTCGACCTCTGATTCCGCCGACTATCCCGACCTAAACGTTGAGTCTGGCGAAGATTCTGGCGCAAGGACCGCCGCTCCCAACCTGCTCACGGCACCTAAGCCGCATAAATATACCACCTACTTCCCGTTGGGCGGCTCACGCCTCGATGCGGCGGCTCAGTCGGTCGTTATCGACGCGGCGCAGTATGCCCAGTCGGCGCCTGACGCACGCGTACGCGTCGACGGCTATGCCGACACGTCGGGCAGCATGGCTTACAACCTTGTCCTTTCAAGGCGCCGCGCCACCATGGTCGCCCAGTCCCTGACCGACAATGGCGTGCCCTCCGATGCCATTACGGTTGCCTGGCACGGCGAAACGCAATTGGCCGTGAAGACGGGCGACGGTGTGACGAAAGCCAGGAACCGCCGCGTCACCGTCAAGGTGCAATTCGGCGCCAAGGCGAAACCGCATACGATCAAGCATCGGCGCCATAAGCATCGCCGCGCAAAGCACCGCTGAGACGACGCTTCTTGAGCGACATTTTTCGTTGCGCTAACGCTACGCTTCTTGAGCGACATTTTTCGTCGCGCCAACGCTACGCTTCTTGAGCGCAGGACCGGAATCCGCTACATGCCCCGTCATGAGCACAGTGACCGCCGCCCCGCAGAAATCCATGGCCGCCAAGGCAGCCGACTACGGCCTGAAGCCTGATGAGTATCAGGTCATTCTCGACCGTCTGGGCCGGGAGCCCAACGACGTCGAACTGGGCGTGTTCAGCGTCATGTGGTCCGAGCACTGTTCGTACAAATCCTCCCGTATGCACCTGCGCAAATTCCCGGTAACCGGTCCGCGCGTCATCTGCGGTCCGGGTGAAAATGCCGGCGTCATCGACATCGACGATGGTCAGGCCTGCATCTTCAAGATGGAATCGCATAACCACCCGTCCTTTATCGAGCCCTATCAGGGTGCAGCGACCGGTGTCGGCGGTATCATGCGCGATGTCTTCACCATGGGCGCCCGTCCCGTCGCCCTGCTCAACGCCCTGCGCTTCGGCGAACCCGGCCACCCGAAGACTCGCCGCCTGGTCGAAGGCGTCGTCTCCGGTATCGGCGGCTACGGCAACTGCGTCGGTGTGCCGACGGTCGCCGGTGAGACCAACTTCCATTCCGGCTACAACGGCAATATCCTGGTCAACGCCATGTGCGTCGGCCTGGCCGATGCTGACAAGATCTTCTATTCCGCCGCGCCCGAACCCGGCCTGCCCGTCGTTTATTTCGGCTCGAAGACCGGCCGCGACGGCATCCACGGCGCCACCATGGCCAGTGTCGAGTTTTCCGAAGATTCGGAAGAAAAGCGCCCCACAGTCCAGGTCGGAGATCCCTTTGCCGAAAAGCTGTTGATCGAAGCCACGCTCGAGTTGATGGCGTCCGGCGCGGTCGCCGCCATCCAGGATATGGGCGCCGCGGGTCTTACTTCCAGTTCCGTGGAAATGGCCGGCAAGGGTGGCCTGGGTGTGACACTCGACCTCGACAAGGTGCCGCAGCGCGAAACCAATATGACAGCCTATGAGATGATGCTGTCGGAAAGCCAGGAGCGCATGCTGGCCATCCTGAAACCCGGCCGCGAAGAAGACGGCCATCGTATCTTCAAGAAGTGGGGTCTCGACGCGGCGGTAATCGGCGAGACCAATACCTCGGGCCGTATCGTGTTGCTGCACAAGGGCGAGGTGGTCTGTGACCTGCCGCTGGCGCCCCTGTCCGATGACGCGCCGCTCTATGATCGCCCATGGGTCGAACCTGCCCAGGAACCGGCTCTGAGCGCCGCCGACATTCCCCTCGCCAATGTCGGCGATGCCCTGCTGAAGATCATCTCCTGCCCCGACCAGGCTTCGAAGCGCTGGCTGTGGGAGCAGTATGACCGCCATGTCATGGCCGACACCCTGGCTGACTCGTCGACCGGCCACGACGCCGGTATTGTCCGCGTGCACGGCACGCGCAAGGCGCTCGCTGTCACCTCCGACTGCACCCCGCGCTATGTCAAGGCTAACCCCTATGAAGGCGGCAAACAGGCCGTCGCCGAGGCCTGGCGCAACCTGACCGCCGTCGGCGCCGAACCGATCGCCATCACCGACAATCTCAACTTCGGCAATCCGGAAAAACCCGAGATCATGGGCCAGATCGTCCGCGCCATCGACGGCATGGCCGAAGCCTGCCGCGAACTGGCCTTCCCGGTCGTCTCCGGCAATGTCAGCCTGTATAACGAGACCAACGGCCAGGCCATTCCGCCCACGCCGACCGTCGGCGCCGTAGGGCTGCTCAAGGACTATGACCAGCGCATGGGCTTCAACAAGGTGCGTCCCGGTCAGGTGCTGCTGCTGGTCGGTGAAACCGTCGGCGAAATGGGTTCGTCCCTCTATCTGCGCGAAGTCTTCGGCATCGAGGCCGGCGCACCGCCCAAGGTCGACCTGGAGTGCGAAAAGGCCAATGGCGTCCTGGTGCGCCGCCTGATCCGCACCGGCATCGCCAAGGGCGTCCATGACCTGTCGGATGGTGGGCTAATGTCGGCAGCTGTCGATATGGCGCTGGCGTCCAATGTCGGGCTGGAACTGAAAAATCCGACCGACTTGGCCGATCACATCTTTGCCTTTGCCGAAGACCAGGCGCGCTACCTGGTCGCGGTCGACGAAGCGGCCGCCCATCTGGTCACCGCCCAGGCGGCCGAGGCCGAGGTTCCTGTCGCCGTCGTCGGTGTCGCAATGGGCACGGACCTGACCTATGTCGGCGTCTGCCTCAGCCTGACCACATTGCGCGAAACGAACGAAGCCTGGTTGCCGGACTATATGGCGGGAAAAGCCTAATAGTCGGCTTCTTTCTGGTGACGGAATGCCAGTACGCGAACAGTATCTCTTGCTTCAACATAGTCATAGAGCGCGACATAACCCGAATCGCCAAATGGGATAACCAGTTCTCTCAGGCCCTCTTCGAGTGGACGCCCTGCATTGGGAGCGTGCTGAAGGATCGCGTAGTGTCGACGAACCGTGTCCATCGCACGACGCGACGACGCAGGCGATTTTTTGTTCAGAAAGGCCCTGCATCGCTCCATGCCACTCAGCGCCTCCGGCGTCAGAACTAGGTGTGGCACTCAGGCGGGCCTTTTTCGTCGGGCGTGCCCCAGGTTTCCAGCCAAGCATTCACCTCATCAAGCGTCAAATGCAGCCCGGTCCGTTCGAATTCCTCGCGGCTGTCGAGCGCTTCCTGAATGAAAGATCGCCGCGCCTCCGCCCGCTGGACATATTGTTGAATAGCTTCACGCATGATCCAGTGCGGCGAACGCTGCTGCTGTTCAGCGAGAGTTTTCACGCGGCTTTTAAGATCATCATCCAGCTTGACGGATACAGCCATGACGGCACCTCGGTATTAACGGGTATTACCTAGGAATACCACGCCCAGACCATGCGTCAAATCACGTTCGCCCTACTCGACGGCAGCTATGCCCGTCAGTTCCCAGCGGCAGTCGCGCAACTTGTAATTCAGGTCGAGCTCGTCGTTTGTATTGGCATTGATAAAGACCGTCGCCAGGCCGTGCTTTTCGTCGATCTGTTTGTCGATTTGGCCGCGCTTGAACTTGCCGCCCAAGGTGGCCGGCTTGCCCGGACAGCCGAACAACGTACAAAAGGCGCCACTCTTGCCATCGAACTGGCTCTGCAGGCTGCGAAAGGCGATCTTACCGCCCTCTGGCAGAGACACACCATCGTCGCTAATCAGGTTGAGAAAGGCCGGGGCATTGCCGCTCTGCACGGCGGCGATCGTCTGGGCAATCGCGCTGTCGAGCTCCGCCGCCGGCGCGCGCGCGCAGGTCGCGCCGAACGCTTGCTGCATCAGGGTCATGGCGACCAGCATACCCAAAACCATTCCCTTGGCTCCTGTCGTCACGATCCGGTTCATGCGTCATCCCCTGAAAGGCTTAACTATAGCGCGTAACGCGCTTAAGGCCAAACAGCTTATAATCCATGGCCTGAACCAGGCATGAATGGGATTTCGAGAAAATCAGAACTGACGGATCAGCTTCGGCACGCCCTGCCCGATTGCGCCCTCCAGGCACAGATCGACGATACGGTCGCCATAATGCTCATAGATCGGATGCAGATGTTCGGGCCGCCAGTCGACGCTGCGCCAGATCCGGCCGGTCGTGCCCTGGCGATGCGGCGGCCTCGATCGTCCCCCAGCGACTACGTCAATCAGGCCTGTCATGTCCTCGCCCAGCGCCATGACGGCCCGGCAGGCCAGGTCATGCAGTCCATCGCCGCGGATCAGGTCGGCCGCGCTCTGGTGGATAATGTCGCCGCCGTCGATTGCCTCGGTCAGTTCGTGGACCGTCATGCCCGTCATCCGCGGTTCGAGAAAATAGCTGGGCCAGAAATGGGTGGTGACGCCGCGATACCACGGCGACAGACCACCATGGATGTTCCATTTCAACGGACATTTTACGCCGTTCAGCGTCTCCGGCGTCAGCTTGTGGACACCGTAGGACAAGATCAGGTCTGGGCTTTGTGCGTTGACAAAATCAACCGTCGCCGCCGTATTGAGTTCGGCCATACTGACGTCGTAGCGCGTGACCTGCGGCAAGACCGGGTCACCGAAATGGTGCGCCTCCGCCGCATCACGGCGCGCGAAATGCAGGCGGAACAGGTCTGCCGTCGCCAAATTCAGCCCTTCAGGTGCTTGAGGGACAAAGGATTCGCGCTGCTCGATTACCAGGCCCGCCAGGCGCCCGGTCGCTGCTATAGCGCGCGCCATATAGGCATGACGCGGATGCGATCCAGTCAGAAACACCACTTTCATAGGCGCAGCAACCCGCCCTCTTCCAGCCGCTTGACGATCGGCAGCAGGTCGCGCACCGAACATCCGCATTTTTCAGAAATGTCGATCAGATCATAGGTACCGTCGCTGTAGTTCAGCACGGTCAGCAATCTTTGCAAAATCAGTCGTCCGTCGAAAACCTCGTCACTGGACGCCCCCCAGGTCGCCGCCGAATTGATATTGGGATAAAGCCCGCGCCGGCCCAGTTGCGGCTCGCCATAGGGCGCCAGGTTGGTCCATGGGCCGCACCCGTCCAGCTCGAGCAGGAAGGCCTCGATGGTGTCGATGCTGCGCACCAGGGCGTCGATGGTCATGAAGCTCTTGGTATCGAGCGAATTGTGATAGCCGTCGTAGTCGCCATAGGTCGCCCGGGCGAACTGTCCGACCGGCAAATTGAACCCCGGGGAGCAGTATTGCCGCTCATCCGATCCCCCCGTCGGTGTGAAGGGTCGAATACCCAGCCTGCCGCCGGCGTTCCATTGCCCTGCCAGCCGGTCGACACGCGCCGTCTCACGGCGCGTCGTCTTGTAGGATATCTCGCCGGGTCCACCGAGGCAGGTCAGGACCAGGCCGGCATCCATCTTGTCGCGCAGCTCGTCGCCATGCAGATGCAGATAGCACAGGCTGCCGATCGTTTCGGGATTGAGCACAAAGCGGAAGCGATGGCGGCGCCGTGGCCAGGCCTTGATGCGATTGTACAGCCCCAGCAAGACCAGCGGCCCGCTCAGTTCATTGTTAGCCATGGAGGGGTGGCACAGATAGCTCGACAGGAGGATTTCACGATCGCTGTCCCCGTCAAGAAAGGTGTGGGCGAGCGGCACCCTGCCCTGGCTGAAGTCGGCGTCGATATGGGCGTGATATAACCCATCCTTCAGACCCTTGCGCATCGTATCGCTGAGGCAGAAGCCCCAGGTCCGGTTGTAGTAACTGGTGACATAGGGCACCGCATCCGGCAGACTTGGCAGGCTATGCAGGTGCTTTTGCAACTCGGCCAGGCTCAGGACCTGATCCACGCCTTCTGAATAGTTGACGACGTGCAGGTTGTTGACCGCCATATCGCAGACAACCTCGCCGTCCGGTCCCGTCAGGCGGGCCGTGCGGCAGTTCCATTGCGGCGGAGTCTGCCAGTCGAAGACCTGCGTGGCCGACGGCACGCCGAATATCTCCAAAGGCATATGCTCGCTGAAGATTTGCAGCGATTCCTCGATGCCCGGCCCGGTAATCGAGCGCAATAACGGAAACAGACGGTCATAAAGTCCGTCCAGCAGGGCATAGTCTGCCGATATGCGCATGTCCAAAGCCATGGAAACTGCCTTTCGCGAGATGTTAACTAATTTCACCCGCGACGGTTAAGATTAGGTGAGCGCCTTTCGGCTCAGGCGACATAGGATTGCCAGCCTGTTCGTTATGTCGCCCTCATGCCGCAGTGCATAAAAATTGTCCGCAAACCGCGAAGGCTTAACCGTCTTTAACACTCTCATTACCTTCTCCGTGTTACGCCGGTTGCATACCTCCGAATTCAACCCCATTCACAGCGGCAAAACGTTTCATTATGAGGGAAAAAACGCAAGATTGCCGCGACAAGCGGACGGAGGGATAAAGGTCATGCGCTACCGTCCCTTCGGCCGTTCGGGCATCGCGCTTTCGACCATCGGCTTGCGGCTGAATTCCGAAAAGCTGCGCAAAAACCATAGCCTGTTGCAAAAGCTGGTGATGACCGGACTCGAAAACGGCATCAATACCTATCATTTCGACAGCAGCGAAGCGACCTTCGTCAAGGCCGCCACCGAAGTGTTCGCTGTGGTCGATCGCAAACTGCTGTTCATCACCATCGACGCGCACGAATCGCAACACGCTGGCGACCCGTCCGGTTACGCGTTCGCCCCCCTGCGTGAACGTCTGCGCGCCATTATCAAGGACACGGGCGTCCAGTGGATCGACTTGCTGATGTTCGGTCAACCCGGCGCTGGCGAGCTACCCGACGACAGCCTCGACTTTCTGCGCAACCTGCAAAAATCCAAGATGCTGCGTTATCTCGGCGTCCATGCCGAAACCGAGGATATCGGCGATCTGGTCAAGGGCGCACAGTTCGACGTCCTGGCTACCAGTTTCGACATCGATTCGAGCTGGGACAAGCGCCGCCAGATCGACAATGCCATTCAGCGCGAAATGAACGTTGTCGCCACGGCCTTCTTCCCGGAAGCCTATCGCAAGGCGTCCGACGTCGTGCCCCAGGAAGCCCGCCGCGGCTGGTTCGGTGCCAAGGCCAAGAATCCGCTGGCAGGCGCCGGCACACATGCTTTCCTGCACCAGACTCATGGCTGGACGCCTGAGGAACTGTGCCTGGGGTACGGCCTGACACAGCCCAGCCTGGCCTGCATCTTCGTCGAACCGGACAGTCCGGAGCATCTCGAAGCCCTGGCGAACGTACCGGAACGCCATATGCCACCGTCGGTACCGGCCCAGATCGAGATGGCGCGTTTCAATGGTCGGGGCGCGTAGATCTGGGGTCGTGGCGGATAACAGCTCCGGAATGGACTGGATTTGCACCGGTGGCGCGCCTATATAGCCGATATTACAGTTTGTTCCCCGAGGAGAGCGCCGTGAGCGACGAACCCGACGTCAACACCTTTATCGACAGCACTATCAAGGGCAACGATGTCGTCCTGTTCATGAAGGGCACCCCCGAGCAACCGCGTTGCGGCTTTTCCGGTCTGGTGGTTCAGGTCCTGGATCATCTCGGCGTGGAATATGTCGGAGTCGACGTCCTGCAGGATGAAGCCCTGCGCGATGGCATCAAGGCCTATTCCGACTGGCCGACCATCCCGCAGCTGTACGTCAAGAACGAATTCATTGGCGGCGCCGATATTGTCCGCGAGATGTTCCAGTCGGGCGAGTTGAAGACCGCCCTGTCGGAAAAAGGCCTTATCCCGGCCTGATTCAGGCACGGTCATCGGCTCTTCACGGCTACACAAGCCCTATCGTCTGTCACGACCTCGCTTGACGGAATGCGGGGGATGACGCCTGCGCCCGGAGTGTCTATGAGCGGGCCGAATACCTTGGCTGGCTGAACCTGCAGCATAGTGAGCGCACGGCCCGGCGGAACGAGGAAGAGAACAAAACCAAGAAAGACAGCTGAACCGATAACAGAAAACCCCGGAAGCAACGCTTCCGGGGTTTTCTTACATCTTACTTCCACCGTAGTTCGGGCCGTTATGACGTGGCGAAACAACGTTCGGCGTCGCCAAAATGTCTGGCCTTTGAGCACCCGCAGCGAAGTGTACTTAAGTACATGAGCAAGGGCGCGCAAAAGGACGGGCATTTGCAGCCCGTCAGAACGAGACCGAAATCAGGAGGAGTAGTATTCGACGATCAGATGCGGATCCATCTTGACCGGATATGGCACTTCGGACAGTTCCGGCAGGCGAACGACGCGTGCCTTCATGCCCTTGGCGTCCAGCTCGATATAGTCCGGCACGTCGCGCTCGGGCGATTGCAGGGCTTCGAGGACCAGAGCCATCGAGCGCGAACGTTCACGCACTTCGACAACGTCGTCCGGCTTGACGCGATAGGACGGGATGTTGACGCGCTTGCCGTTGACCAGGACGTGGCCGTGGTTGACGAACTGACGGGCCGCCCAGACGGTCGGCACGAACTTGGCGCGGTAGACAAGGGCGTCCAGACGAGTTTCCAGCAGGGCGATCAGGTTTTCCGACGTGTTGCCCTTGCGGCGCGACGCTTCTTCATAGGTGCGCAGGAACTGCTTTTCGGTGATGTTACCGTAGTAACCCTTCAGCTTCTGCTTGGCGCGGAGCTGGGTGCCGAAATCGGAGATCTTGTTCTTGCGGCGCTGACCGTGCTGGCCGGGGCCGTAGGAGCGCTTGTTGACAGGGGACTTGGGACGGCCCCACAGGTTTTCACCCATGACGCGGTCGAGTTTGTACTTGGCGCTGTGGCGCTTGGACATATCGTACCTATAGTTTTACCCTGACTGGCCTCCCACCCTTATGTGGAAGGCGATCGCAACGGCAGCTCAGGATGACCCGTAATGCCCGGTCGCCCGGGAACGCGCGCACTTACAGGTCCTGAGGCCTTGAGTCAAGCTCCGCAAAGGATTTGGCCACGCATTAAGCCGGATTGACGAATCTCAGGCCTTAGGTTTCCAGTCCCCGGCCTTTAGATGCCTACTCTTCTGTTTGGTCGTTGCCTGCTCATGCCGCCGGCAATGAATATTAACGCGGCTATGGTAAAAGGCCATTCAAGCGGCCCTTTCGAGCGTATGTATGATGACGATCAAAACCAAAATCCTGTGTCTTGTAGCAGCGTCAGCAGTCCTGGCCACCGCCATCACGGCGCTCAGCCTTAAGACGATGAACGACTACAATCACATCATTGAAAACTATCGTCATAACTCGGAAAACGCCTTTCGGGGTGAGCGGCTGAACCGATATCTTAACGCCGGCGCGGTCGAAATGCGCGGCGTCTACCTGGCGGAAACGCGTGACGAGGCCTTGTTCCAGGCCGACCGCGTCGATCAAAGAGTCAATACGCTTCAAGCGTTCCTGGATGACTGGCAGACGCACCTGAAGCCCGGCGAACTGCCGGAACTGGCCAAGGTGCGGGCCGATTGCATGAGTTTTGTCCGCGGTGGCCATAACCTGGCCCGGATTACGCGTGAGCAAGGCGTTACGGCCGCGGACGCCTATGGCAACAAGGACAAATATCGACTGTTCCGTGAAGCAATGCAGGCGCGCATCGATACCATGGTCACGGGCCTCGAAGCGAAACTGGCCGGTAGCCAGGCCGAGGTTACGCGGTTTGAGAGCCAGCGCCAAGGCCAATTCCTTATCATGGCAACGTCGGGCATCCTCTTGCTGCTTGGCGGTTCACTGTGGCTGGCCATCGGTTCGATCACCAATCCATTGGCCAGGGTGCGCGAATCCATGGTCAGGATTTCGGAGGGGGCCTACGACACGCCGCTCCCCCAAAACCAGGTCCGCGGCGAGATCGGCGAACTGTGGGGCGCGCTGGGAATTCTCAAGGACCGTGCCGCCGAAGCCGATCGCATGTCGCGCGAAAAGCTCGAAAATGAGCACAAGCTGCGCGAACTGGTGCTGGACTGAAATCGAGTCTGCCCCAACCTCCCGATAATAAACCGTCAGCCGCCTGATCCCTACGGACGCTGTATCGGCGGCAGACGCGGAATATTGCCGCGAGGTCGTAGTTGCAAGCCAGGAATGATAGCCAGGTTCATTGTGCCGGCCTGTGATCCTGCGGTCACGCGAAGGACAATGCCGGCGTCGCTGAGGTCGGACCAGGTCAGCCGCTGCACCGGATCGCCCGGCTTCATAACGACAGTTGCCGTCCCCTCCGGCTGGGGAAAGGCCTTGGCCCAGACGGCGGCAAAGCTGGCGGCGTAGTCACGGACGTCGACGGGCGCATCAATGACGCCATTCGGGCCAGGCGTGATAAATATGGTCGTGACTCCGGTATCGGTCGTGGTTTCATTGTAAATGTCGTCGCCACGAATGGGCGTGTGGAGTTCGTTCCCCAGGGCAACGACGCGGGCAAGATAGCGGTAAGCGTGGCCGTTACTGTCTGTCCGGACGTACCAGACGACCAGCCCATCGGCCGGACGTGGCGCGGGACAGCCTGGCAACGGCGGTTCGCATCCTGGAACCAGGGCGCCAGCGTCGTGGGCCCAGCGCGACGGCCGTCGGTATTCGACGACATAGAATTCCGACAGGCCGCGGCTTTCATCGTAAATGACCACGGGGTCGTCGGGTTCGCCGTCGGCAAAATCCGAATAGGCACTCAGGCTCCAGGTGGAACGCGCGGCGGTCGAGGCAAAGCGCGGTGCGGCCCAGCCCAGCCGGATACGGTTCCATGGATCGAAATTGACAGGTCCTTCGAAGGCGCCGGTGGCGGAATCGCCACCGGTGCACGACATGACCGTCAGCCTCCAGCTCCAGCAATGGCCCGACGGGCCATAGAGATCGTCGCGTCCTGTCAGGAAGTGGCCGATTTCGTGAGCTGGATTGTTCATGGTCGAAAGATAGCCCGCGGCCGCGACGCCACAGAGTTGCAGCTGGGTGTGACCGTCGGACACCAGTTCCTGGGTCGGGTAGCAATCCTTGTCGCTCAACGCGCCGGTCCGGGTGGCGTTATCGAACATGACGACCAGCAGTTCCGAGGTTTCGATGCGGTTGTCGCCGTTGCGGTCGTATGGCGCCAGCCGGAAACCGGCAGCGGCGATGCGCCGGATCAGTTTGTCCGGAAAGTTCGTCGCTTCCGGGCACAGGCGGACGGGGCCGATCACCCCGGCCCGGGCGATAGTATAGCGGCCGCGCGATACCTCGTGATAAAATTGGCTGACACTGCTGTGTGTGGCGTCGGTTTCACTGCCGAACATTATCTGCTCTGCCCGTTCGACGTCGGCCGGCCCGATGGCGCCGGCATTTGTGCAGGCCGGATCGGCCGGCATGCCGGGAGCCGGCGATGTATCGCCGATAATCAGCAACATGGGGACGACACCTTCGGCGACGGCGCTGCGATAGCCAATCTGGCGCGCCCTGTCCCGCGTAATGACATAGGGTTGCCGCTCGGCATCGACCTGCGGAAGATCGGCAGTGAAGTTGACGCCCTTGACGCCCGAGGTCATCGGATAGGCCGGATAGTAAGCATTGGGCACGGAATTCTTCAGCCAGCATGCGTCGGGCTGCCAGGTCCCGGCCGTGCCACCGCCGGGCACATAGGTAAAGGCGCGACACTGATTGTGCGAGGCACACAGCCGCATGCAGGCCTTTTCGGCGTGGCTCGGCAGATCGACCTTCAGGAAATCACCTCCGGGGCGGTCGACATCGACCTCCAGGGTCTGGGCGAAGGCCATGACCCCGCCGATCAGAGCTATCGCCCCGGCAGCCGCAACGGCCGCCGCCATTACCTGTTTCCATTTGCGCATCGCCATCCCCTGCCCCGGTGTGCTGTAGGGCAGGATACGTCAGGCTGCGGTAAAATGAAACGGCGTTATTTCAGCCGCTCGGCGTGGAAGACAATATGATCGTCGATGAAGCTCTGGATAAAATAATAGCCGTGGTCGTAGCCGTCGTGATAGCGCACCGTCAACTTCTGGCCGGCGGTTGAAGCGGCCAGTTCAAGCAGTTCGGTTTTCAGTTGCGTTTCCAGGAACGGATCACCCAGGCCCTGGTCGATCAGGATGTCGTCAAAGGCCTTGCCCATACCCTTGGCCATCAGCAAGGCGGCGTCGTAAGGCTCCCAGGCGCTGCGATCATGGCCGAGATAGTTGCTGAGTGCCTTCTCGCCCCACGGGGCGTGCAGCGGCGAGGCAATCGGCGCGAAGGCCGAGACCGAACGAAACAGGTGGGCGTGGTTCATCGCCAATGTCAGGGCACCGTGGCCGCCCATCGAATGGCCGAAGATACCGCGCCGCCCGGGAGCCGCCGGGAAATTGGCCTCGACGACCTCGATCAGGTCGCGCGTGACATAGGTCTCCATCTGATAATGGGCCTTCCACGGCCCCTGGGTGGCATCGACATAGAAGCCGGCGCCCTGCCCCAGGTCGGTGGCCGGGTCGTTGGGCACACCCTCACCGCGTGGCGACGTATCGGGCGCAACGATGATTAACCCCAATTCGGAGGCCTTGCGATAGGCGCCGGCCTTTTCGGTGAAGTTGTTGGCCGAGCAGGTCAGCCCCGACAGCCAGTACAGGGCCGGAAACGGCGCATCGCCGCGCTTTTCAGCGACATCCGGAACAAAGACGCTGGCCGACATGGGCCCCGCCACGGCCGTACTGTCGTGCTTGATGAAGTAGAGAATGCCGTCGAAAAGACGGTGCTGGGAGATAAAGTCCACTGTATACATGCCTCAGATCCGTGACAGTTGACGTCCACGTAAGGATCAACTGTAACACCCGCAGGGATAGATATTTCACGCGATTCGTCGCGTGAATTGGAAGTATTTAATAAAGGCCGGCCCGAACCTGGTCCCCCGTACCTGGCTTCAGAACACCACGACGCTGCGGATGCTTTCGCCGGCATGCATCAGGTCGAAAGCTTCGTTGATCCGTTCCAACGGCAGGGTGTGGGTGATCATCGGATCGATTTCGATCTTGCCGTCCATATACCAGTCGACGATCTTCGGCACGTCCGTGCGTCCGCGCGCCCCGCCGAAGGCCGAGCCCTTCCAGACGCGGCCAGTGACAAGCTGGAACGGACGCGTGCGGATCTCGGCGCCGGCGGGGGCTACACCGATGATGATGCTTTCGCCCCAGCCGCGATGGCAGGCTTCCAGGGCCGTGCGCATGACGTCGACATTGCCCGTGCAGTCGAAGGTGTAATCGGCCCCGCCCCCGGTCAGTTCGACGAGACGGGCGACCAGATCGCCGGTGATCGTCTTCGGGTTAACGAAATGGGTCATGCCGAAACGGCGGCCCCACGCCTCCTTCGAGTCATTGAGATCGACACCGACGATCTTGTCGGCGCCGACCATCTTCAGGCCCTGTATGACATTGAGCCCAATGCCGCCGAGCCCGAAGACCACGGCATTGGCGCCCGGTTCAACACCCGCCGTATTGACCACGGCGCCGACGCCCGTCGTGACACCGCAGCCGATATAACAGGCCTTGTCAAAGGGTGCGTCGCTGCGGATCTTTGCCAGGGCGATTTCAGGCAGGACGGTATGGTTGGCGAAGGTCGAGCAGCCCATATAGTGATGGATAGCCTGGCCCTTGTAGGAAAAGCGCGACGTGCCGTCGGGCATCAGCCCCTTGCCTTGGGTGGCGCGGATGGCCGTGCACAGGTTGGTCTTGCGCGACAGGCAGGATTTGCACTGGCGGCATTCCGGCGTGTAGAGCGGAATGACATGGTCGCCGGGCTTCAGCGACGTCACGCCTGCGCCCACTTCGAGCACGACGCCGGCACCTTCATGGCCCAGTATGGACGGGAACAGGCCTTCCGAGTCGAGGCCGTCCAGGGTGTAGGCGTCCGTATGGCAGATGCCGGTGGCCTTGATCTCGACCAGGACCTCCCCGGCCTGCGGCCCGGCCAGATCGACCTCGACGATTTCCAGCGGCCTTTTCGCTTCGAAGGCAACGGCGGCACGGGTTTTCATGGCTCGGTCTCCTAGGTTTCCGGTTCGCTTTATTGGCGTTTTTCGCGGACGGCGGCAACCCTCAATTCCCGACTGTCCACGTCAACGTCCTGGCCCAGGAAAACGAACGGGTCGATCCAAGGCCGCAGGACAGGTCAGGGTACGGCTCGGCAGGTTTTTGCCGTCCGGCTATTGGCAGACCATCAATAGCAGGTCACAATAGGCCCACCGTATCCCGGCCATCCGGCCGACCAAGGACGGTCTTAGCGCTGGAGGGGCTCATGGCGTTGGATACCAATTTTGCATTCGAAGGTTTTCGCGTAATCAAGGCGAAACCGATGTTGATACCCATCTGGGGCACGGTGCTGCTAATCTTTTATGCAGCGCTGTTCTACGTCATGTTTTCGATGATGATGCCAGCCATGACACAAATGACCAGCGCCATGGCGACCGGTAATAGCGCAGACCCAACGGCGATCCTGGCCATGTATCAAAAGATCCTGCCGATGTACGGCATTATCATTCCCGTAGGCCTGTTGTTCGGCGCCATCATGAATTGCGCCGTCTTTCGTGCGGTCCTGCGGCCATCGGAAAGCGGTTTCGGCTACCTGCGCTTCGGAGGAGACGAACTTCGCCAGATCGGCGTCAACCTGCTGCTGTTTCTCATCGTGATCGTCGCTGAAGTCATCGTGGGCATCGTCATTGGCGTCCTCGTCGCCGTCGTGGGCGCGGCCGCACCGAAGGCCCTCGTCTTTGTCGCCATCATCGGCATCCCACTGCTCATCTGCCTGATCTTTTGGGTGGTGGTGCGTATGTCGCTGTATTCGGTCCAGACCTTCGACACGCGCAAGATCAACCTGTTCGGCTCATTTGCGCTGACCAAGGGCAATTTCTGGAGCCTGCTGGGCGGATACATCATCGCTCTCATCATGGCCTTCGTCGTCGAGATCCTGGCCGTCATCGTGTACAGCGTCGTGATGCTAGTTGTTGGCATGACCGCACACATAACCGCCGGCGCGGCCGATCCCGCCAATCCGTTGGGTATGTTCATGAGCAATCCTGTCCTGCTGGTTCCGCTGGCCTTGTTTATCGTGATCGTTACACCGCTGATGTTCGCCATCATGATAGCGCCGGTCGCTGCCGCCTACAGGCAGTTGGCCGGCAAGCCAGGCGGCCTGGACACGGTGTTCGCCTGAATTGTCTGGCACCGCGGCACTCAGGGAATGCGTCCGCCCAGTTCGGCGGGCGCATTTTTTCATGGCCCGGGCGTTGTCCGAGACTGCGCTTCAAGCCTTTTGTAGCAGCCCGAGCGACCTTCACTGCCTCGACATTTCAAACGCAAAAACCTTGTATTAACCACGGCGCGATAAACCATAGCGATACTGTCGCGCCCTGCGCACCCCTTTAAGTAAAGGTGTACCTCATGACCATCAAGTCGCGCATCCTCGCGCTCGTCGCCTGTTTCGCCCTGATGGCTTCGGCGATCACCGGGCTGGGTCTGGTTACCATCAACGACTACAACCGCGTCCTCAAACAGACCGATCAGGCCCATGAAGACGCCTATCGTGGCGAACATCTCAATCGCCTTGTCACCGCCACCGTCATGGAATCACGCGGCGTCTATATGTCGAAGGATGTGGCCGAAGCCGGAAAATATGCCGATGGCGTCGACAAGAACCTGGACGCTATCGCGCAATTGCTGACCGAATGGAAGTCTGAGCTAAAGCCCGGCGCCCTGCCAGAGTTCGACGCCGTGGAAACCCAGGCCAACGAATTCATGACCCTGCGCCGTGAACTGGCGCGGCTGGGCCGTGAGCAAGGGCCCGAGGCTGCCAGCCAATTGGGCAATAACGACGCCAACCGCGCCAATCGCAAGGCCTTCCAGGCCAGTATCGACGCCATGGTCGAACATATCCGCAGCAATCTCGACGCCAATCAAACCGCCATGGCCAGGTACAAGACCCAGCGCGTGTGGCAGTTCCTGCTGATCGCCGCTACCGGCATCCTTGCCCTGGTCGCGGCCTCGCTGTGGACCGCCGTCCGCTCGATCTCGCGTCCATTGCAGCACGTCACCAGCAGCGTCATGCGCATTTCCGACGGCGCTTATGACACCGATATTCCCGCAGCACGCGGCAAGGACGAAGTGTCGTCGCTGTGGCGTTCTATCCGCACGCTGCGCGACCGCGCTGCCGAGGGCGAGACCCTGAAGGCCCAGCAGGCTGAGGAAGAAAAGCGCATCAATGCCAACCTGGCCGAGGAGCGCAACCGGATCGCCGGCGAGTTCGAGCAGCATATGGGCGATCTGGCCCAGCGCTTTGCCCGTTCGTCGCGCACGGTAGCCGATGCGGCCCGCGGATTGACCGGCAATGCCGACGATGCCGCCAACCGCGCCCGCGCCGTCAATGTTGCCGCCATCGAAGCCGCCAACAATGTGCAGAATGTCGCGGCGGCAACCGAAGAATTATCGGCCAGTGTCAGCGAAATCAACCAGCAGGTTGCGCGCACGTCGCAGGTCACCCGCCATGCCGTTACCGAGGCCCAGCGCACGGAGGCGGCCATCGCCACCCTGTCTGCCTCGGCTGGCCAGATCGGCGAGGTCATCAACCTGATCCAGGCGATTGCCGCCCAGACCAACCTGTTGGCGCTGAACGCGACCATCGAGTCGGCGCGGGCCGGTGAAGCCGGCAAGGGCTTCGCGGTGGTGGCGTCGGAGGTCAAGCAACTGGCCCAGCAGACGGCCCGGGCGACCGACGAGATTCGCTCGAAGATCAACGAGATTCAGGCAGCGACAGCGACGACCGTCGGCTCGATCGGAACGATTGTGAAAACCATCGAGCAGATCGGCGAACTGACCTCGGCGATTGCCTATTCCGTCGAACAACAGGGTGCGGCGACAAACGAGATTGCCAGCAATACCAGCCTGGCCGCGACAGGGACGCGTGATGTGACGGGGCATATTTCCGGTGTCGGCGACGCGGCCCAGGCGACAGGCCAGGCCGCCCAGTCATTGCTGGGCCTGTCAAATGAACTGGAACGCCGCTCGGAGGACATGCAGGCGGAGGTGTTCGGCTTCGTGAGCCGGCTGCGGGCGTAGGCAGGGACGCATTCCGCGCTGTTGACATTCTCCGGCAAATCCCCCGTAATCGATTACAATGCGCCGTCACGGCATCGACAACAGTCGGGGAAACATCATGCAGACTCTTCATCGGCGGGCTTTGGTCCGCGGTACCCTGGGCGCGTCCGTCGCCTTGTCGGCAGCTGCCTTCGCCTCACGCGCCCAAACGCCCCCTAGCGACAGGGTCAGGCTTGGCCTGATCGGTTGCAAGGGCATGGGATGGGCCGACATGAAGGCACATCTGGAGGTGCCTGGGGTCGAAATCGCCACCTTGTGCGATATTGACGACAGCGTCCTGGCCGCGCGGGCGACCGAACTGCAGGGCCTGACCGGTAAAGCGCCGAAGATCGAACGCGATTATCGCCGGCTGCTCGACGACAAGGACATCGACGCCGTCATTATCGCGACGCCCGATCACTGGCACTGCCTGATGGCGACCGATGCCTGTTCGGCCGGCAAGGATATCTATGTAGAGAAACCGCTGGGCAATTCGGTCGCCGAATGCCAGGCCATGGTCGCGGCCAAGACCCGCTACAGCCGTATTGTCCAGGTCGGGCAATGGCAGCGCAGCAACAAACATTGGGCCGACGCTATCGCCTATGTCCAGTCGGGTAAGCTGGGCCGGGTGCGTATGGTCAAGGTGTGGGCCTATCTGCCGCGGGCGCCGGTCCTGAAACCTCAGCCCGACGGCCCGGTGCCGCCCGGCGTCAATTACGACATGTGGCTGGGACCGGCGCCGCTGCACGCCTTCAATCCCAACCGTTTCCACTATACGTTCCGCTGGTTCTGGGACTATGCCGGCGGAACCATGACGGACTGGGGTGTTCACCTGATGGACATGGCGCTGTTGGGAATGAAATCGGGCACGCCGAAATCGGTCATGTGCCTGGGCGGCAAATATGCTTATCCGGATTCGGCGGCGGAAACGCCCGACACCCAGACGGCATTATATGATTTCGGCGACTATTCGATCAGTTGGGAACATAGCCTGGCCATCGGCAACGGTCCCTATGGCGGGCGCGAGCACGGCGTCGCCTTTATCGGTGAATTCGGCACGCTGGTCGTCGACCGCGGTCAATGGCTGGTCCAGGCGGAAAAGGCCGGCGAAACAGGCTTCAAGACCGAGGCCGTCGCGGCCATACCGGCATCCGACAATGGATTGTCGCTGCACGCCGCCAACTTTATCGCCTGCATAAAGGACCGCTCGAAGACGCCGAACTGCACGATCGAGGCGGCGGCCAATACGGCCACCGTCTGCCACATGGGCAATATCGCCTATCGCACCGGCGACAAGATCCACTGGAATGCCGCCGCCAACCGCTTCGGCGGCGACAAGGCCGCCAACGCCTTGATCACGCCGAAATATCGCGCGCCGTGGCGGTTGCCGCCGGTAAAATAATCGAAATAATTTCATCGGCCGTGTAGGATTCCGCTCTGGCCGTTCGTCATTCTATAGCGCAATCCGATAAAGTGGCTGCCACTTTTCGGTTAAATTGCGCGACAAAACAGAAAGTTAGAGCGAAATGACGAATCTACCTAAAGTCATTTTGCTCTAACGCAGCCGCCCTGAGGACTTGGTGTCACAACGCGGCCGGATCGCAGGAGAGCACAATGAAAGTCATGGTTATCGTTAAGGGCAATGCTGGCTACGAAGGCGGCGAAATGCCGGACGCCGAACTGCTGACCGCCATGGGCAATTACAATGAGGAACTGGTCAAGGCCGGCATCATGCAGGGCGGCGACGGGCTGAAGCCGACGCGCGACGGCGCCCGGGTGAAGTTTTCGGGCAAGTCGCGCGAGGTGGTCAGCGGGCCATTTGGCGAGACGAAGGAATTGATTGCCGGCTTCTGGCTGTGGGAAGTCAGCAGCCTCGAAGAGGCTATCGCATGGGTCAAACGCTGCCCCAATCCAATGAACGAGGATACCGAAATCGATATCCGTCCTATCTTCGGTCCGGAAGACTTTGCCGAAAGCGACCCGACCGGCGAGATCATGGCGAAGGAACAGGAACTGCGCGACATGATGGCCAATCGCTAGGGCCGTCGCCTAATCGTCTGAAAGAATCGGCACCCAGGGGTCGGAAACACTCTTGAAGGCATTGTTGGCTTTCGCCATCAGGCGCCCGTCCCCCGGGAAGGCCAGTGACACCTGTTTCAGCAGACCGCGGCCGATCACCGCCGTGACGCCCAATCCGCTGAGATGGTCATCCTTTCGCGGATCGCCCAGGGTGACATTGATCTCGTCAAAATGGATACCGCCGATATCGAAATTCTTCATGCGGACCGTACGAATCGTCCCTTTCGTTGAGTCGGTAAGACTCAGCGGCGATTCAACTCCCACCGGAAAACGGTCATACAGATTATGCTCGCGAACAAATCTGGAGGGTAGATAGAGATCGGCCCGACCCGCCGTATCAATCGCACAGTTCAGAAGTTGATCGTCCAGCATCGCGCGAACCGAGACACTGATATCGCTGCTTGACCAGGTGATGCGCGCCGGCAGGGTCATGAAACCATCGAGACCCGTCAGCCCGGCCGGCGACAAGCGTAGTTCGCGGGCTTCGTAGTCGAGAATACAGGGTGCGGCGACGAAGAGCTCCATGCCCATGGTGCCGCGGGGATAGTTGGGATCGTCGCGGTGCTTGTCTGCGTAGACCTGTTCCTTGGCCGTCGATGGCCTGACGGAGAAGACGCGCTGGCCCATGTCGTAGACGCCGCCGATCTTGACGCCTTGAGCTTCCACATCGCGGGCGCGTCCGACCTGGCCCGGCGATATAGTCTGATTGCCGAGAAACAGGTCGCGCAGGCCATGAACCTGCTTAAGACCCAACTGTGCCGCCAGGTCATCATCCATGGTGTTCAGGCTGGCGCCCGTCGAAAAGATGAAAGGAACGGCCTCGCTACCGTTCACGCTGACCGGAATAACCGGAACCCAGTCGCGGTAATAATTGAACGGAATGCGGATGACGTCAGCGGCAAAGGCCGACGCCGGAATTAATGAGGCCAGGCCAGCGCCCAGAATCTGCCGCTTCGTCAAATGCAGTTGTGCCATATGTACCCCCGATATCCCGCCCGAACTATAGCAACCATTTTACGGCTGCACAGGGGCCGAACTGCCTGTATCAGGAATTTTTTGGTTTACGCTTCGAACAGAGCGGCCACATCATCCTCTGTCAGGGCCTTGCCGATGCCGCCATCCTGATCGAACAAGCTGTCGGCTAGAGCCTGTTTGCGTGCCTTCAATTCGGACATCTTTTCTTCGATCGTGCCCGATGTAACCAGGCGATAGACGAAGACCGGCTTGTCCTGGCCGATACGATGGGCGCGGTCGACGGCCTGGGCCTCGACCGCCGGGTTCCACCACGGGTCATAGAGGATGACCGTGTCCGCCGCCGTCAGATTGAGACCGACACCGCCCGCCTTCAGGCTGATCAGAAATATATCGCGCTTTCCCTTCTGGAAGGCCTCGATGGCGGACTTGCGGTCCTTGGTATCGCCGGTCAACAGACTGTAGCTCAGGCCGGCTGTGTCGCAGCGCGCCTGGATCAAGGCCAGCATCGAGGTGAATTGCGAAAAGACGATGATCTTGCGGCCTTCGCTTTGCAGTTCCACGACCATCTCCATCAGCCGTTCCAGCTTGGCTGACGGACGTTGGGTCTTCTCCGTCAGCTTGAGCAGGCGCGGATCGCAACAGACCTGACGCATCTTCAGCAGCGCTTCGAGGACGATGATATGGCTCTTGGCCAGGCCGCGGTCGGCGATCGCCTGGCGCACCTTTTCGGACATGGACAGGCGGATCGAGTCATACAGGTCGCGCTGGCGGTCATCGAGCACGACCGTCTCGACGATTTCGATCTTGGGCGGCAGCTCGTCAACGACTTCGGACTTGGTTCGCCGGAGCAGGAATGGTTTGACGCGCCGCGCCAGGGCCTGGGCGCGGACCTTGTCGCCGAGTTTCTCGATCGGGGTACGCCAGGCGCGAGTAAAGGCCGCCTTCTCGCCGAGAAAGCCAGGATTGACGAAGCTCATCAGCGACCAAAGCTCGCCGAGATGGTTCTCCATCGGCGTGCCGGTCAGGCAGAAACGGTGCTGCGCCTTGACACCCCGCAGCCACTTGGTCGTCGCGGCCGCCGGATTCTTGATGGTCTGGGCTTCGTCGAGCACCGCGACGTGCCAATCCTGCTCCAGCAGGACCTCATGATCACGGGCAATCAGCGGATAGGTGGTCAGTACAACGTCATGGGCGGAGATAGCGGCGAAGTCCTGTTTGCGCGCGCTGCCGTGCAGCAGGAGCACCTTCAGGTCCGGCGCAAAACGGGCGGCCTCCTGGCACCAGTTGGTCATCAGGCTGGTCGGAGCGACGATCAGGCTGGGCAAGATCTGGCGCCCTTCCGCCTTCTCGCGCGCCAGCAGGGCCAGGATCTGCACCGTCTTCCCCAACCCCATATCGTCGGCCAGGATTCCACCCAAGCCGCTGTCGCGCAGCAGATCGAGCCAGGCCAGCCCCTGCGCCTGATAAGGCCGCAGGGTCGCCAGGAAGCCTTCGGGCGGACATAGCGGCGGCAAGCCGTTCGCCTTGAGAAGGCCGGCCAGCCGGCGCAGATTGTCGACGCCCTTGAAGGTGAAGTTCGCGCTTTCGAAGTCGAGGAGCCCGGCCATATCGGCGCGCGACACCTTGATGCCGCTCGCACCGGAAGCCAGGAGCCCATTAAGATTAAGGGCGTGCAGCGCCAGCACGACCGGCAGGAAGCGTTCAGCCGCTACGGCCAGGTGTCGGCCGTCGCCCAGCGCAAGGAAAAAATCGTCGCCCTCCGCCGCCAGGGTTTCGATTTCGCCGGTCTTGAACCCCGGTGACATGACCAGGGCCGCCAGGACCGGCGCCAGGTCGTAGCGCTGCCCGTCGATATCTATGCCGAGATCCAGTTCGAACCAGTCGATTCCGCTGCTCTGAAACTCGGCATCGAACGTTCCGGAAGCCTGGGTAAGGCGATAGGGAAAGGCGGCATCGATATGGATTTCACAACCCTGCGCCTGTAGCTGCGGCAGCTGGCTGTGCAAAAAGGCCAGCCAGTCGTTCACCGTTTCCAGGCTATAGTCCTGGCGGCCGGCGTCCGCGAGATGGTAATGGCTGCGCCGGAGGTCTTCGAAACCCATAATCGTCAATTGCCTGACGAAGGCGCGCTCGCGGCGTTCATCGCGATGAACGACATGGAGCTTGCCGTCGATAAAGACCTCGGTTCGAGCGGCCTTTTCACTGGGCTCTATTGTAGCCAGTCCGTAGCGCCAAGTCAGGCGTGCCACTGCAACGCTCTCAACCCGATTGTAATAAGCATATGGCGCCGATTTCGACATTTCGAGGCGCAGAATGGGCACGGGGACATCGCGGATATCGATGGCCACGGCCGGCCGCCCCGGCAACAGGTCATGATGGGCCTGCGGTAGTCGTGTCGCGAGATTGCGCGTCACCTGATCGACCATGCCGCGCGAAATGGGCGGCGCCGACAGCAGCCGAAAGGCCAGCCGCGGCGAAAGGCCGGTCGCGATATCGCCGACAAGACGAGCGACCGGATCGATATAGACGGGCGCCTCGGCGTTGCACGCGACGGCGCCCTCGACTTCCAGCATGGGCAGCATGCCGCTCTTGTCGCGTTGTGTCCAGGTTATTTGGCCCGGCCGCTCATCGCCCCAGGCCAGCGGCTGGCCGTTGTGGCTCGTCCAGTAGGCGCGTCCGGTCGCCACGATCTCGCGCAACAGCCCGGCCCGTCGTACGATCATTTCGCCGTAGCCGTTGGCGAGGCGGGCCAGTTGTGAAGCAATGGCGACATCGTTGTCGCGATAGTATTTCGGTGCGCTTTCGGGGTTGAAATTGCTAAAATTGCTACGCGTCGTGTTACCGGAAAGACTGCCGTCCTTCAACACACGGACCGACAGGGTCGATACGACCACCTGCGGCATGCGCGGCGTGCGAGTTTCCGGCTGCAGGACATAAAGCAGTCTCTGATTAATCTGCGGCGGATAGTCGTTGCCGCGTTCGACCTCCGACAGCTTTTCGAGCCAGGCCGTAATCTCGTACGGCATGGTGGCGATCGGTGTCGGTGTCCCAGGCTGCGCACCCATCAGGCCATCATCAAGGACCTTCAGCAATGTGGCGGCAACGTGCTTGCAGTTATAGCCTACCGGGCAGGTACAATCGCCCGAAATATCAATCAGACCCGGGGTTCGGGTCAGGACTATCGAGACTGCATACGGACTGTAATCGCTGCCGTGGACCTCGGAGGTGATTTCCGTCCGGTCGTAGCTGAGCCAGAGCTTGCGAACCCGCCGGCCGCTGACATAGTCCCGCCCGCGAGTGAGTGACGCTTTGGGCAGGTTGCGCTCAAGATCGGCAAAACTTAGCGTGTCCGCTGGCATGGGCTGAGCGGCTCCGACGACAGATTCGAAAAGTCCAGCCTAGCCAGCCCTGCCCCGTTACGCAATCGCGACCAGCTATCTGTTTCCGATGATCACGCCGCGGCCGCCAGTCGCGAGATAGATTCGACCGTAGACCCGCGGGTCGCCGGCGATGTCGTTGTACCAGCCATATTGGTGCGCATCGTCATTGATCCGTACCCAGTTGGCGCCGGCATCATCCGAGCGGAACAGGCCCGTCACGCTGCCGACCTTGCCCCAGACGAAGATCGCCCAATAGGTCTGGCCCGGCGCCGGCGCGCCATAGGTAACGCGGTAGGCCTTGTCGATGCCGGCGACCTTGACCGGAGACGCCGTCGGACCATCGATATGGTACAGGCCGGCCTCGGTCGCGATCCACAGGTCCCGGCGTTTGTCGCCAGGTACCGATACCAGATCCGAACCCTGCCACTGCGGCAGGCCGGTCACCGTGATGGCGAAGGTTTTGCCGCCGTCGCTGCTCTCGTACAGGCGGGCATTGGGGTAGTCGTAGACATAGTAGTAGCCGTCGAACGAGGCGTCGGCGACCGGCAGGAAGTACTGATCCGACGGTACGGTGGGCCAGCCCGTCACAGCGGTCCAGGTATCGCCGTTGTTTTCGGAGCGGATCGGCGCCTGACCGCGCGGCACCCACAGCAAGGACGTCCCTTGGGCCGAGATCAAAATATGGCCCGGATCAACGCTGCTCGATGTCAAGGGATTGGTCTTGAACTTCGTCCAGGTGTCGCCGCTGTCCCGCGAGATAAACCCACGATCGTTTTGCCAACTGGAGCGCACGACGATCGACGGGTTGAGACCTGCGGCGGCAATAGAAAGGTCCGTCCCGGTCGGCGCACCGTTATAGTTGCCGACTTCACGCGGCGAAAAATCGCTGTACCGGGCTCCGCCGACGTCTCCCTGAGCTGTAAACAGGTGAATGTCGCCTGAGCGCGGGCTGTCGACATCCAGCACCACGGTCTCCTCCAGGCCGCGGTCGTGGAAGCCCCAGGTCACGGTCGACGAGGTCAGGCTGTTGCTCATCCACAGGCCAAAACCGGTATTGTAGATGGCGTTATTGCTGTTGAACGGGTCGATGTCGACATCGGTGATCCAGTGGCCCAGCCGGTTGTTGATATCGCCGCCCCAGTAGGGCTTGACCCAGTCGAAACCCTGAAGGTCCATGAGGCTGTGGTCCTTTAGCGACGTCCAGGTCGCGCCGCCGTCCATCGAACGATAGATGGTGTCGCCCGGCCACCACAGGTCGATCGTCGACACCACAACCATGCCGGGCGTACTGGCCGCCACCGACACGCCGCTATAGCCGAACCCGCCGGGTGTCTGCGGCGTGATATTGGTCCAGACGCCGGTCGCCGTATTCAGCTTGTAAACCGCGCCGTCACTGATGTTGTTCGGACCCAGGGCGTTGCTGAAGGTGATATAAAGGCTGCCATTGGCGTCGAGCGCCGCCTGGTGCGGCATGAGGGCTACGGGCTGGCCCGGCACCGCCGCCCAAGTGGCGCCGCCATCGGTCGACTTCATCAGGCTGGTCGTCGTGTTGCTGGCGAGGCCGGCATAGAGCACCTGGGTCGCAGTCCCGGCCGAGCCCGAACGCGGGTCGAATACCACGAAATTCACCGCCGACGGCGAAAAGCCCGTCACCTTGGCCCAGGTTACACCGGAATCCGTGCTCTTCCACAAGCCGTCCTGGTTGGTGCCCAGGAGCAGGATCGAGCCCTTGTTCGGATCGACCTGCAGCCGTTCTCCCATACCACGGCCGTCCCAGTTGCCGCCCAGCCGGATCGGCAGCTCGGTCCGTGCCCAGGTCCTGCCCTGGTCGTTCGAGCGGAGGATTGCCGCCGTCCGCCCCCATGACGGCGTATATTGTCCCGCCGCAAGGTACAGTTTGTTGAGGTCATTGGCATCGACCGCCATCGAGACAATGCCGGTTAGTTGCGAATCGTCGCGGCCGAGATCGTCGTTCAGGGCTATCCACGACCAGTTGACCGGGTCCCAGCGATAGACGCCGCCGACATCGGTACGGGCATAAAGCAGATCCTTGACCCTGGGGTGATACAGCATCCCGGAGACATATCCGCCGCCGCCCCACGGCGCGTTCGTCCAGCTATAGGCTCCATTGGCGGATTTTGCGGGCGTTGTTCCTTTCGCGGTCGCCGAATTGAAAGGCGAGAAACCACTGGACGCCGTATCGCCGCCGCATCCTGCAAGCGCAACCGTGGCCGCAAGCATAACCGCGGCCGCAAGCCAGGCCAGAACACGACGCATACCCGTCTCCCTCAACAGTTCCTGGACCGCGTCTTACGGCGATCTTTGATTTGTACGATAATCTGCCGGCTTCCCTATGGCAAGCGCAAGTCAGGCCTGACGGTGAAAAGTCACAAGCCTTTGTTTTTACGGCTAGCCGTTTGTACGATAAATCAACGCCAAGCGTCCAATTGGGCTTGACGGGGGATGCGCCACGGCTTAGCCCATAGATAAAATGATAGCGCTATCAGGGAGACACCGATGCATCGCATGCTCACCGCCCTCACCGGCTTTGTATCCACACTGGCTTTGGCGGCAGCAGCGCACAGTGCGCCCATCACGACTCTGGACCGCAACGGCGCGTGGGTCAGTGTCGAGGCCTACGGCCCTAATGTCGTGCATGTCACCATCGCCGCCGACAAGACCGAAGCGCTAAAACCGGGCGGCTACGGCATTCTCAGCGGCAATGCCGACAACAGCGCCTTCAAACAGATCGCTGACAAGGACGGTGATACGTTTGCGTCATCAGCCCTGACCCTGCATGTCAATGCCGCGCCACCGCCGCATGTCCCGTCGATGGGCGAGAAATATTTCGCCCCGTCCCTGGCGCCTGTGGGCCTGCAGGTCAAGAATGCGCGCGGCGAGACCGTGCTGACCATGGGCGGCTGGGAGATGGCGCCTCACGAGGTGTCGGGCGAGCAGACCTATCAGGTCGGCGCTACGTTCAGCGCGCCTGCCGACGAGCATTATTACGGCATGGGGCAGAACCAGGAAGGCATTCTGGATCTGCGCGGCCGGGTGATCGACTGCAAGCACTGGTACGATGCGCCCGCCGGCGAAACGGTGTGCGTGCCGTTCATGGTGTCGTCGAAGGGCTACGGCATCGTTTGGGACAATCCGTCGGACACGCGCTTTGTTGCTGCCGTCAACGGCCGCACGGCCTTCCAGTCGAAGGTCGGCGAACGCGTCAGCTTCTTCGTCATCACCGGCGATACGCCCGAGGAAATCTATGCCGCCTATGCGCGGGTGACCGGCAAGACGCCAATCCCGCCCAAGGCGGCTTTCGGCCTGATCCAGTCCAAGGCACGCTACGACAGCCAGGCCGAGGTGCTGCGCGTGGCCAATACCTACCGCCAGAAGCAGTATCCGCTGGATGTCATGGTGGTCGACTGGTTCTACTGGACACGGATGGGCCAGATGGACATCGATCCGGCGCAGTTCCCCGATCCGGACGCCATGAACAAGCAACTGCATGACATGGGCATGCAGTCGATCATCTCGATCTGGCCGCGTTTCGAAACCGCCGGGCGTTACTTCAACGAACTGGACGCCAAGGGCTATTTCCTGAAGGACAAGGACGGCAAGACGGTTGACGGCCTGCCCTTCCGCTCGGATCGCACCGGCGCGCTGATCGACGAAACCAATCCCGAAGCGCGCAAGTGGTTCTGGGAACATGCCCGCGACAACATCCTGTCGCATGGCTTCGACTATCCGTGGCTGGACGAGACCGAGCCGGACCTGGTGCCGGATGGCCACTTCTACAGCATCGGCTCGGGCGACCGCTACCATAACCTCTATCCTCTGGTTCACGTCGAGGGCGTCGCCCAGGGCATGCGCGAATGGAAGCCCAACAAGCGCGTGCTGATCCTGTCGCGTGCCGCCTATCTGGGGTCGCAGCGTACGGGCGCCCTGTTCTGGTCGTCGGACATCAATCCGTCGTGGGAAGCGTTGACGCGGCAGGTCCCGACCGGGCTGAACATGACGGCTTCGGGCATCGCCTACTGGGGCAATGATATCGGCGGCTGGCAGTGGCTGCCGCAACAGACCTCGGCAACCAAAACACCGCTGCTCGATCCCGCCGGCGCCGAGGCCACAGTCGGCCAGAACCATGACTATCCCGAGTTGTTCACCCGCTGGTTCCAGTACGGCACCTTCCTGCCGACCCTGCGTATCCACGGTGACCGCAAGCACACCGAAATCTGGGAGTTCGGCGCCGCCGCCGAGCCGATCCTGGCCAAATACGACCGCCTGCGCTATGCGCTGATCCCCTATATCTACAGCCAGGCCAAGGCGACTTTCGACACCGGCGCGCCGTTTATGCGGCCGCTTTGGATGGCGTTCCCGAATGACCCGAATGTCGCCAATCTCGGCACGCAATATATGTTCGGCCCGGCCTTCCTGGTGGCGCCGGTCACCGAGCAGGCGCAAGTTGAAAAGTCGGTCTATCTGCCGGCCGGCAGCGACTGGTATAACTACTGGACCAACCAAAAGCTGAGCGGCGGCCAGTGGGTCAAGGTGGCCGCGCCGATCGACCAGATCCCGGTCTTCGTCAAGGCTGGCTCGATCGTGCCGCTGGGCTCGGATATCCAGTCGACCGCCACCAAGCAGTCGATCGCCACCATCAAGGTCTATCCAGGCCGTGATGCAGACTTCGCCCTCTACGACGACGACGGCGTTTCCTACGACTACGAAAAGGGCAAGGGTACGGTAACCGCCACCCTGCACTGGAACGACGCCACGGGCCAGCTTACAGCCACGGGTGACAAGACCCTGGCCAAGTCCGCGCCATCGCTTGTCCAGATTGTCGGCCGTTAATTCGGAAAGTACAACGAGGACACAGGATGATAGCGGCCTTCAATCTTCGCGGACGCGCGGATTATCCCCTTCTACCCTCGGGAGGGGAGAAGGTGGCCGAAGGCCGGATGAGGGGCTGCGGAGTCGCTCTCGTGGATGCTTGGAGAACTTGGTTTAAGACCTCGCTTGGACTGACGATGGGTGCCACACTGTTGATGGTCCCCATCGTCAGCCACGCCCAATCAACGCCGCCTGTGCAGACCGAAGCCGGAGCCGTCTCCGGCACCGTTAAAGACGGTGTCGCCACATGGTTCGGGGTGCCTTACGCCGCTCCGCCCGTCGGCGAGCTGCGCTGGCGCGCCCCGCAACCGGAGAAACCATGGACGGGCGTGCGCCAGACCACCGCTTTCTCGCCCGTTTGCCGCCAAACCGTGCCGTGGATATCCGAACCACAGAGCGAGGATTGCCTCTATCTCAATATATGGGCGCCCAGGGATGCCAAAAACCTTCCGGTTATGGTCTGGATCCATGGCGGCGGCTATTTCGGCGGCTCCGGCTCCCAAGGTGGCTATGACGGCGCGCAACTGACGCGTCAGGGCGTTATCGTCGTCACACTGAACTATCGTCTCGGCGTGTTCGGCTTCTTCGCCCATCCCGAACTGACAAGGGAATCGCCTGACCACGCTTCGGGCAACCAGGGCTTTCGCGACCAGATCGCCGCCCTTGCCTGGGTCAAGCACAATATCGCGGCCTTCGGCGGCGATCCCGATCGTGTCACCATCTTCGGCGAGTCGGCCGGTTCGATCTCGGTCGTCGCCCTGACCGCCTCGCCCGCCGCCAAGGGGCTGTTCCAGCGCGCCATCGCCGAGAGCGGCAATGTGAACGTCCCCCTCGATTCCACGGAAATGCCCAGGGCCGACCGAGCCGCCGCCGAAACGAAGGCGCTGAGGCAATTCCCGGGAAGCCTGGCGCAACTGCGCGCCACGGATGCCGACACCCTCATCCACAAGCCGTGGACTCCCGAACCGATCATCGACGGCTACGTCCTGCGCGAAGACCTGACAACGACCTACCGCCATCACCGCCAGAACGACGTGCCGATCCTGGTTGGCTGGAACGCCGACGAAGGCAAGGACCTGGCACCTGAAATCCTGGCAACCCCAGCCGCCGACTTCACGGCTGCCCGCTACGCGGCCCTGGTTACGCAACTGCTCGGCCATGCGCCGTCCGCGGACCTGTTGACCGCCTATCCCGGCCGTACGGACGACGAGGCGCGCGCCTCGATCAACCGGCTGACCAGCGACTACTGGGGCTGGCGGATGCGGGCATGGGCGGCCTTGCAATCCCAGGCCCACGCCAGCCAATCCTACATCTATTACTTCGTTCATTCACCGGCCGAACCGGTCGAGCCGTGCGGCTATGGCTGCCAGGCCGGACATGGTGCCGAAATCCGCTATATCTTTGATCAACTGGCGCAGGATTCGCGACCGTGGAATGCCGAGGACAGGATGATGGCCGCGCGGGCGTCGGGCTACTGGACAAACTTCGCCAAGACCGGCGATCCGAATGGCGAAGGCCTTCCCGCCTGGCCGGCCTTCGATGGCTCGGACTCTTCGATCCTGCCGCTCGGCAGCGCCGATGAGGTCGATGCGCGCGGCAAGGCGCCGGATTTTACACTGTTCGAGTCCCGGCCTTGACGATCGCCCGGCGATTGGCTTCGGGTCGGGTTTATGCTAGCCTTCCGTCATGATAAATTTGACGGCGCAACAACAGGCTTGGCTCGACGCCCATATCGCCAGCGGCGAATTCTCGTCTGCCGAAGATGCCATCGCGCACCTGATTGATATGCGCATTGCCGAAGAGACCGACGATCTGTCCTGGGCTAAGCCGCTTGTCGACGAAGCCTTGGCGGCTGTAGAGCGCGGCGAGGTTATGACGCTGGAAGAACATCGCGCGCGCAAAGCCGCGCGCCTGGCGGCACTCTGACCTGATGGCCATTGTCGTCGTTTCGTCATGGGCGGACGACGATTCGGCCGACATTTTCAATTATCTGGCTAAGGAAGCCGGCCGTCAGACGGCTTGTTCGATGTGCTTTATGATCGCCTGACCGAATACCCTGAAAGTGGTGCGCTGCGCCCAGGCCTCGGCTCGCGTATCCGGATCGGCGTCGTTTCCCCGTTTCTCGTAATTTACCGCTTCACAGCCGGCACCGATACGGTCACAATCCTACGCATAATTCATGGCAGCCGCCGGATCATAAGGCGACTGTTAAGACAAGGGCCGAGGGAAACAAAATGAAATTCCACACCACCCTACAACAACCCGAAGGCCGGTCCGTCACCGGCATTGAAATACCGGCCGGGATTATCGACGCACTTGGCGCCGGCAAGAAGCCGCCGGTCGCACTCACGGTCAATGGCTACACCTATCGCAACACCGTCGCCGTCATGGGCGGCAAATACATGGTCGGGTTCTCGTCCGAACACCGCGCCGCCTCGGGCATCAATGGCGGCGATGCGATCACGGTCGACATCGAACTCGACAGCGCGCCACGCGTGGTCGAGATACCCGAAGATTTCCAGGCCGCCCTGGATGCCGCCGGCGCCGACGAAGCCTTCGACAAGCTGGCCTTCAGCCATCGCAAGGAACATGTCCGCGCCATCGAAGAGGCCAAGACGCCTGAAACGCGGGCGCGGCGCATCGAAAAAGCTGTCACCAAAATATTGGGATAACCGTCACATAGGGGGCCATCATGGCAGAGACGACCAACACGCGTTGGCAGGCGCTCGATATCCTGCGGGGTCTGAGCATCATCTTTATGCTGCTCAATCTCAATCCCGGTGCGTGGGAGCACCAATATGCCTTTCTAGTCCACGCCAAATGGGAGGGCGGCACCTTCATCGATATGGTGGCGCCCGTCTTTCTGTTCTGTATCGGCGCGGTTATTCCGCTGTCGCTGCGGCGGCGGATAGATGGCGGCCAAACAGTGACTGAGCAAGCGCGCCATATCGTGGTGCGCGGCCTGATCCTGGTTGTGATCGGGCTGTTTCTCAATGCCTATCCCACGTTTGACTTCGCTCATCTGCGCATACCGGGCGTTCTGCAGCGCATCGGTGTCAGCTACATGGTTGTCGCGCTGTTCGTCCTGCTTACCGCCCGGCGCGACGGCGGCTTCAAGGCCAGCAAGACCGCCATGGCCTACGCCTTCGTCGCTGTCGTCATCTCCTGGTTCGTTCTGCTCTATTTCGTGCCGGTACCGGGCTTCGGTGCACCGCGCTTCGATCCGGTCGGCAGTTGGCCAGCCTTTTTCGATCGGACCGTCCTGACTACCGACCACATGTTCATCTGGTGGCCGGTCAACGGCAAGGTCGTCTTTGACCCCGATGGCCTGCTCAGTACCTGGCCGGTCTGCGCCAATGTCCTCGCCGGCGCTTTGGTTGGACACGTCTACGCCGAAAAAACTCTAAGGCGGCCCGTCCTTTATTGGCTGGGCGCGGGACTGCAACTGATACTGATCGCGGTGCTGTTCAACACGGTCTGTCCAATCATCAAGAACATCTGGACCAGCACCTTCGTCCTGTTCACGGTCGGCTTTTCACTGATCTGCCTGTCCGGGCTGACCCTGCTGACGGAACATCTCAAGGCCGGGCCGCTGTTTTTCCCGGCCACGGTCTATGGCTCCAATCCGCTGCTGGCCTATATCCTGTCCTTCCTGGTCGCGCCGCTGATCGATTGGCAACTGTTCCCGCAGCCCTGGTATTCACTGCGCAGCGCCGGCAATGTCTTTTTTGCCCAGTGGTTTCCTCCCAACCTGGCCTCCTTGAGCTTCGGCCTGGTGATGATCACCTTGATCTTCCTGGTGTTGTGGGTCTGTTATCGTAAACGCTGGTTCCTAAGACTCTGACTGCGGGATGCGTGAAACAGAAAGTTGGAACACGGATCAGGCACGGATCGGATGAAGACATCCGGCACGGATCACACGGATTTTGTGATCAAAATCAATACCTTGATTGATAAGTCGAGAACTGCGCTGCGCGCGCGTAAGCTCAAAACAAGTGCTTTATATCGCGCCTGCATCCGTGCAATCCGTGTGGATTGCCATCGGCAAATCCATCTGCGCTTATCCGTGGTAAAAACTTCTACCCTTACGACGTCGTAAAGCTGTCGCAATCCTGTTCTTAAGTCGCGGGCACATCCGGGGAGCAGACCTATGTCCATCGATCGCCGCGCCTTTCTCGCCTCAGCCCTGGCCGCCGGCGCTCTGCCCGCCTCGATCGCGCGGGCGCTGGATATCCCGGCGAAACGCGTCACCGGCACGGTGATGGACGTCGAACACGTCGTCATCCTGATGCAGGAGAACCGCAGCTTCGACCACTATTTCGGCACCTTGCGCGGCGTGCGCGGCTTTTCCGATCGTTTTGCAACGCCGGTTGCAAACATGATGGACCGCACGGGTAAGACGATCCTGGTTCAGCGCGACGAGAACGACGACAAACGCCTGATCGTGCCCTATCGCCTCGACACCCAGGCCGATTTCCACCGCATGCGTACCGAAGGCACGCCGCACACCTTTCCCGATGCGCAGGCAGCGTGGAACAATGGCCGTATGGACGCCTGGCCCCAGGCCAAACACAACCGGTCGATGGGTTATTTCACCCGCGAAGATATCCCGTTTCAATATGCGCTGGCGGAGGCCTTTACGCTGTGCGACGCCTATCATTGTTCAATGCACGCCGGCACCAATCCCAACAGAGTCTATCACTGGACAGGCACCAACAATGCCGCCGGCGACAAGGGCGGGCCGGTCATCGACAACGGCTACGACCATCTGTCGGGCGATCCGAAGGGGCATGGCGGCTATAGCTGGACGACCTATCCTGAGCGGCTGAGCGACGCTGGCGTGTCGTGGCAGATCTATCAGGATATGAATGACAACTTCACCGACAACCCATTGGCCGGCTTCAAAGCCTATCGCGCCGCCGAGAAGGCCAAGGACGGTCCGCTGGCGGAACTGGCGCGGCGCTCGATCCGCACGCGCGACCTCGACAAGTTGCGCGAGGACGTGTTGGCCGACAAACTGCCGCAGGTGTTTTGGATCATCGCCACCGCCGAGGGGTCGGAGCATCCCGGACCGTCAAGCCCCGCCCAGGGCGCCGACTATACCGCCCGCGTGCTGGATGCCCTGACCGCCAATCCCGACGTCTGGGCAAAGACCGTCCTGCTGATCAATTTCGACGAAAACGACGGCTTTTTCGACCATGTGCCGCCGCCCGCACCGCCGTCACGATGGTCCGCCGGTTTCCTCGGTGAGAGCCAGATCGACACCACCGGCGAATATCACCTGGCCGACGACAAATTCAAAGGCCGTCCCTATGGTCTGGGGCCGCGCGTACCGATGTATGTCGTCTCGCCGTGGAGCAAGGGCGGTTTCGTCAACTCGCAGGTCTTCGACCACACCTCGGTCATCCGTTTCCTCGAGGCGCGCTTCGGCGTCCGCGAGCCCAATATCTCGGCCTGGCGTCGCGCCGTGTGCGGCGATCTGCTGACCTGCTTCGATTTCGCCAATCCGGATACCGCCGTCGCACAGGTTCCCGCGACCGCAGACCTGGCCCTGCGCACACGAAAGCTTTCCGGCACCGTCAATCCCTCCCCGCCAGACGGCCTGGAGCCGCCCGTCCAGGAAAGCGGCCAACGCCCGGCGCGCGCCCTGCCCTATGATCTGGCCGGCCAGCCGGTGATTGGCTTCTCGGCTGGCTTCGAAGTGGAAAATCGTAGTCCCGATTTGGCGGCGGTATTTCACGTGTACAGCGGGATATCGTCTGTTGCCCAGCCTCTGCGCTACACCCTTGCTCCTGGCGGCAAGGCGATGGCGACGGTATTTGCCGAGCATGGCGTGATCGACGTCCACGTGTTGGGGCCGAATGGCTTTTACCGCGGCATGTCGGGCGGCAACAACACAAGGGCCGTGGTGCGGCTGGACGGCATAAGGTTAAGCCTGCGCAACGAGGGCGACGAGGCCATGCAGCTAACGATCAGGGACGAGTCCTACGGTCAGCCGGACCAGACTGTCGCGCTTGGGCGAGGTGAAAGCCGATTGATCGTGCTTGACCTCTCGGCCAGCCATAACTGGTACGACGTCAGCGTGTCCGCACCGTGGCTGTATGCCCGCTTTGCCGGCCATATCGAAAACGGCATGCCCTCGTTCAGCGATCCCGCCCTGGGTGGGCCGGCGCCGTTGAGCCTCCCGGACATCTGACAGGACCAGTTGCCAGCCGGCGCGAAACCGGCCAATAAGGGCCATGTTCGAACGCCTGAAATCCCTGCCCTGGCTGGCCATACTGATCGGTTCCATGACCGTGCTGCGTCTGGTGGCGGCGGCCAATATGAACCTGGTGCCGGACGAAGCCTATTACTGGCTGTGGTCGCGCCACCCCGCCGCCGGCTATTACGACCATCCGCCCATGGTGGCGTGGTGGATCATGATCGCGCCCGATGGCTTCGACACGTCGCTGTTTGTCCGCCTGCTGTTCGTCCTAAGCTTTCTCGGCGTCACCTGGTTCATGTATGACGCCGCGCGGGTGTTGTTCGACGAGGCGGTGGCGCGGCGCACGGCCCTATGGCTCAATGCCTGTCTGCTGCTCAGCGTCGGTTCGGTGCTGGCCACGCCCGATCCGCCCAGCGTCCTGATGTGGGCCGGTGGCCTATGGGCTCTCGCCCGTTTGCAAGCCAGCGATCAGGGCCAATATTGGCTGGTTTTCGGCCTGTTTGCCGGGCTGGGCGTCGAGGCCAAATATACCAACCTGTTTCTGGGCCTCGGCGTCGTCGCCTGGATGATCCTCGACACGCCGGCGCGCAAGTGGCTGCTGACACCGTGGCCCTATCTCGGCGCGGTCGTAGCGCTGGCCGCCATGGCGCCCAACCTCCTGTGGAACCTGCAGCACGACTGGATCTCAGTCACCAAGCAGTTCGGCCGTATCGGCGCCAGCCATCTGACCCTGAACTTCCTGATCGAGTTCCTGCTGTCGCAACCGTTGTTGCTCAATCCTCTGGTCTTCGCCTTTACGGTGCTGGGCGCCCTGGCGGCCTTCCAGACCAAAGACTCGCGCCTGCGCTTGCTGGTGGCGACGCCTATGCCGCTGTTCGCCTATCTGCTGGTCCATGTCTTTCACGACCGCATCCAGGGCAACTGGACGGCGCCGGTCTTTCCCGGCCTGGTCCTGTTGGGCGCCGTTGTGGCGGAAGGCCTGCAGGGCCCATCCAAACTGCAACGCGTGCGCTGGCTGGCGGCGCCGGTCGGCATCGGCCTGAGTGTTGTCGTTCTGGTCCTGATGTCCGTATCAGGCCATGTCGTTGGCATGGGAGGCTTGTCGGAAAGCTGGTTCCGCCTGGCGGACGGCATATTTGTCAAAAGCCACAGAACAGATTGGATTGCCGTTACCGACTACAATACCCAGGGCGAACTGGCCTACGAAACCACCCGACCGACCTTGTCCTGGGGTTTCGCGCCCTATGCCATGGCCGAGCGCGAGCGCTACCCGTGGCAGGGACTACCGCCGAAGGGCCGCGCCCTGATTGTCGTGGCGGCGGACAAGACGATCGATGTCGGGCGGTGTTTTACCCATATCGAGGACGCGGGAACGGTATCGCGCACGGTCAAGCCAGGCAAGAAATCGACCTATCGCCTCTACACCGGCACGCTCAGTGATCCCCACTGCGACCTGGCGCGTTGAGTTTTTCCATCAGGAAGGCGCGTTGGGCCGGGTGCTGGCTCAAACCTATGGCCCGCTCATAGGCCGACCTGGCCGCTTCATCGCCGAGGACCGTCAGCACATGCGCCCGAGCCACCCACCAAGGCTGATAGTCGTTCATGCGCCCACGATCCATATCGTCCAGAACCGCCAGCCCCTGCTCCGGCTGGCCTGACTCGGTCAATGCCACCGCATAGCCTGTCCGTGCCGCCAGAGATGGCGCAACCTTGAGCAAGGCGGCATAGAGGCCGGCGATACCTTCCCAATCCGTGGTCCCGGTGACGCCGCGCCGGATATGGACCGACTGGATCAGAGCCTCTAGCCGGAACCGGCCCAAGGCACGCGGGTCCGTGGCGTTCAAAAGACGATTGGCGTGATCGACCATCGCCCAATCCCAAGCCGCCGGGTCCTGACGATCGAGGCTGATATAGGCGCCGTCCCGGAAACGCGCCGCCTTACGCGCCTCGCAATAGAGCATCAACGCCAGCAGCCCGTTCAACTCCGCCGTGGCCGCCATCAGTCCGTGCAGAGACTGGGCCAGGTCCATGGCTTCGTCGGCCAGGCCGCGATGATCGCCATCGCCGGCATAGTCACCCCAGCCCAGACTATAGGCAGCATAGATGGCATTCAGAAGTGCCGGCAGGCGGTGCGCCCATTCGTTGGCGTTGGGCACATCGAACGGAATGCCGGCGTCGCGGATCTTGCTCTTGGCGCGACTGAGCCTTTGCCCCATGGCAGCCGGCTTGACCAGAAACGCCGAGGCAATACGCTCGGCGCTGAGCCCCAGGACGGTTTGCAGCATCAGCGGCGTACGCACAACTTCGTCGATCGCCGGGTGCGTGCAGACGAACATCAGCTTGAGGCGTTCGTCTGGAAACGCCGCCGCTTCCGTTACATCCTGCATCATCAGTTCCAGGGTCGGTTCGGCTTCGGTGCGGACCTTGTCGCGGCGCCAGCCGTCGTTCAGGCGATTGCGCGCGACACTGAGCAGCCAGGCCTCTGGACGATCCGGGACCCCGGTTCGCGGCCAGGTTTCCAACGCGCGTAAAAAAGCGGCGGCCAGGGCTTCCTCGGCCGCCGCGATATCGCGTGTGCGCGCGGACAAGTAAGCGACCAGCCGGCCATAGGCCGTGCGCGCCACCTTTTCCGCCGCCGCCCCCGCGTCCATTCACATAACAAGCTGTGGGCGGACTTCGACACAGCAACCAGGCCTGACCGGCAGGCGTGCAGCCCACTTCAGCGCCTCATCGAGTGAGGGTACATCGATCAGGTAGAAGCCCCCCAGCATTTCACGGGTCTCGGCAAACGGGCCGTCTTCCACCGTGTGACCGCCTTCGTTTATACGGACGGTCGTGGCGGTTTCCGTGCCCTGCAGGCCGGCACCGCCGGCCATCACGCCAGCCTCGATCAGGGCCTGAGTGTAGGCTGGAAAGGCGGCATTATAGGCCAGGTCGTTGCGAAAAGCCTCAAACGAGTCGGCTGTCTCATAGATCAGCAGGGCGTATTTCATGGCTGGCTCCTATGTCCTGTTGCGAGCGCAAGGTTGCGGCTCGTGACCATGACGCGCCACGATGCCGCATTTCGACACACCACTGTAAAAAATTACGCTAAAATAGCTTCCAGCGTAATCGGCACGGAAGCCAGCGCTTTTGATACGGGGCAGCCAGCCTTGGCGCCGGCAGCGATTTCCTGGAACTGGTCAGCGGAAATGCCCGGTATGGCGGCGGTCAGTTTCAGCTTGATTCCAGCGATCGAGAAACCGCCCTCGCCTGGCTGCAGGTCAACGCTGGCTTCGGTGTCTATGCTGGTCGCGGTAAAACCGGCGCTGGCCAGGGCGAAAGCCAGGGCCATGGAGAAACAGCCCGAATGGGCGGCGGCGATCAGTTCTTCCGGATTGGTCCCGGCCTGGCCATCGGCATTTTCAAAGCGCAGTTTGAAGCTGTAGGGCTGGCCGGACAGGACCCCGCTCTGTGTCGTCAGGGTGCCTTCGCCGGACTTGCCGTCGCCGGCCCAATGGGCTTTTGCCGTGCGGATCATGGTGTCTCTCCTTTTGGGGTTGATGTCTTTGGCGATGCCGGGGCGGTTGTAGCGCGGCGATCAGATCAGGCAAATAAAGTTTTCGTACGATTTTTATGGATCGTCGGGCCGACGGTAGGGGCTACTGTGGCGCCATAACGACCTCAACGCTCTACGACCTTACTGCGCTTGACAACCGATGCGGCTCACGACCAAGTGGCCGCCACTTTCGCGCGGTCGACAGGGACGTTCTTGATGCCAGACACTCACCGAGCTGCGGAGTCCGCAAAACCAGCGGCCGGCACGACGGGCCGCTATTTTGTCCTGGCCCTGCTTATACTCGTCTACACGCTGAACTTCCTCGATCGCCAGGTGCTGAGCATCCTGAAGGACAGTATCAAGGTCGACCTGAACCTGAACGATGCACAACTGGGCTGGCTGGGCGGTTTGCCGCTGGCCCTGTTCTACTGCATCTTAGGCGTCCCCGCCGCCTGGCTGGCCGACCGTACCTCGCGCGTCTGGATCATGACCTGGGCGCTGGCCATCTGGTCGGGCTTTACGGCCCTGTGCGGCCTGGCCGGCAATCTGTGGCAACTCTCCATCTGCCGCATGGGCGTCGGCGTCGGTGAAGCCGGTGGTGTCGCGCCGGCCTACAGCCTGATCTCCGACTATTTCCCGGCCCGGATCCGCGCCCGTGCCCTTGGGCTGTTCTCTCTGGGCATTCCGTTGGGCAGTGCCGCCGGCGTACTGTTCGGCGGCCTGCTGGCAGCGCACGTCAATTGGCGTTACGCCTTCCTGGTCGTCGGCGCTGCCGGCGTCGTCCTGGCGCCAATCTTCCGGCTCTTGGTCAAGGACCCACCGCGCGGCGGCAATGAGGTGGTCCCTACCGCGGCCGGCACGCCCCTCGGCCTCCTGGCCGTGGCGAAGCTGGCAGCAATGAAGCCGTCCTTCTGGCTGCTGTCCATCGGTTCGGCCTGTGCCTCGATGGTCGGATATGGCGTCATGTACTGGATGCCGTCCTTCCTGGCGCGATCGCTGAATATGGATCTGGTCAGCCGATCGGAGCTGTTCGCCGGGGTATTGCTGATCGGCGGCGTCTCCGGGCTGGTGCTCGGCGGTTTTCTCGGCGACAGCCTGGGCCGCCGGACAAAGACCGCCTATGCCCTGATCCCCGCCGCGGCCTTTCTGATTGCCGCGCCCCTGTACGCCCTTGGGGTGATGGCCAAGACTCCGCAAGCCGCCTTCCTGCTGTTTCTGGTCCCACAGGCTCTGGGACTGGTGTGGCTGGGGCCGATCCTCACAGCTGTCCAGCATCTGGCGCCCGCCGCCTCGCGCAGCGTGATGTCGTCGTTGTTCCTGCTGATCAACAATCTGATCGGGATCGCCCTGGGCACCTATGCCTTCGGCAAACTGTCGGACCTGCTGAAGCCGCACTATGGCGTCGACTCGATCAAATACGCCTTTTTATGGGGGCTTGGCTTCTACGGCATTGCCGCCGTACTGCTGATCTTCGCAGCGACCCGCCTCAAAAAGGATTGGGTCGAATAAGTAAAAGAAGCCCCCCGGCCAGGGGAAACCGGAGGGCTTATTTCCCATTACCCGGAAATCTCTCACGCTTCCCGGATGATGGAATTTTGCGGGTCAAATTAACCCTTGTGTCCAGATTAGGGCATCTGCGGCCGGCCCGCCATATGGACCATGCGGCGGAAAAATCAGCAGGCGATAAACATGACGATGCGGTAACTCGACAGCATGCGTACTGCGTGCCTATAACAGGGCAAACGGGAGACCTCGCATGTTCGCCACGCCCCTGCTGATCGCCGCCCTCGCCATGACGCCGGGCCAGATTTTCGACGGCCTGACGGGTTCGTGCTGGCGCACCGACATGGCCGGCGGCAGCACGGACACCCATTGCTTCACCATGACGGCCGGCGGCAAGCTGGTTATGGATGTGCACAAGGTGCGCACGCCGAACGGCATGCCGGTTTATGAAGGCGTCACCCTTTATCGCTCGGACAAGGATATGGTCGGCTACAGCTATTACAACAGCGAAGGTGACCTCTATCCCGGCACCGCCGAGCGCACCGGCGCCGATATCCAATTCGGCCCCGACCTGACCTGGCGGCTGGCGGGCGATGGCTACGACGTCATCTCGCCCAAGGGCACACAGCACTTCGTCAAACAGGGGCCGGCGAGCGACGGCGGTCTTTAGTCGGGCCTATGATCACCACCCTGGCCATTTCCGGTTATCGGTCGCTGCGCAACGTCGTGCTCGAACTGGAACCGTTGAACGTGGTGACCGGCGCCAATGGCTCGGGCAAGTCCAGCCTCTATCGCGCCCTGCGTCTGCTGGCCGACATCGCCCATGGCAATGTCATTCGTGCCCTGGCACTGGAAGGCGGGCTCAACTCGGTCCTGTGGGCCGGTCCGGAATATTTTTCGCGCGAAATGCGCTCCGGCCAGTATCCGATCCAGGGCACGGTCCGCAAACATCCGGTCAGTTTGAAGATGGGCTTCGCCACCGACGAGTATGGCTATGCGATCGACCTGGGCCTGCCGACTCTGGATTCGCTGGCCATCAAGACCAAGTTCGGTTCAGACCCGCACATCAAAACGGAGTCGCTCTGGGTCGGTCAGGTCTTGCGCGCACGCAACGAGATCGCCGCCCGCCGCGGTCCCAGCGTCCGCGTTCGTGACGACAGCGGAAGCTGGAAACAGGTCTTCACCAGTATGTCGACCTTCGACAGCATGATGACCCATGCCAGCGATCCGCGCGACGCCATCGAACTGCTGCGGTTGCGCGAACATATGCACAATTGGCGTTTCTACGACCATTTCCGCACCGACCGCGACGCGCCGGCACGTTCACCGCAGATCGGCACCTATACGCCTGTCCAGGCTGGCGACGGCAGCGATCTGGCCGCTGCGGTCGAGACGATTCTGGAAATCGGCGATGAAGACGCACTCGCCGCCGCCATAGACGACGCCTTTCCCGGATCGACGGTCGATATCGACGACCAGGGCGGTTATTTCGAACTGCTGATGCGTCAGCGCGGCTTGCTGCGGCCTTTGCGCGCGGCCGAACTGTCCGACGGCACCTTGCGTTACCTGCTGCTGGCGACGGCCCTGCTGTCACCGCGCCCGCCGGCCTTCATGGTGCTCAACGAACCGGAAATGAGCCTGCATCCCGACCTGATGCCGGCACTGGGGCGGTTGATCGTCAAGGCTTCCGAACGCAGCCAGGTCGTGGTGGTGTCGCACGCCGAAGGCCTGGTCTCGGCCATCGAGCAGGCCGGCCGCAGCAAGCGGATTACGCTCGAAAAAGAGCTGGGCGAGACGCAGATCATCGGCAACGAAGCGCCGTCGTGGGAATGGCCGGAGCGGTAGCCACTATCGCAGACTTTCGACTGAGACATCCGAGACCGGTTCTATCTCAAACGGCAAATAATAACGCGTGGACTTGCGCTGGCCCGTCCGGTTCAAGGCGCCCATCTCGACCAGATCTGCCAGATCACGGGTCGCCGTGGCGCTCGTCGTATCGGCGATCGTCTGGTAGTTGGCCGCGCTCAGGCCGCCACGAAAGCCCTCCGGACCTTCTGCCAGCATGCGCAGCAACACCTTTTCCTGGCGAAAATTGATCTGCGTCCGGACAGCATTGAGCAGCCGCGATTTCTGCAAGGTGAAGTCTATCAGGCTAAGAGTGCGGCGTTGCGCTTCGATAGCCTTGGCGGCAAACCACAGCAGCCAGTCCGTAATATCCATCGTGCGGCTGGCGCGTTCCAGCGCCTGGTAATAGTCACGACGGTGACGCAGCAAGGTCGGCGCCATGCCGAGAATGCCGCCGCTCGGCATGCCCAGGGCCTTCTCGATCAAGGCCCGACCGATCCGGCCATTGCCATCTTCGAACGGATGGATCGACTCGAACCAGAGGTGAAACAACCCCGCCCGAATAACCCCTGGGTCGCGCGGTGCTGCGTTGAAGCTGTCGATCAATACAGCCATGTCATCGGCGATCCTGGCGGCGGGCGGCGCCTCGAAATGGACTTTCGGCGCCGACAGCGGGCCCGACACGATCTGCATCGGGTCGTCGCCACGCCGATAACGACCGACATCCGCCAGGTCGTTGCGGCCGTTCACCACCTGGCTGTGCCAGTCGAACAACATGTCGTGGCTCAGCGGCGACTCCATGGCGACAAAGAGGTCGACCATCATCCGGGCCATGCCGGCTTCGGACGCATTGGGCCGGCGGGCATCTGTCGCCAACCCAAGCTGCCGCTGGATCGAGGATTGCACGCTGTCGCGGTCGAGGCGTTCCCCTTCGATGGCCGAACTGTCGACCGCTTCGCCGCTCAGCAGTTCCACACGCAATGCCGTCTGCGCGCCGCCCCCAAGATGTTTGGAGACGCCGATCAGCCTTCCCGTGCCTTCCGCAAACAGGGTTTCTGCACGGTGCATAATGGCAACTTCATAGGTGAAGTGGGGCCATTCGGCGTGCTGCCAATTCCACATGATCGATAAATCCACAATTTATAGATCACAATATAGCATAAAAGTGATCTATAAGCCTACACCTTATCGATCACCGGTGCCGCAACCGATCTTTTGCCAAAGGTCCAGCCCTGGTTCATCGCCAGGGCTGCCAGCAGGATGGCGGCGGCGCCGACAATCTGGGTGATGGTCAGCCGATGGCCGAAAGCCAGCCTGTCGACCACGATCGCCACGACCGGATAGACGAAGGACAGGGCTCCGACGAGGCTGGTCGGCAGCTTCTGGATGGCGCTGTACAGCAGGATATACATGACGCCCGTATGCACCACGCCGAGGGTCAGCATGATGGCCCAGGCGCTCATCGGCATGGATCGCGCCGGATGGGAGAAGGGCAGCATCATCGCCACGCCGACCACGAACTGGATCAGGGCGATCAGATGCGGTGGCGTGCCCTTCAGCAGTTTGGTGGCAATGGCCGCCAGGGCATAGAGAAACGCTGCCCCCAGGGTCAGGAGAATACCAATCAGGTAATCGCTACCGGTGCCGCCTTTTACCTGGACGATCAGTACCACGCCGGCAAAGGCCAGCCCCAGCCAGCCGAGTTGCGTCAGCGTCACACGTTCCCGAAACAGAATTGCACCCAGCGCCACCAGCATGAAGGGTTGGGTATTGTAGACCGCTGTTACCACGGATATCGAGGCCTTCGGATAGGCGGCGAACAGCAATAGCCAGTTGGCCACAATGGCCACGCCGCCCAGAGCTGCCAGTCCCGCCTGACGCCAGGTCATGAGGCCACGGCGCAACAGGCCCATGGCGGCACAGACCACAAACAAAGTGAGTGCGCCGAACAGGCAGCGCCAGAAGACAATATCGCCGACCGGCTGGCCAGACTTGACCACACACCAGCCAAGGGTGCCCGCGATCAGCATGGCCCCCGTCATTTCGGCCGCACCGCGTGTTTTGTCCTTCATGGCAATCTCCTTTGCAAGGCGCCAAGACTAGAAGGTCGCGCGGCGCAATTCCATGGACAAAAGACGCTTATTTTGATAAAATGCCTCACAATATGAAGTAATTTTTGGATTTTGCCTTATGATCGATGAACTCGACCGCCGCCTGATCGACGTCCTGGTCGAGGATGCGCGCATCTCCGTCAAGGACCTGGCCGCACGGGTCGGCCTGTCGTCGCCCAGCGTATCGGAGCGCCTGCGCCGGCTGGAGGAGCGCGGCGTGATCCGGGCCTTTACGGTCGATATCGATCCGATGGCCCTGGGTTACACGTTACAGGCCATAGTCCGGGTGAAGCCCCTGCCTGGCAAGCTGCATATCGTCCAGCAACTGTTGGGCGATATCCGCGAAGTGAGTGAGTGCGACAAGGTGACGGGCGACGACTGCTTTATTGTACGGTTGCATCTGCGCTCGATCGAGCAATTGGACCAGATCCTTGACCGGATTATCGACAAGGCGGCGACCAGCACGTCGATTGTCAAGGCGCAGCCGGTGCGCCGGCGGTTGCCGCCCTTGCATGAGGCGTAATTTTATTTGTGCGACAATTAGGCCTTTACGTCGCGACGTGAGCAGATTATCGAGCGGGACAACCGCCCGCCAGCAAGGATTTGCGCCATGAAACTTCTCCGCTTCGGCCCTGTGGGCTCAGAAAAGCCCGGCCTGCTCGATTCCGACGGCCGCATCCGCGATCTGTCGTCGCTGGTCTCCGATATCGCCGGTGACGTCCTGTCTCCGGACAGCCTGGCGCGTCTGGCCGTCATCGATCCCGCCACCCTGCCCCTGGCGCCGGAAGGGTCGCGTTATGGCTCCTGCGTCGGTCGCGTCGGCAAGTTCATCTGCATCGGCCTGAACTATGCCGACCACGCCGCCGAGAGCAATCTGCCGGTGCCATCCGAGCCGGTCATCTTCATGAAGGCGACCTCGGCGATTGTCGGTCCCAACGATGAAGTGCTGAAGCCACGAGGCTCGACCAAGCTCGACTGGGAAGTCGAACTGGGTGTCGTCATCGGCAGACGAGCGTCCTATGTGTCGGAGGCCGAGGCTCTGGATTATGTTGCCGGCTATTGCACCATCAACGACGTGTCGGAGCGCAATTTCCAGATCGAGCGCGGCGGGACGTGGGACAAGGGCAAGGGCTGTGACACCTTCGGTCCGATCGGCCCTTGGCTGGTGACGAAGGACGAGGCTGGCGACGTGACGAATCTCGCCATGTGGCTGGAGGTCAATGGCCGCCGCTTCCAGAACGGGTCGTCATCGACCATGGTGTTCAAGCCGGCCTTCCTGATCCATTATGTGTCGCAGTTCATGTCGCTGCATCCGGGCGACGTCATCTCGACCGGCACGCCGCCGGGCGTCGGCATGGGCCAGAAACCCGATCCGATCTATCTCAATCCGGGCGATGTCATGGAATTGGGTATTCAGGGCCTGGGCCAGCAACGTCAGGTGGTTGGCGCGGCGTAAGATTTTTCCCACAGATTGGCACAGATTTTCACAGATTAAGAAAGAAGATTTGAACCTTCTTTCTTAATCTGTGAAAATCTGTGCCAATCTGTGGGCCAAAGGCTTGATTAAGCTAGCAAATCCGACGTTATGTCGCTAACCCTCGTGACACCCGTCAAGGCCATGGCCGTGCGCATTTCCTTGTCGATCAGGCTAAGCAGGTTCGTAACCCCCGCCTCGCCCGAAGTCGCCAGGGCGTAGATATAGGCCCGGCCCAACAGTACGCCCTTCGCGCCCAGGGCCAGCATGCGCACCACGTCCAGCCCCGTCCGGATACCGGAATCGGCCAAAACCGTCAGGTCATCGCCGACCGCCTCGGCGATCGCCGGCAGGGCGCGGGTCGTCGACAGGGCGCCGTCCAGTTGCCGCCCCCCATGGTTCGACACCACAATGCCGTCGGCGCCGAAGCGCACCGCGTCGCGCGCGTCCTCCGGGTCGAGGATGCCCTTGATGATCATCGGCCCCTTCCACACGTCGCGGATCCATTCCAAGTCCTGCCATGAAATCGACGGATCGAAATTGGCACCCAGCCAGCCGATATAGTCTTCCAGGCCGGTCGCCTTGCCGAGATAGTCCGAGACATTGCCCAGATCGTGCGGCGTGCCCATGACGCCGACGTCCCACGCCCATTGCGGCTTGGTCATGGCCTGGAGAATACGGCGGATCGGTCCGTAATCGCCGCTCATCCCCGAATGCTTGTCGCGGTAGCGCGCGCCGGGCACCGGCATGTCGACGGTGAAGACCAGCTTGGTAACGCCCAGGCTCTGCGCCCGTTCCAGGGCATGGCGCATGAAGCCGCGGTCCTTCAGGACATAGAGCTGAAACCAGATGTCGTGGCCGGATTTTTCGACGATTTCCTTCAGTGGACATAGGGAAACCGTCGAGATGATATAGGGTACGCGTGCCTTTTTGGCGGCCTTGGCGACCTGGACCTCGCCGCGACGGGCATACATGCCGCCCAAGCCAACCGGCGCCAAGGCGACCGGCATGGCCATCTTCTCGCCGAACAGTTCCGTTTCCAACGACACGTCGGCGACGTTCTTGAGGATGCGCTGACGCAAGGGCAGACGCGACAGGTCGTCGACATTGGCGCGCAAGGTCATCTCGGCATAGGAACCGCCATCGAGATAGTCGAACAGGAAACGCGGAAGCCTGGCCTTGGCGGCGGCGCGATAGTCGGTGGCGGCGGAGATAATCATGTCAGGCCTCGATAAGGTTTCGGTCGGCGTCGATGCGCAGGGTCAGGTCGGCGCGTGACGGCATCTCACGCAGGATATGGCGCGTCAGGCGTTCATAATGCTGGATAAAGTACACGACTTCGGCATCGGACATGACGTGTGTGCCGGTTATGCCCTTTGCGGCGAGGTCGCGCGCCAGATCGTGCTCCTGCTGGGTGCGCCACGCCTGGACGATCTCGAATCCGGGGGCCGCCAACAGGATCAGGCGATCAAGACGACCATACAGGCGGGCATAGAGGCCAACCAGTTGCGTATTGGCATAGGTCCGCCACACGCTGTCGGCATCGCGCTCGCGTTCCAGGTCATTGACGGGCTCGGTCAGGTCCGCCGGATCCTGCGCGATCGCGCCGACACACCAGCCTTCAAAGAGAATCACATCGACCGGGTCGTGAATAACCGGCCATTCGCTCGCGGGCACAGGATCGTCGTGAGCCTTGTCAAAGCGCGGCAATGCGGTTGCGCGACCGTCCGTCAGAGCATCGAGCACCGCAATACCCAGTTCGACGTCGTGGGTGCCGGGTACGCCGCGCGTGGCAAACAGGGGATGGATATCCGCCGCCAATTCGGCGCGCTCGGCATGGGACAGATACAGGTCGTCGAGCGACAGGACGGCAACCCTTGCCCCCTCGCCTTCCAGCCGCGCTTTCAGGCCCACAGCCAGGGTCGATTTGCCTGAGCCCTGGGCACCGCAAATACCGACGACCAATGGCCCGGACTGGGCAGCACGCCAATCCCGGACCGCATCCGCCACCCTGTCAAGCAATGCGGTCAAGCAGCGGTTCCCCCTTGAAGAAGGCGTCGACATTGGCGGCGGCGCGCAGCCCCATATTGGTCCGCGTCTCCAGGGTGGCACTGCCCAGGTGCGGCAGCAGGACGGCATTGTCGAGGTCGAGGAGGTCGGGGTGAACCGTCGGTTCGTGCTCATAGACGTCGAGCCCTGCCGCCCAGATGACGCGATCGCGCAGGGCCCTGGCCAGGGCCGGTTCATCGACCACCGAACCACGCGCTGTGTTGATCAGGATGGCGGTCGGCTTCATCAGCCCCAGGCGCCGGGCATCGATCATATGGCGGGTCGCCTCCCCGCCGGGGCAATGCAGCGACAGGACATCCGAGCGCGCGGCGATGTCATCGACCGAGGCGCAATAACTGGCGGCAAAGGCGCTCTCGACTTCCGGGGCGACCGGGTTGCGGCTGTGATAGAGGATATTCATGCCGAGCGAGGTCCGGGCGCGGTGGGCGGTGGCCTGGGCGATACGGCCAAAGCCGATCAGGCCGAGCGTCTTGCCCTGCAGGGACTGGCCCATCAGCGCCGTCGTGCCCCAGCCTTTCCAGCCTCCGGCGCGCAACTGGCGTTCGCCTTCGGAGGCACGGCGCGACGTCATCAGCATCAGCAGAAGCGCGATATCGGCGGTCGCTTCGGTCAGGACATCAGGCGTGTTGGAGACGAAGATGCCGGCATCTTTTGCGGCGGCAAGGTCGATATGCTCGAAGCCCGCGCCGAAATTGCCGATCATCTTCACCCGCGGATTCGGTGCGGCAAACACGGCGGCCGTCAGCTTGTCGGTGACGGTTGGGCAAAGGGCGTCATACTCGGTCATGGCCGCGACCAGTTGGTCGGGTGTCAGGGCCGCCGCCTCATTAACCGTGACATCAAAGCGTTCGCGTAGCCAGGCTTCCGCGGCTTCGGGCCACCGGCGGGTCAAAAGGATTTTCGGGCGGGTCATGTGCAGTCCTTGGGTCGAATCCGTAGCCGCAATCTATTGCAGATTGACGAACAGACCGCCATCCGTCAGCACCGATGCACCCGTGACATATCCACTGAGATCAGACGCCAGGAAGACCACGACCTTGGCGATGTCGTCGGGATGGCCCAGCCGGCCCAGGGGAATACGCTTTTCCATATAGGCGCGCTTGGCCGGGTCGGCGAGATCGTCCTTGTTGATATCGGTGGCAACCGTGCCCGGCATGACCGAGTTGCAGCGTATACCATGACGGCCCAGTGCGATCGCCGTCGACTGCATCAGCGAATGGACCCCGGCCTTGGTGGGGGTGTAATGGGTCTGCATCTCTCCGCCGACCAGGGCCGAGATCGACGACACGGCGATGATCGATCCGCCGCGACCTTCACTATCACGGCCCTGCTCCACCATCTGGTTGGCGGCCGCCTGGCACATATAGTAGGCGCCGCTGAGATTGACGTTGAGCGTGCGCAGGAAGACGTCCTGCGGCATGTCGAGAAAGCTGTGGAACGGGCAGATACCGGCATTGGAGACGAAGGCCGTCACACCGCCCAGAGCCCGGGCTGCGCCCTTGACGAAGGCCGGCGCCGAAGCCGGATCGGCAACGTCGCCGTCATAGACGAAGGCCTTGCGCCCCAGCGCTTCGATCTCGGCCACCACGGATGCCGTGGCTTCGGCGTCGTTATAGACGTTCAGGCCGATATCGGCACCGTGACGGGCGCACATGACGGCGGTGGCGCGGCCGATACCGCGCGACGCCCCCGTGACCAGCACCTTTTGTCCTTGAAGCAGCATGGAGGTTCTTCCCTATGATCTTATATGTTTTTCGGTCCAGCCGAACTCGGCCGAAATGGCGCGGACGGTGGCCAGGACGTCGTCGGTGAGCGCCTTCATGCGCGCGTCGTCCATATATTGCGCGGCGCTGGAAACGCTGATCGAACCGATGATGCGATTGCCGGCGTCACGGATCGGTGCTGCCACGCAGCGAATACGGTCTTCGTTTTCTTCCAGGTCGAGCGCATAGCCTGCCTGGCCATAGGCCGTCATGCGCGTCATCCATTCGTCTTCCGGCACGCGATATTGCGGGTAGTCGCGGCCTTCGCGGACATACAGGTCGTGCAGCGCCGCCGGACTGTCATCCAGCAACAAAGCCTTGCCGATACCGGTTGAGCGCAGGGGCTGGCGTTCGCCGATGCGCGAGCTGATCTCGATGCGCCGGCTGCCCAGCACCTTGTCGAGATACAGGGCCCGGCCATTGTCGAGGATGCCGAGGTGTACGGTGTCGCCGGTCTGTCGCGCCAAGGTAACCAGATAGTCGTGGGCGACGCGCGCCAGGTTCATCTGGCGCGACGCCAGATAGCCCAGTTCCAGCAGGCGCGGCCCCAGGCTGTAGCCGACACGCGGCGTGAAGTTGAGGAAGCGCTGTTCGACCAGGGTCGTGGCCAGGCGGTGGGTGGTGGACCGCGTCAGTCCCAGGGCTTCCGACAGTTCGGGAAGGCTCTTGCCGCTGTCGGCCACCGCCATCAGCACGTCCAGGCCGCGCACAAGGGTCTGCGCGCCGGCCAGGGACTTGCCGGCGACCGGATCATCGATACCTTCCGGCAAATTGTCCGTTGACGCAGTTTGTTTCATTCTTTAAAACTCATATCTAAATTGTGGGACGAAGCCAAGCCAAATCCTGATAAAACGTCCCAAATGGTGAGACTAATGTCAAAATATTCAAAGATCAAGCATGTCCGCGCATTTGTGATCAAGGGCGGCGAAGGCGGCGGCGGGGCGGATTATCATGACCAAGGCGAAGGCCACTGGATCGACAATCATATCGCCACCTCTATGGGCCGTTATCCCGAATACCGCCAGAGCCGCAAGTCTTTCGGCATCAATGTTCTGGGCACCCTGGTCGTCCAGATCGAGTGCGAGGACGGCACGACGGGCTTTGCCGTGACAACCGGCGGAGAACCGGCGGCCTATCTGGTCGAAAAGCATTTTTCGCGCTTTCTGGAAGGCCGCGACCCATTCGACTACGAGACCATCTGGGACCAGATGTATTTCGCCTCGCAATATTACGGCCGCAAGGGCATCGTGGTGAACGCCATTTCCGGCGTCGACCTGGCGCTGTGGGACCTGATGGGGCGCCTGCGCGGTGAGCCTGTCTATCATATGCTGGGCGGCGCCGTGCGCGACGAACTGCAGTTCTATGCCACGGGCGCACGGCCGGATCTCGCCAAACAGATGGGCTTTATCGGCGGCAAGCTGCCCCTGCTGCATGGTCCGATCGAAGGCGACGCCGGCTTGAAAAAGAATGTCGAACTGCTTGCCGATATGCGGGCCCGGTGCGGTGACGATTTCTGGCTGATGTACGACTGCTGGATGGCGCTGGACGTGAACTACGCCACCAAACTGGCCCATGCCTGCGCACCCTATGGCCTGAAATGGATCGAGGAAGCCATCTCGCCCGACGACTACTGGGGCTACGCCCAACTGAAAAAGAACGTCCCGGCCGGCATGCTGGTCACCACCGGCGAGCACGAGGCCACGCGCTGGGGCTTCCGCATGCTGATGGAGATGGACTGCTGCGACCTGATCCAGCCCGATGTCGGCTGGTGCGGCGGGGTGACCGAACTGCTGAAGATCTCGGCCATGGCGGATTCGCGTGGCATCATGGTCGTGCCGCACGGTTCATCGGTCTATTCGTACCACTTCGTTATCACGCGCCATAACTCGCCGTTTGCCGAGTTCCTGATGATGGCGCCCAAGGCCGATCACGTCGCACCGATGTTCCATCCGCAATTGCTGGGCGAACCTGTGCCGGTCAATGGCCGCCTGAACGTATCCGCTTTGGATAAACCAGGCTTCGGGGTCGAGCTCAATCCCGACGTCGCGTTGTTCCGGCCGTATACGCATTAGATTTTTTGACCACGAAAAACACGAAAAACACGAACAAGGAAGATTTTGGAACCGCGAATGAACGCGAATGAACGCGAATATTTTTTGGGAACACCTCCAACGTTGTGGGCACGCTTCCCTAAAATGAGCGCCTTTGGCGCTCGCTCTTAATTAGCGTTCATTCGCGTTCATTCGCGGTTCCTAAATCTTGTTCGTGTCGGTTCGTGAGGTTCGTGGTTCAAACCTTCCTTAAAGAGGACCTATCCATGAAACTCTGCCGCTACGGCCCCAAGGGCGCCGAAAAACCCGGTCTCGTCGACGTCGATGGCCGCATCCGCGATCTGTCAGGCCTGGTCTCCGACCTGACGCCCGACACGGTGCGCCTGTCGCAACTGGCCAAGCTTAAGGGCATCGATATCTCCGCCCTGCCCGTCGTCGCCGGTTCACCGCGCTATGGCGTACCCGTCAGCGGCATCGGCAAGATCATCGCCGTCGGCCTCAACTATGCCGACCACGCCGCCGAATCCAACCTGCCCGTCCCGCCCGAGCCGATCTTCTTCACCAAGGCGATCACCTCGCTGACCGGCCCCAATGACGACGTCATGAAGCCGCGCGACGCCACCAAGATGGACTGGGAAGTCGAACTGGGCCTGATCATCGGCAAGACTTGTCGCTATGTCGACGAAGCCGACGCCCTGGATCACGTCGCGGGCTATGTCCTGGTCAACGACGTCTCCGAACGCGCCTTTCAGAAGGAACGCGGCACCCAGTGGGTCAAGGGCAAGGGCTGCGACAGCTTCGCCCCGACCGGTCCGTGGCTGGTCACGCCTGACGACGTCGGCGACGTGCACAATCTCGACATGTTCCTCGATGTGAACGGCCAACGCATGCAGACCGGCAATACGAAGACATTGATCTTCAACGTGCCCTTCTGCATCAGCTATATTTCGCGCTTCATCACCCTGCAGCCGGGCGACCTGGTTATTACCGGGACGCCGCCCGGCGTCGGCGAAGGCAAAAAGCCCGATCCGATCTACCTCAATGCCGGCGACACCATGCATCTGGGTGTGTCGAAGCTGGGTGAACAGCGTCAGACGGTTGTGCCCTTCTCGCTCGAAGGCCAGGAGATTCTCGGATGATCTATGCAGGACGTTTTGAAGGCCGTTGCGCCATCGTCACTGGCGGGGCATCGGGCCTGGGTAAAGCCGCTGCAACACGTATCGTCGCCGAAGGCGGCAAGGTGGTCTTGTGGGACCTCAATGCCGCGGCGTTGGAAACCGCCATGGCGGACACGGGTGCTTCCGGTGTCGTGTCTCTCGACGTGTCGAACCATGACGCCGTCAAGTCGGCGGCGGCACATTCGCAGCGTATCCTGGGCAGGATCGATATCCTGATCAACTCGGCTGGCATCACCGGCGCCACGGTGCCGCTGTGGGAATTCCCACTCGACTCGTGGCTTCAGGTCATGAACATCAATCTCAACGGTCTGTTCTATTGCTGCCGTGAGGTCATCCCCTACATGCTCGAAGGCGGCTACGGCCGCATCGTCAATGTGGCGAGCGTCGCCGGCAAGGAAGGCAATCCCAATGCCTCCGCCTATTCGGCCTCAAAGGCCGGCGTGATCGGCCTGACCAAAAGCCTGGGCAAGGAACTGGCGACCAAGGGCGTTATCTGCAACGCCCTGACGCCGGCAACGTTTGAATCACCCATCCTGGCGCAACTGCCGCCGTCACAGGTCGACTATATGCGCTCGAAGATCCCCATGGGACGTCTGGGCATTGTCGACGAAAGCGCCGCCACGGTGTGCTTCATGGCGTCGGAGGAATGTTCCTTCACGACAGCCTCAACGTTTGACACTTCCGGCGGCCGCACGACCTTCTAACCTGATCGGCTCCGCGTTCCGGGCCTTTTTATGGCTTGACCACGGCCCGAAACTCCCTTCAATCGCAGACGGCCCGTTCAATGAGGCCGATATAAACTGTGTTGAGGAGACCATCATGAACCGTCGCGAACTGCTCGCGTCCGGCCTTGGCTTTATGGGCGCCGCTCTGACGCCCGTCATGGCCAGCGCCAAATCCAAACCCAAGCCTGTCACGGGCCCCGAGCCCGGCAGCTTCCCCCCTGGCTTCTTCTGGGGCGCGGCCACGGCCGCCTACCAGGTCGAAGGCGCCTATAACGAAGACGGCAAGGGCGAATCCGTCTGGGACCGCTTCGTTCTTGCCCCCGGCAAGATCAAGAATGGCGACACCGGCAATGTCGCCTGCGATAGCTATCACAAATACCCGCAGGACATCGCCCTGCTCAAGGCGCTGAACCTGAAGAGCTACCGCTTCTCGACCGCCTGGACGCGCATCCAGCCCGACGGCACCGGCCCGGCCAACCAGAAGGGGCTCGACTATTACAGCCGCCTGACCGACGCCCTGCTCGAAGCCGGCATCCGCCCCATGCCGACCTTGTATCACTGGGACCTGCCGCAAAATCTCGAAGACCTGGGCGGCTGGCCGAACCGCGACACAGCGGCGCGCTTTGCCGACTACGCCGCCATCATGGGCAAGACCCTGGGCGACCGGATCGAGAACTGGACCCTGTTCAACGAATCCAAGACCTTTACGCAACTGGGCTACTGGAACGGCATCTTCGCGCCCGGCCGCAAGGACCCGCTGGCCTTCCTGAAGGCGACCCACGTCGTCAATATGGCCCATGGCTTAGGCTATGCGGCGCTGAAAGGCGTCAATCCGAAGCTCAAGGTCGGCAGCGTCTATGACGTCGCCCCCATGCTGCCGGCCACGGACTCAGAAGCCGACAAGGCTGCGGCCAAGAAATGGGACCTGTTCCTCAATGCCTGGTTCGCCGGTACGGTGATCAATGGCGCCTATCCGGAAGGCGTCCTGCCGGCCGATCAACAAAACACCCTGCTCGACTTCCGTCCGGGCGACGAAGCCATCATGAAGGCCGATCTCGACTTCGTCGGGCTCAACTACTATGCCCAGTGGCGCGTCTCGGCCTCGGACGACAACGGCGGCATTCCAGGCGTCGGCGTCAAGGGCGAATGGGCAACCGGCGATCACGACAAGACCGATATCGGCTGGGACATCTATCCACAGGGCTTCTACGATATCCTGAAGCGCATGCACGAGATCACCGGTGCGCGGCCGATCGAGATCACCGAAAACGGCGCCTGTTACAATGTCGGCCCGGACGAGAGCGGCGCCATCCACGATCCCAAGCGGATCGAATGGCTGAGCCTGCACCTCAATCAGCTGTCGAAGGCCATTGCCGACGGCGTGCCGGTGCGCGGTTATCACTGCTGGAGTCTGATGGACAATTTCGAATGGGCTCAGGGCTATTCGATGCGCTTCGGCCTGGTCCATGTCGACTTCAAGAACGACCAGAAGCGGACGATCAAGGATTCCGGTTACTGGTATGGCAAATGCGCCGCAGCCAATAAGGTCGTGGCCGCCTAGCACAAAACAACCGCCGCTGTCCTTATACCTCCCTGAATTTGCTTGCAAATTTGGGGAGGGGGACCGCACGAGCGCGAATTGGCGATAGCCAATGAGACGTGAGATGTGTGCCTGCCGGCGAGGCTGGTGGGGTTTCTGGCTTCAAAACGGCGTCCGTCGAGAATGCAGGAAGCAAGGATTTTACCACGGATCACCCTTCGCTCTCGCTTCAGGGTGACACGGATGCCGCTCGGCGGACACAGATAAGGCACGGATGGTAGTAGCGCATGCGGCGCCAGTCCTGCGTTGTTCGTTTTTTTCGAAGCGCAACGCGCTTCAATTCAAATAAAAGTCACGATACCGCCCGAGTAAGGCCGAGATATCCGTGTCTATCCGTGTCCGCGAAGCGGCATCCGTGTCACCGGAAGCGTCAGCGACCGGTGATCCGTGTTCGAATCTTCTCTACCCTAAAACGCTGCCGCAACCTCGAATGCCATCGCCTCGCCGGTCACCGGATGCGGAACAATCAGCCGCTCTGCGTGCAGCAACAATCGCTCGCCGCCCAGTTGCGCCGCGTATAGCGTATCCCCAACAATCGGATGGCCGATGGCCAGCATATGCACCCGCAACTGATGCGACCTGCCTGTGACCGGCTCTAGCTCGACGCGCGATGTCCGCTCTCCGCGCGCCACCACCCGATACCGCGTCAGCGACGGCTTCCCCACCACATGATCGACCATCTGGCGCGGGCGATTGGGCCAGTCGGTGATCAGCGGCAGATCGACCTCGCCCGTATCCGGCAATTCCCCATGCACCACGGCGATATAGCGTTTCTCGACCCGGCGTTCGGCAAAGGCCACCGATAAAGCCCGCTGAGCCACTTCACCGCGCCCAAAGACGATCAGGCCCGACGTCGCCTGATCCAACCGGTGCACCGTCAAGGCATCCGGGTAACGCAACTGAACGCGGGCAATCAGGCAGTCCTGCTTGTCGGGACCGCGCCCGGGCACGCTGAGCAGGCCGGCAGGCTTATCCGCCACCACCAGGGCATCGTCGGCAAAGAGGATCACCCGGGGATGTGCAACAAGACAAGCGCGATGATCGCCGGCAAGGCCTGGATAAACAGGATCGAGCGCTTGACCGTGATGCCGCCATAGATGCCAGCGACGATGACGCAGGCCAGGAAAAATATCTTGGCATGGAAGTCATGCGCCAGCAAACCCCAGACGAGGCCGGCAGCGAGAAAGCCGTTATACAGGCCCTGATTGGCCGCCAATTTCGCCGATTCCTTGGCAAACTCCGCTGAAAGCCCGAAGGTTCTTCGGCCAAACGGCGTGTTCCACAGAAACATCTCCAGAATCAGAAACAACACGTGCAGCACCGCAACAACGGCGATGAGGATATCGGTGATGGCGCCCAGGCTCATATGGCTATTCCTTCAAAAGGGTCTGTTGCCAGAACATCAGTCCGACCCAGAACTGATAGTCCTGATTGACCTTCTTGGCAAAGCCATGGCCTTCGTCCTGGCCCAGCAGCGACCACGCCGTGCCGCCCTTGGCCCGCACGGCCTTGACAATCTGGTCGGCTTCGGACGCCGGAACGCGCGGATCGTTACCACCGGTCACGACCAGCAGCGGGATATTGAAGCGATCGACGGAGGTCAGGGGCGATATCTCCATCAGCTTGGCGCGCTGCTTCGGATCGCGTTCGTCGCCATATTCGACGCGGCGCAGATCGCGACGATAGCTTTGGGTGTTTTCGAGGAAGGTCACGAAGTTGGAGATGGCGACGACGCAGTTGGCGCCCTTTAGCCGCGTGCCGTAACGGATAGCCACGGCGTAGCACATATAGCCGCCATACGACCCGCCGGTGACGGCGAAACGCGACGCGTCCAGGGCCGGATCCTTGTCCAGCACATCGAGGAAGGCGCCGATATCCTTGACCGAATCCTCGCGCTTGAACGGCCCGTTATCCAGCGAGACGAAGCGTTTGCCGAAACCGGTCGATCCACGCACATTGGGGTAGAAGATCGCGATGCCCAGTTCATTGAGCAGGTAATTGCTTCGTCCCAGGAAGCCCGGCGTGAATTCACCTTCCGGTCCACCGTGGATATTGACGATCAGAGGGCGCTTGCCCGGGAATTTGGCCGGATCGGGGCGGTAGAGAAAGCCCGATACCGGCTCGCCGTCGAAAGACCTGACCTCGACAAACTGCGGCTCGGCATTGACATTGGTGTCCAGGCCGCCCGTTTCCGACTGGGTCCAGCGCGTTACCGCCAGGCTCTTCGGATCAATCGAATAGGCATCGGCGGCACTGCGCGCCGAGGTGACCGTCAGGCCAATATCGCCCCAGGGCGCAATGTCCAGCCCGCCGACCGTACCGGCGGCCAGATCGCTGACGACACGCACCGTGCCTGTCTTAGAGTCCATCACCTTGACCCGGTCGCGACCGGCTTCGTTGATCGAATAGACGAGAAAGCTGCCGTCGTCGGCGATATCGAAGGCTTCGACGTCCCACTTCGGATCGGGCGATTTGGGCGTGAACTTGCCAGTCTTGATGTCGATCGTGCCCAGCCGCTGGAAGTCGGAGCCTTCATCGGACGTTACCCAGAGCGTGCCATCGGGGGCGAACTGCGCCTCACCATAGGCAATTTCCTTGGCCGGATCGCCAATCGCCGTCATCGAGCCGCTTGCCATGTCGAGAATATAGAGGACCGAATGGCTTATCGACTGAACATTGACGACGACGGCCGTCTTGCCGTCGGGTGAAAAATCACTAAGCCCCCAGCCGCCGCCCGTCACCTGAGCGACCAGGTGATCCGTCGCCGGGTCGCGCGGATCCATGACATAGATGTCGTTGTCGGTGCCGTTGCGCCGTGTCGAGGTGTACCCGATCAGCTGGCCGTCCTTGCTCCACGCACCCAGTGCGTTGCGGCTCTTGCCATCGGTCAGCAGGCTCAATTGGCCGTTCTTCAGGGTGTAGAGCTGGAAGAACTCGTTCCCGCCGATATCCTTGCGCACCACCAGGACGTCGCCTCTCGGCGACCACGATCCGCCGACGGGTTCGGCTTCGAAACTGATCTGGCGGCGGTCCATCATCGGGCCCGCCAACCGGTGCAGCTGCGCGGTATTGCCGAAGCGGGTCGTGATCAGCATCGACTTATCGGATGGACTCCAGCCGGCAAAGCCCGCGGTACGGTATTCCATATAGGGCCGGGTCGCCGTTACGATCGAGTCGGGCACGGCGGGGATGCCGTCCGCGACCAGGGCAGCCGGTTTTTCGGCATCCGCCAAAGCGGCTGTGGTAAAGGCCGGCGCCGCAATCATGGCAGCCAGAACAAGTGCAAACCGGCGCATCGGCATCTCCGTCGTGATAGGTCGGCAGCACTCTACACAGGATTGACGGCAGTTCAATTCGTTGCCGCGGAAACATTAATCGACATGGAATTGGAAGGACCCGGGCGATGATCCCCTGTCGTCGCGCGTCTGGCTGTTGCACCGCACACCTGCGCACTGTAGGCTTGCCCCACGCCGCATGCGGCCCACGGAGTTCCAGATGAGCGATATCTACACCCTTCCCTTGCGTACGATCGCCGGCAAGCCGGCCACCTTAGGTCCCTATGCCGGCAAGGTCCTTTTGATTGTCAATGTTGCATCGAAGTGCGGATTGACTCCGCAATATGAGGGCCTGGAAGCCTTGCACCGCGCCCGGAGCTATGACGGTCTGCGTATCGTGGGCTTTCCGGCCAACAATTTCCTGGAGCAGGAACCCGGCAGCGATGCCGAGATCGCCACCTTCTGCTCGACCGAGTACAATGTCACCTTCCCGATCTTCAGCAAGATCAGTGTCGTCGGCGCCGACAAGCACCCTCTATACGACATATTGACCAGGGCCAAACCCGTGGCGGTCAGCGCCGGGCCGATGCGCGAGCGGCTGGAAGGTTACGGCATTCCGGTCAGTCCACCGGGCGAAGTTCTGTGGAATTTCGAGAAGTTCCTGATCGGCCGCAAAGGTGACGTCGTCGGCCGTTTTGCCCCGGATGTGACGGCGGAAGATCCACGCCTGCTGGCTGCCATCAACGCAGAACTCGGCAAGTAGCCAGTCTCATTTCGATAGGCCATTCATCCCGCAGTTCACCAGCTGCGGGATTTTTATTGGCCTGCCATGCCGCAAATTTGGGCTCCCCTCTTTTTCATATTTCAAATTTAATTATTCTGCTAAAATGCCGTGAGAGGAAACAACCATGCATCTGACAAAGCGATCTGCCCTCGCGGCGATGAGCGCCTGGGCTGCGATGACCGCAAACGGCAGCCAGGCCCAGACCACGCCATCTCTTCCGGCCAGGGGCGAACTCAGCAATCCGAAAGCCTCGCCCGAGGCCCGGGCGCTCTATGCCTATCTGTGCGGCATCTATGGCAAGAAGACCCTGACCGGTCAGCAGGAATCGATCTGGCACGGCGGACCGCGCTACGAACTGGACTATATTGAAAAAGTCTCGGGCAAGCTGCCGGCCGTGCTGGGGCTCGACTATATCGACCCCAATGACTGGGTCGCGGCCAATGATCGCGCCACGCGGTGGTACAAGGAAGAAGGCGGCATCCCGACCATCTGCTGGCACTGGGGGGCGCCGACCATCGGCACCGGCTACGAAAATTCCAAGAAGTATTTCGACATGTTCGCGGCGTTCAAGCACGGAACGCCCGAAAATACGGCCATGATCCGCGACATCGTCGCCATCGGTGACCAGTTGACCGTGCTGCGTGACCGTGGCGTGCCGGTCTTGTGGCGGCCGATGCACGAATTCACCGGCAACTGGTTCTGGTGGGGGATGAGCGGCGCCGAAGCCTTCAAGGCGCTGTGGATCTTCATGTACAAATACTACACCTTCGAACGCGGGCTGGATAACCTGATCTGGGTGCTGGGCTACACCAAGGACGTCCAGGCCAGCTACTATCCCGGCCGGCAGTATGTCGACATCGCCGGCGCCGACACCTACGTCAATGACCACGGCCCGCTGAGCGACATGTTCGCCGCAGTGAAGGCCGTGGTCGGCGACACTGTGCCGATTTGCCTGCACGAGAACGGTCCGATTCCCGATCCGACCCAGCTCGGACCGTCAGCCGACTGGCTCTATTTCATGACATGGCACAGCGAGTTCATACACGACGGCAAGCAGAATACGGTCGACGAGATCAGGCGCTTCTATAATTCCGATCGCTACATCACCAAGGACGAGATCGACCCGGCCTTCAAGCCGGAGGCGTAATTCCAACGGCCATTGAGCGTAGCTCATAGGCTGTTGGCAAGGCCGCCAGAAAACGTTCTTTGGCCGCCGCGCACGTTTGCGCGAGCCATCGGGGGCGCCCGTGCGACGGCGCTTGAGCTCTAAAAAGTCAAAAAGCGCTTTACTTTCCGACCCGTCATCCTGTTCATGGCCGCGGGAGGAAAACACCATGTCACACACAAATCCCCTGTTCGACCTGACCGGGCGCACGGCGCTGGTCACCGGTTCAGGCCAGGGCCTGGGGCTGGCCATGGCCACAGGCCTGGCCAATGCCGGGGCGCGTATCGTGCTCAACGGCCGCTCGGCCGAGCGTCTCGGCGAAGGCGCCGCTGCCCTGCGCGACCTGGGTGCCGAGGTCGTGCTGCTGCCCTTCGATGTCACCGATGGCGATGCAGCGGCTGAAGCCGTCGACGGTCTGGAAGCGTCCGGCGTCGCCATCGACATCCTGATCAACAATGCCGGTATCCAGCGCCGGGCGCCTCTGGAAAACTTTACGCGCAAGGATTGGGACGACATCATGCGGACCAATATCGACAGTCTGTTCTTTGTCGGCCAGGCCGTGGCGCGGCATATGATCAAGCGCGGCCATGGCAAGATCATCAACATCGCCAGCGTCCAGTCGGAACTGGCCCGCCCGACCATCGCACCCTATACGACGTCGAAGGGCGCCGTGAAGAACCTGACCAAGGGCATGTGCACCGACTGGGCAAGACATGGCCTGCAGATCAATGCAATCGGTCCCGGCTATTTCGCCACACCGCTGAACCGCGCGCTGTATGAGGATCCGGAGTTCGACGGCTGGCTGAAAAAGCGTGTTCCGACCGGCCGCTGGGGGCGGATGGAAGACCTGCACGGCGCGGCGGTGTTCCTGGCATCTTCGGCTTCGGACTTTATCAACGGCCAGATTCTCTATGTCGATGGCGGTCTGCTGGCATCGATTTAGTACCCCGGCCAATTTGGCTTGTTGAACACGCCGCCGTCGACATTGATGGTCTGGCCCGTGATAAAGCTCGCCTGGTCACCGGCCAGCAGACACACCGCATCGGCGACGTCTTTCGGCGTCCCCACCCGACCCAGCGGTGTGATAGCGGCCCAGCGGCCGGCATAGTCGGGCGCTTCCAGCTTGGTCCGTTCGGTCTCGATAGCGCCGGGTGCCACGCAATTGACGGTGATGCCGTAAGCGCCCAGTTCAACCGCCGCGACCTTGGTCAGCATCTCGATGCCACCCTTCGACGCCGTGTAATCGACCAGGTTTGGAAAGGCGATCTGATTGCAACCCGAACCGATATTGACGATACGGCCGCCCGTCTTGGCATCGACCATCAAACGCGCGGCGGCCTGAGTATTGAGAAAACAGCCCTTCAGATTGGTACGGATGACGCGGTCCCAATCGGCCTCTTCCAGATCGAGCAAAGACGACCAGGTCTGGACGCCGGCATTGTTGACCAACAGTCCCGGCGCGCCCGCCGCCTCATGCACGGCAGCGTACAAGCGATCGACATCCGCCTTGACGCCGGCATCGCAGGCAAGCGCGGTACATTGCCGGCCCAGCGCCGTGACATCGGCCATAACGCCGGCGCACTCAGCAGCGTCGCTGATAAAGGTGACGAAGATATCCCAGCCTTCCGCTGCCAGACCGGCTGCGATCGCCCGGCCGAGATTACCGCCGCCGCCCGTCACCACCGCCGTCTTGCCCATGACCGTCTCCTCAAAAATAGGTGTCCAGTAGGTCGATAACCCGATAGTCGTCATCGACCAGCAGCAGCTTGCGCCATTTGTCGAAGGTCAGGCACGGGTGCGAGATATCAAAGGCGATCATGTCACCGACGCGGATATCGTCGCCCGGCGCGATGTCCATAAAGGCATGCTGATCCATCATGCGCGTCACCGTCCAATGGTCCGGCGCGGGCGCGGGTGTTGCCGCACCGGAGCGGAATACCATGGCGGGTTCCGGGAAACCGGCATCGAAGGCAGCGTCGCGCTTGCCGAAACCGATCACCGCCCGGCCCGGGTCAGGCAAGGACTGCACGCAGGCCCACAGGTGCAGCGCCGGCTTCAGGCCGTAGTGCATCTTCGCGGCGATCGGGTTGCGCGTTTCGATCTGCGCCTGGGCTTTTTTGTAGGTACCGATATCGTGGCTGAGATAGCAGCCAGGCCGCAACACCACGTCAGCCAGTTCCTTGGCCGCGGCGAACTCTTCGGCAACGACGTCGTACCAGGCCGAGCCGGCGCCCGACAATATCGGCCGGCCATGAAAGCCGTCTCGCGCCGCGATATCGTGCAAGGTCGCGACGGCGCGTTTCAGATAGGTGCGGATCTCGCCCTCTTCGGCCAGGACGCCTTCGTAAATCTCGACCCCGCACAGCCGGACCTGCGGCCAGTTTTCCAGCTCGACCAGGACGGCCTCCAATCCGGCCAGGTCGCGGACGCCAGTGCGGTAACCGCTTTGATCCGACGTCGGTGCCAGCTCCAGCAAGACTTGGATCGGCGTGGTGAAAAACCGCCCCAACTGGCGCACGCCCTCGACCGAATCGACCAAACAATAAAATTCAAAATCCGGATCCGTCAGACACTGCGCGATGGCCGCCATGTTCTGCCGTCCCACCAGTTGGTTGGCCATCAACACGCGTTTGATGCCGAAATGCGCCGCCACGATGACCTGCTGCGCTGTAGCCAGGGTCATACCCCAGGCGCCACCGCCGATCTGGCGCTGGAACAGTTTCGGCGTCATGGTCGTCTTGCCGTGCGGCGCCAGGTTCAGGCCGTAAGCGGCGACGAAGCCCTGCATCCAGTCGAGATTGCTCTGCACGCGGCTGTCGTACAGCACCGCGCACGGCAGGGCGATCTCTTCGCGCAGCAGCGAGGCACCGATCTCCCCCAGGCCTTTGTCGAGCGTCAGCATGTTTTCGATTGACCCGTGCAGATTCGTCCCCCTACCTCTGTAGCCAAAATCGTCAGCTCGACAAGGCCTATGCTCGACACACTGATCCGCAATGCCCGCCTTATCGACGGCTCCGGCGCCGAACCTTGCCATGCCGACGTCGGGCTGAAGGACGGGCGCATCACCGTGATCGCCGAAAGCTGCAACCTGGCGGCCCGCGACGCGATCAATGCCGCCGGCCTGGTGCTGGCGCCGGGCTTTATCGACGCCCACACACACGACGACATGGTCGCCATCGACCGGCCAGCCATGACACCCAAGATCACCCAGGGCGTCACAACCGTAATCGCCGGCAATTGCGGAATCAGCGCAGCCCCCCTGATCGTCGGCGACGGCTTGGTGCCAGACCCACTCAACCTGCTGGGTGGGCCTGAGCGTTTTCGCTTCTCCACGTTCGAAGCCTGGACAGAAGCCGTCAATGCGGCGGGACCAGCGTGCAATATCGCCGCCTTTATCGGCCATACCGCCCTGCGCGCCGCCCAGATGGACCGCTTCGACCGCGCGGCGACGCCTGACGAAATCGCCGCCATGACGGCGCAATTGCAAGAGGCGCTGGATCACGGTGCGCTGGGCCTGTCGACGGGCCTCGCCTATCCCAACGCCATACACGCGCCGACCGAAGAGATTATTGCCCTGGCCATGCCTCTGGCGGCGGTCGGCGCACTCTACTGCACACACCTGCGCACCGAAGCCGACGGTATCCGCGACGCGCTGGACGAAGCCTTCCGTATCGGGCGCGAGGCCGGCGTGCCAGTACTGATCTCGCATCTGAAATGCGCCGGCGTCGCCAACTGGGGCCGCAGCGCCGAAGTCCTGGAAGCGGTCGACGCCGCCTCTGAAAGCCAGGCGATCGGCTGCGACTGCTACCCTTACGCCGCCAGTTCGACGACGCTGGACGTGAGGCAAGTCACGGACCGGTTCGATATCTCCATCACCTGGTCCGAACCCTGTCCCGACATGGCCGGACGTCTGTTGAAAGACATAGCGGCCGATTGGCAGACCGATTTGCTGACGGCGGCGGAACGCCTGCGTCCGGCCGGCGCCGTCTATCACGGCATGCACGCGCCCGACGTCGAACGTATCCTCAGCCATCCCGGCGTTGTTATCGGATCGGATGGCCTGCCCGAAGATCCGCGCCCCCATCCGCGCCTTTGGGGGGCTTTTCCGCGTGTGCTGGGCTATTTCACGCGCGAGCGCAAACTGTTTTCGCTGAGTACCGCCGTGCGCAAGATGACCGGCCTGACCGCCGACCGATTCCGGCTGAAGGACCGCGGCTATGTCCGGGAAGGCTATCACGCCGACCTGGTGCTGTTCGATGCTGAACAGATTGCCGACGCCGCCACCTTCGCCGATCCGATCCAGCCGGCGCGAGGCATCCACGCGGTATGGGTCAATGGACAGACGGCCCTGAAAGACGGTAAGCCGACCGAACTCCGTGCAGGACGATTCCTGCCCCGCCAACAGAGGATAGACGCATGAGCGATGATAACGGCATCAAACGTTACGGAGTCGAAGGCGGTAGCGGCACAGGTGGTCAGCACCTGCCTTTTGCCCGCGCGGTCCAGGCCGATGGCTGGCTGTATGTCTCCGGCCAGGTGCCGATGGTCAATGGCGAGGTCATCGACGGCGGTATCGTCCCCCAGACGCATCAGGCGATCAGGAACGTCCTCGCCATCCTGGCCGAAGCCGGCTACGGCACGGAACATGTCGTGCGTTGCGGTGTCTGGCTCGACGATCCGCGCGACTTCATGTCGTTCAACCGCATTTTCAAGGAGTATTTCGGCGCCAACCCGCCGGCTCGCGCCTGTGTGGTGTCATCGATGGTGGTCGATTGCAAGGTTGAGGTCGACTGCGTGGCCTATAAGAAGCCTTAGGTCTCAGGCCTCCGCCCTCAGGCCAGCATATTACGCTTGTGGGCCGGCAGCTTCCGGCCGCCGCTGGGACGCGGTGCCGGCGGCAAGGGTGGTGTCGGTTCCGGCGGCGGAGGCGTGTCCTCGGCCTTGACCGGCGGCGGCACATCGACCACCGGCAACGGCGCACTGCCGGCCTTGTCGGCGTCGCTTAGGGCGCCCGCCACCGTCGCGGCAATCGTCGGCCGATCACGCTTGAAGAAGGATTGCGTCACCAAAGGCCGCACCGGCGGGGTGGCCAGTTCCATTTGCGCGGCAGCAATCAGCGACAGCACACTGTCCTTTTGCCAGAACTTGTTCAGCGCCTGCAACGCCTTCCAGACCTGATGATAATGTTCCTCGGTAGCCCGGGCGACCTTGATCTTGGGGGCGCCCGGCGCGACGGGTACGGCGTCCTTCTCGGCCTTCAGGGCATCGTCCAGGGCCTTGACCGCCTTGCCGAGCTTGCCATTGAGCGCAATCAGCAACCCGACGCGCGACTCCAGGATGTCGGCGACCTCGCGGCCGCGCTCCAGAATGATGGCACCCGACGACTTCAGCGCCTGGTCGAGCGCATAGCGCACACTGCCGTAGATGGCTTCGCGCGAGTCCTGATACTGTTTCCTCAGGCGGTCGAGCCCGCGCTGCCGGCCCAAATAGTAGCCGACCAGGCACAGGGCGATAACAATAACAATCAGTCCCACCAGCCCGACAATATAGATCGGGTGGATAGTCGACAGATCGTAGGGGTCGTTGAACGTCCCCTCCGCCGGTCCTCCGAAATTGTCATCGAAATCATGCATGCCTATGTCACCGGGCCTGTCTCAATGCTCGCCGCGACGGCTGAAGGCAGCCGGCAGAAACTTTTCGTCGATGCGCGGCGGCGACCACGATGGCGAATGGCTGATCTGCTGCTGAACGGCGCGCAGGGACGCCACGACCGAATTGCGGTGCTTCCAATAGTCGAAAATGCGCTGGACGGCCTTCCAGATCGTCTCGCTCTTTTCCTCGACCGTCATCGCTACCTTTTCCGAAGGGGCGGCAGCGGCGGCGCTCTGCGGGTAGGGCACGATCTCACCCTGATTGACCGCGATATTTATGATGGTGTTTCCGGTCAGGGCACCGCCTATCGGCATGCCGCCTGGCGCCTTGTACTCTTCCTCGCGCGTTCCATCCATCGCGGTGTTGAGCGCGCCAATGGCCTTGCTGAAATCCGCGCTGAGCTTGAGCGTGCTGCCGAACTGCTTTTTGATTTCATCGACGCAGGCGCGCAACCGCACCTCCTGCTCGTCCTCGGGGGCACGGGCAGCTTCGGACAGAACCTTGCGCACGACTTCGACGCGACGTGATATGGCATCCTGGGCGTCGGACATGACGCGCTGTTCGGCCATCTTGTAGAAGGCGAAAAAGATCGCGGCCAGAAGCAGGACCAGCAGCAGCGCGCCCAGGCCCCAGAACAGGAGATCGAACTGAAAGACGGGATCGCTGGGGAAATCCGAGGGAAGTCCGTGGCCGTCATTGCTGTAATCGATTTGCAAGCCCCCTCCTCCCTCATCCGCGAACGCGGCGACATCACATCGCAGCTAACCACAAAGGTTAACAGATAGATTGGCGCGGCGCTATCCCGCTTCCCCTATTTTGCCGCCTCAAATGCGCGAGTTCGCCTGTCAGCCGTTATTTTGCGCCTTGAGCGCGGCATCTTCGACACGGCGCAGCAACTTCTTGAAGGTCGCAACCTCGTCGGCGGAGAAATCAGCGAGCATGACTTTTTCATATTCGGCCGCGGCGGGGACGACGTCGGCGAACAGGCGCTCGCCTTCCGATGTCAGAATCAGGTGGTGCGACCGGCCGTCGTGCTCGTGCGGGGCGCGCGTGATCAACCGGCGCTTGGCCAGGGCCTGGGCGGCGCGCGAGATCGTCACCTTGTCCATGCCGCCGCGCTTGACCAGGGCCTGCTGGGTCGACGGGCCGTCCTCACGCAGGATCATGATCAGCCGCCATTCCGGTATTTTCAGCCCATACAGGCTGTCATAGGCGGTCGATATGAGCGTGCTCACGGCGCTGGACGCCACGGCCAGCCGGTAAGGCATGTATTCGTCCAGAGTCAACGAATCGTGCGGCATGAGTACGAGTCCTTTCGTAGGGAGGTTACGTGATGCCCCAGTACGTTGCCAATGACAAATCAGTAATAGTTAAGACATTGCATAATTTCGCTAAAGTCATGGTATTTTGTAAAAATCGGGAGATTTCGCAAAAATTTCCCCAAATTTGCGCCTGTGGTGCGTCACGCCCGCGACAAGCGGCAATGCGCCTGCTAAGGGAGGCCTTCCTCGAAGTTTGCAGGCGTGTACGTGCTCAAGAAAATCTACGACTGGATGTTGAAGCTGGCGGGCGGGCGTCATGCCGAAAAGGCCCTGGCCCTGGTTTCGTTCGCCGAAGCTTCATTCTTCCCGGTTCCGCCCGACGTCATGCTGATTCCCATGGTACTGGCGCGTCCGGAAAAAGCCTGGCGCACGGCGGCCATCTGCTCGATTGCCTCGGTGCTCGGAGGTTTCCTGGGCTACGCCATTGGCTATTATTTCCAGCCGGTCGGCGAGGCGATCCTGGCCCTGTTCGGCCATCCGAACGGTCTGGCCGAATTCCGCTGCTTTTTTGCCAAATGGGGCGCGTCCGTGATTCTGATCAAGGGCCTGACGCCCATTCCGTACAAGCTGGTGACCATCGCCGCCGGCCTGGCGCAGTTCAACCTGCCCTTATTCTTCGTCTGCTCGGCCGTAACGCGTTCGGCGCGCTTCTTTGCGGTTGCCGCCCTGGTGAAACGCTTCGGTCCTGAAATCACCGAAGTTATGGAAAAGCGCTTCTACCTTGTCACCACTATTGTTCTCGCGGTAGTCGTGATAGGCTTCATTGCCGTCAAGCTGCTGACGCATTCGTCTTCCACCTGCTGACCGACATGGCCGGGACTAAGGCATATCTGATGACTCACCCCAAACCGTCCACCAATGTCGGCGCCAAGCTACGCCTGGCCTTTTCGCGCTGGTGGAGCATCACCGCGCTGGTCGTCTCCTTAGGCATGCTGGCCACGGCCTGGTCGTTCCAGTTGTTCGGCGGGCTCAACCCTTGCCATCTGTGCCTGAAGCAACGCGATATCTACTGGATCGCCGTTGGCGTTTCGCTGGTCGCCTCGGTGTGGGCGCTTTTCACGGGTGCGAAGGGGCCGCCGCGCGTCTTCTCGTTCGTCCTTTTCGCCATATTCGCCACCGGCGCCGCCATCGCCATGTTCCATGCCGGCGTCGAGCAGCACTGGTGGCGCGGACCGGAAACCTGCACGACGTCAGGCAAGGAAATCAGCCTCGACAGCGTGGCCGCCATGCTGAGCGGTGCGCCGACCCGTGCCGCCATGTGCGACGTTATAGCCTGGGACCTGTGGGGCATAACCATGTCAGGATACAATGCCATCGCATCGGTGGTCCTGGCCATACTCAGCCTGGTCGCGTCCCTGCGCTTCCGCCCGAAAAAGAAGCGCGCATTATAGATTTCGAGGTCCAGTCATGACCGCCGCCACATCGACCGCCGCTGAATCGTCTCGCAACGCATCACATAAGCCCCTTCCGCCCCGGCCGGGCCAGGGCGAAAGCCGCGCCCGCCTGGAAGAAATCCTGCGCGTCGATCATGCCGGCGAACTGGCGGCCGTCCATATCTATCGCGGCCAGAGCGCCGTCTTCAAAGCCACGCCGCACAGCCATCTCAGCGAGCAGTTCAGCCGCATGGAAGGCGAGGAACAGACCCATCTCGACGCCTTCGAAACGCTGCTGCGCGACAACCACGTCCGCCCAACGATCATGACACCCGTCTGGCGCCTTGCCGCTCTGGGCCTGGGCGTCGGCACGGCCCTGCTGGGTGAAAAGGCGGCCCACGCCTGTACCGAAGCGGTCGAAAGCGTGATTGAGGAACATTATGCCGAACAGATCGCCGAGGTCACGTCCAGCGATCCCGAACTGGCGGCGCGCCTGAGCCAGTTCCGCGACGACGAAATCGGCCATCATGATCGCGCCGTCGAGCAGGGCGCGCGTGAGGCGCCGGCCTACCCACTGTTGTCGGCGATTATCAAGACCGGTTGCCGCCTGGCCATCCGGATCAGCGAAAAAATATAACCCTGAAAGCTCCTCCCCGAAAGTCCCTCAATGACCGATGCGCCGCCCTTCAAGGTCAGACATCATAAGCCCCATCTGCCGCCTCAGTCCCTTGGCGAGCGCATGTCGGACCGGATCGCGGCCCTGGTCGGATCGTGGCGCTTTATCATCGTCCAATCGTGCATCCTGATCAGCTGGATCATCCTGAATATCATTGGCTGGGTCGCCCATTGGGATCCCTACCCCTTCATCCTGCTTAATCTGGTGTTGTCCTTCCAGGCCGCCTTTACCGCCCCGATCATCATGATGGCGCAGAACCGCCAGTCCGATATCGACCGGCACAAGGCGCAGCTCGACTATGACGTCAATTGCCGCGCCGAACTGGATATCGAGTCGCTGCACCAGAAGATCGACCTGATGCGCCAGGAAGACATAACGCGACTGATCGGACTACTGGAAACCCTGACGAGGGAACGGATCACCAGGGAAGAAGATACGCCCAAGGCCTGATCGGCTGTTTATCGCCGGGACGGAACATCCTATTGCGCCGCTCGCCCGGGCGTGGTCTGTAAACCCAGATCAGGAGCCAAAAGGCGATGGAACCAACCTCACCACCTGTCAATCCCAAGCCGCGCGGGCTCGTCGCCCTTCTCAAGTCCCTGGGCCCCGGCCTGGTGACCGGCGCTAGCGACGACGATCCGTCCGGCATAGCCACCTATTCTCAGGCCGGCGCCCAGTACGGCCTGGCGACCTTGTGGACGGCACTGATCACCTTCCCTCTGATGGCCGCGATTCAGGAAATGTGCGCCCGCATCGGTCTGGTGACGTCGCAGGGCCTGACCGGTATTTTACGCAAGTCGTACCCCAGGCCGGTCCTGTGGCTGATGATCCTGTTCAGCTTTCCGGCTATCGTGCTCAATATCGGCGCCGATATCGCCGGCATGGGTGCCGTCGCCAACCTGATCGTACCGTCTATCCCGACCAGCTATTTCAGTATCGCCTTTACGGTCGTCTTGCTGATCCTGATCATCGCCCTGCCCTATCAAAGGTTTGCGGCGATCCTGAAATGGTTGTGCGCCGTCCTTCTGGTTTATCTGGTCGTACCCTTCCTGATGAAAACCGATTGGATGGACGTGGCGCGCCACACCTTTATGCCGACGATCAGACTGGACAAAGACTATATCAACGTCCTGGTGGCGATCCTGGGCACGACCATATCACCCTACCTGTTCTTCTGGCAGACAACCATGGAGGTCGAAGCCCAGGCCCACAGCCACGTCGTTGTCGACAAGCGGGTGATCAGGGAGATGGGGTTCGACGTCGATATCGGTATGCTGTTCTCCAACATCGTCATGTTTTTCATCATCCTGACCACAGGAACCGTGCTGTTTTCGGCCGGAATTCATCATATCGACACCGTCGCCGAGGCCGCCAGGGCCCTGGAACCCCTGGCAGGTCCGGCCGCCTATTATCTGTTCGCCGCCGGCATCATCGGCACGGGCTTCCTGGCCATACCGGTACTGAGCGGCTCACTGTCCTACATCGTCTCGGAGGCGTTTGGCTGGCAGGAAGGCCTCGACAAGAAGCTGCACGAGGCGCCGGCCTTCTACGCCGTCATTGTCGTCGCGCTGGGCGTCGGGCTGGCTATCAACTATACCGGCATATCGCCGATTCAGGCCCTGTTGTGGTCAGCCATGCTGTACGGCGTGACGTCGCCGGTGATCATTGCCATCGTGCTGCATATTTCCAACAACAAAAAGGTCATGGGCCGGTTCACCAACGGCTTCTGGTCCAACCTTTTGGGCGCTCTCACGCTACTGCTCATGACGGGGTCGGCAGGCTTCCTCCTCTATTGCAACCTTACAGCGTAATTCTTAAATTGCCCGGCAGGAAGGCAAATCTTTACCGCTCCTCAACCTTTGATCTGCACCTTCTCAATCTCTACCTGTAGTGCGATTCGTCAGCATTTGTTGTTCAGCCCTCCTTTTGGCAGCCCACGAGCCATGTCTGCGCCCGTCCCCGTTATTCCCGGCCGCTTCATTCATGTCCAGATGGACAATTGCATGCCGGACCCCACCCTTTTGCGTGCCCTGCGCATGGCCAGGGGCGCGATCAGCCTCAGCTTCCGCGACACTGATTACGAAGCCGTTGTCGTCCGCTTCAAGCTGAATGTCTTCGTCATGGAATTCCGCGCCGAAACGATCGAAACCTTCGCAAACTGCGTCCGCGCCGTCCGCGGTCACGACGCGGACGTCATCCGCCTGTCGCCCATCATCGCCTTTGTCCGCAAGCCAACCCGCGAGACGATCCGCCATCTGCTGGGCCTCGGGGTCGACGATATCGTTCTGGCCGCTCTGGGCCCAGGTGAGTTCTGGCTGCGGCTTAAGCTGTTGCTGGCCAAGCCGATGGAATTTTTCGAAACGACCGAATACTTCGGACCCGACCGTCGCCGGGGCCTGACGCCCAAGGAAGGCCTCGAAGAAGGCCGCATCGCCCGCCCGCCGCTGGCGCGTTTCTTTGTCGAACGCAGCGAAGCCGGATGCCGCCGGCTGACCGTTGAGGAAGGTCAGACGAATCGCGCCCGTCCTGCCCAATCCCTGACGCCAAACCTCGCTTCGGATCTGATCAGTAAGACCGGCTGACCGACAGCCAAACCGTGCGCGGCCGCAGCGGCGTCATCTGGTCGGCTGTATCCATCGAGAACGGATTACCATAGGCAAAGCTGTTGCTCTGCGTCGACAGGGCGTTGGTGACTCGCAAAGCCAGGCTGTAAGGCCCGATATCGGTTGATGACGACAGGTCGATATTGACATAGCCGTCCATCCAGACCCGCGGCGTAACCCCGTAGTTGAGCAGCGATCCGTCCTTGCCGGACACCACCATGATATGGTTCAGACGGTGGCCGTACAGGGTCTGGTCCCACTGGGCGCTGAGGCTGAGATTGACCTTGGCGATATAGGGCATGCCGCTTTCCGCCAGATAGGGATACTGGCGGTTATAGCGCCGCAGCTTCGGCTGGTTGAGTTGGCCGCGCAACTGGAATTTCAGATCGGGCGTGGCCTGCCAACCCAATTCTGTCTCCAGCCCGATATTGACGCCCCGCCCGATATTGAGCGTCACGGGCAGTCCGGTGGCGCGCAACTGGTCGCTCTGGATGTCGCGCCAGTCGGCGCTGAATATGGCCATGTCGAGCGACAGGCGGGCATCCTTCGACCGGTACTTGAATCCGCCTTCCAGGCTGTCAATGTGATCGCCGGCATAGACCTTCGGCACGGAGGTATTGACCAGCGTGGTTGTGTTGAAGCCGCCGGTACGAAAGCCGTCCGCCGACAGGGCATAAAGGAACAGGCGCGAATTGGGCTGATAGCTGATCATCAGTTCGTGGGATACCGGGGTCGCTTCGATATGGCCTTCGATATGGCCTTCCGGCAGGTAGTTGACCAGGTGAACATCGCTGATAAAACTGTCGGTTTCGTGGCGCGAATTCTGGGCGCGCAGACCCGCGGAAACCGTCCAGCGCGGTGACGGCGTCCAGATCAGCTTGCCGAACAGTGCCACGTCGCGCACGCGGTCGGCGCGCACTTCGTCATACAGGGTCTTTCCGGTATAGATATCGATTAGGTGCGGGGTAAAGCGTTCGTCGCTGTGGGCCAGGAACAGGCCGGTCAGCCATTGCCAGTGGCCGCGCTGGGGCGATACCAGACTGGCTTCGGCGGTTGACAGATGGAAGACCTGGTCTTCGTCGTAGAACAGGACGCCGGAATTGGGAATGGAAACATAGCGTCCAATCGGCCTCGCATCATAGCCCGAATGGATCTTGTGGCGCGAACGGTTGACCGACAGTTTCAGCGTCCCCGCCGCCGTCTCACGCGTCAGGCTCAGGGACAGGTTACGGAAGATGTTGTTGTGCGGTTCGGCGACCGCCAGTGCCTCGGCAAAGACCGCCTTGCGGCCAATGACATACTGGCTGTTCGACGAATTGAGATCCTGTGCCGTGGCCGTCGCATCGATCTGCAAACCTCGGTCGCCGTGCCAGGTGACGCTGACGCGCCCTCCGGCCCGCTCGGTGTCGTTGGAAGCCGTGTGCAACAGGGCGGGCGGCTTGTTCATCACACCGGGCGGGTCATCGCGTCCCCGGATAAATCCACCCGATTTTTCACTGTAGAGCGACATGCGCAGCGCCGCGCGATCCTTGATGAGCGGCAGGTTGACCACGCCGGTTACGCGCCACGATGGCTGGCCGCCACGCGTCCCTCCCAAAGCAGCCCCAGTCTGGGCGGAGAAGTTTTCAGTATCCGGCGCATTGGTGACCAGACGCACAACCCCCGACAGGGCGCCCTGGCCGTAGAGATTGCCCTGCGGACCTTTAAGCACCTCGATCCGCGCCATATCGACGAGCAGAAGGTCGGGGTCAGGGGCATTATAGGTGATGGCCGTGTCGTCCAGATAGAGGCCGACCGTCGACTGGGTCCGGCCGGTGAGTACGCCGTCGGAAATGCCACGTAGAAAGATCTTGTCGCGCCCGGGGCCGAGATTGGTCACGGTCATACCGGAAACATGCGGCGCGATCAGGGTCAGGTCGGTGTCTTCACCGGCCAGCAAAGGCGGCTTGACGACACTAACGCCCGCCGGCGTCTGGCTCAGACGCTGCGGATGACGGACAACGACAACAACCGGCTCCTCGTCGGCAGCGGGTGACGGCGGCACAGGGCGCGCAATGGGACGCGGTTCCGGCCTGGGCTTTGGACGTTCGCGCAGAACCAGGCGGTAGGTCAGGTTGTCAACACGCTGAACGTCACAGCGGCTGCCGGCCAGCAGACGTTGCAGGGCAGCTTCGGCGCTGTAATTTCCACGAATGGCCTGGGGCCGCGCCGCGCAGATGACCGGGTCGACGCCGCCGATCGATATGCCGGTCGCCAGGACGAGGTCGACGAGTTCAGAGGGCAGATCACGCGCCGCTACATCCAGGCTTTGCCGCGTCGTTTCTACAGCCTTCTGTGCATCCGACTGGCGCGCATCAACGTCCGTTGCCGCCAGAAGCAGCAGCGGCACCAGGGCGCAGGCTGAGATAGATGGCTTCATGCGTCGTGCGGACTTCGAGCGGCAGGAACTCACGTAATCGCCCGACCACCGCGTCTTGCGAATCCAGGGTTAATATGGTGCTCAGTCTTTGTTGCCCGGCCGCGTCATCGACAACGATAGGTGTGTCGAAATAGCGGTTCAGATCCCGGACCACGACGGACAGAGGCTGATTACGATAGATAGCATGGGCGTTCGTCCACGCAAAGGCCTCGCGCGGGTCGACCCGGCCAAAGGTTTCACGTCCGGTTGCTTCAGCGTGGATGCCGAAATCACCAGCACGCAGAGTGGCCGCCCTATGACCGGGCGCCATAAGACTGACCTCGCCTTCACGCACCGCCACATTGACAACGCCGTCGAGGCGGGACACGTTGAATTCCGTGCCGATATCGGTGATTTTCAGGTCGCCACTCGACAGCACAAAGGGTCGGCGCGCGTCATGGACGACGTTCAGCGCCACCTCGCCCTTGTCCAGGGTCAGGTCGCGGCGTCCATTCGACAGCCATACACTGAGACGTGTGTCCGTATTCAGCGTCAGATGCGTGCCATCGGCCAGGGCAACCTCACGGCGCTCACCGTGGCCGGTCTCATAAAGGGTTGCCGGCGCGGGGCGCAGGATGACGAAACTGACGGCCAGGGCGCACAGAACGGCTGCCCCGGCGCCCGCAAACGCGAAACGCCAGGGCCGGCCGGCCGAGGCGTTCGCCACACGCGAAGGCACATAGGGTTGGGATGGAGGCGCCTCTTCCTCCAGACCCGCCCACAATGCCAGAGCATGGCGATAGGCTTCGGCATGGCGCGGTGATGTTTCTACCCAGGCTGTCAAGGCCAGCACGTCCCCGTCGCCGATATCGCCGCTCAGAGCCTTTACGACCCATTCCGCCGCTTCCGCTTCGATATCCGCAATGTCGTCCGACATGTTCAACCTGATCCGCTCCATATACCGAAGACACTTCAAAAAGGCATAACCCGCAGCAAATTTCAAATTTAAAGCCCGGCGGCCAAAAGCCCGGCCGGAGATTCGCTACGCTTTTGGGAAAATATAAGGCCTTAACCTAATGCACCTTGTGACTTCGTCGCAGGGCCATAAGGTGTTTCAGGGCCCGTCCGAGGTGTTTTTCCACCGCACTGAGCGAAATATCGAATCGCCGCGCCACTTCGGCCTGCGCCAAGCCTTCCACCTTGTGCAGGCGAAAAATGTCACGCGTGCGTTCCGGCAATTCGTCCACGGCCTTTAACACGGCTTCCAGGTCCTGGCGCCGGCTGAGCGCGGCTTCGGCATCGGGCGATGCGTCAGCGCCTGTATCCTGCTGCGGGTGCAAATCGTACCAGGCCGCGTCACGGGCGCGATGGCTGGCCTGGGCGCGCAGGCGGTTGAGATACAGGTTGTTGGCCATGCGGAACAGATAACCGAGCGGATTGTCGACCTGTACCGCCACATCGGCCCTGCCTGCCTGGATATACAGGTCCTGCAGCACGTCCTCGGCCAGGGTCGCATCGCGGCACAGGCCAGTCAGGAAGCGCAACAGCGTGTCGCGGTTCGCCAGGTAGCTCTGCACTAGGGTCGTGGGTTGAGACACTCGGATTGCCGCGACGGAAAATTGTTGCCCGCTTATAGCGGGGGCATGGCTTCGACTGCAACCGCTGTCCCGCGCATCGCGAACCTGATGTCGTTTGTGACATTTTTTGCAACCCGGGTGCGGGTTGTCGCGTGTGGCTGTGTCTTCAAATTGGAGGGGCTCGTTACGCGCGTATGCCCGGGTCTCCGAAAAAGAAAAAATGGGGCACAGGGTATGCGTCTGCTGAACATCATGCTGACCCGCGTCAAGGGCGGCGACGGCCTTATGGCGCGCCACTATCATGAGGCGCTGAGTGACGAAGGCTTCGACGTACAAAGCATCGGAGAGCCGTCGGGCATGCTGGCCGACATTACATCCGGACACGGTTTCCGGCCGCTTAAAACCCACGCCATCCACGATCCGATCGCCGCCATGACCCTGGCCGGATATGTCCGCGCCTTCCGTCCTGACCTGGTCATCGCCCACGGCAACCGCGCCGGGCGCCTGTGCATGATGCCGTTCATCGGTACGCGGTCGCGCACGGTCCAGGTCCTGCACACCCCGACCGTCAAGCGCCACCTGAAGCGCATCACTGCCGCGCTGTGTGTCAGCGACGCCGTGCGCGACCAGGCCAGCGCCGCCTTCCCCGACCTGCGCGTCTTCGACATGGCCAATTTCTCGCACCTGCGCGCCATGCCCGTCAAAAGCGCGCCAGGTTCCGTGCCGGTGATCGGCGCCATGGGGCGGCTCCACACCATCAAGGGTTTCGATGTGCTGCTGCGCGCCGCCGCACAGTTACGCGACTCCGGCCAGGCCTTTCGCCTGAAACTTGCCGGCGACGGTCCGGAATTGTCCGGCCTGAAAGCGCTGTGCCGCGAACTGAACCTCGACACTTGCGTCGAATTTTGTGGCTGGGCTGCCGATCCCTTAACATTCCTGTCCAGCGTAGACTTGTTTGTCGTGCCATCGCGCTACGAATCGTTCGGTCTCGTGCTGATCGAAGCCATGGCTGCCGGCGTCCCCGTCGTCGCATCCGATACCGAAGGCCCGCGCGCGGTGTTGAAAGCCGGACAATTCGGCGCCCTGTTCCAGAACGAAGACGCTTCGGCCCTGGCCGCAGCCGTCGGACAGGCCTTCGCCAACTGGGGCCGGTTCCGTGACCAGGCTCTGGCGGCACAGACCTACGCCATCGAGGCCTTCGGTTTCGACGCCGGCCGACGCCGGTTACGTACCGCGATCGAGTCCCTGGCCTGACGGTTGTTGACTGCGGGGCCGCTTCCCGTCAATGACTGAGCCCTACCCATTCGGAGCCCCTTGCAATGATCGATCTGTGGCATGTGGGCTTCCTCAATCGCCCGATGTCTGACGCCCTGACGCCCGGCGCTCTGGCCGCTTCCCAGATCACCTGGCTTCCCGATCCCGGCCCGTTCCGCTTCATTGCCGACCCCTTCGGCATGAGAACCGAAGACGGCATGACGATCTTCGTCGAAGCCTATGATTATCGCATCAAGCGTGGCGAAATCCACTATTACAGCTACGATAAGACGCAGAACCTGACGGCCAGCGGACAGGCCCTGTTGCGCCCGTTCCACCTGTCCTATCCCTATCTTATCCGGGATGGGGGCGAACTCTACATGCTGCCGGAAGCTCACCGCAGTGGCGCTCTCACGCTTTATCGCTGCACGCGTTTCCCCGATCAGTGGGCGCCCGCCGAGCGTCTGCTGGAATTGCCGGCGATCGATGCCACAATCGCGCAACACGACGGTCGGTGGTGGATGTTCTACGCCCTGCCCGGTCCCGACGGCCGAGCCATGCGGGAATTGCACATCGCCTGGGCCGACCGTCTGCAGGGACCGTGGCACCAGCACGCCGCCAATCCGGTGCGCCAGGGCTACGAATCATCGCGTCCTGGCGGCAATCCCTTCGTCCATGACGGCGCGCTTTATCTGCCGATGCAGGACTGTGTCGGGACCTACGGCGCGGCCCTGAACCTGCTGCGTATCGACACCCTGACGCCGGACAGATTCTCGGCGGAAAGCGTCGCTCGCCTGTCGCCGGAGGGCCTGAGAGACGGCTATGGCGACGGACTGCATACCCTGGCAGGCTCCGACGACGTGACCTTCATCGATGTCAAACGGATCGAACGCTCCTGGCGTGAACCGTTCATCCGGCTGGAGCACAAGCTGCGCCGCGCGTTCCGGCGCTGAGCACGGCACGCCTTGGCGGGTCGCCTCGACAAGCGGTGCCCCAGAGATCGCAAAGCACATTACAGGGATGGCACATCTAGCGTATGGCGTTAGAGCGCAATCCGATAAAGTGGATGCCACCGCACGGGCGGCCCCGTTTTCGGTTAAATTGCGCGGCAAAACAAACAATTAGAGTGAAATGACGATTCTACCTAAAGTCATTTCGCTCTAGCCGACGGCTGGGTCCGGCAGGACACCGCGGGCGATGGAACGGCCGACAGCCCGATCGTCGAGCGAGCTCGCCAGTTCAAAGCGGATTTCGCGTGTTCGGTAATCGATCGTAACACTGCCGAACTGACGCAGGAAATCCATGCCGATCAGCAGGGCGGGCCGCTTGTCGAGGCCCCAGTTGGCAAAATTCGGAACATCGGCGATGGCCAGGGTGCCGTTGTTGAAGTTCAGGGCCTGCATGCGAATATTCCTGATCGGGATCATGCGACCGATGGCTTCGCCACCGGTAACGCCGGTCAGGACGATGATACCGACGTCAGACGGCGGTCGTTTGCGCCGTCCCAGGGCCGCGTGGAGCGCCAGATTGCCGACGGAGATTTCGGCACCACTGTCGATAAAGGCGCCGGTGCGGACGCCATCGACCCAGCAGTCGCCGGCCTGCAGCCGGCCGTCCTTGCCCGAAACCTGGACCCGCGTCGTGTTATGTTGTGGATCGAACACCGAAAAACTGCTGCGCCCGGAATCGATACGCACGAGATGGTTCTCGAAATCGAAGGTAACACGGGTCTTGTTGATGGCGTCGAGTCCGAGATAGCCGTCACAGCCGAGAAGACCACGCGGCAGAATCGGCACCGGCATGTCCTTGCGCTTGAAAGGCCCGAACGCCAACTCGGCCAGGGTGGTGGATTCTGCCGGAATCTGCCGCGCCAGGCCGTCGACGACGACCTTATCGCCATGAACCACGCCCAGCTCGCGCGCCACGTCGTCGGCAATCACTGATCGCTCGGCGCCGGTATCGACGATGAAACGGTACGGTCCCCTGCCATTGATCCGCACCTCGATCGTCATACGGCGATTGGCTTCGCTGCGCGCGGCGATATCGGCCGCCAGGCCATCTGGTCCATCTGGTCCGTCTGGTTCAGCCGGGAGTGTCGCAGGTGGTGCCGCCTGAGCCAGCACAAGGCCTGGTGCAAACGCAGCGGCCGCGACTGCGGCAACAAGCCCGCGGCGCGACATATCGGTGGCCGGAGTCCGACCCATGGTAAAGTGTGACAGCGCGCGCATCTTGCCTCCCCGGTTATTATGTTTTGTCCGGCGCGAGCCGATGGTAGCATAACCGCGCTACTTTGCTAATAGGGTAACGGGTGGATGTCGGGCGGCGTCCATGCCCGGCGCGCCTGGGTGGAAAACAGCCGCTCCCGGCTCCAGTAGGCCAATAACCAGTCGGAGCGACCGAGGTTTGTCGCCATCAGCCGGTTGGCAATATCACAGACGGAATGATCGGGCGCAAACCGCGACATGAAGGCCGCTGCCGCGCGGATCGAGGCCTGGGTTATGGTGTCATGATAGCCCGTGATGTCGGTGTTGCGCGTGCCGCTGGCTTCGTTATAGCGCTGGATAATGGGCGGCAGGGTTTCGCTGAGCGTCCCCGATTCATAACGCAGCAGCCACAGGGCTGCGGCGAAGTGGGCGGCATGGGTCCAGGCCGGTTTCGGCAAGGTGGCGGCGACCAGGCGCGAGGTCAGGTCGGCGATTTCGGCGTCGGTGCGAAAATAGAGGATCATTTCGGGGCTTTCTCGTCTGGCCCGGACCGCGCATGGAAAAACCCCGCCGGTCGGGGCGGGGCTGTCGGGTTTGCCATTTGGGTATTTGGGCGACTTGGGCGGACCGTCAGGTCCTGAGTACGTCCAACCGGGCATGCGACAGCACCGCACAAGGGCGGCATTGCTGTTGCTGGGCATGGTTGAAAAGGACGGTCATGGGCAAGGGTTACGGCGCTGTGATTTTCGTGTCAAGCCACCAGCACGACTTAACGGCCTTCGAAATCGAAACTGGTGCGCAGATGTTCTAGTATGGTTTCACGCACCTCGTCATCGGCGTGGCCAAGATCGAAAGTCGCATCGCCGTTATCCTGAATGTGGATCTGCACCCGTTCGCCCATAAAGATGAAGCTGTGATGCTTGCGGCCGAACAACCACTTGCGCCGGGCCTCGATGCGTACGCCGAGACAGGTCTGCAAGGCGCTGGTCAGAGGCTCCAGCGGCGTACGCGTCTTGCCGCGCGGACGCGGGAAATTCACCACGCCAAAGACACGCCTGTCCATTTCAAACCGCACGGGTGACGACATATTCTATGCCAAACCAGACCTGATAAAACCCTCTACGCTTCCAGAAGCGTATCCCAATACAGGTAATCTATCCAACTTTCGTGAAGATAGTTAGGGGGAAAACGCCGGCCAAGTTCCTGCAATTGATACATTGTCGGACGGTGTGGGTTTTTTGTCGGCATCATGCGCGCCTGCTGGGGAGTTTTTCCCCCCTTGCGCAAGTTGCACGGTGCGCAAGCTGTCAGGATGTTGTTCCAGGTCGATTTTCCACCCTGGCTGACCGGCAGGACGTGGTCGAAGGTCAGGTCGGCGGGTGATCCGCAATACTGACAGCAGAAACGATCGCGCAGGAAGACATTGTAACGCGTGAAAGCCGGGGGCCGGTTCTGGTCGATATAGGTTTTCAGCGACACCACGCTGGGCAGCAGCATCTTCATCGATGGCGAGTGGATTTCGATATCGTAGTTCGACACCACGTCGACGCGTTCTTCAAAGACCGCCTTGACGACATCCTGCCACGGCTTGGTCGACAAGGGATAATAGGACAAAGGCCGGAAATCGGCATTGAGCACGAGGGCGCGCCAGTCGTGCGGCGGAGCTTTCAGAACCTGCATGGCCATCTCCTGTCCATGGGGTTCACACGATATGCACTATCAGGTTTGAAGACGGACCTCCTTGTGACAGCAGCGGGCAGCTCGAAAACCCGAGCCTGTGGATAGTTTGACTCCGATTCCTCACAAAAGAAACGACAAATTTTTATGACAGGTGTGCGTTGCAAAAATAACGCCCCGATTTGCACCGGGCGGACATCAGGCTATGCTGGCCGTCTTATAAAACTTGCAGATTGTCATGGCTGTACGGACCCGTTTCGCCCCCTCACCCACCGGCTACCTTCATCTGGGTCACGCCTTCAGCGCCCTGACGGCGTATGACTTCGCGCGCCATCACGGCGGCGAATTTATCCTGCGTATCGAGGATATCGACCACACCCGCTGCCGGCCGGCATTCGAACAGGCCATTTACGATGACCTGCATTGGCTGGGTCTTGATTGGCTTGAGCCTGTCCTGCGCCAGAGCGAACATCTGGTTGATTATCAGGCGGCATTGGACCGGCTGCGCAATATGGGTGTCCTCTATGCCGACAGCCGGACGCGCAAAGGCCAGGCCGAGGCCGCGCTGAGCGCGCTGCAGGAAGACGACGCCACAAGCGATCCGGCTCCGGCCCAGCCGGCCTGGCGGTTATCGGTCGAGGCGGCGCAACGCCATATTGCCCGACCGCTTGTCTTTACCGACCTGGCGACCGGCGAGCACGCTGCCCAGCCCACGATCAATGGCGATGTCATTCTGGGGCGCAAGGATATCGGAGTCGCCTATCACCTGGCCGTCGTGATCGACGATGCGCGCCAGGGCATCACCCATGTCGTGCGCGGTCAGGACCTGTTCGACGCCACCCATACCCAGGTTTTGCTGCAGGCTTTGCTCGGCCTGACGACGCCTCAGTATTTTCATCACCCGTTGCTGCTCGACGACCAGGGACGCCGGCTGGCCAAGCGCAAGGGCTCCAAAGCGTTGCGCGATTATCGTGACGATGGCCAGACGGCGGACGGTGTTCGGGAAATGCTGGATCAAACACCCAAAACATAGAGAAGCGCAGACGGCCCGAAAACCGCCTGCGCTCTGGAACGCTCTACACAGTTCGTCGATATAGAGGCAGATAATGGCGCGGACTACCAGATGACATGACCTGTCAGGTCGGCCACCAGGGTTGTTTGAACAGTAATGATCGATCCCCCTCCGAGATCGATAACCGTATCGTTTCCGACCTGTAAAACCGTTATTCCGCCGCCATTGGCGACGCCATGACTGATCGCGTTGAGATGAATCCGGTCCCCCTGCCCGGCCGAAAAATCCGTAATGACGGCCTGGTTGGCGACATCATCGAAGACAAACAGATCGGCGCCCAATCCGCCGGTCAGCCGGTCGGCGCCACCGCGTCCGCGGATAAGATTGTTGCCGTCATTGCCGATGATAATATTGGCCAGGTCGTTGCCGACACCCGTCGTGTTGCCGGTGCCCCTCAGGATCAGGTTCTCGACATTGGCTGAAAGGGTCAGGCTGATCGTGGCATTGACCAGGTCCACGCCCTCGCCGGCATATTCCCCCAGTGTGTCCGAAGCGTCGCTGACGAAGTAGACATCGTTGCCCGTGCCGCCCCGCATGACCACGCCGGCCGATCCGCGCAGGGAATCGTTGCCGTCGCCGCCCCACAGAATGTCGAGCCCGTTGCCGCCCCATAGCCTGTCATTGCCGGCGCCGCCGCGGAGCACGTCGTTGCCGTCCTGGCCGTAGAGGCTGTTGTCGCCATCATTGCCGGTGATGCTGTTGTTGGCGGCATTACCGACGGCATTGATCGTGTCCCACCCCGTCAGGGTGATGACCTCGATTTCCTGTCCGAACGAGTTGAACGTAACGGACGACCGCACCTGGTCGACGCCGCCGCCTACAGCCTCGACGATCCTGTCGCCCGTATCGTCGACATAGTAGGTATCGTCACCGCCGCCACCGATCATGGCGTCAGCCCCCCAGCGTCCGTCGATGACATTGCGCCCGTCATTGCCGCGCAGGATATTGGCCAGGCCGTTCCCGAACAGGTCGGCGTCGCCCGCGCTCATCAGGGTGATGTTCTCGATCGATTCCAGCCAGGCTTCGTCGCCGGTGACGGCGCCATAAAGCAGGATGGTGTCGGTGCCTCCGGCCTTGCCGTTGGTTTCGACAACGACGTCCTCACCTACGACTACGACATAGGTATCGTTGCCGGCGCCGCCCTTCAGGACATCCTGTCCTTCCCCGCCGTCCAGCAGATTGTTGCCGGCATTGCCGATGATCATGTTGTCGAGCAGGTTGCCGACGCCGTTGATATCGGCATTACCGGTCAGGACCAGGTCTTCGACAAAGGCGACATTCATGCGGAATGAGACCGAAGCCTCGACCGTATCGTGGCCCTGTCCGGCGCGATCGATCACCACATCACCAGCGGAATCGACGATAAAGATATCGTCACCCAGCCCGCCATCCATCGAATCATTGCCGGTGCCGCCGTCGAGATAGTCGTCGCCGCCACCGCCGCCGATCCGGTCGTCTCCGGCCAGCCCTTGCACCCAGTCGCTGCCGGCCACGCCCTGAAGCGTATCCGCCTCAGGTGTGCCGGTAAGGTGATCGCCCGATGGCAGGTAGGCGCGCATATAGACATCGGTAAAACCGTCCGAGGGATTGCGCACCCCGAACGCGGCGACGAAACCGCCAAAGGCCAGCCCGGAAACGACCAGGCCTTCGCCCCATTCGTCCGGCGCCGTTATCCGTTCGACACCGCCCACCCGTTCGCCGTCATCACCGACACGCTGGTTGTGGGTGCCCGTGCCGTCCGTCCAGGCGAATTCATAGCCTCCGTCGGTAATCGCTGCAACGGCGACGGCCTGCAGACCCGACCCGAGGAGCCCCCCGATATAGGTCGGTCCATGGAGCGGCGAGCCATCGGCGGCGAAGCGCTGGCTGAATATCTCATGGACGTTTTCCCGCCCGACATTGCCGGCGATCACATAACCCCCGTCCGGCATGGCAACCACGATGGACCGGGTCAATTCGCCATAGTCGGTAATTCTGACCGCGCCAGCGGTTTGGCCGTTCGCGTCCCAGCGTTGCGTGAAAATGGCCGCGCTATGGCCGGTATCCGATGTCCATGTGACGATAAACCCGCCGTCCGCCAGGCCGGTCACGCTGGCCGCCTCCTGCCAGGTGCGTACAAGAAAGTCGAGGAGTTCTCCATCCTTGCCGACCGCCGGCTGCCAGTCCTGCGGCGTCAGCAACTCCGGCCCGACGGCCTGGCCCGCGGCATCATAGATCTGGACGAAAACCTGATTCACGCCCTCGACATAAGCCATCCAGCTGACGGCATAGCCACCGCCGGCAATGCCGGTCAGGCTCGGTTCGTGGATGTTGTTGCCCGAAGCCGCAACGACGATGGGCGCCCCCACCGCATCGCCCGCGCTGTCGAATCTCTGGATTTCCGCGTGGTTGATATCTGCGTCAGTGATGAGATAAGCGACAGCATAGCCGCCATCATCCGTCGCCGCCACGCTGGGATATCGCGCCGAGGTGCCAGTCGCATTGATCTGGCTTTCGGCGCCGACAGGCTGGCCGTCGGCCGTATAGCGTTGGGCGTAAAGGGTTGAAGGTGTTGATCCGAAAGGATCAAAACTGGCCCAGACGATAACGTAACCGCCATCCGATAATCCGACAATGTCGGTTTGGATCTGTTCAAATGCCGTGGTGGTATTGACGACGGACTCTGGTCCGGCCAGCAAATCGATGCTCAAGATGGCGCCCCTGCAGGGGGTTGATGCCATCCGCTGTTGCGAGCCCCCTATACTCACTGACCACATGCGGTATAGGGGTCAACCTAGGCTAACATTGTTATCACCGCAAGCCCCCGGTCGTTGACCCTGGCCGTGCGGCGGCGTTTGAGCTGCAAAAGTGTAAATCGAAGCCTGCGCTTTATGTGTCAGTATCTTTGCGGGTTGGTATAAGGCTTCAAACACCGAGCGCAATCCGATAAAGTGCCAATATACGTTTCTGGCACTTTTCGGATAAATTGCGCGATTAAACAAAGAATTAGAGAAAAATGACGATTCTATCTAAAGTCATTTTGCTCTAAGCGCAGGGTGCAGCGTACATTTCATAAAAAAGCGCAGGCAACCTCGGGGGCTGCCTGCGCTCTGGAACGCTTTACTTTTGCTGGCTTACAGCAGCTTGATGTCGACGGCGGCGGTCTTGCCGCGCTCGTTCTGCAGTTCGTACGACACCTTCTGACCGTCGGCGAGGCCTTGCAGGCCGGCACGCTGGACCGCCGAGATGTGAACGAAAACATCATTGCCGCCTTCGGCGGGCTGAATAAAGCCAAAACCCTTTGTGGAATTAAACCACTTAACCGTACCTTCGGCCATGTGCGCTCTCCTTTGTCCGAGCTGTTATCGAGGCGTGAAGGGTTGCCCCTTCCCGACAATCGTCTCGGTAGCAGGCGGTTGAGACCGAAGCGGGCCGGTAAGACCGTAACGCTCAATCCCGTTAGCATAGGCAGCCAGAGTAACGGATTGTGAGGGCAGTAAGCCAGCACTCTGCGTTTTGGTCAAACAAAAACACATCGAATTTGGTGAATTGGAGGCCGTTTTCGTTGGGTTTTTGACCAAAATGTCCCACTTTCGAGCGGATTCGTGCGATAGAAGGGGCGATTATGGCAGGTTTTGCCGCTACGAGGTCCCATGTTCGCCCCTTTCCTGCGTCTTTGGCTATTGCGCCAGATCCTGTCTCTGCCCACCGCCGTGCTGCGCTTCTTTTCCGGCGGCGGTGTGGTCTATACCCACGGCCGCACGCTCGATGCGCAAATCCAGTTCCTGTGGCGAACCTGGTTCACCTCGGCCCAGAACAGGGTAACCCTGTCGCTGAGTGACAAGAGCCTGGAACAGGCGCGCCAGGAATGGCAGGAGACCGCTGCACTGTTGGGCCTGCCCGCCCACATCAAGGTCAAGGTGGAGCCTGCGTCGGGCGACACCCCGGGTTCGGGTTTTGGCGGCATCGTCATCAGGCCCGCCGCCATCGCACCGGACGCACCGCTTTTGGTCTTCTTCCATCAGGGCGGCGGGGTGCTGGGCGGGCCAGACCTTTCCAAGGCCTTCTGCGCCCTGTTTGCCCACGAGGCACGCTGCCCGGTCTTCCTGCCCGAGTATAGGCTGGCCCCGGCATACCGCTTTCCGGCGGCGCATGAAGACGCCCGCGTCGCCTTCGACTGGGCCCAGGCCAATGCCGTGCGACTGGGGTCGAAGACCGGTCAGGTCGCCATCGGCGGCGCGACCCTGGGCGCCAATCTGGCGACGCGGCTGTGCCTGGACCTCAAGCGCGATTTCAAGCCCTTGCCGGTAGCGCAGTTGCTGCTGACGCCGCTGCTCGACCTGTCGGACGCCCGCATCAAGGCCGATGACGAGGGTCTGTGGCCGATTACGGCGGCCGATCTCGACATCATGATCTCGCACTATGCCGGCGCGGGTGCCGGCGGCGACCTGGCCGATCCGCGCATCTCGCCGGCCTTCGAAAAACTGATCATCGGCCAGCCGCGCACCCTGATTGTCGCCGCCGGGCTCGATCCGCTGGCGCCACAAACCGAAGCCTTCGCCAAGAGGCTGATCGAAGCGCGCACCCAGGTCGTCTATCGCCGCTATGATACGCTGCCCCTGGGCTTCGACCTGCTGGCCGGGGTCTCCGGCGAGGTTCGCGCCGTCACGCGCGACATGGCCGTCAATTGGGTCGACCTGTTGCGGCTCAACCGCCCCGAAGTGAACGAGGCTGCGGACGCGGCATGACTGCCCGGCCGCTGCCCGAAACCGGAGATACGATAGAGCTCGACCCGCTGTCGGCCGCGTTCGCGGCCGATCCCTACCCGGTCTTTGCCCGCCTGCGCGCGCTGGAAGCGCCCTGGTACCACACCGGTTTTGATACGTGGATGCTGTCGCGGCATGCGCACGTCGCCGCGGCCACGGTCCATCCCGATTGCGTGCGGTCTCCCGAAGCGGTGATGACGGCGGACGAGATCGCCGCCCAGACCGTGCGCGACAATTGGCATGACATGCCGCATCACAGCCGGTTTGTGCAGTTTTCACTGCTCAACAGCGACGGCGAGGTCCATCGCCGACTGCGCAACCTGATCATGGCCGAGTTCCGCACCAGCGCCTTGCAGAAGCTGCGGACCGATATCGAAGCGCATGTGGCGCGCCTGCTCGACCATATCGCCGGCAACGAACGGATAGACTTTATCGCCGATTTCGCGGCCCATGTGCCCGGTCCGGTGATCGGACGCTTTCTGGGTGTTCCCGAAGCCGAATGCGGTCCGTTGCGGCGCTGGTCCGAAGACATCGTCCAGTATTTCGACGTCGACCGCAGCGATACGCGCAAGGCCCTGGCCGAGCGAGCGACGACCGAGTTCTATGCCTTTCTGAACGATCTGGCTGCCCGGCGACGGCAGCAACCCGCGGATGACCTGATCTCACGCCTGGTGGCGGCCCAGGATGCGGGCGCCCTGACCGAGGATGAATTCATCTCGACCTGCATGCTGATTCTGATGGCCGGTCATGGTTCGACGATAGATATATTGGGAAATGGCCTGCTGGCCTTGCTGCGCTTTCCCGATCAGATGCAGCGCCTGCGCGATGATCCGGGCCTGATGGCGACGGCCGTGCAGGAAATGTTCCGGTATGACGCGCCCCTGCCCTTTTTTCATCGTTTTGCCGCGAAGGATCTCGATATCGACGGCTGGCATGTACCGAAGGGCACCAGGCTGGGCTTGTTGTATGGCAGCGCCAATCGCGATGGCGATGCATTTCCCGACGCCGACCGTTTCGATGTCGGCCGATTGCCCAACCGTCATATCGCCTTTGCCTCCGGGCCACATGTCTGTCTCGGCAACCATTTGGCGCGGATGGAGTTGGAGATCGTCTTTAACGCGCTGCTTCGACGCTTTTCAGCGATCGAGCTGGCAGAAACGCCCGTGTTCAAACGCGGCCTCTCGCTGCGCGGACTTGAGCGACTCGATATCGCGGTGACCCGGTCATGAGTGATTTTCTTGCCCGCCTGCAGGCCTATGGCGACGATACACCGGCCGATGCGCCCTATCCTGTCGACCGGTGGAACCCGCCGTCCTGCGGCGATATTGACCTCACCATCAAGGTGGACGGCAGTTGGCACTATAATGGCAGCCTGATTGAACGGCCGGCCATGGTTCGGTTGTTCGCCCGGCTGTTGCGGCGGGACGGCGACGCCTATGTCCTGGTCACCCCGGTCGAAAAGCTTGGCATAACCGTCGAGGACGTGCCGTTTCTGGCCGTCGAGATGACCAGGGAAGATGGCGTACTCGTATTTCGCACCAATGCGGGGGACCGGGTGATAGCGGACGCGGCGCATCCTCTGCGTTTCGATACGACGGACGGTTTCAAACCCTATGTCCGGGTACGCGGCGGCCTGGAGGCGCGGCTGACGCGGTCCCTGGCGCAGGAAATCGCCGGTCTGGCCGAGACGGTAAATGGACGACTCTGCGTCAGGTCGAGCGACAGTGTTTTCGCGATCGACTGAACACCGCCTATTTCAGCAGGGGCGCGATGGCGTTGTCGAGGTAATGCGGGTCGTAGATGTCGCCCTCGACCACATGACCATTGACCAGGAAGGTCGGGGTGCCGGTCAGTCCGTCCCGGGTCAAATAGGCCTCATTGCGGCGGTCCATGCTGGTCAGGATGTCGTCATTACCGAAGCAGGCGTCGATCTGGTCAGGCGTCATGCCGGCGTCCCCGCCGATACGGACGAGCACGGTGGCCGCATTGACATACTGCTCGGGCATACCACCGCTGTCCATTTCCGGCTGGGCGCGCATGATGGCGTCAATGACGCTGAAATATTTGTCCGGACCGGCGCATTCGACCAGGGCATGTCCCAACCGCGCCACGCCGACATTGCCGGTTTCCATTGGGCGGTAGATATAGCGGACCTTCCCGGTCGCGACATATCTGGCGAAGAAGTCCGGCATTAGCGTTTCGTTGACGCGGGCGCAGATCGGACAGGCGACCGAGCCGTACTGGATCACGGTTATCGCGGCGTGCGGATCGCCCGACGACATGTCGGGCAGCGAGGTATCGGCGTCGGGAGGGCTGACGTTAAGCGTGGCCTCGCGATGTTTCGTGACCTTTCGGTCGACGAAATAATCGGCCGTCGCCACACGCGTGACCTGCAACCGCCAGACGCCGTCGATCCGTTTCCATGTGTCGTACGAGACATAAACCCACGCCATCTCATGTCCGGGCTTTGCGGGCAGGTCGGGCACGACAGTCATCTGCCTGACCCGGGCGGTATCGTCCTGAACGCCGACGAACGGAACCAGTATCTGAATGTTACGGCGCTGGCCGGCCGGACGGGCCCACTGAACCAGCCCTTCGGCGCTCAGAGCCTGTCCGTCGACATCGACGCCACGGAAATCGGGCGCGACGAGGTTTCGCACCACCGGAAGGTTCGATGACGACAGCGCCGTCGCCAGAGTCACATAGCGCGCCTCGATATCGGATTGCGCATCCGCCAGGGCCTGACCGGGCAGACCTGCCATGACCGCAACGGCCACGGCCAATTGCAGCAGGTATCCGATGAAGCGCCGTATCATGATGTGTATCCCCCGAATGTAAGGGCAGCACTGTGCCAGACCCGACAGGATTTACAACCCTGTGCGAGGCGCCATCGGCCTTTGCCCGATCCTTGCGAAACCTGACCGTGTTATTCATGTCGGGTTCATGCACAAAAGCGTAAATTGTGACTCATACGGGGCGATAACTTTGAAGGAATCGCAATGAAACGAGTACTGACCACAGCGGCCTTGGCCGTCATCGCCGGGAGCTTAGCGTTTGGCAGCGCAGCTTCAGCGCAAAACTACCATCACGGTGACCGCGGTTACCATGGCGGTCACGATCGCGGCGGCAATCATCACGACAACGGCGGCTGGGACCGCCATGACCGGGATCGTCACGACGGTGATTGGGATCGTCGCGGCGGCGGACGCGATCGCTATGACCGTGATGGTCGCAACTACGGTTATCATCGTGACCGTGGCTACCATAACGGCTGGCACCAACGCTCCGAGTGGCGTCGCGGCGGTTATGTCTCGCGTTACGACTACGATCGCGGTCGCTATGTCGACTACAGGTCGCATCGTCGGCTCTACGCTCCGCCCTACGGCTATGAATGGCGCCGGGTCGACGATAACTATATCCTGGTCGCTATTGCCAGCGGCCTGATCGCTTCGATCATCCTGGACAACTATTAAGCTAAATGCGGCGCTTCCCTCGGGAGGCGCCGTTTCGTTAAGCGGGCGGACGCACAGGCAATGTGAAAAAGAAGGTGGCGCCGTCTCCTGGACGGGAGGTGAAATCAATGTCACCGCCGCACAGGCGCAGGAATTTCCGGCAGGTCGACAGGCCGATACCCGTGCCGGGGTAATCTTCCTTGCGATTCAGCCGTTTGAACAGGGTGAAAAGCTGACCGCGGAACGCCGGATCGATGCCTATACCGTTGTCGCGCACGGCAATCCGCCAGACCGGACCGTCCTGCACGGCGGAGATGTGCACTTTCGGTGGATGGGCGCCGTCCTGGAACTTCAGTCCGTTGCTAATCAGGTTCTGCAGCACCACCCGCACCATGGTCAGGCTGGTGTCGACACAGGGCAGGTCGTCAAAATCTATGCGCGCACCAGTCGCTTGAATGCGCGCTTCGTTCTCGGCAATGACCTCGGCTACAACGGCGGCAATATCGACGCGCTCGCAGGTGACGGCTTCGCGGCCGATACGCGAAAAGGCCAGGATATCGCGGATCATGGCCTGCATGCGGACCGCATTGCTCTGGATGAAGCCAAGATAACGCTGCCCGTCTTCATCCAGCCGGCCGGCTGTGGCCTCGGCCAGGAAGCCGGAATAGGTGTGCATCATGCGCACCGGCTCCTGCATGTCATGCGAACAGATATAGGCAAAGCGTTCCAGTTCGTCATTGCGCTGTTCAGCAATGGCCACGGCACGGCGAGCGCTGGCGAGGGCATTGTTGATCAGGCCCCAGATCACAGTCCCCCCGACTATGCCGGCCACAGCCACACCCGTCTGATGACGCAGTATGTCCGGACTGTGCAGCTGGGTCAGTCCCAGCCAGGCGAGGACAGTAGCGCCAACCGTGACAATGAATACGCGCAGGGAGGGACTGGCCGCCGCCATGAGCAATAGGATCAGTTCGTAAGTAAACAGAGCATCTCGTTTGAATTCGGTCGATTGATTGACGGTGAAATTGCCGACAAGATGCAGGCCGACAACCAGAACCGTCAGTTCCAGCCTGAGCATAGACGGTGTGCCGCGCGTCAGGCGGAAGGCCAGGATCGCTATCACCCCAATGGATATCCGCAACGGCAGCATGACCAGGCTGACCGGATAGCTTTCCAGAAACGGGATGATGAAGACGCTGCAGACCAGATAGTAAAAGGCGATAACGGCCAGAAAGCCGCGCACGAGCGGACGATACATCCCCGCCATGTCGTCTCGGCCGAAGCGTTCGCGCGTGAGATAGCCCCTCACCCTGGCCATCAGTTGCGTCAACATGACGATGCTCCCCGGAATCCACGCCCGGTCAGGCATAGGCCCAAGCCCGCCGTTTGACAACGTTGTTATTCGGCAATTGCCCGCCGGGCGTGCCCCCGTTATATTTTCGGTATGAGCAAGAAAGGTCGCCCGCCTATCCAAAGATCGCCAACTGATAAGAAGCAGTTGAGCTATGCACGTGACTGCCGCAACGATTACGGCAACAATGACAAAGCGGCGCGCAAGGCGATCCCACGCAACAAGCAGGACAACGCGCAACGCATGCGTCGCAAAGCGAACGCGGCAACGGGCAAGATTATTGACCGGGAAGACGCTGTCGCCGACACGCTGGAGAGCTCTGTGAGGCAAGGCGCCTTCGCCAACCAAGGGCCATACAAAGTCGCCGATCTACCGCTCGGCAAATGGGTGATCCAGCAAAAAGAAAAGGCGCGGGCGCGGATAGGCGACAAGGCACGACGGCACATCAAACACGCCCAGTTTTCAACTCTTTTGGACTTGAAAACCTGAGCCGGAACGCCATTTCGGCGGCAGAGCGGTCAGATATCAAACATGAGAACAGAAATCTTGTCCCCAGCGGCAACAGCAAGTCTAGTTGGATTCAGCGCAAAGGCGCTTGTCGGCACTTCCGGGCGGTTGACCAGAATCGAACTTTTCTGTTTGCCCGTCACAATGTGCGGCCAAGCCTGAACGATTTCCCCTGTCGCCAAAGCGACCAGTTTAGGGTGTTCGTAAAGGCTGAGTAGGTGCTGGTCGCCTATCGGAAATATTGTTCCGAGTTTCGCTGACATTGGGAAAATATCCGGTGGCGAAGTTGCGTTGGGGACCGCCACCCGTACTTCATTCAAGTCTTCCTCATCGTTGATATCGCCCGCCACCGCCACCCAGAGCCGGCCCGTGGCGTCAAATGCTGCGCTGGATTCCTCGGCACAAAATGAGCCCAAGAGTCCACTCCCATCAAGATGTCCAGGATCGCTCAAGGCTAATCTCAAATCATAGCAACTGACATCGTCGATCGGATGCCATAGCCAACCGGCGCTCTTGAGGTATCGGCCATCAGATGAGACCGAAAGGCGCGAGTGAAAGAAATCCGAAGGTTTACGGTTGAGCGAGCTTGTTAATCGTTTTCCACTGGCTACGTCCTCGACTTCGAGACGATTATAGTCATCTGGGCAATGGATGAGGATGTCGCGGCCATCCGGTCCACGGGCCAGGGTTATAGGATACTCGTAGGCGCAGGCATGGTAGAAGCTGCGATTGATTTCGCGGAGAAATTTCCCCCTTTCCAAAACCAAGCCTTTAGTGCCGAGCTTCTGGTAGATAACGGCATAACTGCCGTCGGTCGACGAGACGGCCGCGTCGAACGGAAACGCGGAGGAAAAAGTACTCGGCAAGGCGTCGCCACCAAGACCATACCGGGCTCCGCCGCCGGCCCAGTCGATCAGCGTGTCGCCGTCCCAAACCAGTGATCTGAGATTTTGCGCGGTTAGGGTGATTTCCGTCACCAGCGGTGTTTTTATATGCATTGGTGGCAATTGTCCCAAGTGCAACAGTTATGGTCAAGGGGCGGGACTGAAAACTTACAGGCTTAATGCCAGCCCCTACCATCAGCGCTGTTTCTGAATCTCATACAGCCGAACGATATGTTGCGATGGCCGCCCTGTCAGGATCAGGCCACCCCAGATCAAGTCGGCCGCCGTCGCAAAGCGGTCGTCACGGCCGCTATCCTTGAAGCGGCCCTTGAGATGCCAGCCGTCGCCGTCAGCCGTGATGTCGCCGACAAAGGCGTGGGCACGGACGCGCAGTGTCGTGTCAAGCCTGTGGACTTCGATCGGCTCTCCTGCGGAAATCAGGTCGAGGATATAGCTTTGGACAGCGTCCAGGTTCGATGATTGGGCTTCGTCGATACGGGTTTCCAGCAACAGCAGTTCACCCAGCCGCGCGCGACCTTTCAAGGTTATAGAGGTCAGCTTCGGCAACAATTCAGCCGCCGCCGGCTCAGAGCCGCCGCCGAACATCTTCGCCAGTCCATCGATTAGCCCCCGCATCGTCCCCCAAATAGCTTTAGCCGCTGACCACCTTCGCCGCCAGAGCCTCTTCCAGCCCAAGCGCTTTCAGCGCCGTCATGACGATGCCATGGGCGTCGAGACCGGCCTGGGCATACTGGTTCGCCTGGCTGTCCTGATCCTGATAGATGTCGGGCAGGGTCAGGGTACGGATCTTCAACCCGGCATCCAGCGCCCCCTCACCCGCCAGGAACTGCAGCACAAAGGCGCCGAAACCACCGACCGCGCCTTCTTCGATCGTGATCAGGCATTCATGGTGACGGGCCAGTTGCAGGATCATCGCCTTGTCCAGCGGCTTGGCGAAGCGGGCATCGGCGACCGTGGTCGAGAGGCCGCGCGCCGCCAGCATGTCGGCGGCCTTCAACGATTCCTGCAACCGCGCCCCCAGCGACAGGATGGCGATCTTGGAACCTTCGCGGACGATGCGGCCCTTGCCGATTTCCAAAGGAGCGGCCATGTCGGGAATGTCGATGCCGATACCTTCACCGCGTGGATAGCGAAAGGCGCACGGCCCTTCGTCATAGGCCGTGGCGGTCGCGATCATCGCCGCCAGTTCGGCCTCGTCCGACGCCGCCATGATCATCATCTGCGGCAGGGCGCCGAGATAGCCGATATCGAACGAACCGGCATGGGTGGCGCCATCGGCGCCGACCAGCCCCGCCCGATCAAGCGCAAAACGCACCGGCAGGTTCTGCAGACTGACGTCGTGCGCCACCTGGTCGTAGCCGCGTTGCAGGAAGGTCGAATAGATGGCGCAGAACGGTTTCATACCTTCAGCAGCCAGGCCGGCGGCGAAGGTCACGGCGTGCTGCTCGGCTATGCCGACGTCGTAGCAGCGTGTCGGAAAGATTTCAGCAAAGCGGTCGAGGCCGGTGCCCGACGGCATGGCAGCGGTGATGGCGACAATCTTGTCGTCGCGCTGCGCCTGTTTGATCAGTTCGGCGGCGAAGACATCGGTATAGCTCGGCGCGTTGGCCTTGGGCCGCGCCTGTTCGCCGGTGACGACATCGAACTTCGCCACGCCATGATATTTGTCCGACGCAGCCTCGGCCGGAGCATAGCCCTTGCCTTTCTGCGTCACGACATGGACGAGGACCGGGCGGTCGTTGATTTCCCTGACCCGGCGCAGGACCGTGCACAGGTGCTCCATATTGTGACCGTCGATCGGACCGACATAGTAGAAGCCCAGTTCCTCGAAAAAGGTGCCACCGGTGACCCAGGTACGCGACAGTTCTTCGGACTTACGCACCATTTCGAAGATCGAGCGCGGCAGGCGCTCGGCGACGCTCTTGCCCCAGCGGCGGAACGACTGGTAGGCGCCGCCTGATACCAGATTGGCGAGATAGGCGCTCATACCACCGACCGGAGGGGCAATCGACATGTCGTTGTCGTTGAGAATGACGGTCAGGTTGCGCGTCGTTTCGGCGGCATTGTTCATCGCCTCATAGGCCATGCCGGCCGACAGGCTGCCGTCGCCGATAACGGCGATGACCTTGTTGTTTTCGCCCTTTTGGTCGCGGGCGGCGCAGAAGCCAAGGGCGGCCGAGATCGAGGTCGCGGCATGGGCGGCGCCGAACGGATCGTAAGGGCTTTCCGAACGCTTGGTGAAACCCGACAGGCCTCCCCCCTGGCGCAGGGTGCGGATACGGTCGCGGCGGCCGGTCAGGATCTTGTGCGGATAGCATTGGTGACCGACGTCCCAGATCAGGATGTCGCGCGGCGTCTCGAAGATATGGTGCACAGCGACCGTCAACTCGACGACACCGAGCGCCGAACCGAGATGGCCTCCGGTCCGCGAGACGACATCGATGGTCTCGGCACGCACCTCGTCGGCCAGCGCCTTGACCTGGGTCGGGCTCAGATTGCGGATGGCCTGCGGGTCGTGCAGGCTGTCGAGGACGGGAGTCAAGGGGGGCAAGTCAGCCAAACCGGTTTCACGCGCTACAAGATAAGGGCGCGTTGTTACCGCCTGTTTCGGCGATGGTCAATTGCGCCGATGAAGGACGAAGTCAACACTCTCGCGTAAGTATCGCGCCTTTCCGCCGAAAATATCAAGACGGGACTTGGCCTGTTCGCTCAATATTTTGACGCGGCTTTTCGCCTCATCCAGGCCGAGCAGGGTCACGAAATTCGTCTTGCCGCGGGCAGCGTCCTTGCCGGCGGCCGCCTTGCCCATCTCTTCCGGATCGCCCTCGATATCGAGGACGTCGTCGGCAATCTGGTAGGCCAGCCCCAGGTCCTGGGCGAAGTGGGTCATGGCCATGCCGTCGCGGTCGGAAACGTCGGCAATGACCAGCGGAATCTGGAAAGCGTAAACGATCAGGGCGCCGGTTTTCAGGCGCTGCATCCGCGCCACGCCGCCGAGATCGTCAGGCACGCCCAGAAGGTCGATCATCTGGCCGCCGGCCATGCCCAGCGCACCCGCGGCCTGGGCCAGCATGCGGACCAGTTCGCAGCGGACCAGCGGATCGTCGTGCGTATCCTCGCTGGCCATGATCTCGAAGGCGACGCTTTGCAGGGCGTCACCGGCCAGGACGGCGGTAGCTTCGTCATAGGCGCGATGGACGGTCAGCCGGCCGCGGCGGATATCGTCGTCGTCCATGCACGGCAGGTCATCATGAACCAGACTGTAGGCGTGGATGCATTCCAGGGCACAGGCGGCGCGCAGCACGCTGTTGGAGTCGGCATCGAACAACCGGCCGGTTTCGAGGGCGAAAAACGGACGCAGGCGCTTGCCGGGGCCCAGTGCGGCGTAACGCATGGCTTCGGTCAGGCGGCATTCCGGTCCTTCGCCGCGCGGCAGCAACTGATCCAACACCACGGTCACCAGGTCGGCAGTCTCGGCCATCCGTTGCTGAAGCGGCGGCAGGTCGGTATTGGCGGCCACGGGTGTCACTGAATCGGGTCTCTCTTATGTTTGATGTCCGGGCTTTCTGAAGCCCGGCAAGCGCACCAAAAAACGTTCTTGGGCGCCCGAGCCTTTGCGAGGTGAAGCCTGCGTGGCGTCTGAACGCAAAACAGCCTCCTTTATTCGAATGCAGCTGGGACAACGCCTTCGACAGCGCCGGTCTTCGACAGGGAAATCTTCTCGACCTGCAGGCGCGCGGCTTCGAGGCGGGCTTCGCAGAGCGCCTTCAATTCAGCGCCCTTTTGATAAAGTTCCAATGACTTTTCGAGCGGTGCCTGGCCCGATTCGAGTTCGGTGACGATCTTTTCCAGTTGCTTCAAAGCATCTTCGAAAGACAGTTCGGGAGTTTCGGTCATAGGCGGCCCTTCTTCAGTTCGTAGCGACGGCACCCCCAGTATTTGAACCCCTGCTCTACCGTCTTTATAAAGCCCATTTTCTTCAGTTCAAGGCTGATCATCAGGTTGAAATAGCCGTGCGCCAGAACCAGGACGTCGCCGCCTTCGCGCGCCTTGTCGACCAGGAAGTCAGCAGCCTTCTTGGCGCGTATCTCCGCCTGGGCGCGGGTCTCCCCGCTTTCGTGGCGGTCACTGTACCACCACCACAGGCGCGACACCGTGCCCCAGCCCCACGACTTGGGTGACAGCTTGATCCAGGTCGGCAGATGCGGCGGCGGCAGCGGCGCCTCGACCAGTATGTCGAGCGGCATGAAGGAGCGTCCGTGACAAACGGCCTGGGCGGTTTCGATGGCGCGACGCAGGGTCGACGAATAGATATAGCGGGCATCGCGGGCGTAGTCGTTGAGGCAGCGCGGCGGGGTCTGGCCTTCGAGGAGCCCGCCCTCCTCGTATTTGGCCCACCAGTCGCGATAACCCTTCCAGTCGAGCATCTGACGCCGCGACAGGGCCGGTTCGCCGTGGCGCACCAGCGTAATGGCGCCCATTCGCGGTGCCGTCGCCGTCGCGCCCTGATCCTTGGCTATCGTATCGTGCACCCGGCCCCCAAATCAGCCAACCCCAAACTCGGATTCGCTTTTGGCGTTAAAACAGGCGTCGTAGGTAACGTTCCTTAACGAGGGAGACAAGCCTTTTGTCGCTGCCCGGCCGTCCGATTCACAGATTGAAATAGCTAAAATAGGCGTCGACCCAGGCTTGCCCGGCTTTCAGCGTTGGACTATGTCAGTCCGCCCGCTGAAGCTCCAGATGTACCACGCTGGTGCGCTCGGTGCGGAAACCGGCCTCGCAATAGGCCAGATAGAACAGCCACAGCTTGCGGAAACTGGCGTCGAAGCCCTTGATCCGGCCTTCCTTCCAGGCGTCCTCAAACCGAAGACCCCACTGTTTCAGCGTTTCGGCATAGTCGTGACCGAACCTGAAGTCCGAGACCAGTTTCAGGCCGGCGGCACGTGTCTGCTCGACCAGTTTCGAGGCCGAGGGCAACATGCCACCTGGAAAAACGTATTTCTGGATGAAATCGGCGCGCTTGCGATAGTCGTCGAACATCTCATCGGCGATGGTGATGATCTGCAGGCCGGCCTTGCCGCCCTTTTTCAGCACGTCGTGCAGCTTGTTGAAGTAGGTGCTCCAGTAGGATTCACCGACGGCCTCGAACATTTCAATCGAGACGACGGCGTCGTACTGGCCTGTGATGTCGCGATAGTCCATCAGCTGGATATCGACCTTGTCCGAAAGCCCCAGACGCTCCATGCGTTCGATGGCGTATTCGCGCTGGGCCGGTGAAATGGTCAGGCCGGTGACCCGCGCACCGATCACCTCGGCGGCATATTGCGCGAAACCGCCCCACCCGCAGCCGATTTCGAGGACGTGCTGACCGGGCTTAAGATCGACCAGCTGCGCCAGCTTGGCGTATTTGGCGTTCTGGGCGGCGCCCAGATCCTTGTGTTCGCGGAAACGTTCGCCGGTAAACAACGCCGACGAATAGGTCATGCTCTGGTCCAGCCATTGGTCGTAGAAGCCGTTGCCGAGATCATAATGGGCAAAGATATTGCGCTTTGAGCCGGTCTTGGTGTTCTTGTTGAACATATGCAGCCATTTGTTGATCGTCCGGACGATGATATTGCCGGTGAACAACTGGCCCAGCTTGACGCTGTTCAGGGTCAGGACTTCCAGCAGGGTCGCCAGGTCCGGCGTGTCCCACTCGCCTTCACGGTAACCGTCGCAGAAGCCGATATCGCCCGAGCTCATCACGCGCTTCATGAAGTTGAAGTCCTTCACCTGCAGCGTGCCTGTCGGTCCGGCCTCCTTGCCTTCGATCGGCATATGCTGGCCGCTGGGCAGGATGACATCCAGCACACCGACCTGCCACGCCTTACGCAGCATATCGACACCCTTGCGGATGGCAAAGGGCAGGTTTTTCAGTTCAGCTTCGGGAGAGAGCGTGTTGGCTTCTGCGGACATTGGTCGACCTGTATAATGAGCGAAGACTTCTTGTACGTCGGGCCAACCAAACCGGACGCGTGGCCCTTATCGAGTATGGCGCAGAGATATAAAAAAACAAGCTGGAATGCCAAAAGGGCCAGCGTCTCCGCCGGCCCTTCGGGTAAAATCTCCCCGAGGTTTGCCGCTACCTTTTGACTGTCACCGGCTTGCCTTCATAAGCGACTTCAGCGCTGTAATCATCGAACGAGGCCGAGCTGGAGGTGCCCGGTGTGACAAAGCGGACGCGGAAGACGCGTTTGTCGACCATGCCCTTGAAGCCGCCGGTGCGCGCCCCGAGGGTCAGTTCACCGGTCAGTTCGTTGTACGACAATGGAATGCGGGTGAATTCGCCATGCGTATAGCCGTTGCTGACGCCGTCGTCCTCATAGAGGCTGAACGATCCGTCGGCGCCGGTATAGACGTTCAGCGTGATCGGCGCGCCGGGGTTTTCGGCGGCATACTGAATGACCGGCCCGACGGGCAGAACTGAGCCTGCCTTGACGAACAACGGAATTTGCGTGACCGGCGCGGAGACGTCGAGCGACTGTCCACCGGCCGATTTGGCGCCGGTATAGAAGTCGTACCAGTCGGCGCCGGCGGGCAGGTAGACGCTGCGCGAGCGGGCGCCATATTCATGGACCGGTGCGACCAGCAGGGCATGGCCGAACATGTATTCGTCCTTGATGTCCTTGACCGCGTTGTCGCTGCCGAAGTCCATCACCAGGCCGCGCATGATGGTGCCGGAATTGTAATAGGTGTCCGAGGCCGTGGCATAGATATAGGGCATCAGGCGGTAGCGCAGCTTGTCGTACCACACCATGCTGTCGCGCATGTCGCTGTTGTCGGACGAGATAATGAAAATCTCGCGCTTCACCCCCTCACCATGGCTGCGGAACAGCGGCGAAAATGCACCAAACTGGAACCAGCGCAGGTTCAACTCGTTCCATTCTTTCTGGTCTTCCGGCTTGATCTGGCTGCCGGTCGAACGGTTTTCCTGCAGGCCGGCCGCGTCGGCGCCTTGGTAACGCGCCTCCTGGGCGTAGCCGCCGATATCGTGCGTCCAGTTGGGCACGCCCGACAGCGAGAAATTCACCCCGGCCGAAATCTGGTCGGACAGGTTGTTCCAGCGGGCGACAGTATCACCGCTCCACGCCGCAGCGGCGTTGCGCTGCATGCCGGCAAAGCCTGACCGCGTCAGGATGAACTGGCGCGTATTGGGCTGGTCGACCTTCAGTCCTTCGTACATCGCCTTGGTGTTCATCAGGGCATAGGCGTTATGGACGATGGCGCCGGGTCCCATCTGAGTCGGCGTGATCAGCGAGGCAAACTCGGCCGGGCTGGTATTGGAACGCACGTCCGGCTCGGTATTGTCCATCCACCAGGCGTCGAAGCCCTTGACCACCAGGGTGTCGTGCAACTGCTTGTAATACATGTCGCGCGCCTCTTGATTATAGGGGCTGTAATGGCTGTTGAGATAGCCCGGACCGACCCAGTCGCGCGCCCCGTCCTTGACGTTCTGCGTCCACATGTAGCCCTTGGTTTCAAACGCCTTGTAATTGGCGGTATTGGCGTAGAACTTGCCCCAGATCGAAATCATGATATGGGCGTTTTCGGCGTGGACGGCGTCGACCATACCCTTCGGATCGGGGAAACGCTTGGGATCGAAGGTGTGCGAACCCCACTGGTCTTCCGGCCAGTAGAACCAGTCCTGTACTATGTTATCGATGGGCCAGCCGCGTGCACGGTAGTCCTTAAGGACGCCGACCAGCTGGTCCTGGGTCTCATAACGCTGGCGCGACTGCCAGAAGCCGTAGGCCCATTTCGGCATCATCGGCGCCTGGCCGGTCAGGTCACGATAGCCGCCGATCACCCCATCCATGCTGTCGGCCGAGATGAAGTAGTAGTTCAGGCCCGTGCCGGCTTCCGAAGTGAAGGTCAGGGAGTGCAGGTCGGCATCGGGCTGCGGGTTGTTGTGGGTGACGGCGACCATGCCGCCCGACGGCTTCCATTCGAGATGGAACTTGACCGGTGTCCCCTTGACGAAATCGACGGTGAAATTGTGGTACCACGGGTTCCAGTTCTGCCGCCATACGCTCAGGACCTTCTTGCCGTCCAGGGTCAGGTCGCCATAGTCCGACACATAGAGCTGCATCTTGTGCGTGCCGGTGACGTCCGACGTGAGGGCACCGTCCCACACCACCTTGACAGACTTGCCGGCAATGGCCTTGGCGTCCAGTTGCTTGGGCCAGTTGGCGGCGACGTCCGACAGGTACTGATAGTCGATCTTGGCTTCGCGCCGCGTCAGGACCAGCTTGCCGTCGACATAGTAGCGCGCCGTCAAAGCGCCGGCCTTGCCCTTGTCATCCGTCAGTTTCAGGTCACGCCCCATCGCGCCGTAGGGCGTCGGATTGCCGAAACGGGTGATCGAATTGTTATCCCACAGCACGCCGTAATTCTTGTCCGAGACGACGAACGGAATGCCGATATCCATATTGTGCTGCGACAACAGGACGTCTTCGCCATTCAGGTTCATCTGGCCGTTCTGGTGCTGGCCCAGGCCGTAAAATGCGTCCGTCGTGCCCTTGTTAAACCGGGCCTGGGTTGTGACGAAGGGCTTGCCTTCGACGGTGACCGGCGTGATGGCGAAATTGTTTTCGGTCAGGACGGCTTCGCCCTTGGCGTTGAAAAAGGTGACCAGCCCGTCGCTCAGCGACACCTTGGCCGAAGCCTTGGCGGCCTTCAGCACAACATAGCCGTTACCGCTGTCAACCGTGAAGCCACTGGTTTTCGGCTCGGCGATGGTCATCAGCGACGGCATCTGGGCCCGTTTGACGTCATCGAGGCCCAGGACGTGGATCACGCCATCGGTCATGACGTCGAGGTGCAGTTCCTTGGCCGCACCCGAATCCGGATGGACCACGATACCGGTCGGCGTCTTGTCGTAAGAGCCCGCCATGGCCGTACCGGCGCCGAGCAGCATGGCGATCATCGAGCTTGACGCCCAAATCTTCGTCTTCATCTCATCACTCCCTTTTGGTTTTTGAGGGTCATGCCCTGTTATTTTTCATAAGTCGCCAGGCGAACCTTGAGCAGGCTCGGTTCGCCGGTGAAGTTCAGACCATAGTCGGTTTCGTCGCCATTCCACACGCGCTCGAATATCCAGTGGCCGGCAGAATCATAATGCCCTTCTTCGACACGGTCGAGCAACATGCCCTTGCTGGCATTATCTGCGCCAGCGCCAAACGAGATACGCGCATTGAGCCCGGCGACGAGGAATTCGTTGTCCGACAGTCTGGCGACGGCAACGCCGCCGCTCGGCACGTCGGAGCCTTCCGGGAAGCCGTTCTTGTTTTCCGGATCCCATTCCGGCATGCCGAACTGCCATTGGCGATAGGTGACCTTGGCGTTCCATTTCGTGCCGAGATCGAGCGTCTGGGCCGTGTGGTCGTCGGGTTCCGACACGCCCCACACCTGGCTTTCATAGCTCAGCTTCGCCCAGACGCGATCGAAGCTGCCAAACAGTTTGTAGACCGTGCCGAACGGCTTGACCTTGTCCGGGCCCCAGTCCTTTTCGCCCAGCGGATAGTTGGAATAGCCGGTGTAGTCGAAGCCGAACGGATCGAAACCTATGGCCTGCTGGCCCAGGGCCGAGAAGATATAGCGGGCATAGACGCTGCGGTTACCACTTTCGGCGACGAACAAGGCATTGTCCGGGCGGCGGTAGAATTTCAACGTCGCCTCATAGGAGTTGGACGCGGCCGAATAGAGATCCGGCGCCAGTATGTCGATATGTGGCGCGGCCGCCTTGTAGACGTCGAGTACGTTGTAGGTCGGCCCGCCCGAGGCGTAGGACCCCGCCGGCTGGTCGGGATTGAGCGGGTCCTTCAAAGCGTCGTTCATATAGGTCGGCAGGGCATAGACGGCCTTGCCGGCGGCGGCGATATCGTCACAATAGGTCGCAATCGACCAGGCGTGGAAATATTCATCGGCATCCTTGCCGAACACCTCATTCCAGTTGTTTTGGCCAATTACCGGTTGCTTTTTGTACTTGGCCAGCAGCGCCGCCGGCACCGGCTGGTTCATCAGGGCATCGCCCTTGGGAGAAAAGTCACGCGCTGCGCCATAGACGCCAACCTCGTTCTGCACCTGCATCATGATGATGGTGCGCTGGGCGCCGTCGATCGCCTTGATGTGCTTCATCAATTCGACATAGGCTTTCTTGTCGGCCTCGCGCGTCGTATCATATAGCGGCGACAGGCTGTAAGAGGTCGTGCCGTCCTTGTTGCTCAGGCGCGGAAAACGCTTATTGTCCGTCTTGACCCAGGTCGGGGTATAGCTCGGACCGGTATTTTTCCAGGTCCCGAACCACAGTATGACCAGGCGGACGTTGTGCTGGCGCGCTTCACGGACCAGGGTGTCGAGGAAGCTGAAGTCGAACCTGCCCTCGACCGGCTCGATCTGCTCCCAGGCGACAGGCATGACCAGGGTATTGGCCTGCATGTCGGCAATGCCGGCCCAAACCTTGTCGAGCATGGCGGGATAGTTGCTGGAATTGTTGGCCTGGCCACCCAGGATAAGGTACGGCGCGCCGTCGACCATCAGGGCGAACCTGCCATCTTTCTGAACCAGCTGCGGGATGGGTTTCGCCACCGGCGCCTTTTTGGTCGCCGCGTCGGCGCCAAAGGCCAGCATGGCCATTGATAGCGCTAACACTCCGGCCTGGATTCGCTTGGTTGACACTTTAAGCATAGGGGCCTCCCGCTGGCTAGAATCGTCCCTGAAGCGCTTATTCATATATGATGCGCTTATCATGTGTGGAAATTGTCATATAAAATTGCGCGGGCTGCGGCAAGTCAAAAGGAGGTAACTTGTTTTATGTTGGCATTCCCGTGTAAGCTTGCCCCTCAGGGAAACGAATCTCCGTCTCAAAATAACATAAACGACTAGAAAGCCGCTCGAAATGCGCTCCGAACATGGCGTCAGCCTGGCCTACGGCCTCCTCAAGACGCTCGGACAATCCATCGTTACCGGCGAGTTCGACGGCACCATCTTCCCCACCGAAGCCGAACTGTGCACGCGCTACGGCGCCAGCCGCACGGTCATGCGTGAAGCGGTCAAGATGTTGTCGGCCAAGGGTCTGCTGTCATCCCGCCAGCGCCAGGGCACGCGCATCGAGCCGGTCGACAACTGGAACCTGCTCGATCCGGACGTTCTGCGCTGGCTGATGGAACGGCCGTTCTCCAACAAGATCTACCGCGAATTCGCCCAAATGCGCCTGGCTATCGAACCAACCGCCTCTGCCCTCGCCGCCACGGTCCAGGATCGCCCGGCCATCGCGGCTATCCGTGTTGGCCTGGAAGGTATGATCGCCACGACCGGCGATCAGGAGGCCGGGCTGCAGGCCGATATCGACTTCCACGTCGCCATCCTGAAGGCGTCGGGCAATCCCTTCTTCTGGCGCCTGAAACCACTGATCAACAACGCCCTGCAACTGTCGATCCAGTTGACCAATAAGATCACCGGCCACACGGCCAGCATCGCCGCTCACGAGGCGATCCTGGTCGCTATCGAAAGAGGCGACGCGGTGGCGGCGGAGGCCGCATCGAAAATCATCCTGATCGAGTCGCTGAAACTGATCGAGGCGGCAGAGGTTTAGCCGCCGCAACCGATCGGCGCGCGTCGCAAGTGCGCGCATAGCCAAGTATAGTAATACCAAGCTATGACCGACACGCCGGCATAACATTGGTATTCCGTATTGCCAAAGCCCCCTTTTTAGAGTTGCGTGCCTCAAAAGCCAGCAATTCAAAACAAATATGACAGGGCTGAAGCATGGCATATTATCCAGGCACGCTGGGCAACGATATCTATAATGGTACCAACGCCGACGATGAAATGTACGGGCTCGAGGGCAACGATGCTCTGAACGGCGCGGACGGAAATGACTCCATTTATGGCGGCGCCGGCAACGACACGATGACGGGCGGAGCCGGTGACGACCATATCGACGCCGGCGCCGGGATCGACTCGGTCGATGGCGGCTCGGGTTATGATTTGATTACGCTCGACCTGTCCGACGAAGTCGCCAATGTCAGCTATAATGCCGTTACCGCGGCTACCAGCGGCGGCATTACCCTGGTTGACGGAACCACAGTCAAGAATGTCGAAGGGCTCGACAGCCTTTCGACGGGGTCCGGTAACGACATCCTGACGATCAATCTGGCGACGGCGCAGTTTTATTGGCAAGCTGGCCTTGGCTTTGATCATTTGATTGGGGATTTCAGCGCTGACACGAGCGGGATCACCTTCGACTGTGATGTTGCCGGCAATTTCTATGTCTTCGACGCAATCGGCACCTTCAGTTCGTCGGGAACCGGCCTCGATATAGCAAACCTGACCGGCGGTTCCGGCGCCGACAATCTGACCGGCACAACCCGCAACGATATAATCGATGGCGGCGCGGGTAACGATACGCTGTACGGCAAAGCGGGTAACGATACCTTTACGGTCAATGTCGGTGACGTGGTGATGGAATCCTCCAATGAAGGCAGGGACCAGGTCCGGACCGCTGGCGGCATCTATAGCCTGGGCGCCAATCTGGAGGACCTGACTTTCATCGGCGGAGCCGCCTATGGCCAGGGCAACGAATTGAACAATCTCCTCACCGGCAGCGCAGGCAGCGACACGCTCGACGGCGGCCTGGGGATCGATGCCATGTATGGCGGAGACGGCGACGACAGCTACTATATCGACACCGTCCAGGACATGGTTGTCGAAGCTGCGGATGGCGGTGCCCACGACAGCATTTACTCTACGGTCAGCTACAAATTGGGGGCCAATGTCGAGAATCTGCGTCTTTTCACGGGGGACGCCTCCGGCATCGGTAACAGCCTTAACAACCTGATCGAAGGCAATAGCGGTAACGATACACTGGACGGTAGCCTGGGCGACGACACGGTGCTGGGCAATGGCGGCAACGACACCCTGACCGGCAGCGGAGGCACCGACTGGCTGGATGGCGGCAGCGGCGCCGATACGCTGAGTGGCGGTATCGGTCACGATACCTATGTTGTCGACGATGCCGGCGACGTCGTCTTCGACAACTACAGCCAGGGTACGGATGTGGTCTATGCCTCGGTCAGCTTTACCTTGGCCGTCCAGGTCGAAAACTTGTTTCTTACCGGCAACGGCAATATCAATGGTACCGGCAACACCAGCAATAACACCCTCACCGGCAATGACGGCAACAATGTGCTGGACGGCAAGAAAGGCAACGACCGCATGACCGGCGGGTTGGGCGACGACACCTTCTATGTCGACAATACCGGCGACCATGCCTACGAAGCCGACCTGGGCGGCAATGACATAGTTTACAGCACCGTCACCTATTCGGCCGTCGGGCAGTATATCGAGACGATTTGCCTGACGGGATCGGCGGATATCAATGCGCTTGGCAACACGCTCGACAACGCCCTGACCGGCAATGCAGGCAATAATGACCTGAACGGCGGCGCTGGCGCCGACACGATGATCGGCGGGGCGGGCAGCGACACCTACACGCTGGACAATGCCGGCGATATCGTCATCGAGACCATGACCGTTGGCGTCGATGTGGCCAATGCAAAGGTCTCCTTCGATATTGGCGCCTACTATATCGAAGTCGTCAACCTGACCGGGGCTGCCCATGTCAACGCCTATGGCGGGACCTTAAGCCGCGCCGAAACACTGAATGGCAATACCGGCAACAATATACTGGATGGGCGTGGCGGCTCCGACACCATGACCGGCGGTCTGGGCAATGACACCTACTATGTCGAACGCACCACCGACGTCGTCACGGAAAATGCCGCGGAAGGCACGGACCTGATCTATTCCACCGTGACCTACACCCTGGGGAACAATGTCGAGAACCTGATTCTGCAGGGAGCCGGCAATATTATCGGCACTGGCAATACGCTCGATAACAGCCTGACGGGCGATACGGGCGCCAATAAACTGCTGGGCCTCGACGGCAATGACCGGCTGGACGGCGGCGCGGGCAATGACACCCTGACCGGCGGCCTGGGCAACGACTCCTATGTCGTCGATAGCGCCGCAGATAGCATCGTCGAACTGACCGGCGAAGGCACGGACACGGTGCAGGCTTCGGTTTCCTACACACTGAACGCCTCGGCCTATGCCGAGACACTGACCCTGACGGGTTCCGCCGATATCAACGCCACCGGCAACGCCCTGATCAATGTCCTCAATGGCAATAGCGGCAACAATGTCCTCAATGGCGGTGCGGGCGCGGACACCATGGCCGGCGGACTGGGCAACGATACCTTCGTGGTTGACGATGCCGCCGACGTGACGGTCGACGGCAGCACCGGCGGTACGGGTGACACAGTCAATGCCTCGGTCACCTATGCCCTGGGCGCTTCGGCCTATATCGAAATCTTCAACCTGACGGGCGTGGCCAATATCAACGCCACCGGCAACAACATCGCCAACACGATCACCGGCAACAGCGGCAATAACAGCCTGGATGGCGGTAACGGCGTGGATATCCTCACTGGCGGCGCGGGTAACGATACCCTGATCGGGGGTTCGAGCGCCGACACCTTTATCTTCGGCTTGGGCAGTGGTCAGGACGTCATCAACGACTTCAAATCCAGCCAGAACGACCTTGTCAATATCCACGCCTACAGCAATGGCGTGGTAAATGGTGGCGGGGTTGTGATCTTCCAGTCTGGGACCAGCGCGATCATCGATCTGGGCGGCGGCAATACCATCACGGTGCTCAGCACCACGGCCAGTGATCCCAACTTCCTCAGCCATATCACCTGGTAAAAGCGCAAAAGGCGGCGAGGCCATCACGCCCTCGCCGCCCGATGTCCGGCCTTGGGTTTGGATCTATACGGTTGGCGTCACGCGGATCATCACCACGCCGTGCGACGGGACCGAGGCCGAATAGCTACCCTTGACGCCCTTGGTCACCGTCTTCGACCACAGGTCTCTGACGCTGGCCTTCATCGCGCCCGGCATCTGCAGGGTTTCCCAGTCGACCGACATGGTCTTGGCGGCCGCCGAGCGGTTGAACAGCACCACGGCGCGGTCTCCGCCCTTCAGCGGACGTACCCAGACCTCATAATCGCCGTCCTTGACCAGGCGGCGGCCCTGCTGGCCCAGCGGATCCTGGTCGACCGCGATGACGTCCTTATTGGTCAGGATGGCCAGGGTCTCCGGCGTCATGCTCGCCAGGTCGTTGCCGGCGATCAGGGGGGCTGCCAGCATGGCCCACAGGCTGAAATGCGAGCGGTATTCGGTTTCCGTCATGCCGCCGTTGCCGACCTCCAGCATGTCCGGGTCGTTCCAGTGGTTGGGACCGGAATCCGGCCACAGATTGACCTGGTGGTCGAGTATCCACAGAAAGGAATGGCTGTAGCCCTCGTCCTTGTCCCAGTTGTCGCGAATATCGCCCGTGGTGCGCCACAGATGGCCGATGGGTGCCGCCCATTCACGCGGCTTGTTGTCGCCCCACTCGCAAATCGACAGGACAATATCGCGCCCGGATTCACGCAGAGCCTTGGCCATGGTGGTGTAGTTGGCTTCGGCATTGGACGGACCGGTATAGCACCAGTCGTATTTCAGGTAGTCGACGCCCCACGCCGCATAGGTGCGCGCATCCTGATATTCATAGCCGCGGCTGCCCGGGCGACCGCCGCAGGTCTTGTTGCCGGCGTCGGAATAGAGGCCGAACTTCAGTCCCTTTGCATGGACATAGTCGGCCAGGGCCTTGATGCCCGACGGAAAGCGGTCCGGATCGGCCTGTATGGTGCCGTCGGCCGAACGGGTCTTCTGCCAGCAGTCGTCGATGACGATATACTGATAGCCGGCGTCCTTCATACCCGATGCAGCCATGGCGTCGGCGACGCCGCGCACCTTGGCCTCATTGACATCACAGGCAAATTTGTTCCACGAATTCCACCCCATGGGCGGCGTCATGGCGATCTCGGGCTTGGGCATGTCGAGCCCCAGGGTTTCGTGCGCGGCCACCTGCCCCGCTGTACCCAGTCCGGTCGTGGCGGCGATCATGCCCGCCAACATCATGCCGAATCTCTTCCCACGCATGCCTTGCTCCCTATTTCCCGTTGCGAGGCCAAAACAGCCTCTGTTTTTTTGCCAATAAATAATACAATAGTTCGCCTTGCAAGCGTGAAACGCGAATGTGAGATTAAATATTTTAATTTGCATTATTCAAAAATCATGATAACAGGACCTATCGACGCTTTCGGGTGCCGATTTCCTTCCCTGGGATTTATCCCCCAATCTGACCTATTTGCCCCTCGGTCCTTTGCGGTCCGCGGGGTAATTTTTTTTGGGACTTGCGGGACCTTGGCGCAAACGGCGCAAGAATTTTTTATGATCTGCTCCGAAAATTGACCGGCGGAGGTTGCCGTTTCGGATACCGCACACTAAGTTGCCGCCGCAATTCAGTTTTCCGGCGCATTCGAGGCCGGACTCCCATATTATTCGAGGTCTTTACACGTGTCATATAAACGCGTTCGCAAGGCGGTCGTGCCTGTTGCCGGTCTGGGCACACGCGTCCTGCCCGGCACCAAGGTGGTCCCGAAAGAACTGCTCAATGTCGTCGACCGTCCAATTCTGTCCTATATCGTCGCGGAAGCGCGGGCAGCGGGAATCGAGCATTTCGTTTTTGTGACCGGACGTTCGAAGGGCGCCATCGAGGACTATTTCGATCATCAGGTCGAACTCGAAGCGCAACTGCGCGCCAAGAACAAGACCGATATCCTCGACGAGATGCTGGCGGAACTGCCCAAACCCGGCGAAATGAGCTTCGTGCGCCAGATGCAACCGCACGGCCTGGGACACGCGGTATGGTGCGCCCGCGATATCATCGGTGACGAGCCGTTCGCCGTCATCCTGCCCGACATGGTGATGGATGCCGAGGTGTCGGCCCTGAAACAGGCGATCCATGCCTATGATGAAAAAGGCGGCAATATCATTATCGTAGAGCCGGTACCGATGGAGCAGACCCATCAGTATGGCGTCGTGGCGCTCGATAGCCGCGACGGCCGGTTGAACCGGATGACCGGCATGGTCGAAAAGCCACCTCAGGGCACCGCGCCGTCCAATCTCATCGTCTCCGGACGCTATATCCTGCAGCCCGAGATCTTCGAACTGCTGGCCACGCAGGAACGCGGCGCCGGTGGCGAGATCCAACTGACCGATTCCATGTTCCGCCTGATGGAAACCCAGGCCTTCCATGCCCTGGAATATGACGGCGTCACCTATGACTGCGGCGACAAGATCGGCCTGCTGCGCGCCAATGTCGCCCTGGCCCTGAAACGCCCTGATCTGGCCGACGCAGCACGGGCCGCATTGGTTCCTTACTTCAACTGAGCTATCGGCTCGTGCCGTTTGTCCGAGCGCCCCTCCCTACTTGAAGAGACAATTAATGACCCTGCTGCCCAAGCCCGCGATACCTGAAAATTCCTACGACTTCGAGACGATCGCCCTGGTCAAGGCGACGGGCTTTCGCGAATACGACGCCCGCTGGATCTTTGGCAAGGAGATCAACCTGCTGGGCATCCAGGCCCTGGGCCTTGGACTCGGGACCTATATATACGAGCGTGGCGTGACGCCGAAACTGGTCACCGGCCACGACTTCCGTTCCTATTCGACCAATATCAAGAATGCCCTGATCCTGGGCCTGATGCAGGCCGGGATCGAGGTCATCGATATCGGCCTGTGCCTGTCGCCGATCGCCTATTTCGCCCAGTTCGACCTCGACGCACAATGCGTCGCCATGGTTACGGCCTCGCACAACGACAATGGCTGGACCGGCGTCAAGATGGGCTGCCAGGCGCCGCTGACCTTCGGGCCGGACGAGATGGGCCGGCTGAAGGAGATCGTCCTAGGCGGTCTGGGCGTCGAGCGTCCTGGCGGCAGCCTGAAGCGTGTCGACGGCGTCCAGCAACGCTATATGGACGACATCTCATCCAAGCTGAAACTGAAGCGCAAGCTGAAAGTCGTCTGCGCCTGCGGCAACGGCACGGCAGGCGCCTTCGCACCCCAGACCCTGCGTGCCATGGGCGCCGAAGTTATCGAGATGGACTGCAATCTCGATGCGACCTTCCCCAAGTACAATCCCAATCCCGAAGACCACGAAATGCTCCATGAAATGAGTAAGGCCGTGATCGAGCACGGCGCCGACCTGGCGCTCGGCTTCGATGGCGACGGCGACCGCTGCGGCGTGGTCGACAATACCGGCCAGGAAATCTTCGCCGACAAGATCGGGCTGATGCTGGCCCGCGATC